>NZ_DASUNH010000115.1:0-5085 GCF_036277275.1 Ideonella sp. | reverse complement strand
TGCCATCGACGAATACGTCGCTCACCACAATACCGACCCCAAGCCGTTCATCTGGACCAAGAGCGCGCGCGACATCCTGCAGAAGGTCATTCGGGCAAATAGCCGCTTAAGTTCCAAACAGAACGAAACACTGCACTAGCTGCTTGATCCCCTTGGGGGACGGGCCGCCGCCAGGCGGACCTGGGGGCCGTTCAAGCAGCGACGGGCCGCCCCTAGCTGCTTGATCCCCTTGGGGGACGGGCCGCCGCCAGGCGGCCCTAGGGGCCCTTATTTCCCCCAGCTGTCCTTCAGCCCGGTGATGCGATTGAACACCGGCGCGTCGGCACGGTGGTCGATGCGATCGGTGATGAAGTAGCCGTGGCGCTCGAACTGCACGCGGGTTTCGCCCGGTGCATTGGCCAGTGAGGGCTCGACGTAGCCCTGCGCGATCCGCTTGCTGTTCGGGTTCAGCACGCTCAGGTAGTCGCGACCGCCGGCATCCGGCTGGGCTTCGGTGAACAGGCGGTCGAACAGGCGCAGCTCGGCGGCCACTGCATCGTGCGCGCCGACCCAGGTGATCACGCCCTTGACTTTGATGGCGTCGGCGCCGGGTGTGCCGCTCTTGGTGTCGGGCACCACAGTGGCGGTTACCGCGGTGATTTGGCCGGCCGCGTCTTTCTCGCAGCCGGTGCATTCGATCACCACGCCGTACTTCAGCCGCACCTTGTTGCCGGGGAACAGGCGGAAGAAGCCCTTCGGCGGCACCTCAGCAAAGTCGTCGCGTTCGATCCACAGCGTCGGGCCGAGGCTGAACCGGCGCTGGCCCATCTCGGGGTGGTGCGGGTGCACCGGCGCGTGACAGGGCTCGTGGCCACTGCCGAACACCTCGGCATAGTTCGTCAGCTTCAGCGGCAGCGGGTCGATCACTGCCATCGCGCGAGCGACCTGCGGGTCCAGGTCGTCGCGCTGCGCGATGTCGAGCACCGAGTAGTCGAGCCAGATGTTGGTCTTGCTGGCGCCTGAATCGTCGGCCATCTTGCGGATCGCCGACGGCGTGTAGCCGCGGCGGCGCATGCCGGCCAGCGTGGGCATGCGCGGATCGTCCCAGCCTTGCACATGCTTCTCGTCGACCAGCTGCTTCAGCTTGCGCTTGCTGGTGATCACGTAGCTCAGGTTCAGGCGGCCGAACTCGTACTGCTTGGGCAGCGGGTGCGACAGCAAGCCGCCCTCGGCGAGCCGCTCCAGCAGCCAGTCGTAGAACGGTCGCTGGTCTTCAAATTCGAGCGTGCAGATCGAGTGTGTGATGCGCTCCAGCGCGTCTTCGATCGGGTGCGCGTAGGTGTACATCGGGTAGATGCACCACTTGTCGCCGGTGTTGTGGTGGGTCGCGCGGCGGATGCGATAGATGGCCGGGTCGCGCAGGTTGATGTTGGGTGACGCCATGTCGATCTTCGCGCGCAGCACCATGGCGCCGTCGGCATGCTGGCCGTCGCGCATCTCGCGAAAGCGCGCCAGGTTCTCTGCCGGCGTGCGGCTGCGGAACGGGCTGTCGGTGCCGGGCGTGTTGAAGTCGCCACGGTTGGCGCGCATCTCGTCGGGCGTCTGTTCGTCGACATAGGCCAGGCCGCGCTCGATCAGGTGCTCCGCCGCCCGGTACATGAAATCGAAGTAGTTGCTGGCGAAGTACAGGTGGGGCGTGCCGAAAGCGTTCCAGTCCCAACCCAGCCACTGCACCATCTCTTCGATCGCGTCGACGTACTCCTGCTCTTCCTTCTCGGGGTTGGTGTCGTCGAAGCGCAGGTGGCACACGCCACCGTAGTCGCGTGCCAGGCCGAAGTTCAGGCAGATGCTCTTCGCGTGGCCAACATGCAGGTAGCCGTTCGGCTCGGGCGGGAAGCGCAGCCGCACGCGCGCCGGGTCCGGCTGGCCGGCTGCATGGTGGGCCGCATCGCCGGGGCTGCCACCGAACGGCCGCTGGTCGTAGGTACCCGCCGCCAGGTCGCGCTCGACGATGGCGCGCAGAAAGTTGCTCGGCTTGTGGACTTCAGCGGCTGGGGTGGACTTGGGGTCGCTCATGAAGCGGGTGATCGCTAGGAAAAGTAGCGATCGATTGTAGGGGGCCGCCTGTGCGGCCGCCCCCTATGGCAAGGGGGCGGCGGCCCGCGAGCGCGATCGGTTGGCGATCCGTTGGTGGCCGGGCCGGCGTGCCATTTAGTCTCGCGCCAAGGCTTCGATGGCGAGGCCTGCCAACCGAGGGACACCACCATGCGCACTTCGCTCACCCGCTTCACCACCTTGGCGCTGGCCGCGGCGGCCAGTCTGGCCTGGCCGATGCTGGCGGCCGCCACGCCGCCGACCGACCAGTTCGGCACGCTGGCCTATTCCTGCGCCGGTGCGCCCAGCGGCAGTGGCGTGCCAGTGCAGAACATCGAGCTGGCCACGCTGTTCAAGCCGGAAGACTCGAAGTGCAGGGAAGCCTTCTCACCGGCCATGGCGTTGGTCAAGGCCAAGGCGAACCACGCGGTGACTGGCAGCTCCAGCGGTTTCGCGCAGGCGCAGCCCGGCGGCAAGCTGCGGGTGCGGACCAGCAGCAGCACCAGCATTGGCGAGGAGATGGGGGCCGCCATCGCTGGCTTCACCGATATGTTGATGATCGATGCACCCGGGCAGACCAACAACACTGGTTTGCTGTACTACCGCGTCAAGGTCAAGGGGACGCTCGAAGCCCATGGCCTGAGCGGCGCGACCTTCTTCCGCATCCTGCCGCTGGTGCCTCACCGGGACACCGTCTGGAAGGACTGGGCCGTGCAGTCCGACTGGTCGCAACCGGACGTGGTGCTCAACATCGACGAAACGGTTGTCGTGAGCGCGCGTTTCGACTTCGGCAAGCCCTTGAACCTCACCACCACCGCATGGGCGATCTCCAGTGGCGCCAATGCCCACGGCAGCGTGGTGTTCGACGCCTGGGACTCGATCCGCCTGAAGGGCGTGGACCACATCACCACCTGGGACGGTGTGCCGGTGACCAACTACACCCTCAGCTCGCAGGCCGGGCTGCCGTGGTGAGGCGCGGAGCCGCTCAGCCGGGCGCGGCGCGGGCCGCGTCGTAGAGCGCGCGGGTGGCCTCGCCGGGCTCGGCGCCGAGCACCGAGGCCAACAGCTCGCGGCAACGGCGGTAGGCGCGCAACGCCTCGGCCCGCTCACCCAGCTGCAGATGCACCCGCATCAGCGCGCGGTAGATCGGCTCGGCCAGCACGTCGCATGTCAAGGCACGCTCGTACAGCGCAATCGCGCCAGGCCAGGCGCCACGCGCCTCGAGCGTGGCGCCCCATGCGGCGACGGCGCGGTGGTAGCGCAACGCCAGGCGTTCGCGTGCCATCTGCATGCGGCCGCTCAAGGTTTCGCTGCCGAGCAGCCGGTCGCGGTACAGCGCGACCAGTCGTTCGGCCTGTCGCGTCGTCGTCGCGTCGGCGGCGCCCCCGGCGAGGCCGTGATGCAACTCGTCGGCCAGCGTCTCGAAGGCGCTGGCGTCGCACCACACCAGTGCCGGGTCCAGCGCCACGTTGCCATCGGCCACCAGCACCGCCTCGGGCAGGTCCAGCAGCTTGCGCAGGCGCGACACCGCCATCTCTAGCGAAGCCTTTGGCGCATCCGCGTCGAGCGATGGCCAGAGCGTGTCGATGACGAAGCCGGCATCGACGGGCCCGCCACCATGTGCTGCCAGCAGTGCCAGCAACTCCAGCGGCTTGCGCTGCGCCTTGCCGGCCGAGCGCAGCGGCAGCCCGTCGCGCCAGATCGACAACTCACCCAGCACCTGCACGCGCAGTCGCCACGGCCAGTCGGGGCGCGTCGCATCCGGTGCGTTCAGGTGACGGTCGCGGATGGTGGCACGCACGAACTCGGTTTCGATGCCGGCGTCGAGGGCCGCCTGGCACAGCCGTGCGGCGAGGCCGGGCACGGTGAAGAGAAAGCGGTTGAACTGCAAGCGCACAGCGCCGGCGAGGGCCTGCCTCAGGTAGCCGAGCGCGGCGTCCGGCTGGTGGTCCAGGCGCGCCGCGGCTTCTGCAAACAGGACAAGCACCTCCAGCGTCTCGCCTTGCGTGCCGAGCTGGTACGGCCGCTGGCTGTGCAGCTCGGCTCGGGCTTCATCGAAACGGCCCAGTGCCATCAATACATTGGCGCGCAGCGCGTGGTAGGCGCCCTGGTCGCGCAGCGGCACCTCCACATCGGCGCACACCGCCAGCAGGCGGTCAACCTTGGCCAGCGCCGCGCCCAGGTCTCCGCGTTGCGACAGGTAAGAGGCCTGTGCCCGCAAGCCCTGTGGCAGTTCGCCGGCCGATACATCTGGCATCAGCGCTTCCAACTCCCGGTGAATGCGTTCGGCGCGCGCCAGCTGGCCGGCCTTCAGCGCCACCGGCATGTCCAGCGTCAACAGCGCATAGCGCAGGCCAGGTGGGTCGTGTGCCTCCAGCAAGGCCAGCAAACGTGCACGGGCATGTTGTGCCGCCTCGGCCTGCCCGAAGAACTCGTGGTGGCACATCACGGTGAACCACCAGCGCGACACCAGCTTCGGGCTGGCTTCAGCGATGCGCTCCTGCTGCAAGGCCATCAGCCGGGCCGCGGCCAGGGTGTCCATCTGCTGGCCATGGTGGTCGAGCAGGCACTTCACGAGCATGAACCGTTCGGCTGCGGGCAACGTCGTTTCGATGCGTAGCCCTTCGGTCAGGGCCGCTGCGGCTTCGTCGATGGCGGGCGGGCCGTCGGGCCTGGCCAGCGCGTCGTGATCCAGCGTCGGCCATACCAGGGCAGCCGCGCAGCCGCGCATTGCCGCCGGTTCGCCGCGCCGCGCCTGCTCTGCCAGCCCGGCTTCGCGTGCGGCGCCCAGCCCGGCGGCGAAGCGGGCACACCAGTTCGAGCTGCCCCGGAAGTCGACGAAGTTGAAGTTGATGGCCAGCAGCATGCCGACGGCGGCCCGCCAAGCCGCTGTTGCATCGCCCTGGCGTTCGGACGCGCTCCAGAGCGCTTGCAGAGCGGCGCGGGCGCGCGGCTCGTCGTCAGGAATGAGCGCGAGGGCGGTGTCCAGGTCCATGGTGGGCGACGAGGGGG
>NZ_DASUNH010000114.1:0-11814 GCF_036277275.1 Ideonella sp. | reverse complement strand
CCCCCGAATCGACCGAAACAACCCGCATGCGTGGCCGCATGTGTGCCGCGCGACAGGCAAGGGGTTGGCCATGCGGACGATCGGGTACAAGACGGGTTCTTTCTCGGCTGCAGCATCAAGGCAGGCTGGTGTGACATCGCTTTTTGCAATCGCCTTGCTGGTGGCCGCCTGCGGCGGTGGAGGCGGCGGTGCGGGTGCCGACGAAACTCCACCGTCCGGCACCGACGGCACGAACGGCGGCACCCCGCCGCCCTCGGACCCGGGCGGCAGCACCGGCCCCACGCCGCAGGACGGGCCCGACGCGCTGTATTTCCGTCCGAGCTCGGCGCTGGCCGCCGCCGGCGCGCTCGACCGGATCTCGGGCGGCAACGCGCTGTTCGCTGCCTGGAACCCCAACGACCCGAAAACGGCACTGAGACCGGGTATGAAGATCATGTTCTTCGGCCAGGCGCAGGGCTGTGCCGGCGGCACCGAAGGTCCGCTGACGGCCCTGTCCGACAGCCGCCTGGCCAAGGTGGCCGGACTGACCACCTTGCCGCATGCCGCAGCGTTGCCGTCCTTGCGCTGGACGCCTTCTGGCCGGGCGAACGGCTGCGACAGCCAAGCGCAGGACCGCGACGGTGCGTCGGCCGTGTTCGTCAACGCCGACGACAACGCCGGCGCGGTTGGCATGTTGACGACCTCCGGCAAGCAGGACGACGGCGCCAGCCCGTTCTTCGGCCCCTACAGCGCCGCTGGCCAGAACGGCGCCGGTACCAACGCCTACATCACCGGCACCTTCATCAACTTCCGCCAGGTCTGGGGCGCGGCAGATCCGTTGCAGCCCTGGACTGGCGCGGCCTCGGCGCGGGTGCGCAGTGTGCAAAGCCTGGGCGCAGTCCAGCTCGAAACGACCGGCGACAAGCCGGTGCAGGTCAAGCAGCAGATGATGGCCACCTTCCTGAACCGCAGCTGCATGAAGGAAACCTCGGGCCAGCCCTGCCAGATCCAGTATCTGTTCAACACCGCGATCGCCCGCTCGGGCGTCAGTGACTGGTCGCAGGTGGCCTGGTTCAAGAACGGCGATGTCTGGTTCGACATTGCGCAAGGCGGCATCCCGATCGTCGATGGGCCGATCTACACCAGCGGCATGATCACGTCGGATTCAAAGACGAAGCTGCCGTTGTTCGTGTCGCAAGGCTCGGCCACCCAGCATCAGGCATTCTCAAACCGCACCTTCGACGTGACCGTCGGCTTCGATCAACTGACCAACGTGCTGCGCATCGTCGCGGCGCGCAAGCTGGGGGTTGAGATGGCGACGCTCACCGACAGTCAGTTGGCCAGCGTCTGGGGCAGCGGCTGGAATGACCGCAACGAGTGGGTGCTGCTGTCCGGCCACGTCGGGCAAGAGGTCTACAACCCGAACAGCGACCACAAGGTGCAGATCGGTGGCGGCTTCAAGAGCTTGTTTGTCGGCCCCCAGGGCTGACATCGCGGCGGGCCGGGCGGCCGAACGGGGGCGGGGTGACTGGCATAACATGCCAGCCTGCCGCGCCCCGACCGTTCCCGCATGACCATCAAGACCGAAACGCCCCTGATCGAGCCGTTGTTCCGCATGATGGGGCTGCCACCTTCGCTGGTGCGCTATTGCCCTGTTTCGTCGACCAAGCCGCTGCGAACGATGTACCTGCGCGATTCGCCGCTGGTCAAAGGGCTGGACGCCAGCTGGGGCGACGACTGCCTGTTGACGACGGTGGACGGTGAACACGATCAACTCGGCCACGTCAAGCTGTCAGGGCCGGCCGCCGGCAAGCAAGTCAGCGGCGTGCACCTCGCGCTGCTGGGCGGGAAGGGGCAACTCAATCTCGTGCTGGGCGGTGACCACCTGAAGGCCGTCATCGGCGCCGGGACCGTCTTGCGCGGTGGGCTGCACCTGGCCGCGAAGGCCACGGCCTTTATCGGCGACAACACGACGATGGGCCAGTCGCGCCTGGCAGCGTCCTACGCCGACTTGGTCGTCGGTGACGACTGCCAGTTCTCGGAAGATGTGGTCGTGCAATGCAGTGACCAGCATGCACTGTGCGACGCGGAGACCGGTGCGCCGATCCACACCCAGCGCCGCCACATCCGCATCGGGCGCCATGTCTGGCTCGGCCGGCGGGCGATGGTGCTGCCCGATGTGACGGTAGGCGCCGGCAGTGTCGTCGAGAGTGGCGCGGTGGTCACGACCAACGTTCAGCCCAACACGATGGTCGGCGGTGCCCCGGCCCAATTGCTTCGAGACAAGGTCACCTGGAAGCGCTGACCGGCTTCGGTGGCCGAACAGGTCGCGGCTCAGACCACGTAGTGGGTCCTGAACAGCGACATGATGTGGCCGACCAGCCCTGGCGTGACGTGCCGATAGTCCCAAGCCCAGGCCGTCTTCGGGTCGGCGTAGTTGACCAACTCGTAGCTGGGGAAATAGTCGACGTTGCCGTGGCTGGAGGCGAATTCCTGGGCGACGGCGCGCAACATCGACTTTGAGTAGCTGTTCGTCGTCACCACGTCCTGCGCCAGGAAGCTGCGTTCCAGCGGCACCGGCGAGACAGTGATGACGACCTTGAAGTCGTCCCCGTGCACGGTGCTCAGCAGGCGGTGCAACGCCTGCAGGGCCTGGCGGTGCTGGTCGAAGCGCGTCAGGTGCACCGACAGGCGGTCGCCAAACGCGGCCAGCACACGCGGACCCGGCGTATTGTTCAGGTAACGGCCGGCGGCGGCGTCGAACCAGCATTCGGCCATGCCCAACGTCATCACGAACAGCTTGCAGCGACGCACCAGCGGGCCGAGGTGCTCACGCACCATGCGCCGCCGCTGCAGCGTCGTGGCCAGGTCCACCTGCCGCAGCGACTGGGTGTAGTGCAGGTCGGCGGCGCAGCCACGGTCGAGCGAATAGGTCAGCAGACCTTCTTCGATCTCCGGCGCAGTGCCGAGTAGGTGGCGAAACTCGTCCAGCATCGACATGCTGTTGTAGCGATTCAGGTACGCGCGGGGTCGCGCCCCCGGGTTGAGCTGGGGATCCTGCTGCAAAGGCGCCTGCGAGAACAAGGCGTCGCAATGCGTCGCGACCTTGAAATCGAGGTCGACCAAGGCGTCTTCCACTTCCCGCGCAAAACATGAACCCGAGGCGAACACCGCGGCCGAGCGGTCCACCTTGAATTTCGGCACCACACGCAACTCGGGCAGCTCTGTCCAGATGCGGTGGCATGCCAGCGTCTGGTCGGCCTGGTTCGCCTGAAAGGCGCGCGCCGCCCAGGTGCTGCGCGGGTTGGTCTTGCCGGATTCGCGCGCCTGCTCGGCGCTCACCTGCTCCAGCGGCGTCGTGATGGCCGGATCTTTCATCGTGCGGGCCCTCCCTTCGGCCTGTGAGCTGCTGGTGGCCCCTATCGGTGGCCGGACGCTGCGCGCAAGGGGGTCACCTCACGCCGTCCCGCCGACGGTGATGCCGTCGATACGCAGCGTCGGCTGGCCGACGCCGACCGGCACGCTCTGGCCGTCCTTGCCGCAGGTGCCGACGCCGGTGTCCAGTTGCATGTCGTTGCCGACCATGCTGACGCGTGTCATCGCCTCAGGGCCGTTGCCGATCAGCGTGGCGCCCTTGACCGGGTAGAGGATCTTGCCGTTCTCGACCCAGAAGGCTTCCGAGGCCGAGAAGACGAACTTGCCGCTGGTGATGTCGACCTGGCCGCCGCCGAAGTTGGTGGCATAGAGGCCGCGCTTGATGCTGGCGACGATCTCTTCCTTGGTCCGGTCGCCCGACAGCATGTAGGTGTTGGTCATGCGCGGCATCGGCACGTGGGCGTAGCTCTCGCGCCGGCCGTTGCCGGTCGGCTTCACGCCCATCAGGCGCGCGTTCATGCTGTCTTGCATGTAGCCGCGCAGGATGCCGTCTTCGATCAGCACGTTGCGCTGCGTCGGGTTGCCTTCATCGTCGATGTTGAGCGAGCCGCGCCGGTCGGTCAGCGTGCCGTCGTCGAGCACGGTGACGCCCTTGGCCGCGACGCGCTGGCCGATGCGGCCGGAGAAGGTCGACGAGCCCTTGCGGTTGAAGTCGCCCTCGAGCCCGTGGCCGACCGCCTCGTGCAGCATCACGCCGGGCCAGCCCGAGCCGAGCACCACGGTCATCTCCCCGGCCGGGGCCGGGCGCGATTCGAGGTTGGTCAATGCAGCGTTGACGGCCTGGTCGACATACTCGACCAGCTGCGCCTCCTGGAAGTAACCCAGCCCGAAGCGGCCACCGCCGCCGCCGGAGCCGACCTCGCGCCGGCCGTTCTGTTCGGCGATCACCGTGACCGACAGCCGCACCAGCGGCCGCACGTCGGCGGCACGGGTACCGTCGGCGCGGGCCACCATCACCACGTCGTATTCGGCGGCCAGGCCGGCCATCACCTGCACCACCCGCGGGTCGCGCGAGCGGGCCATTCTTTCGACGCGCTCCAGCAACGCCACTTTCTGCGTGCTGTCCAGCGTCGCGATCGGGTCCATCGGGGCGTACAACGTGCGGCTGCCCGCGACTTTGGTCGGGCCGCCGACCTTGATGCGCTTGCTCTGGCCGGCCGCGGCGATCGCGCGCACGGTGCGGGCAGCGTCGAGCAGGGCGGCTTCCGAGATGTCGTCGGAATAGGCGAAAGCGGTCTTCTCACCCGCCACCGCACGCACGCCGACACCTTGGTCGATCGAGAAGCTGCCGCTCTTGACGATGCCCTCCTCCAGGCTCCAGCCTTCATGGCGGGTGTACTGGAAGTACAGGTCGGCGTCGTCGACCCGATGCTCGGCGATCACGCCGAGGGCCCGCGCCAGCGTGGCCTCGTTGAGTTGGTAAGGGTCCAGCAGCAAGCCTTGGGCGACGCCCAGGCGCTCAAGGGTGGGTTCGCGGGCGATCATCGGCCGATTGTAGGCAGAGCCTTCGCGCCATGCGGCTTTACATGGCTTTGCACTTCGCCGTCGTCCAGCCCCTGACAGCCGGCGTTATGGACAGGTGCCGCCGATCGGCGACCGACCACAAAAAGGAACAACATGAACTTCCGCCATTTCCTTGCCGCCGCCGCGCTGGCGGCTGTCTCTGGCGCCAGCTTCGGCCAGGTCGCACCGACGCCGGCCATGCCCTCTGTCGAGCCGGCGCCGCGTGGCACCCACACCCCGGTGATCGACAAGCAAGAGCACAACCAGCAGAACCGCATCCAGGCCGGCAAGCAGTCCGGCGAGCTGACCCGACACGAGGCGCGGCGGCTGCACGCCGAGCAAAAGGCCGTCGACCGGGCGCAGAAGAAGGCCGCCGCCGATGGCAGCGTGTCGACGCAGGAGCGCCGCCGCATCCGCCATTTGCAGAACCGCGCCGACAAGGACATCTACCGCCAGAAGCACGATGGCGCATCCAAGCCGGTGGCCCCTTCCGTGCCCGCGCACCCCGCGCCGGTCCAGTGAGCGGCGATTCAGTCGGCGTTGTCGACTGAGCGCTTGTCGGCCAGCGCGCGTGCGTAAAGCGCGTTGCGCGGTGCGCCGCTGATCTCGGCCGCCAACGCCACCGCCTGCTTCAGCGGCAACTCGCGCAGCAGCACGGTGAGCGTGCGCTGCGCGGCGCCGCTGACGGCGTCGTCGCCTTCGATGGTCGGCGCAACGGGGGCTGCATGCAGCACCAGCACGAATTCGCCTTTGACCCGCACCGGATCGGCCGCCAGCCATGCGGGCAGGGCCGCGGCGTCCAGCGTTTCGATCTGTTCGAACTGCTTGGTCAGCTCTCGGCAGACGGTCACGCGTCGGGCTGGCGCACGGTCGGCCAGTTGGTCGAACAGGGTGGCCACGCGATGTGGCGCTTCGAACAGCACGCAGGCGCAAGGCTGGGCCAGGGCGGCGTCCAGCGCGCCCAGCCGCTCGGCGCCCTTGGGCGGCAGGAAACCGGCGAAGTGAAAGGCGGCGCTGTCGCTCGCATCCGATGGCGCGTGCCCGGCTGCGCTCAGTGCGGTCACGACACTGCTGGCGCCCGGGATCGGCAGCACCCGCCAGCCGGCCGCCCGCGCCTGTTCGACCAGCATCGCGCCCGGGTCCGACACGGCCGGCGTGCCGGCGTCGCTGACATAGGCCACCCGTTCCCCGGCTGCCAACCGCGCCACCACACGTTCGCTCGCACTGCGTTCGTTGTGCTCGTGCAGCGCGATCAGCGGCTTGTCCAGCCCCAGGTGGCGCATCAACCCGGCGGTGACCCGGGTATCCTCACAAGCCACCGCGTCGACCAATGCCAGCACGTGCACCGCGCGCAGGCTGAAGTCCGCCAGGTTGCCGATCGGCGTGGCCACCACGTAGAGCGTGGCCGCCGGGTAGTGCTGGCCACCCGCCACCTGGGCGGCGGCCTGCGTCAGCGCGAGCGGGGAAGGGGAGTGCATGTTCTTCAAGTCCAAGCCCAAGCGCGCGGACGCAGCCTCGGCGGAAGGGGCGCCGGCCACGAGCCGGCAGGCCACCGGCGCCAGCGGCGAGGCGCGGGCACTGGCCTATTTGCTGCAACACGGTCTGCAGTTGATCGAGCGCAATTATCGGGTCGCTCGGGGCCGGTCCCGACGCGCCGGCGAGGTCGACCTGATCTTGCGCGATCGGGACGGCACGCTCGTATTCGTCGAGGTGCGCGCGCGTCGCAGCCGCGAGGCCGGTGGCGCGGCAGCCAGCGTCTCGGCCGTCAAGCAAGCCCGGCTGGTCTATGCCGCCCAGCACTACCTCGCCCGCCTGCCTCGGCCGCCACCTTGCCGCTTCGACGTCGTTGCGATCGATGGCGACGAGCTGGTCTGGCTGCGCGCGGCCTTCGATGCGGGCTGAGCCGCCGCTGCGGCCGGCCGACGCCGTCACGGCCAGGCCGGGCCTGGCCTTTATCATCGGCGCCCATGCTCGAAGCCCGAATCCAGCAGCAGTTTTTCGAATGCGCCGACCTGATGTACCAGGTCGCCGATGGCTTGGCCCGCCCGATCGCCGATGCGGCGCAGGCCGCGGTGGGCTGCCTCACCGCGGGCGGCAAGCTGCTGGCCTGCGGACAGGGGGGCGGCCAACTGCTGGCGCAGTGGCTGTGCTCCGCGTTGATGCTGCGCTTCGAACGTGAGCGCCCGCCCTTGGCCGCGCTGGCCTTGGGCCCCGGCCTGGCGCAACCGCTGCAGGCCCATGGCGAGCTGGCCGGCGACAGCGCGCTGGGCCTGGCGCTGCAGGTCCGGGCGCTTGGGCAGCCAGGCGACTTGCTGCTGGCCTGCTGCACCGGTGGCGACGACCCCGCGCTGCTGGCCGCGGTGCGCGAGGCCCATGCCAAAGAGATGAGCGTGGTGTTGCTCAGCGGTCCCGCCGGCGAGGCCTCGGCCCTGCCCGCGCTGCTGGGCGAAACCGATGTCTGGATCGCCGTGCCGCACGAGCGACCGGCCCGCGTGCACGAGATGCACCTGTTGGTGCTGCACGCGCTGTGCGACGCGATCGATCTTCAACTGCTGGGTGATGCCGAACCAAGCTGAGTCGTGCGACTCAGCCTGTCATCGATCGCCCTCAACCTGTGCCCACACCATGACCATGATGCCCCGACGTTTTTCCTTGCTGGCCACGCTGGCCCTGGCCACTGTCACCTCGGCGCTGACCACCGCCTGCGCCCCGCTGCTCATTGGCGGCGCGGTCGCTTCCGGTGCGTTGATGTACAACGACCGCCGTACCTCGGGCGCTCAGCTCGAAGACCAGGCGATCGAGTTCAAGGCCGGCCCGCGTCTGAAAGAAGCGCTGGGTGAGCGCGCGCACTTGAACGTGACGAGCTACAACCGCCTGGTGCTGATCACCGGCGAAGTGGCGACCGATGCCGACCGCGAAGCGGCCGAAAAGGCCATTGCGGGGATCGACAACGTGCGCTCGACGGTCAATGAAGCCGCGGTGATGGGGTTCAGTTCACTGACCGCGCGCTCGAACGATGCGCTGCTGACGAGCAAGGTCAAGGCCGCGTTCATCGACAACGGCAACATCCAGGCCAGCGCAATCAAGGTCATCACCGAACGCAGCACCGTCTACCTGATGGGCCGTGTGACCGAGAAGGAGGCCGACAAGGCCGCCGAAGTGGCCCGCACCGTCAGCGGCGTGCAGAAGGTGGTGCGGGTGTTCGAGATGATCAGCGAGGCCGAGCTGAAGGCGCTCGACACCAAGAAGTAGTCGACGACCCCGGCGCGCCCGTGAGAGGGCGCGGGCGCCTATTTCAGGCGGCGAATGAGACTCGATGTGTCCCAGCGGCCGCCGCCCTGGGCTTGCACGTCGGCATAGAACTGGTCCACCAACGCAGTTACCGGCACGCGCGCGCCGGTGCGGCGGGCTTCGTCGAGCACCAGGCCCAGGTCCTTGCGCATCCAGTCGACCGCGAAGCCGAAGTCGAACTTGTCGTCGACCATGGTCTTGCCGCGGTTGTCCAGCTGCCAGCTTTGCGCGGCGCCCTTGCCGATCACGTCGAGCACCGTGGTCATGTCCAGCCCCGCCTTCTGGCCGAAGGCGATCGCTTCGGCCAGGCCCTGCACCAGGCCGGCGATGCAGATCTGGTTGACCATCTTCGCCAGCTGGCCGGCACCGCTGAGCCCCAGCAGCGTCACCGCGCGCGAGTAGGCCATCGCGACCGGCTTCATCGCGTCGAAGGGTTTCGCATCGCCACCGCACATGACGGTCAACGCACCGTTGACGGCACCGGCCTGGCCGCCCGACACCGGCGCGTCGATGAAGTGGATGCCGTGCTGCAAACCCGCTGCGTGCAACTCACGTGCAACATCGGCCGACGCCGTGGTGTGGTCGACAAAGACAGTGCCCGGTGCCATGCCGGCAAACGCGCCTTGCTGCCCCAGCGTGACCGCCCGCAGGTCGTCGTCATTGCCGACGCAAGCGAACACGAACTCGGCGCCCTCGGCTGCTGCCCGTGGCGTACCCGCCGACGAGCCCCCGTTCTCGGCGATCCACGCCTGCGCCTTCGCCGCCGTGCGGTTGTAGACCGTCACCGCGTGCCCCGCCGCCGCCAGATGCGCCGCCATAGGCCCCCCCATCACGCCCAAACCAAGAAAGGCCACGCGCCGCGGCGCAATCGCTTCGTACGTCTTCATCGGTGCTCCATCCGTGGCCTGTGCTGGCGGGATTCACGCGGCGCTGCGCAGCAGCCGCCGCTCTCCAAGTGGCGTGCGCGGATCCGGCTTCGCCGGTCCGCTGCGCGAGCCCCCTCGGGGGGCAGCCCCTGGAAGGGGCGTGGGGGCCCAATTACACAATAGTGAGATGCTCGGTGCCGGCCGACAGGTCAGAGACGCGTGCGCGCTGGCTGTTGAGCTTGATCTGCAGCCGCAGGTCGTTGACCGAGTCGGCGTTGCGCAGCGCATCTTCGTACGAGATGACCTGGCCTTCGTACAGGTCGAACAGCGCCTGGTCGAAGGTCTGCATGCCGAGCTCGCGCGAGCGCTTCATCAGCTCCTTCAGCTCACCCACCTGGCCCTTGAAGATCAGGTCGGCCATCAGCGGCGTGTTGAGCATGATCTCGACCGCCGCGCGGCGACCCTTGCCTTCCTGGCGCGGGATCAGGCGCTGCGAAATCATCGCCTTCAGGTTCAGCGACACGTCCATCAGCAGCTGGTCGCGCCGCTCTTCGGGGAAGAAGTTGATGATCCGGTCCAACGCCTGGTTGGCGCTGTTGGCGTGCAGCGTGGCCATGCACAAGTGGCCGGTTTCGGCGAAGGCGACCGCCAGCTCCATGGTCTTGCGATCCCGGACTTCGCCCATCAGGATCACGTCCGGCGCCTGGCGCAGTGAATTCTTCAGCGCGATGTCCCAGTCTTCGGTGTCGATCCCGACTTCGCGCTGCGTGATGATGCAGTTCTTGTGCGGGTGGACGAATTCGACTGGATCCTCGACGGTGATGATGTGGTCCTGCGCGTTCTCATTGCGCCAGTCGACCATTGCCGCCATCGAGGTGCTCTTGCCCGAACCGGTGGCGCCGACCATGATGACCAGACCACGCTTGGTCATCGCGATGTCTTTCAGGATCGTCGGCAGGCCCAGCTCGTCGACCGTCGGGATGTGCGCCGGGATCGTCCGCAGCACCATGCCGACATGGCCCTGTTGAAGGAAGGCGCTGACGCGAAAGCGCCCGATGCCCGTCGGCGAGATCGCGAAGTTGCACTCCTTGGTGCGCTCGAACTCGGCCGCCTGTTTGTCGTTCATGATCGCGCGGGCCAGCGTGATCGTATGTGCACCCGACAGCGGCTGCGGCGACACCTTGCTGACCTTGCCGTCGACCTTGATCGCAGGCGGGAAATCAGCGGTCAGGAACAGGTCCGAACCGTTGCGGGTGACCAAGAGGCGCAGCAGGTCGCTGACGAATTTCGAGGCCTGGTCGCGTTCCATGGTGGGTCTCCGGAATACAGGGAATAGGAGGCGGTTCTAGCGCGGTTGTTCGGTAGTGGCGGGCATGCGGCTGAGCAGCACCGAAACGCGGGCGCTGACCTGGCGCAGGCGCAACGACAATCGCTTGGCCAGCCAGCCCAGCAGCGCGGCGGCCAGCCGCGGCTCCTCTTCAAGCAGCCGGTCCAGCGTCGGTTGGGCCAGCACGGCCAGGTGAACGGGCGTGAGGGCGGTGCACGAGCACAACCGAGTGCCGCCGTCGAGCACCGAGAGCTCGCCCAGCACTTCGCCGGCGCGCACCTCGCCCAGCCTGACCTTGATGCCCGACGGCTGCGCGCGCTCCTCGGCCACGGCGCCTTGCAGCACGATCATCAGGAAATCGCCTTGCTCGTCCTGGTTGAAGATGCGCTTGCCGGCGTCGAGCTCGACATACTCGAGGTGGCTTGCCAGCACTTGCAGCGGCTGCGCACCGAGCGCAGCCATCGCACGGTCCTGGCTGAACAGCCGCACCATGGCCGTGATGCCGCTGGATTCGTCGTGCTTGCCCTCGCGCAGGTCGGCTGGGCGCTGTTTCCAGGAAGCGACCCGGCGCGCTTCATCGTGGCGGTCGACAAACTGCGTGGCATAGAAGCCCGAATCGTCGGCACGCTGGCGCGCCACCGGCTTGGGCTTGGCCGGCCGCCACCACCGCAACAGGAATCCACCGACTGTCATTGCCGACTCTCCTCGCCCCCGCCGTCAGCCCGGGAAGTTCTCGGGGAACTTCGCCTTCACGCGTGCCTCGTTGGCGCTGATCAGATTGCGGCGCACCAAGTCGGCCAGGCATTGGTCCAGCGTTTGCATGCCCAGGTTCTGGCCAGTCTGGATCGACGAGTACATCTGCGCGATCTTGTTCTCGCGGATCAGGTTGCGGATCGCGGCGGTGCCCAGCATGATCTCGTGCGCCGCGACACGGCCGCTGCCGTCCTTGGTCTTGCACAGCGTCTGCGAGATGATGGCCTGCATCGACTCGGACAGCATCGCGCGCACCATGTCCTTCTCGGCCGCGGGGAAGACGTCGACCACGCGGTCGATCGTCTTCGCGGCGCTGGACGTGTGCAGCGTGCCGAACACCAGGTGGCCGGTTTCGGCCGCGGTCAGCGCGAGGCGGATGGTCTCCAGATCGCGCAGCTCGCCGACCAGGATCGCATCAGGGTCTTCGCGCAGCGCGGCGCGCAACGCGTTCGAGAAGCTCAGCGTGTGCGGGCCGACCTCGCGCTGGTTGATCAGGCACTTCTTCGACTCGTGCACGACCTCGATCGGGTCCTCGATGGTGAGGATGTGGCCCTGCTCGTTCTCGTTGATGTGGTTCACCATCGCGGCGAGCGTGGTCGACTTGCCCGAGCCGGTGGGGCCGGTGACCAGCACGATGCCGCGCGGCTGGTCGGCGATGTC
>NZ_DASUNH010000113.1:0-4135 GCF_036277275.1 Ideonella sp. | reverse complement strand
TGTGGCTCATGGTGGCGACTCTCGGCGATGACAGCGATGGTTGGAAATCAGTTGGAGTTGGCGACCTGGCCGCCGATCTCGCGCCAGGCCTGGCGCACCGGCTCCATGAGGCTGACGCATTCGTCCAGCATGGCTTCGTCGTTGCGCAGGTTGGCCAGCGTCAGGCGCTTGGCCAGGTAGTCGTACAGGGCTTGCAGGTCACGCGCCAGCGGGCCACCCTCGGCCACGTTCAGGCTGGCCTTCAGGCCTTCTTCGACGATGCGCGCCGCGCGGCCGATGGCCTTGCCCTTCTTTTCGATCTCGCCGTTGCGCATCGCGCCGCGGGCCTGGGAGATCGACTCCATGTAGCCGTCGAACAGCAGGCTGATCAGCTTGTGAGGCGAGGCGTCCTCGACACTGGTCTCCGCGCCGACCTGACGGTAGGCGTTGCTCATGCCGCCGGAGCGGCCGAAGGGGGAAGCGAGTTGCGGGCTGTACATGGTGTTGCGGTAGTAAATCTGTGACCGTCCCTTTGCTTATCGGCCCTCATTTCACTCAGCTTGAGGCCGGCCTAGCCGTTGAACTGAACGGGGTTTTCCACCACTCATCGGCTCAAGAAATCCGGGCCTCGCTTGACAGCGGCATGAAAAAAGCGCCCCTCGGGGCGCTTGCTTCAGGCCGAAGCCAGGTGGCGGGTCAACCCAGCGCGGCGAGCTGCTGCGTGACGTAGGACGACAAGGCGTTCAGCTTGGCCATCGAGGTGTCCAGCGCCTCGTACTGGGCGCGGAACCGCGCCTCGGTGCGGACCAACCGGTCTTCCATCTGGTCCTGGCGGTCGTCGTTGCGCTCGATATGCGCTTCCAGGCTGGTATGCAGCGTTTCCAGGCTGCCGTCCTCGCCCAGCACGGCCTTGCCCAGGTCTTTGAAGCGATCCATGAAGCCCGAAGCGCCGGTGTCGGCACCGTCGGTGGCCAGCAGTTTGCGCAGCTCTTCGGGGTTGGCCAGCGCGTCGTCCAGCGCCGACGTCGAGGTGGTCAGCGTACCGTCCTGCTTCATCGTGATGCCAATCTCGGACAAGCGGCTCCAGGTGCTGGAAGCGCTGCTGCCTTGATTGATCACGCCGCGCAGCTGCCACTGCAGGCCGATCGTCGTGCGGTCGCCCTGCAACGGGCCACCGGTCTTGGTCGCTGCGTTGTACTTGGTCTGGTCCTTGATGTACGTTGCCAGCTCATTGAACGCGGTGACGAACTCGCTGATCGCGGCCTTCACCGCCTCGTTGTCGCTGGCCACGACCACCTCGACCGGGGTCGCAGTTTCCTTGGTCAGTGTCAGCGTCAGGTTGTCGGACACGCCGGTGAGCGTGTTCGTCTTCGATTCGACATCGATGCCGTTGACCTTGGCCTTGGCGTTGCCGGCGGACTGGTTCAGCGCCATCGGTGTGCCAACCACGGCGGCGTCGTAGCCGAGCACCGACAGGCCGGTGGTCGCGTCGTTGTCGTCGACGTTTTCGGTGGCGGTGATCTTGAAGCCGTTCTCGGCGCCGGTGGCGTCGGAGCGAATCGACAGGCGGGCGCCGTTGGCGTCATTGACGATCGTCGCCGTCACGCCGGCGTCGGCGTCATTGATCTTGTCGCGGATGCTGGCCAGGCTGGTGTCGTCCGAACCGATGGTGATCGAGACCGGCGAGCCGCTGCCGGTGAAGCTGGCGCCGTTCCAGGTGCCGAGTTCGATCTGCAGAACGCCGTCGCCCAGTTGACTGGACGAACTGGGCAGCGCGGTGGCGGTGGTGACGGTCTGGCTCGACGCCAGCTGCGACACGGTGACCGAGTAGCGTCCCGGCGTCGCACCGGTGGTCGTGCTGCCGCTGACGATGGTGCCGTCGCTGGAGGTGACCGCGGTCTGGCCCCACAGCGTGACCGAGCTGATCGCGCCGGCCTTGTCGCTCATCGCAGAGACCAGGCTTTGCAATTTGCCCACCGACGACAGCTGGGTCTTGATGCTGGCGGTTTCGGCAGTGAGCAGTTCGACGGGCTTGCGCTCGACGCTCATCAGCGCCGAGATGATGCTTTCCGACTGCAGGCCGCTGCCGACCCCGAGAGAGCTGATGGTGGGCATGGTGATCCTTCGATTCCTGTCGTGGTCTTCGGCCGCTGGCGCGGGAACTTGAGACCCTTTTTGGACCCGGGAATGAAAACGCGCCACCCGCCCCCTGAGGGACATCCCTCGGGCGCCGGCGGCGCATCAAAAAAACTATGAGCCCGGCTGTTGCCTTAGGGCGACGCTGAATGCCTTAGGGTCCGACTTAGCCTTGCAGAAGGCGCATCACCTGCTGCGGCAGCTGGTTGGCCTGCGCGACCATCGCGCTACCGGCCTGCTGCAAGATCTGCGCTCGGCTCATCGCTGCGGTTTCGGCAGCGAAGTCGGCGTCCATGATCCGGCTTCGGGCGGCGGCCTGGTTCTCGACCGACTGCTGCAGGTTCGAGATGATCGCGTCGAAGCGGCTCTGCGTCGCACCGAAGGTCGCCCGGGTGTTGTTGACGTTGTCGATCGCGGCGTCGATGTCGTCGATCACCGTGGCAATGTCGCCGATCGTCGCCGACGCATCGATGACTGCGGTCGTGGCCGTGATCGCCGTGATGTCGGTCGCGGTGGTCAGGTTCTCGGTGGTGATGTTGATGATGTCGTCCGGACCGGTGTTGGCGCCGATCTGGAAGGTCAGCGTCGTGGCATCGTCGCCGAGGATGCGCTGTCCGTTGAAGGTCGTGCCACCGAGCACCCGGCTGATTTCCGACTGCAGCTCGGCGAATTCCTTGTTCAGCGAGTCCTTGTCCGAGCTCGAGTTGGTCGCGTTGCGGGCCTGGATGGCCAGTTCACGCATGCGCTGCAGCGCGTCGCCGACCTTGCTCAAAGCGCCTTCAGCAGTCTGCGCCAGCGAGATACCGTCGTTCGCGTTGCGGATCGCGACGTTCATGCCACGCACTTGCGCGTTCATGCGTTCGGCGATCGCGAGGCCCGCGGCGTCGTCCTTGGCTGAGTTGACACGCATGCCTGAGGACAGGCGCTGCATGGCCGTCGACAGCGCCGACTGCGAAGAATTCAGGTTGCGTTGCGCGTTGAGCGACGCAATGTTGGTGTTGATGGTCTGTGGCATGTGAGCACCTCTTTACGAATCGACCGCGCCCGGCGAGAAGGCCGGCTATCCAGAAGAAGCGGCGAACAACCGCCCCTTCCATAAAGCCCGGCATCCTTCACCGTCGAACAAGAGACGCTTTCGGCGTCTCCGGTCTCGGCAGTGCTTGTCGGACCACGCCCCGATTTGCATTGGGGCGATGGAATGAATTCTGAAGAGGCTCGAGTGGTAGCAATGCCGGGAAATGAAGCCGGGAAAGCCGCCATTTCGGACTCACCAAAGGGCAATGCCCCCGTCGGCTGCGGCCGGCGGGGGCATTGGACGGTTTCCGGTCACACGGCGCTGGCGCCGTGCTTCGCGGGGGGTGCTTAGCGCAGCAGGCTCAGGACCTGCTGGGGCAGCTGGTTGGCCTGCGCGACCATCGCGCTGCCGGCCTGCTGCAGGATCTGCGCCCGGCTCATGTTCGCGGTTTCAGAGGCGAAGTCCGCGTCCATGATCCGGCTGCGGGCGGCGCTCTGAGCCTCCACCGCCTGCTGCAGGTTGGCGATGATCGCGTCGAAGCGGCCTTGCGTCGCGCCGAAGGTGGCGCGCTGGTCGTTGATCGTGTCGATCGCGGTGTCGATGTTGTCGATCACCGTGGCGATGTCACCCGAGGTGGCGGTCGCGTCGATCACGGCCGTCGTACCGGTCACCGCGGTGATGTCGGTGTGGGCCGTCATGTCTTCGGTCGTCAGCTGCACGGTGTCGTCGACGGTCGTGTTGGCGCCGATCTGGAAGGTCAGCGTGGTCGCGTCGGCGCCCAGCATGTTCTTGCCGTTGAAGCTGGTGCCGCCGAGCACACGGCTGATTTCCGCCTGCAGCTCGCCAAACTCCTTGTTCAGCGAGTCCTTGTCCGAGCTCGAGTTCGTCGAGTTGCGGGCCTGCACAGCCAGTTCACGCATGCGTTGCAGCGCGTCGCCGACCTTCGACAGGGCGCCTTCAGCCGTTTGCGCCAGCGAGATGCCGTCGTTGGCATTGCGAATCGCG
>NZ_DASUNH010000112.1:0-16768 GCF_036277275.1 Ideonella sp. | reverse complement strand
CCGTAGCTGTTGCGCGCGGTGCGCGCGCCGGTGACGGCGAGGTCTTCCACCATCTTCAGCAGCGGCTCGAAGCACTCGCCGATGTTCCCCGGCCCGGCAGGCCAGTAGTTCATCTCGGTGTTGATGTTGATCGTGTACTTGCCTTCCCAGGGCGGGTGCAGCACTTCGTTCCACAGGCCCTGCAGGTTGGCCGGCTGGCTGCCCGGCCGCGAGCACGACAGCAGCAGGTAGCGCGCGTACTGCACGTACAGCGCGGCGAGCGCTGCATCCGCCTGGCGCGGCACGCCGGCGATACGCGCGTGCGTGGGCCGGCCTTCCGCCTCGTGGCCGCCGAGGTCGATGTGCAGGCGGCGGAACAGCGCGCGGTGGTCCTGCGTGTGGGCAGTGCGCAGCGTGTCGAAGGGCTTGCGCGCAGCGCCCGTGGTGCGCTGGCGCACGGCGGCCACCGGGTCGCCGCTGACGTCCTGGTAGTTCACGTAGCTCGTCTCGCCGGCCACGATGAGTGTGAGCCGGCGGGCGCCGCGCACGCGCAGCCGGTCGGCTGCGGCCTCGATGCGGCCGTCGCCCACCGCCTGCACACGCAGCGCATAGCGCAGCGCGCCCTTGATGCCGAAGGCCTCGACGTTGCGGCCCACGATCAGCAGCGCATCGTTGCCGTCCGGGCGGACCGACAGCGTGTCCGGCCGCGGGTCGGCCCTGGCCGGCTCGCGGTGGTCCCAGGGGGTGCCCGTGAACACCACGCCGTCAGGGCCTTGCCTGGGGTCGCCGGAGCCCTTGTAGTCGGCGTGGCGATAGGCCAGGTCGAAGTCGATGGTGCCTTCACCTTCGATCTCCAGCCGGATCACTGCCACCTGGTCGGGCACGCTGCTGAAGACCTCGCGCCGGTGGCGCCCGCGGCCATCGATGAAGGTGGTGGTGGTGGTCGCGCTGTCGAGGTCGAGGCTGCGGTGGTAGCGGGCCGCGCCGGTCACGCCGGGAAAGTCGATCAGCAGGTCGCCTGCGCTGCTGAAAGGCATCTGCTTCATCGGCTTGCCCATCAGCGCCTCGGAAACCAGGTCGTTGGCCTCCTTCCAGCGTTGCTGGTTGATCAGCTCGCGCACCTTGGGCAGCGCCGCGCGGAACCCGGGGTTGTCTTGCTCGTAGGGGCCACCGCCGTACAGAGTGTCGATGTTGAACTGCAGGCGCTCTTGGGCGGGCCGGCCGAACACCATGGCACCCAGGCGGCCGTTGCCGACGGGCAGCGCCTCGACCCAGGGGCCTGCGGGCTGGTCGTACCACAGCGACAGGTCCTTGCGGCCCTCGCGCTCGGTGGCCAGCACCTTGGCCTGCGCCAGGCCCGGGAAGGCCAGGGCGAGCCCGGCCGTTGCGATGAATTGACGCCTGTCTTGCACGTGATGTTTCCTGATTCGTTCTTGGGTGTTCATGGGCGCTCCGCCAGCAGCCTCTGCAGCGTGGGTACCATCGCGCGCTGCCAGATCGCATACCCTTTCTCGCTGAGGTGAAGCAGGTCGGGCATGACGTCCTTGCTCAGCGAACCGTCGGGGTTGAGCAGGGCGGCGCTGATGTCCAGGTAGTGCACGCTGCGGCCGTCGGCGTAGCCGGCGATGAGCTTGTTGACTCGATCGTTGACGCCGCGCAGGTGGTCATCGGGCTTCTCACCGCGCGGGAAGATGGCCAGCAGCAGCACCTGGGTCGACGGCAGGCGTTGGCGAAGCTCGCGCAGCAGGTGCTTGACGCCGGCAGCGGTGCTTTCAGGGGTGCGCATGCCGGCGTTGTTGGTGCCGATCATCAGCACGGCCACTTTGGGCGTGATGCCGTCGACCTCGCCGTTCTGCAGCCGCCACAGCACGTTCTCGGTGCGATCGCCGCCAAAACCCAGCGCCAGTGCTTGACGGGCGAAGTGGCGCTGCCAGACCGCGCGCCCTTCGTTCTCCCAGCCCTGGGTGATCGAGTCGCCGATGAAGACCACTTCGGGTGGCGTGCCGGCGGCGACGAGCCGGTTCTTCTCCTGCAGCTTCTGCGTGTGCAACGGCAGCCACCAGTCGATCGAGAACGATTCGGTCTGCGGGGCCGGCGTGAACGACTCGGTGCGGTGGTCGGGGCAGGGCAGGCCGGCCTTGGCTTCGCGCGTGATGCGCACGTTGGCCACGCTGACGCGGCCGCTGCCGGCGCCTTCCAGCGCGAACGGCAGCCTCACCTTGGAGAAATCGGCACCCTCGCGAACGAAGCAGCTCATCGCCAGCGCCACATGCTGCCTGCCTTTCCCCGCCCAGGCGCGCGCCGGTTCGATGAGGTTGACCGAGCGTTCGCACCATTCGCCGCAACCCACGACCGCACGCACGCCACCTTTGGCCAGCTCGGTGACATCGAGATCGAACTCCAGCGTGCCGCCGAGGTATGGGCGCAGGTCCAGCGGCTCGCGGCTCTCGAAGCGCAGCATCGTCGCCCAGAGGTCCTTCCAGTCCAGTTGCACGGCCTCACGCCGGCTGCCGTTGCCCCACGCGATGGCACCGACGTGGTTGGGTCCCGGCGCGAGGACGCTGTCGCCTGTCAGCTCGGCCTGGTTGCCCCAGGATCCGACGACGGTGCGCCAGGCCGCGGCAGGAGCGGGGAGGACCACGAAGTCAGCACCCGTCTGCGCCAGCGCGCCTGACATGCCGGCAACGAGCGAGGTGCCGAGAAGGAGGGAGCGCAGGATGGTTTTCATGAAGCGGTTCTTGTGTGTGGCATGGGGTCGATTACCTCGGCGTGGCCACCAGCCACGCTGCGCCGCGCCGCGCAGCGGGCAGGCGCGACAGAAGCCATGCAAGCAAGGCGCTGACACCGAAGAAGACGACGAAGAGCACGGTGTCAGGCACCGAGCCCGAGAAATGAAGCGCCAACGCAGCCGGCTTGCCCGTGCCCACCACCTCGTGCAGCAACGTGTTGCCGACGGCGTGCAGCGCGACCGCCGCCGCCAGCGAGCGGGTGGCGATCCAGGCGTAGGCGTAGACGAAGTGCATGGCGCCGGTGGTGAGCAGCATCTTGCCCAGCGCCAACGGATCGAGGCCGGGAAAGTGGAACAACCCGAAAGGCAGCGCCAGCAGCCAGATGGCCCCCACGGTACCGACCCACCGCGCGAGCACGATCAGAAGGTAGCCGCGAAACACCAGTTCCTCGACGAAGTTGCCCGTGAGATACCCGACACCCGCGACGGCGACCGCTGAGAAGGGCAAGGGGCCGGCGCCGACCTCGAAAGGCACGAACACGCACACGCCCGCCAGCAGCAGCAAGATGTGTACGCAAGCGATCCCGCCTCCGATCACGAAGGCGCGGCTGTGCCACGCATCGATGCCCAGTGCGAGACGATCGGCGGGCAGGCCGTCGCGCTCGAGGAGACGCCGGCTGCCGGCGACCAGGACGCCGATGGCGGCCATCGTGCACAACGCGCGCCCTGTGACAGCGAGCCCACGATCCCCCGGAAAGAAGGTGTGGCCCAGCTGCAATGTCGCGATCGCGGCGCCGGCGAGCGCCAGGAACAGGCACAGTGAACTCACGCGCGGCGTGGGGCTCACGGGTGCGTGCTTGCTGTTGATGGTCGGCTCCACGCGTTCAGTTCGCCGGCTTGGCGATCACCCGCACTTCACTGAGCGCGGCCGGGTGCGCCGGCGTGACGGCGGGGAAGCGGATGCGCAGGAAGGTTGCGGTGAGCGGCTTCTCGAACAGCGCGAAGTCGTAGCCCTTGCGCCCCCCCTTGGCCTCGGCGACCTGGCGCCAGTCGGTGCCGTCCTTGCTGATCTCGACGACGAAGTCGGCACCCCGCTCGTCGGGCATGACCACCGCCAGCCAGTGCAGCGCGTAGACGTTCTCCAGGTGGACGAGCCAGAAGGCGGAACTGTCCTTGGTGTTGGCCTGCCACGAGGTCTGTTCCTGGTCGTCGTTGGCCTTGGGGCCTTCGTGGCCGGGTTCGGCGCTGCTGGTCGACGTTGGCCGGTTGATGGTCACGTTGACCGGATCGCCCGGGAAGGCGATGCGGGTAAACGGCGGGTAGGTGATGACGGGCTGGTCTGGCGCCAACGGCGACTGGCCCGGAACGAACGGGTCGGGCCCCGTCGTCGTGATCGTGATGCGCGCTGGCTTCAGGCCCGGGGACGTCGCCTCGATGACGGTTTGGCCGGCGAAGTACGAGCGGAAGGTGATCGCGGCCTGGCCGTCGCGGATGGCGACCAGGGACTTGTTGCTGAAAGCGATGCTGCGACCGGTGGGGAACTTGCCGGGGCCGCTGACGATGCGCAGCGTGACGTCCGGCGAGTTGCTCAAAGCGCGCCCGGCCTCGTCCTGCACGCTGACGATGAGGTGCGCGTCGTCCAGCCCCTGGGTGCCGCGAATCACCGTCTGGCTGGCGATCAGCTGCAGCTGCGCGGGTCGGCCGTCTACCGGCCAGGCGGGTGGCGGCACGCCGGCGTAGGTGTGGCGGTACCAGTGGTACTGGCGCTTGGGCAGGCGGAAGTAATCGATGAAGCCCATCGAGCCGAACTCGATGGAGGCGATGGAGCCGTGGTCGAAAGCGCACCACAGCGCTTCGCCCGAGCGCCAGGGGTAGCGCCACGCGTAGGGCTTGGTGCTGTCCTTCTTGTCCACCGTGTCGGGCATCAGCCCGAAGCCTGGTTCATAGGCGCCGGGGCGGTCGACCATCGTGGAGCCGTATTCCGACACCACCGAGGGCACGCCCGGGTTCAGGAACAGCGTGGTGCCGTCGCCGTTGTAGCCGGCCACGTCGCCCAGCTTGTCGATCTCGCCGCGCTGCGCGCCGCCGATGGCCACGGGGCGCGTCGGGTCCAGCTTTTTCATGAACTCGACCTGGCGTTTGAGGTAGTCGCGCATCGGCGCCATCGCGTCGCCGACGGTGAAGAAGGGCTCGTTGCTCGCGCTCCAGATGACGATGGACGGGTGGTTGCGGTGAATGCGGATCATCTCGGCCGCCTGCTGCAGCGCGCTGGCCTCGAAGTCGGGCCGATCGGCCGCGTCGGGCGGGTAGGCGCTGGACAGCCAGCTGCCGTCCGCGCCGAAGCCGCCGATGCCCCAGAAGGGCGCTTCCGACCAGAACAGCAGGCCAAGCTCGTCGGTGGCCTTCGAGAACGCCGGCGAGTGCGGGTAGTGCGAGCCGCGGATGAAGTTGAAGCCGGCGTCCTTGACCATCTGCACGTCGCGCCGGGCAGCGCCGTCGGTCACGCCGTCAGCCCAGCCTGCCTGGTCCTGGTGCACGTTGGCGCCGACCATGTAGAAGTGCTTGCCATTGAGGAAGAAGCCCTTGTCGGCGGTGAACTGGATGGTGCGGATGCCGAAGGGCGTCTCGAAGCGGTCGACCGGCTTGCCGTTGACGTGAAGCTGGCTGACCAGCTTGTACAGATAGGGTTGGTCTGGCGACCACAGCCTGGGCGACGCGATCCCGGGCAGCGTCTGGTCATAGTCGAACTTGCCCGCGGCGGGCACGGTCCGCTCGCTGCGATGCTGTGTGATGCGCTTGCCGGTGGCGTCCAGCACTTCGGACACCAGCGTGACCTTGGCCGGCGCCGCGCGCTGGTTGCGCACCTCGGTTTGCACGCGCACGGTGGCGCGGTCGTCGGAGACCTTGGGCGTGGTCACGAAGGTGCCGTACCAGGCCACGTGCACCGGGTCGGTGACGACCAGGCGGACATTGCGGTAGATGCCGCCGGAGAACTGGTGCTCGCCGGCGCGCGGCGCGACACGCGCGTTCCACAGGTTGTTGACGTGCACGGCCAGCAGGTTGTGGCCGGCTTTCACATGCGGCGTGATGTCGACCTCGAAGCCCGTGTAGCCGCCCACGTGGCGGCCGGCCTTCTGGCCATTGACCCAGACCACCGCGTCCTGGAAGACACCATCGAATTCCAGCGTGATGCGTTTGCCGATGGCGCCCGTGGGGATGTCCAGCTGCTTGCGGTACCAGCCGTGGCCGACGTAGAAGCCCGTGCCCAGGAAGTAGGGCTCGGAGAAGGAATGCGGCAGGTCGACACGGCGCCACTGCGCCGTGTCGTGGCCGGGCGCCTGCGCGTCGGCCGGGTTGCCGAGCGTGAAGGTCCAGTCGCGGTTGATGACCACGCTGGTGCGCTCCACTGCGTGCGCGAGATTGGCGAACAGGCCGGCGCACACGGCCAGCACGAGGCAGAGCAAGCGGGTCATCCAGGCATCACTTCAAGAAACGGGTGAGCAGGCGGAGGTAGGCCGTCGGCGTTCCAAAAGCCGATAGGGCCCGTTCTGAGGGACGAGATCTGGGACAGCGGCACGCGGGCGCGCCGCTGTCCTTGCGCTCATGGCACGGTCAGTTGCTGTACAGCAGCCCTCGGCCTGTGCCGCTGACGTAGATGCGTCCGTAGACGCTCTGGTCGGCCGCCATCACGCCGATGCCGCCGAACTGGTGGTCGTCGTCGTTGTGGCGCGCCCAGGTCGCGCCGCCATCGTCGGAGCGGTACACGCCCCACACGCCGTTGACGGTGCCCACCACGTACACCGCGGCCGCGTACGTGGCGCCGGCCTTGCGCTTGCCCAGCGCCACCACCGTCGCGCCCTGCAGGTCGGGCCACGGGTTGCTGCCACAGACGGACGCGAAGGTGCTGAGCTTGGACCAGCTGGCTCCCGAGTCCACCGAGTGGTACAGGGCATTGCCATCGGCCAGCCACAGGTCGCCCTCGACCTTGGGGTTGACCGCCATCGAGGTGACCCACCAGCCGTTCGCTGCGAGTCCAGCCGACACCGAGCCCTGGCTCAGCGCGAAGCTGTGGCCGCCGTCGTTGGAGACGTAGACCTTGCCCGCCGACGCCCACCACGCGCCGCCCGAATCGTAGGCGTAGACCTTGTTCGGGTTCTTGCGGTCCGTCACCAGGCGGTAGCCACGATTCCAGCCGACGCCGGGCAACGCGGGCAGGTCGGTCGCGACCCAGCTGGCGCCGTTGTTGGTCGTGTACGAAGGCACCGAGTTGGCCGGCGCCCAGACCGCCTGATTTCGCGCGGTGACCGCGATGCTCGATTCGCTGCTCGTGTTGGTCGCAGCGCCAGGGGCGAGCGTGGCGAAGCTCGCCCAGGTCTTGCCGCCGTCGCCCGACCAATAGCCGGTGCCGGCCCCGGAAGAGTTGACGACGCCGCCTGCGGCGATGTACAGCGGATCGGACCACGCCATGTCGGCAGCGTTGCCGTTGCTCCAGCCCAAGCCAGGACTCAAGGTGGGCGTCTTCGCGAGATCCGTATGGACCCAGGTACCGACGTCGCCGGCACTGTTGATGAACTTGTACGGCGCGCCGGCCGGGGGCGTGACGATGGCCAGGGTGGCGGTCTCCTCGATGCCCTCGATGGTGCCGTGCCACGTCGGCGTGGCGGAGGAGGCGTCCCTGGTCTCGATGACACCGCCGCCATGGACGTGGAGGATGTGGTCGCGGTTGGACGGATCGATCTCGACATCGTCGACCCAGCCGGAAGCGGTCTCGCCCGGCGTCATCGCCTCGATCTCGCGCCAGTTCAGGCCCGCGTCGTCGGACAGCTGCACGATCTGCTGGCCGCTGAAGTTGCCCCAGGTGTTGCTCACGCCCAGGGCAATGCGCGTGGTCGCGCCCTTGCCGGAGACGGACAGGCCGCCCAGGCCAGGGTTCGTCCATTCCGTCGGATCGACGCTCTTGAGCAGGGTCCAGTTCGCTCCGTCGAACTTGTAGAGCCGGCCCGGACCGCCGGCGCCGGGCCCTGCATCCTTGGTGAACACGACATAGAACATGCCGTCGGCGGCGCGCACCATGTGCGGGATGTGGTAGCCCGACACGGGAGTCGAGACCGCAGTCCACGATGCGCCGCCGTTGGTCGACTTGTACAGGTTGGCGCTCAGGCCCGCCACGTTGGCGTAGTCCGGGGCGATGGCCGTGTAGATCGTCTGTGTGGCCGTGCCGGCGCCCTTGGTGCTGGTGTCGTACACCACCAGTTCGACGCCCATGGCGCTACCGCCCACGGCATTGATCTGCTCCTGTGTCATCTTGGCCGTCGACAGCGACGTGACCTGGGCCCAGGTGCGGCCCGAGTTCGTGCTCTTCCACAGGCCCGCGGTGCGCGAGCCGTAGAACAGCCTCGACGGCTTGTTGGGGTCGACCATCATCCGTTCGCCGATGGCACGACCGCCGTTGTTGCCGCCTGTCGAGAACGGCAGGTTGACGTAGCTCCAGTGATTGCCGCGGTCGCTGGAGATGTACAGGCGGGCGTCAGCCTTGTCAGAGTTGTACATGCCCGCTGCCATGTAGACGAGCTTGTCATTGTTCGGGTCGACGGCGATGCTCTCGATGCCGTGGTACGAGCCCTCTGCGCCGCCGAAACCCAGGCCATCGGTGAGCGGCATCCAGGACGAGGATGCCTGGTTCCAGCGATAGGCGCCGCCGATGTCGGTGCGTGCATACAGCAGGTTCGCGGTGGTGGGATGGAAGATCAGGCCGGTGACGTAGCCGCCGCCGCCGAACTTCACGCTGGCCCAGGTGCCGACCTTGATCGTGAACAGCTGCTGGCTCTTGGCGCCGCAGTCGTTGGTGTAGGTGGCCGTGGCCGTGCAGGCGGCCGCTGGCTGGATGGTCTGCTCGCGCGAGGTGCCGGTGGTGCCGCAGCCACTCCAGCTCCAGCTGCCGCCGGACGCCGGACGTGGGCCGAGGATGGCCGACTGGCCGGTCTTGAGCGTGACAGAGTCCTTTTGCAGCCACTTGCCGTTGACGTTCACATACGGCGTTATGGTGGTCGGCGGGCAGGTCTGCGCGAGGGCTGGTACCCCCGCGCCGGCCCCGAGGGCCAGTATCAAAGTCGACAACGACAATTTCATGTTCTACCTTTCAGGTGAATGGGCTCGGCTGGTTGTTTCACGAGCGTTGGGAAAGTTGGGCCGCCAGTGGCGTGCGGGCTCGACGGAGATCACTTACTTGACGAAACGGGCCAGCAGCCGGATGTAGGCCGTCTGGTAGCCGTTGGAGTTCTCGCTGATCGGCCAGGATTGCAGCGGCCAGCCGTCGTTGAAGTCGAGGTACGACTTCTGCGCCGGTTGGCCCCACGGCGGGGTCGGCCGGCTCGTGCCGCAGGCTGGGGAGATTCCAGGGCAGCGCGAGTCCCAGTCCCACTGGTTGTAGTTGGGGCCGCCGACGACGATGCCCGGCGCGGGGCCGTAGGTCGAGGTCGCGGCGCTGTCCCACATCGCGCTGCCGTCGCTGAACCAGGAATGGAAGATCTGGTTGACCGACTTCTCGGCGCCGAAGCTCGTCATGTTGGTCAGGTAGACCTTGCCGAACGGGTTCACGCCGTGCAGGTAGTGCAGGTAGCCGGACGCGGCATCGGCCACTTCGTCGGCGCTGCGGCGGTTGATGCCGTAGTAGCTTTCGTTCGCGAACAGCGTGCCGGCCAGGCCCTTCACCCCGTTGCTGCCCCAGGTGTAGGAATCGATGTAGGCGCGATACGGGTCGCGTTGGGAGTCGACCGCGCCCCAGCCGCCGTAGTCCGCGCGGGCCCACATGTCGACGTAGCGCGTGCGGATGGCGCTCGCGACACTGGCGGTGGCGCCGGGCAGCGACGCGTAGTACAGCAGGTTGCTCGCGCTGCCGGCGTTGAACGGCGAGATGTACCACGAGCCCATCAGCGGCTCTTCCGTGTAGTGCGCATCGACATAGTCGCGGTAGGTGGCTTCGCCGGTGGCCGCGAAGAGCTTGATGGCGGCGAACAGGCGCATCTGCTGGCGGCCCCTGTCGTCGGTTTCCTGCTGGCCTGCGCCGAGGCCCTGCGTGCCGTTCGATTCGTCGTTGTTGCGGAAGGTGACGTTCGGGTTGGCGGCGGCCCAGTTCCATGCGTTGCGGGCCCGCGTCAGCAGGTCGGCGGCATAGTTCTTCATCGCCGTGTTGTTCAAGCCGCCGAACACCTTCGCGCCGTGCGCGTAGGCCGCGGCCGCCCCGAGCGTGGCCGAGGTGCTGGCGTCCCCGTAGTAGCTCGGGCCATTCGCGGCAGAGGGTGGGCTGGCGTGCGACATGCCGACGATGGACAGCACCGAGCCGTTGCTGTTCTGCATGCGCACCAGCCAGTCCAGGCCCCACTTCACCTCGTCGAGCAGGTCGGGGATGCCGTTGCGGGACTCGGGGATGTTGAAGTCGTCGGTCCAGACCGTGGGGTTCTGGCTGTAGGCGTCCAGCAGGTCCTGCACATAGCCGGCGGCCCAGCTGGTGTACTTGTTGAAGTCGCCCGCGTCATACCAGCCGCCGCGCAGGTCGCGCGCGGTGTTGGCGTTGTTCTTGTCGTGCCAGCGGCGCGCCTGCGAGTCCTGCCCGGTCTTCAGGTGGCTGGCGCCGTCGGCCCAGCCGGCGCCCGCTTGGGCCGCGTTCTTGGCCTGGCCGGCGCGCTGGTAATAGAAGCTGCGCACGGCCTGGATCAACACGTTGCGGTAGACGTTGTCGCCAATCTCGAAGCGTGCGGAGCGCTGGTTGGCGTTCGGGTCGACGATCTCGTAGGTGCCCGGCGTGGTGATCTGGCTGAACTCGAAATGCCAGACCTGGTCGCCCGACGAGGGGTCGGTCTTCAGCTCGTTCCAGTCGCGCGGCCAGAAGGTGTAGACGACCGTGCCGTTGGCCGCGTTCACCACCTGCAACTGCTGGGGCCAGTAGAACTCGTTGCTGTCATAGCCCACCTTGGGCAAGCGCAGCACCGCGATCTTCTTGCGGTTGGGCAGGTAGCCGAACTGGTCGACCATGATGTACCTGGCCACGTTGGCGGCCGGCGCCGGCGCCACGCTGAAGGTGTAGTTCTGCACCGTCTTCGCGCCGCAGCTGTTGGTGTAGGTGGCGGTGGCCGTGCAACTGTTGCTGAGCTTGATCGTCTGCTCGCGCGAGGCGCCCGAGGTGCCGCAGCCGTTCCATGACCAGGTGCCCTGCAGTGGCTGCGGGCCCATCACGACCCGGGAACCGGCGTTCAGCGACGCCGATGCCTGGACCGCCCAGGGACTGGTGCCATTGATGTTGAGGTACGGCGTGACGGTGCTGGGGTTGCACGTCTGCGCCCATGCAGGCGCACCCAAGGCTGCCAGTACAAGCAGCACGCTTTTCTTGAGTTTCACGTGTTGTCTCCGTTCTCGGTTCGCTCTGTCAGGCCGGACGGTTTGGCGAATCCCAACGATTCGCCTGGGTGGTCTTCAACGGCCAGCCATCGTTGAAGAAGCTCGTTGTTCAGCGCGCCAGCTTGGCGATGGCACTCGCGCTCAGTGCGCCGCTGTAGATGCGAACGTCCTGCATGCGGCCCTTGAAGAGCCGGTCGCCGCCGTACTGCGAGCGCCCCAGCCAGGTCTGCTTGGTGTGGCCCATCTGGTAGGGCGTCATCCAGATCCCGTCGTGGCTCGCGACCGGGGCGCCGTCCACATACAGCGTGCCGACGGTGCCGCCCAGCGTGACGGCCACATGCACCCAGCGGTCGTTCGGCAGCGGTTCGGCATGCAGCTCCTGTTTGGGCCAGAACTGCTCGCGCGAGGCCAGGAAGTGCAGCCGCTGGTCGCCGCTGCGGGGTGAAAGCGCCACGTAGGCGACGTCGTCCGAGCCGAAGTCGAACAGGCGCGTGTTGACGGCGGTGGTCTCGGAGTAGACCCACATCGCGACCGTGAAATCGCCCAAGGTCGACACGACGCCGTCGGGCAGGGCCACGTAGCCGCTCTCGCCATCGAACAGCACGGCGCGTGTTCCGTTCCGGCCTTCGCCGAAGCTTGCACCGCCCAGCAGCTTGGCGTGCCGGTCATGGCCGCTGACATCTTTGGCGTTGCCATTCAGCGGCAAGTGCAGCCACAGCTCGCTGGGAGCGGCGATGCGGACGATCTTGTCGCCGACGCGTTCGCGGCCCTTGGCGGTCACTGCGGTGATCCGGTAGTACCAGGTGCCCTTGGCGGGGGCATCGGTGAAGGTGCGGGGATCGGTCACCTGTGCGATGGTCGTGAACGGTCCGCTGCGCGAACTCGCCCGCTGGACCAGGTAGTGGGCGGCATCGGCACTGCCCCACCATGACAGCAGCACCTTGCCGCCCGCGAGGAAAGCGTGCAGGCCACTCGGCTTCGCAGCCGGCGCCGGATCGCGCGTATAGAAGAGCGTGCCCAGGCCGGGCTGGTCGCCACCATCGGCGCGCTCGGGTCGCACCTTGTCGAGCATCGCTTCCGTCCACGGTGCCGACAGGCCCTTGCGGCTCACGTAGTGGTGGTAGATCAGCTCCCAGTTCGGGCGGTAACTTCCGAGACCGGCGACCTCGGTACCTGAGCCATGCACGCCGGTGTAGGGCGCGAACGGCATGGCGTAGAACGTGCCGTTGGCGTCGGTGAGGTTGGTCTTGGCGACGTACTCGGCGCCGGCCAGCAAGCGGTTGTTCCAGTGGCCGTAGAGGTCCTCGCCCTGGTTCCACGCCATCTCGCACAGCATGCCGGCCAGGGCGATGCCGAGCGTCGAGTGGCCCTGGTCGCGGTGGCTTTCCTGCCATTGCCCCAGGTGGCCGGGGTGCACGAAGTACACGTGGTGGGCCGACGCGCCGTTGCCCCGGCCGCCCTTGTAGTAGTCGCCGGCCTCGGCCATCAGGTCGGGCCGGTCGCAGAACACCCCGATCGCATAGGTGGCGCAGAGGTTGGCCAGGTCCCAGTTGGCCCAGTAGTGGGTGACCTTGCGGATCTCGGTGCCGTTGTGGTCGGTCAGGAAGCTGTGGCACAGCGGATAGAAGATGTCCAGCAGCATCGTGCGGAACCGGGCCTGGTCGGCCTCTGCCCAGCCGGGGTAGTCGCGCATCAGCTCGGCGGCCATGGCCCACTGGTTGCCATACAGGCCCGACGCGAGGTAGACGTTGGAGTCGCCGCCCAGCCGCTTGAGCGTCGACGACCAGGCGTTGAGGAACCTCACCGAATCGAGGGCGTAAGCTTCGTCTCCGGTGATCTTCCAGCGCAGCGCGAGGTGGTAGGCCCGCTGCATGTCGAGTGTCATCACCCAGTAGTTCTCGTCGCTGCCCCCGCGGTTGACGACCTCCAGCGGGTGAGGCGTCGCGCCCAGGTCGGACCAGTGGGCCGCGAGGAACATGCCATAGCCCGCGGTCCATGGCTCTTCGCCTGCACCGACCTTGTCGTGCATGCGCTGCAGGTCGGCCTCGGTGTGCAGCAGGCCCGGATGAATCGGCCCCTTGGTGGACAGAAGGGCCTGGGCGGTATCGGTTGCCGGCGCATCGGTTGTCTGCGCCTGCGATGGCGTGCACCCCGGCAGCAGGTGCAGCACCGGCAAAAGGCCGAGGCTCAATGAGAGCGCGCGGCGGGCCGGATCGGGCAGCGCGTGCGGGCCTGCACGCTCGACGGCTGTCAGGGGCTTTTTCATTTGAGGTTCCAGTGGAGGTGTGACGAAGGGGTTCAGCGCCCGTAGCGCCGGCCGGCCGATTCCAGCGGCCAGTCGTCGGTGCGCAGCGGCGGCAGGGGCAGGCCGTCGCCGCCGATGACGTTGGCCTCGCTCGGGTTGTTGACCCAGGCGTAGCGGGCGGCCACCGGGGCCGGCACCGAGGGGCTGTTCAGCACGATGCGGTCGCCGTCGAAGCGCGCCTGTGCCGGTGCCCAGCGGCGGTCGATGCCAGCCACGTAGAAGCCGCGCAACGGCTCACCAGCGCGGGCAGTGCGCAGGCCACCTGCGGTACTGTCGAAGCGCAGCTCGAGTTCACCGCCACGGGCCACATGCCCGATGAAGCGCGGGCCACTGGCCGGCGCGGCGCGCAGGCCCAGCTCGTGCATCGCCAACCGGGCCAGGCGCTGGCCGACGGTGCGCTTGTTGCGCGGGTGGATGTCGACCGCATCGCCGATGTCGATGGCGGTGGCCATGCCGGTGTGGGGCAGGGCCAGGGCGCTGGCCTGGCTGGCGCGCAGCTCGGCCCAGCCGTTGCCGTCGGGCCGGTTGTCGGCCAGCGGGAACCAGGCGGCCAGCTGCACGAACAAGAAGGGCAGCTTGGGGTCGCCGAACTGGCCGCGCCAGTCCTGGATCAGGCGCTTGAAGCCGTCGGCGTAGGCGGCCGCGCGCCCTGAGTTCTCCTCGCCCTGGTACCAGAGCACGCCGCGCACCGACAAACCTTGAAGCGGCGCCACCAGGCCGTTGTGGCCGAGGGTCGGGGCGTCATTCGCGGCGGGCAGGGGCGATGCCGTGACCTGCTCGACGCGCGCCTTCCACGCGCCGGCCAGCGGCACGGCACCGGCGGCGGTGTCCAGGCGCATGGCCGCTGCGTCGCCGTGGAAGCCTCCACCGCCGGCCTGGTCGGTCACGCGCACGGCGATCCAGTTGGCACCGGTGCGCAGCAGGCCGGCCGGCAGCGCATAGCGGCGCGGTTGCTGCCAGCCGCACTGGCCGCCGACGCGTTGGCCGTTGACCCACACCTCGTCGCAGTCGTCAACCTGGGCCAGGTGCAGTTGCGCCGCACCGCTGGCCTGCGCAGCGCTCAGCTCGACGTGTTTGCGCAGCCAGACGATGCCGTCCACGTCGTGCAGGCCGTGGGCCTCCCAGTTGCCGGGTGCCGGCAGGCTGGGCCAGTTGCCGTCGATGTCGGCGGCGGTCGACCAGCCCGGTGCCTCGGCGCTGTCCAGCGGCAGGCCCTGTTGCCAGGCCGTGACCCGGGCCAGCGCGCGCTCGCGCAGTGCGGCGCCGAAGCTGGCGTTGTCGGCCGGCAGCGCACGCACGGCGGGGGCCAGGTCCGGGTCCTGCAGGGCGGCATCGCGGCGCACCCAGGTCTCCAGCATCGAGCCGCCCCAGGCGGTGTTGATGAGGCCGATGGGCACGCCCTGCACCGCCTGCATCTGGCGCGCGAAGTGGTAGCCGACGGCGCTGAACTCACCCACCTTGCCGGGCTCGGCCACCACCCAGGAGGCGGGCGCGATCTCGGCTTCGGGCTTGACGCTGGCGCGGTGCGGCACGCGCAGGTGGCGCAGCTGCGGGTTCTGCGGCGAGGCGATCTCCTGCGCGGCGGTGTCGGTCTCGGCCAGCACCCATTCCATGTTGGACTGGCCGCCCAGCAGCCAGACGTCGCCGATCAGCACGTCGTTCAGGACCACGGTCTGGTCGCCCCTGACGAGCAGGCGGTGCGGGCCACCTGCCGGCAGCGCCGGCAGCTGCACGCTCCAGCGCCCGTCGACACCGACCTTCGCACTCCACTTGCGGCCGGCGAACTCGACGCTCAGCGTCTGGCCCGGGGTGGCCGATCCCCACAGCCGCAGCGGGCGGTCGCGCTGCAGCACCATGTGCTCGCTGAAGACGTTGGCCAGGCGCACTTCGGCCTGGGCGGTGGCGCCCAGCAGGGCGAGCATCAGGGGCAGGAGGGTTCTCTTCATCGTTCGGGTCGTCATTGGCCGAGTGGCACGCTCACTGCGCGGCCGTCGTAGCGGATGGTTGTCGTCTGTTCAGCGCGGCCGGGCGGGGCCATCAGCCGCACTTGCAGGTCACGCCGCGCCGCCATGCCGGGGTAGCGGCCCTGGCGGGCGCCGATGTGCAGCGTGCGGTACGCCTCGTCCCAGCGCAGGGTGGTGGTGGCGCGCTCGCCGCGTTCATAGCGGTAGGTCTCGCCGTCGTCGTCGTAGAGCGTGAAGCTGGCATCGGCGCCGGGGTAGATGCGGATCTCCCAGGGCGCGTCGGGCTGCTGGCCGGTGTGTTCGACCACCGGGCCCAGCGGCACGATGGCGCCGGCGCGCACGAACAGCGGGAACTGCTCCAGCGTGTAGTCGCGCTCGACGCGCTGGCCGCCGGCATGGCGCTCGCCGGTCCAGAAGTCGAACCACTCGCAGCCAGCGGGCAGCAGCGTGGCCTGGCGCTGGTCGATCTTGCGCTGCGCCTCGGCTTGCTCGCGGCGCTGGGCGGGCGTGCGCCAGGCCAGGCGCAGCACGCGGCCACCGCCGGCCTGGAAGAAGTCGACGCGGACCTTCAGCACCTGGCCTTCGCGCAGGGTCATCACATGGCCCTTGAAGCGCGCGCCGCCGACGGCCCACTCGTCGACGGCGAGCTGGTCGTCCAGCCACATGCGAAAGCCATCGTCGCCCTCGACGCCCAGCTCGTAGTCGCCGCTCTCCGCGACCGTGAGCTCACCGGTCCAGCGCGCCGAGAAGTTGCCGAGGCTCTTCAGGCCGGGCGGGATGCTGCCCAGCGGCGGGTCGGGCCAATGGTGGGCAACGACGGTGTCGACCGTGCGGCTGGCGGGCTTCTCGAAGTTCATGCCGTCGAAGTACTCCAGCACCAGGCCGCGTTGGCCGTCGGGCGTGCGCAGCTGTGTGGCCGGCACGGTCAGCGGCGGCGGCGCCTCGGGGTGGAACATCGCCCGGGTGATCGGCTGCACCAGGAAGGCGGGGCCGAACATGTAGGTGTCGTCCACCTTGCGCAGCGCAGGCTGGTCGGGGAAGTCCATCGCCAGGCCGCGCATCATGGTGTAGCCCTCGTGCGTGCTGCGCCAGGCCAGGCCGTAGAGGTAGGGCAGCAGGCGCATGCGCAGCTGCGCGGCGCCGAGCAGCGAGGCGTAGACGGGCGGGTCCAGTGTCTTGAACAGGTAGGGCTCGCGGTCGACGCTGGTGCCGTGGATGCGGTAGACGGGGTTGAAGATGCCGAACTGGTTCCAGCGTGCGTACAGCTCGCGCCAGGCCGGGTTGTGCTGGCCGCCGCCGAAGTTGACGAAGAAACCGCCGGTGTCCTGCGTCCAGTAGGGTTGGCCGGCCATCGCGACGTTCAGGCCACCCGAAATCTGCGCGCGCAATGCGGCCCAG
>NZ_DASUNH010000111.1:0-14214 GCF_036277275.1 Ideonella sp. | reverse complement strand
ACTGGTGCAGCCACACCGCCTCGGCCTGATGGCGGATGTAGAAGCCCGGCTTGTTGGCCGATTCGAAAGACACACCGCCGCCGCCATCCAGCGCCTTGCGCGGGCAGAAGGTGGCCGATTGCCTGAAGGCATCGCTGTTGTCGCTCGCGTCGATGCGCATGCGGCCATCGAGGTGGCGCAGGAACTTGCCCGCCACGTTGACCGACTCGAACGACAGGCACGCGCCGTTCGACAAGCCGGTCACCGGCTTCCAAGACGCGTCCTGCTTCAGCAGCGCGCCGCTCGCATCGTCAACGACCGCCGTGTAGCCCAGGTTGTCGAAGTGGCGGATGTAGCGGTCGGTGACGCCCGGCGTGACCGTGCGCAGCGAGTACGAGGTGCCGAGCCTGAAGTACGGCACGCCTTCGACCAGCGCCTGGTTGGTGGCACGCACCAGCGCGAAGTCCATCTTCTTCACGCGCCGGTCGTAGGTGAGGAAGCCGTTCAGCTCATCCTCGACGTCGGTGATCTCGGTGTAGACCACCGCGCTCAGACCCTTGGTGTTGACCAGTTCGCGGATGCGGTTCACCTGCGCGACGTACGCCGACTGCAGCGAGGCCTGGTCGGGGTACAGCACGTAGCAGCAGGTGGAGTCGGAGTTCCACATGTGGCCGTCGACGCGCAGGCCATTGCCGCCGTATTCGCCCAGCACCGAGATGCGGCCGGGTTGCCAATCCGGCGCTGAGGGGCCGGGGTAGTCGTGCAGGTCGATCAGGTCGCCGGCGCCGCTGTCGCCGGGCGCGAAGTTGATGCCCGAGTGGGTGTTGAGCAGGCGCGTCTTGTCCCATTGGCGGAACAGGTCCGTCGTCTGGGTCATCTCGAAATCGCCCCAGCTCTCGTTGAAGATCACCCACGCGATGATCGAGGGGGACGAACGGTGCTCGTCGACGATCTCCCTGTCCTGCGCACGCACCTTCTCGCGCACCGCCGTGTTGCCTTCGGCGTCCCACGCATGCGGCATGTCTTGCCACACCAGCAGGCCCAGCTTGTCGGCCCAGTAGTACCAGCGCTGCGGCTCGACCTTGATGTGCTTGCGCGTCATGTTGAAGCCGAGGTCCTTGGTGGCGACCAGGTCGGACTTCAGCGCCTCATCGGTCGGCGCGGTGTACAGGCCATCGGGCCAGAAGCCCTGGTCCAGCGGCCCGTTCTGGAAGACGAACTTGCCGTTCAGCAGCGGCCGCGGCACACCGCCCACGTTGCCCACGCTGATCGAGCGCATGCCGAAGTAGCTGCCAACCTGGTCGACGACCTTGCCGTTGGCGTTCTTCAGCTTGATCGTGAGGTCGTAGAGGAACGGATCGTCGGGCGACCACAAGCGCGGGTTGTTGACTTTCACGCTCAGTGGCTTGGTGGCGCTGCCACTGGCGCTCGACACCTTCACGCCGTTGGAAGAGACGACAGCATCGATCGTCATCCCGTCGAGCTTCTTGCCCTTGAGCGCGATCTTCAGTGCCTCGGTGTCGAGGTTGGGCGTGAGGTCGACCCGGTCGATGTGCGCCTGCGCCACCGGCTCGAGCCACACCGTCTGCCAGATGCCCGAGCTGGGTGTGTAGAAGATGCCGCCGGGCGAGTTGGTCTGCTTGCCCAGCATGTCCATGCCGTCGGTCGGATCGAAGGCACCGACCACCAGCTCGTTCGTACCGGACTTCAGGTACTTCGTGATGTCGAAGCTGAAGGCGTCGTAACCGCCGCTGTGCTGACCGACCTTGGTGCCATTGACATACACCGTGGTCAGCCGATCGACCGCGCCGAAGTTCAGCAGCACATGTTTGCCCGACCAGCCGGCCGGCACGGTGAAGCTGCGCTTGTACCAAAGGTGCCGCTCGCCCATGCGCTGGATGCCCGAAAGGAACGACTCGGCCGGATACGGCACGCGGATCTGCTCGGGGTTGTTCGGGAAGGTCGGCGCGTTCGCCGGCGGGTGCTCGGCATCGGGTGCACCGGCCCCGCCGCGGTACGACCACAGGCCGTTGAGGTTGAGCCAGTCGCCACGCGTCATCTGCGGGCGCGGGTACTCGGGCAGCGGCACGGGCGCCTGCAGAGCCGCATCCGTCCACGGCGTGGTCATGCGCGGCGTGGGCGCGAGCTGCGGTGTCGATACCGATTCGGCGGACACGGCTTGCGCCTGCTCGCGCTTGTCAGCGGCCGCAGGGCTCGGCGTTTCGTCCGCCCCACCGCCGCCGCAACCGGCCACCACGGCGGTGGTGGCCAGCAGGGTCCAAAGGAATCTGCTCGTCATGCTGGGTTTTCTGTTCGTGCGGGTGAATGGATGTGGGTCTGCGGCGCCCTGCCCTGGTTCGGCGGGCGCTGCGTTCACGTGGAGGACCGGCTCTACCAGCCCCAGTTGCCCTTGCCCTTGTCGAAGAAGCTGTCGGGCGCGTTCTCGCGCTGCAGTGGCGCAATGCCGGAACCGGCGACGGTGACGCCGACGAAGCGCACCGAGCCGCGCCCGCCGCCATCGGCCACCTCGATGCCGTAGGTACCGGCGCGCCGCACGTTGACGTTCTCGAGCTTCACATTCGTCATCGTTGCGTTGTCGGCCGCCTGCAGCGCGTACGGCGGGATGCGTTCACCTCGGACGTAAGGTGTGCCGAAGCCGCGGAACTCGATGCCGGCAAACGTCGGCTCGATGATGTCGACGTCTTTCACGTAGATGTCGCTGATGCTGCCCTCGCGCAGGTAGAACTTCAGTGCGCCGTGGTTCCACGGGTTCGGCGTGTCTTCGCGGAACATCGTGCCGCCGGCGCGCGTGAGCGAGATGTTCTGGAAGGTGGTGCGCGGCTTGGTGAACGGATACGGGCTGAACTCGTGGTCGATCAGGATGCCCGGGTAGGTCAGCACGTCTTCACAGGTGCTGTCGCGGAAGGTGTTGTCGGCCCCACCGTAGACCGCGAAACAGTTGGCGCGCCACGGCATCTTCACCGACACATGGCGCACGACATTGCCGTGGCCGATGCCCTGGTCAGGCGCGTTGCGCTGTTCGTCGGTGAAGAAGTTCGGGCCGAACTCGTAGGTCTTGTAGGCGACCCACTTGGTCCACTGGATCGACCAGATCGCCACCGCGTCGTCACCGCTGTTGCGGATGTGGCAGTTCTCGACGATCGAGTTCGAGGTGCCGTTGTCGAGGTTGATGCCGTCGGCGTAGATGTTGCGGATGCGGCAGTTGCGGATGATGAGGCCGTCGGTCGGCTGCGTCTGGTGCGGCGGGTCGTTGCCCACCCAGATGGCGGCCACCTTGTGCTCGATCCAGATGTTCTCGATCAGGCTGTTCTTGCCCATCGGGCCGGCAAAAGCCTTCTGCGGGCCGTTGGTCTCTTCGTCGCGCGCTTTCGATTCGCCGAAGATCGAGAAATCGCCGAACACACAGCGCGCAGTCGCGCCATAGCAGAAGAACATCGACTTCGGGCCGCGGATGTTGGTGTGCCACATGCCGGCGCCGCGCACTTCGATGCCCGGGTTGTCGAGGCCGACGTTGCCGCCGCTGATGACGTTCGCCTGGTAGTTGCCCGGCGGGAACCACAGCTTGTTCGTCGAGCGCATCGCGCGAAGAATGTCGTCGGCGTGGTCCTTGCCGTCGTCCGGGAAGATGCCGAACTGCGTCACCGAGGTGAAGCCCTCGGGCATCGTCAGCGGGGGTGGCGCCTGCTCCAGATCGACCAGGTCGATCACGTAGAACGGCGCCGTGTCTTGCGCATCGCGCTTGAGCATGACGGTCGCCCCCTGCGGGATGGGGTCGACCAGCATGCGCACTTCATCGAAGAAGGTGTGCGGCTGCGGACCGGGGATGTCGACGACCGGATCGCCGATCTTGCCGCCGAGGTAAGACCACGCATAGCGCGACGTGAGGTTCAGCGTGCGCACGCGCGTGCCGTTGACGTACAGGCCCAGCGTGGCATCGATGCCGCCGCCACCCGCGGAGTCAGGGATCGAGTAGCGGACGACGATGGCGTTCGCGTCTTTCCTGTTCTTGAACGACACGTAGTCGCCAGTCTTGTTCAACCGCACGGCCTTGCGGCCAATGGCCTCGGCCTCGATGTGGTTCGCGTCCCACTTCTGCCGGCTCGGGCCCAGGATCTGCGCGTTCGTCTGGCCGTTCTCGGCCTGATACTCGATCCATGGCACCTTGGCACCGCGCGTCTGGGCTTGCGCCTGTGGCGCGGCTGCACTGGCCAGCACGCCGACGACGACGACGACGCCAGCGAGCGTCGCCAATCTCCGCACGTTCCTCTGCACCTTCTTTTGCATCGCGGGTTCTCCTCTTCGCACCAGTTCGTTCGTTGATTCGTTCTATGTGACGGCGCTCACCACCACGGCAAACCGTTCGCCTCGCGCAGCAGCTGAAACGCTGTGTCAGGTCGGACGACGACGTAGTCGCCGCCCAGGCTGTTGGCCACGTTCAGGAAGGTCGTCGGCGTCACGTTGGTCCAGGGTTGGGCCTGGATCAGGATGAAGCGCGGTGACGTGCGGTTCCACCCGGCCGCCGCGGACGCGATGTGGTTCTTCATCGCCTGCTCGTCGGTGCAGTAGTTGCACGACAGGGCCATGCCCGGCAGGCTGTTGTTGTAGATGGTCAGGCCGCCGCCGGTGTTCTGCGCCGTCAGGCCCAACAGCGTCGGCGCGTTGCGCGCATAGGCGTTGCCCGAGGCCTGGCTGATGCCGCCGGTGATCGTGTTCCACACGGTGATCACCTTCAGCCCGGCCTTCTTGTTGTAGCGCTCGGTGGTGGCGACGAACTGGTCGAGCGCGGCCGCGTTCGTCCACACGTTCGGGTAGGTGTAGCCGTAGCCCGACGGGCCGGAGATCAGGTTGTCATTGGCGGTCGACGTGCGGTGATAGAAGTTCAGCGCGCCCGGCATTGCATCGACCATCGCCGGCGATACCGTCCAGCCGATCGGCACCTTGCCGCGATCCGGGTTGTTCCAGAGCTTGCGCATCAGGTGCTCGACGTACTGCAGGTTGTCGCCGTCGCTCAGGATGAAGGCGACGTAAAGCTTGTTCTGCAGCGGCGGCTTGGCCGGCACCGGTGCGATCTGGATCGCGCGCGACGTACCGCTGTGCACCGTGAGGTTGGTTGACCAGTCGCTCGCGACGGTGGCGATGCCGTACTGCGATGCGCGCTCGACGCCACTGGCCTCTTCGGGCCACCAGCCGAGCATCACCGTGCCCGCGCCCATAGCCGCGAGGAACTTATTCAGCAGCTCGCTCTCGCCGGGCGTACGCGGATCCAGCCAGATGGCGGCGGCGCCAATGGCGGTGGCGTACTCGCGCACGGCGGCCTTGTGGATCGTGGGCGAGATGCTGACGACCGCGCGGTGCGTCAGCGTCGGCCAATAGCTGTCGTACAGCGTCTGGTAGACCTGCAGCTTGCTGCTGAACTGGCCGCGGAAGTCGACGAGGATGGGCAGGTTGTACGGCGCCGCCATCAGCTTGGTGGCCAGCGCGGGCGATGCGATCAGCGCCTTGCGCTTGCGCGCGATCGCCGTCGCGAGGTTGATCGTGTCGCGCTGCGCGGGGTCGTAGACGATCAGGCCCTGCAGCGAATCACGGTACTTGGTGATCAGGCTCCACTTGTCGCTGACCTCGGTCCATTGCAGGCCCAACGACTGCAACCAGGTGGTCGGCCCTTCCGCGAAAGCATCCCCCTCGTACGAGAAGATGCGCGGCTTCTTGAAGTTGACGATGCCCTTGAGCGAGGCGAACAAGACCATCTCGTCCGAGCTCGGGCCTTGCGTGACGCCGACGCGGTCGACCTTGATGTAGGCGCCACCCAGCCAGTAGACGCGCAGCTCGAGCGAATGGTTGGCCGCGGGCAGGTTGAACGGCAGCTGGAAATTGACGTACTGGCTCGCCACCGGGAAGTCCATCCGGTTGATCGTTCGCTGCGCGAGCATGGCGCCGGTCGTCGCATCGCGCACGTCGATCACGACCTGCGGTTCGTTGTTCGCGTTGTTGTTGTCGATCTTGATCTGGAACTCGGCCGTGTTCGGCCCGGCCGGCACGCTGCTGTCGTACGGCCCGTAGACCATGTGCGCGTTCGGCACGTCGATGCCCGTCTGGCACAACCAGCCGTCGCCATCGGCGCGCCCGGTGCCATGCGAGATGAGCGGGCCCTCGGCCTCCCAGTGCAGCGGCGTTTCGCGCAGCGTGATCAGGTCTTGCACCGGCTTGGGCGCCGGAAAGCTCGGCAGCAGCTGCCTGGTGGGCCAGGTCAGGTCGGCCCGCGCGGCACCGCCCACGGCCAGCAGGCTGGCGGCAAGCAGGCTGCGCCAGGCTGGTCCGCCGAAATAGGCCGCGCAACATCCACCGAGATTGTCAACAACCATTTTGTGGAGCATTCGCGAAACCTCTTCCGATCGAGAATCCAGCCAGGCAATGGGGTTTTCACCCAGTTGCCTCCGCATTTCAGCGAGCGACACCTGGTAGCGCTTTCGGAGGGTTTATAGGCCAGACATCTGGTGTTGAATCCATTGACCCTTCAGCCCACTCGGCGGCGACATAACCAGAATGAAACCAGTCGCAACAAAAGTTGCCTGCCGTGCAGGTGGATAACGTTTTCAAGGCCTTTGCCTGCCCCGCTGACAACGATGTCTCCATGAAGGCAATTTCTTGACGCTGCAAGAAAGTACCAACTGCGAATATCCGCCAATCCCCGAGACACCCGGACTTCGGCCCGCATTCGGTCAAAGATTGGCCGACAACGGAGTATCTGAATCCAGGCCCTTGTTGCCGAGCCGTCTAGGGTTTTCTATAAATTCAACCTTAACGTTTCCTGAAGTAGAAAGCGCTTTCGTGCCTGCGGACGCAGGCGGTCCTTCAAATGGAGTCGACCCATGCCGCTTTCCCGCCGCCGCTTCGCCCAAGCTGCCCTCCCGCTGCTGTTGTCGCTGGCGTGCGCCACCCCCTGGGCAGCCACGGCTGGCGAGGCGGCGGAAGCCACGATCTGCAACCTCTACTGCGACGGGCGTGATCCCGCCCTCTCGCCAGGCGATCGGCAGCCCGTCAGCACGACGGTCCATTCGCGCCAGATCACCCTGCACCTCGATGACGCCGATGCCATGGGCTGGGCCTCGATCGAGAACGGTGCACCGGGCGACGAGGTGTGGCTCGACCGCTCATTCGACGCGGGCCGCAGCTGGCCCGGCGGCAGCAAGCTGGGCGACACCACCGTGCCGGCCGGCAACCGCGGTTGGCGGACGCTGATGTTCAACGTCGACGACTGGGCCAACCGCGGCGTGGGCCTGCTGCGCGCCTGCGGCAAGGCAGGCGATCGCCCCGAGATCGCCTGCACGGCCTGGGCCCGGGTGACCTGGAATGCCGGCGATCGCCGCACTGCCGCGGCCACCGCGCTGATGGGCTTCTACAACCAGGGGACGGGTTTGTTCGATACCTCCGGTTGGTGGAATTCGGCCAATGCGTTGACCGCGCTCATACAGAACATCAAAGTCAGTGGCATGGGGAGTTATACCTACGCCATCGCAAACACCTACGACCGCAATATCAATGCTGCCAGGGGTCAATTCAGAAACGACTATATCGACGACACCGGCTGGTGGGGTCTGGCCTGGATCGCGGCATATGACCAGACGAAAGACCAGCGGTACCTGAATACCGCCAAGATCGACGCCGACTACATGGCTTCATTCTGGGATGGAACCTGCGGTGGCGGTGTCTGGTGGAGCGAGGCCAAAACCTACAAGAACGCCATCTCCAACAGCTTGTACATCCACCTGAACGCCGCGCTGCACAACCGCTTGGCCGGCGACACGCTGTATCTGCAGCGGGCGAAGCAAGGCTGGGCCTGGTTCAAAGCCACCGGAATGATCAACGGTGAGAACCTCGTCAACGACGGCATCAACCTCTCGACCTGCAAGAACAACGGCGACACCGTCTGGACCTACAACCAGGGCGTGCTGATCGGCGCGCTCACCGAGCTGTACCGCGCCACCGGCGACAAGAACCACAAGGCGATGGCCAAGCGCATCGCCAATGCATCAACGACCACACCGCTGCTGCACGACGCCAACGGCATCCTGCGCGAGCCCTGCGAGAGCAATGGCTGTGGTGGCGACGGCCCGTCGTTCAAGGGCGCCCACGTGCGCGGTCTCGCAGCCCTGAACGCGCTGCTGGCCAAGCGCCCCTACTCCGCATACCTGAAGCGGCAGGCCGACAGCGCCTACGCCAAAGACCGCAACCCGCAAGACGCCTACGGCCTGCATTTCGCCGGGCCGCTGGATTCGATCGACGCCGCACGCCAGCACAGCGCGCTGGACTTGATGAACGCGGCTCCCTTGCCCTGACCCCCGATTCCCCATCACAAGCCAGGCCGGTGCCGCGACGCGCCGCACACGGTCTGCGCACCCCGCTGCGGCCTGAGGAACACCCACAACTTCAGAGGAGTTTCCGGATGAAAAGGCTCAAGGACACTCGGCGCCGACTCGCGCTCCAGGCCGCTCTTGCCGCAGGACTCGCCATGGCCGCCTGCGGGGGCAACGACAGCGTCGGCAACACATCCGCCGGCGCCGAAGGCAGCGAACGCGCGCAGGCGTTCAGCGCCGACAGCGAAGCCGTGCAGGCAGACCTGCTGCCATGGGTCAACCCCTTCATCGGCACCAAGATCGGCAACCCCGACGGCGACCAAGGCACCGGTGGCGCGGTGGGCAACACCTTTCCCGGCGCGACGCTGCCCTTCGGCATGGTGCAGTTCAGCCCCGACACCGGCTACGGCGAGTTCTACGGCTTCGGCGGCTACAACTACGAGAAGGGCGTGATCCAGGGCATCAGCCTGATCCACTCCAGCGGCACGGGCTGCTCGATCCAGCAAGACATCTCGATGTTGCCGATCGTCGGCAACGTGACGCTATCGCCCGGCACGCACCTGCCCAACTACCAGGTGCCCTACTCGCATGGCAACGAGACGGCCACGCCGGGCTTCTACCGCGTCGGGCTGAACAACGGTGTCAACACCGAGCTGACGACCAGCAAGCGCGCCGGCTTCGGCCGCTTCACCTGGCCGCAGACGAACGACGCGACGATGATCCTGAACGTCGGCCGCAACGGCGTCGGCGCCCGCAGCGCGATGCTCGAGATCGTCGGCACCAACGAGATCCGCGGCTTCGTCGAGACCGGTGGCGTGTGCGGCGGCGGCGGCTACTTCGTCTACTTCCACGGCCAGTTCGACAAGCCCTTCGCGAGCTTTGGCACTTATGCCGGCGACACGGTGACACCTGGCTCACGCACCGCCGCGCGTGGGCAGAAGAACGGCGGCTGGGTCAAGTTCGCCGGCGGAGGCCAGGTGCAGCTGCGCGTGGGCGTGTCCTACGTCAGCACCGACAACGCCAAGCTCAACATGCAGACCGAGCTGGCCAACGTGCAGTTCGACACCGTCAAGACCAACGCGGCAACGGCGTGGAACAAGCTGCTCAACCGCGTGCAGGTCACCGGCGGCTCCACCGATGACCGCACCAAGTTCTACACGGCGCTGTACCACTCGCTGCTGCACCCCAACCTGTTCAGCGACGTGAACGGCCAGTACATCGGCTTCGACAACAAGATCTACACCGCCGACGGCTGGGACAAGTACGCCACCTTTTCGGGCTGGGACATCTACCGCTCGCAGGTGCAGCTGATCGGCTGGCTGCAGCCCAAGGTCGCCAGCGACATGGCGCAATCGATGGTCGTCGATGCCGAGAAAGGCGGCGGTGGCTACCCGAAATGGCCGACCGCGAACGACGACACCTGCGTGATGGTGGGTGATGCCGGCGCCGTGATCGTCGCCAACCTGTACGCCTTCGGCGGCAAGAAGTTCGACACCGCCTCGGCGCTGAAGTACATGGAGCAAGCCGCCACGCAACCCGGCACGCGCTCACGCAACTGCGAGACGCGCGTCGGCTTGGCCGCACAACAAAGCCACGGGTATATCCCGAACGGCACAGGCGGCGTGTGGGGCCCTTCGGCGACGACGCTCGAATACGCGCTGGCTGATTCGGCCATCGCACATTTCGCCGGCGCACTGGGCGACACCGCCAAGCGCGACAGGTACCTCGCCTACTCGCAGGACTGGAAGTCGCTTTACTCGAACTTCTCCGGCTACATCCACCCGCGCCTGGACACCGGCGGCTTCATCAACGGCTTCAGCCGCACCAGCGGCGACAGCTTCGTCGAAGGCAACTCGGCGCAGTACACCTGGATGGTGCCGCAGAACTACCGCGGCCTGTTCGACCGCATGGGTGGCAACGCCGCGGCCATCGCCCGCCTGGACGAGCACTTCATCAAGCTCGACGACGGCGCCGGCAGCCCGTATGCCTTCATGGGCAACGAGCCCGAACACGGCTCGCCGTGGGCCTACCTGTTCGCTGGCGCGCCATACAAGTCACAGGCCGTCGTGCGGCGCATCCTGACCGAGCTTTACCGCAACAGCCCGGATGGCTTGAACGGCAACGACGATCTCGGCGCCACGTCGGCCTGGTACGTGTGGGGTGCGCTGGGCCTCTACCCCGAGCTCCCGGGCCTCGGCGGCTTCGTGATTGGCAGCCCGCTGTTTCCGACCACCAAGATCAAGATGGGCAACGGCAAGATCCTGACGATCAAGGCTCCGAACGCGGGCTCAGAAGGCACCTACATCCAGAGCATGACGATCAACGGCGCCGCCAACACCAGCACCTGGCTGCCGCTGACCAAGCTGAAGGCCGACACCACGCTGCAGTTCGACCTGGGCTCGACGCCCAACACCAGTTGGGGCAGCGCACCGGCCGATGCGCCGCCGTCGTTCGAAAGCCCGCGCGTCACCAGGAGCGCGGCGAGCTTCAGCGCCGATTTCGACAGCCGCAACAGCCAGCCCGACTGGAACGACACGATCGAGATCGCGGCCAACATCACCGGCTACTGCTGCGCGCTCGATCACATGGAGACCTCGACGCGCCGCGAAGGCGGCACGCACAGCGGGGCCGGTGCGCTGATGTACTCGGGCAACGACAACGACGCGACCCGTTCGTTCTCGTACAACAAGGTGTTCGACGCGAACATCCCGGTGACCAACGCGACCACCCTGTCGTACTGGATCCGCCCGAGTGCGGTGAACGCCAACAGCGCGTTCGTCTCGATCGACCTGATCTTCACCGACGGCACCAACCTGCGCGATTCGGGTGCGACGGACCAGAACGGCATCCGCGTCCACCCCGAGTTCCAAGGCCGCGGCGGCAAGCTGACGCTGGACAACTGGAACGAGGTGCGCTCGAACATCGGCCAATGGGCCGCCGGCAAGACGATCGCCCGCATCCTCGTCGGCTACGACCGCCCGGACGCGACCGGCCAGTTCCGCGGGCTCATCGACGACTTGCGCATCGGCACGCCTTGAGGCCGACCAAGCAACGTCAGAGCCAACGACAACAGCGAGCGTCGGTGGACTCGGCGACAGCCGCCACCGATCGCTCACGATAAAGGACGTCAGTTGGGACGGGTTGGCGTGATGTGTGGCCGCCGGCCGGAGGTCTCAGCGCAACGGACTGGCGAGCACGCGCAAGACCTTGCCGCTTCGGCCACGATGGCCGGGCTGGCCGCTGCGGCAATGGATGTGAACCTCGGGCACGCCCTGGGAAGCCAAAAAGGTGGCCAACGCTTTGCGGGCAACCCGCAACTGTTGGGTGACTTCGGCGCCGCCGCGGGCCGTGCAGAGCGTCAATTCGCGTGGGCCCTGTTGCCGCAGCTGAAAGTCGAACAGGCCGGCCTCTTCCTCCAGCACGGTGCTGATTGCCAACGGCAGCACCGGCACGCGCCGCCGTCCATGGCCAGCCAGCCGCAGGGTATCGTCGCGCCGCCCCTGGACATCAATCACCGGCAGGTGCGAGCCGCAGGCGCACGGTGAGACGGCCAGTTGCACCTGGTCGCCCAGGTCGTAGCGAATCAGGGGCTGGACGTGGTTGGCCAGGTTGGTCAGCAGGGTGGTTGCACTGGGGTGGCCAGGCGGCACGGGTCGACCGTGTTCGTCCACCGGCTCGAGGATCAACCAGTCGCTGTTCAGGTGCAGCTGGCCTTGGCTGCATTCACCCGCCATCGGCAGGAATTCGGACGCGCCATAGCTGTTGCGGACGCCACAGCCGAAACCCCGTTCGATGCCACGCCGCATGGCCGACGTCAGTGTTTCGCCGCCAGTCCAGATTTCGCGCAACGCCAGGTTGAGTCGGCCCTCTTCCTGCGCCTGCGCCAGCAGCAGCGCAGCGCTGGGATAGCTGGCCAGCACGGTCGGCCGCAGCGCCTGGACCTCGGCCAACAGTTCGTCGAGCGGCCGCAGGAACGACACGCACTGCAACCGCGGCGCGAGCACGGGGCTCAGGCGCCGCAGGCGCTCCATCGACACGACGCTGGCGAAGTGGCCACCGATCGCACCGACGAAAACGATGCGTTCGCTCATCAGCCATGGGTCCAGCAGACGGTGCCAAAGCGTCGGGGCTGGTCGGCGCACGCTCTCGAGCGCGTCGTAGACACCCATCGCGTGCCGGTCTTGCACGAAGATGCCCGGCTCGCCGGTGCTGCCGGAGCTTTCCCACACGGTGTAGCGGCCCAGGTACGGCTCACCGACCTGCGTGGCGTCACGCATGAAACGCTTGACCTCGTCCAGCTTCAGCGCCGGGTCAGTGACCCAGTCGTCGAAGTGGCGCATCAGCTCGGCCTTGCGCGAGACGGGCAGGTCTTGCAGCCGCAGCGTCGAAGCAGGCTGGCTGCCCAGGCGCTCGCGGTACAGGCGAGAGCCCTTGGCCGCCGTAGTCAGCAGCGTTCGCAGGCGCTGCGCCTGGCGCGCGGCCAGGCCTTCTGCATCGGCCCGCGACGCCGCCCATATGTCGGCCGCCACGCTCGTGGTGAACCAAGGGTCGATGGGCAGCAGCATGGCAGGCGTATCGAAGAGCTCGAAAAGACAAAAGGGGCGCCAGGTAAACCTAGCGCCCCTCGTCGTTCTTGTTGGCGGAGACGATGTCTGACACGTCTCCCGCGTGCGGAATCGCATTCTGGACCGTTCGGCACGAATACGCCAGAGGCGTGCGTGCGCCGTGTCCCGGCCGTACGGCAAGTCATGCCTGGTGGCAATCGCGAGCAGACGCGCGGACGCATTCCCGCGCGCCGTTCTCGACGCGATCTGATGGAACGCTGCCTCTGCATAATCCCCAGCGCATTGGCACATCCACAGGGAAAGGGTTCCATGAAGGTAGCAGTGTTCGGCGCGTCTGTGAGTGCGCAGACGGTGCGTCACGGCACAGATGAGATCACCGGTTACTGCGAAGTGCTGCGCCGCCGGTGGCTGAAAGCCATCGGCGCAACCAGCCTGACCCAAATCTGCTATCCCGGCAGCAGATTGTCCGACGGCGGGCTGTACCGTGTCGGCGACCTGATCGAACACGCGCCCGACCTGTGTCTGTTCGAGCCGCTCATCGAGGACGGCTCGCGCGGCCGAACGGTCACGCCCGGGGAGGCGGAGTTCGTGTACCGCTCAATGTTGCGCAATCGCATCCTGCCGGTGGCCCTCTTCCTGCCCGACCCCGCCATGCGTACGCCACGCAAGTGGGGAACATACCCGCTGCACAAGCGCATCTGCAACGCCATCGGTTTGCCCTGCATTGAAGTGGACCTCGCTAACTCGGGAGACATCACCGGCCGATTCAACGGCGTGCACACGCATTTGAGCGGCGCCGAGCTGTACGCCGACGAAATCGTGCGGGGGCTGCAGGCAATCGGCGACGATCGCTCCTTGGCCGAACGGGCTTTTGCGGCGTCTGCGAAGTTGCAGGCCAACCTCTACGAGACCCTTGTCGAGACCCCCGTGCGAAAGACCGTTTCGACCATGATGCTTCGCTTGCACCCTCGTACAGCTGGCACCTTCAGCTACCGTGCCGTCCAGCCACACCAAATAGGACCGTTCTCGCCTGTGGTTGCCGTACAGGCCAATGGCGCGTCGACGCAGGGTGATCTCCTGCGCAGCGTCTGGGACCCGTATTGCTCCTATGAGCGCCGGACCTATCTGGTGCTGGACGACCGCAGCGTCACCGAATCCGGCACCGCTTGCACCGTCACGATCTCGATTTCGTCCGCTGATCCCGACTATGCGAAGGTGCGCAAACCCGTCGAGCGGTGGCCGATGGCTCACGAACGAAGCCTGCGGCCGGTTGGCCCGATCAAGGTATTTTCGAC
>NZ_DASUNH010000110.1:0-72402 GCF_036277275.1 Ideonella sp. | reverse complement strand
TCCGGCAGCCGCAGCGCGGTGCGGCGCAGCCAGCGCGCCTGCGGCAGCAGAAGGGGGCCCAGGGCGAGCTTGGCGGCGAGCAGCGCGGCAGTCACGGCGGCGTCCGTCTCAAGCCATCGCCTTGCGGATCTGCTCCAGCACGTCCTTGGCGCTGGCGGGGATGGGCGTGCCGGGGCCGTAGATGCCCTTGACGCCGGCCTCCCACAGGAAGCCGTAGTCCTGCTGCGGGATCACGCCGCCGACGAAGACGATGATGTCGTCAGCGCCCTGCTTCTTCAGTGCTTCGATGATGGCCGGCACCAGCGTCTTGTGGCCGGCGGCCAGCGTCGAGATGCCCACCGCATGCACGTCGTTCTCGATCGCCTGGCGCGCGCACTCTTCGGGCGTCTGGAACAGCGGGCCCATGTCGACGTCGAAGCCGAGATCGGCGAACGCCGTGGCCACGACCTTGGCACCGCGGTCGTGGCCGTCCTGGCCCAGCTTGGCGATCATCACGCGCGGGCGGCGGCCGGCAGCTTCGGCGAAGGCTGCAATCTCGCCTTGCAGCTTTTCCCAACCTTCGGCGGAGTCATAGGCAGCAGCGTACACACCGGTCACCTTTTGAATGTCGGCGCGGTGGCGGCCGTAGACCACCTCCAGCGCGTCGCTCACCTCGCCCACGGTTGCCCGCAAGCGGATGGCCTGGATGCTCAGGTCCAGCAGGTTACCTTGGCCGGACTGGGCCGCCTTGGTCAACGCCGCCAGCGCGCCCTGGACCTTGGCGGTATCACGCGACGCCTTGATCTGCTGCAGGCGAGCGACCTGCTGGTCACGCACCATCACGTTGTCGACCTCGAGGATGTCGACCGGGTCTTCCTTGGCCAGCTTGTACTTGTTGACGCCGACGATCACGTCCTTGCCGCTGTCGATGCGGGCCTGCTTCTCGGCCGCGCTGGCCTCGATCTTGAGCTTGGCCCAACCCGAGTCGACGGCCTTGGTCATGCCGCCCATCGCCTCGACTTCTTCGATGATGGACCAGGCTTTGTCGGCCATCTCCTGGGTCAGGCTCTCCATCAGGTAACTACCGGCCCACGGGTCGACCACGTTGGTGATGTGGGTCTCTTCCTGGATGATCAACTGCGTGTTGCGCGCGATGCGGGCCGAGAACTCGGTGGGCAGCGCGATCGCCTCGTCGAATGAATTGGTGTGCAGCGACTGGGTTCCACCGAAGACCGCGGCCATCGCCTCGATCGTCGTGCGGACCACGTTGTTGTACGGGTCCTGCTCGGTCAGCGACCAGCCTGAGGTCTGGCAATGCGTGCGCAGCATCAGGCTCTTCGGGTTCTTCGCGTTGAAGCCCTTCATGATGCGCGTCCACAGCAAGCGGGCGGCGCGCATCTTCGCAATCTCGAGATAGAAGTTCATCCCGATCGCCCAGAAGAAGCTCAGGCGGCCGGCGAACTCGTCCACGTCCAGGCCTTTGGCCAGCGCGGTCTTCACATATTCCTTGCCGTCGGCCAGCGTGAAGGCCAGCTCCAGCGCCTGGTTGGCGCCGGCTTCTTGCATGTGATAGCCCGATATCGAGATCGAGTTGAACTTCGGCATCTTCTGCGCCGTGTACTCGATGATGTCGCCGATGATCCGCATGCTCGGCTCGGGCGGGAAGATGTACGTGTTGCGGACCATGAACTCCTTGAGGATGTCGTTCTGGATGGTCCCGCTCAACTTGTCTTGCGACACGCCCTGCTCTTCGGCCGCCACCACGTAGCCGGCCAGCACCGGGAGCACCGCGCCGTTCATCGTCATCGACACTGACACTGAGTCGAGCGGGATGCCGTCGAACAGGATCTTCATGTCCTCGACCGAATCGATCGCGACGCCAGCCTTGCCCACGTCACCGGTCACGCGAGGGTGGTCCGAGTCGTAGCCGCGATGAGTGGCCAAGTCAAACGCGACGCTGACACCCTGCGCACCGGCGGCCAGCGCCTTGCGGTAGAAACGGTTCGACTCTTCGGCGGTCGAGAAGCCCGCGTACTGGCGAATCGTCCACGGCCGCACTGCGTACATCGTGGCCTGCGGGCCGCGGATGAAAGGCTCAAAGCCGGGAAGCGTGTTGGCGTGCGGCAGGTTGGCGGTGTCGGCCGCGGTGTACAGCGGCTTGACGGTCAGCCCTTCGGGCGTCACCCAGTTCAGCGCAGTGACGTCGCCACCAGGCGCTGACTTGGCCGCCGCCTTTTCCCATTGGGCCAGCGTGGCGGGGGCGAACTCTTTCGAATCACTCATCGGGAACTCCTGCTTGCCACGCATGATACGTTATGCATAATTATGAATTCAAGCTTGACACCGATCTGACAATCAGCCATCCCGTGCCGGAAACTGCCACTTTGCTCGCCCCACGCGCCCTGTACCAGCAGGTGGCCGAGCGCCTGCGCGAGCAGATCTTCAACCGCGAGCTGGAGCCCGGCAGCTGGATCGACGAGCTCAAGCTCGCACAGGAGTACGGTATCAGCCGCACGCCGATGCGCGAAGCGCTGAAGGTGCTGGCCGTCGAAGGCCTGGTGACGATGAAGGTGCGGCGCGGCGCCTACGTCACCGAAATGTCGGCGGCCGATGTGCAGCAGGTCTACCGCCTGCTCGGCCTGCTGGAAGCCGATGCAGCCGCCGAGGTGGCCGAGAACGCCAGCGACAGCGAAATCGCCGAGTTGCGCGCGCTGCACGACAAGCTCGAAAGGCAGACGCGCCACCGTGACGCGTTCTTCGCCGTCAACGAGCAGTTCCACCTGCGCCTGCTGGCGATCGCCGGCAACCGCTGGCGCAGCCAGATCGTCGGCGACCTGCGCAAGGTGATGAAGCTCAACCGCCACCACTCGCTGTTCAAGCAAGGGCGGATCGCCGAATCATTGGCCGAACACCGTGCCGTGATGCAAGCGCTCGAAACGCGCCGCCCAGAGCAGGCCGCCCGGCTGATGCGCGAGCACTTCACCAACGGGCTGGCCGCAGCCACGCCGGCTGAAGCGCCAGCTCGCTGAGTCAGGCTGCCAAGGCGTTGGTCTCGGCGGGCACCGCTTCGATCAGCGGCAGCAGCGCGTCGATGACGCCGTCGTACCAGGCCTCGCAGCCGTGGATCCAGTCGACGTTGCCGTTCTCGTCGAGGTCGGTTCGGTAGTAGCGCGCCTCGTTGCCATCGAAGCCGCTCACACCCATCAGATCCCGCACCGAGCACGTTTCGCAGCCCAGCTCGTGCAGCACATGCCGCGCCAGCGATTCGTAGGCGTCGATGGCAGCCAGGTGCGGCCGCATGCGCGGGTTGCGCGATTGCATCGGCGGGTCGGTCAAGGCGATGACACGACAACCTCGCGCCAGAACCGCCTCGACAACGCTGAGCCGCTCCCTGTTGAGGCGCCGGTAGTGGGCCAGGGCCTGCTCGATGTCGACCTCACCGTCTGGAAACTGGCTGGCCGCCCAGGTGGCGAACGGCTGGGCGGCCACGTGGGTGTGCAGCCCGATGTTGGTGACGACGACACGCTGCGCCGCCGGCACCGGATGGTCCGGCGCAAAGAACGGCAGCATGCCGGCCCAGATGCGGCGTGACTTGGCGCCCTCCAGCGGCACGAAGATCTCGTCGCGGTCGAGGTGGAACTGGTTCTTGTACCAGGCCGATCCACGCATGACCATGCTGCCGACGTGTTCGACACCCCGCCGCTGCAGGGCGCGGGAGAGAAAGGTCATGTGGCTGTCACCGAGCAGGCACAGGCGGGCGCCCGGCAGGTAGCCAGCCGCTGCGTCCCCCGAGCGGGCAAACGATTCGAGCAAGGCCTCTTCGCAGCTCAGCTCGCCGTCATCGTCGGTGGCCGCATCGGCGGTGTCGGCCTTGGTATGGGCGGGCACTACTGGCGCTGGCCTCGGTGCGGCAGTGTCTTCAGCGCCCAGCCCGAGGCCGGCCGCGAAATGGCGCATCACGAATTCGACGCCCTCGTGCTTGACCGAGCGCAAATTGGATTCGTAGTAGCGGCCACCGCTTTGCAGCCCGGCGATGATTTCGTACGACGGAAAGTAGTCCACGTCGCCGCGGCGCGCCACCAGCTCGCCGGCGGCCGCACGCAGCACCGACTTGGAGTGCATCGTCGCCGTCAGCACGTGCCCGCCCGACGCGGTGGCCGTGAGCGGCACCGGCGAGACGGTCAGCAAGAAGCGCATGCCGGGGCGCACCTGGCGCAGTCGGTCCATCGTGGCATTCAGGCGGGTGACGACGTCTGCGGTGCCGTGGTTGACGAAGCGATGCAGGCTGGCGTCGAACCGACCGCGCACCGTGCCCGGGCACATCGGATAGGCGTACCCATCCACGTGCTCCCAACCCTCGGTCAGGCCGAGCGTGAACACCAGCACGTCGATCTGAGACAAGGCCTCGCGGATGCAGGCCAGCGTGTGCGCGCGGGCGTGCAACACCTCTTGCGCCGTGGCGTAGCCGCCAGCCGGCACGGTGGGCCGGAAGGGGTCGAAGAACCGACCGCCGTCTTCCCATACCTCGTCAGGGGGCACCGCATCGCCCAGGGCCCACGAGACCCATTGCTGGAGCTGTGCCACGGTATAGATATTGGCCGTGCGGAACGAGAACACGCCCCAGCCACCGGCCTCGACATCGGCCACCGGCAGCCCTGGCGGCGCCGGCTCGGAATCGACCCACGAATAGCCGTGCGATCGCAGCCAGCGGCTGATGTGCTGCGCAAAACAAGAGCCCGCCGTCGCAAAGCGCGTGCTGGCGCGGATGTCGAAGCGTGGCGTCCACAGTGCCTCGAACGGCTGGCCGGCACGATCGGCGACCGCCGCCTTCCAGAAGGCCTTGGCAGGCAGTTCGCTGTAAGGATGGGTGACTTGTTGCATGGTCGGCCTCCGCCATCCCAGTGTGACCAAACGATGGCCAGGCAATCGCCCGAAATGCCGGGGTCGAGCCGGCGATTTGCCCGCTTGACCGGCGATGGCCCGGCTGCGGCGCCATGGCCGGCACCAACGGCCCGCGATAATTTCGCGCCTGTTGCCGAACCGACGATGACCTCTGCCACCGAACCCACCTGGACCGCCACGTCGCTGGCCGCCGCGCTCCACACCCGCCGCGAACACACCCTGGCGCTGTTTCAGCGGCTGCAAGCCGCCATCGGCGCCGACGCCCTGCCACGCTACCTGCCCGAGCTGAGCCCACCGCTGTGGGACCTGGGCCACCTGGCCTGGTTCGAAGGCTGGTGGATCAGCCGCCACCCCGGCCTGATGACCGGCGCCGACGACGCCAACACCCCGCGCGCGCCACTGGCACTGCTGCCGAAGGCCGACACCTGGTTCGACGACCGCCGCATCAACCAGCCCGCGCGCTGGAACCAGCCGTTGCCCGGCACCGCTGCGCTGCTCGACTGGGCGCGCCGCGCCCGTGCGCAAAGCCTGGCGCTGCTGCCGGCCGCGGCGCGCCGCCCGCAAGCCCTGGCCTTGTTCGCCAAGGTGCTCGACGCCGAAGACCGCCTTCACGAAGACTGGCTGGCCATCGCGCAGACGCTGGGCATCGACCCCGGCGCCGCTGCCGACGACCCGGCATCGCTGCCGCATGTACCCGACGAACCGCAGGCCGTCGACAACCACCCGGTCTCATGGGCCCGCTACCTGCCTTTCGTCGATGCCGGCGGCTACACCCAGCGCGAGTTCTGGACGACCGAAGGCTGGGACTGGCGCAAGCGCGCTGGCCTGACCCGCCCGCGCCATCTGCCCACGCCGGAAGGCGACGAAGCGCCGCGCCGCGCCCGTTTTGGCCAATGGGTGCCGTTGGACCCGATGCAGCCCGCGATACACCTCAGCGTGCACGAAGCCGAGGCCTGGTGCCGTTGGGCCGGCCGCCGGCTGCCCACGGCCAGCGAGTGGCGTGCCGCCCAATCCGCCGTCGAAGGCTTTGCCTGGGGCGAGGTGTGGGAGTGGGTCCGCGGCGATGTGGCCGTGGATGCAAGCGACGGCACGCCCGCCACCGACCACGCCGCACCGCCGACCACCCCGCCGCCGCAGCTGATCGGCGCGTCGTTCGCCACTGCGCCGCGCCTGCGGCAGCAACCCACCACCCGGGCGATGCCCGCCGATCGCAACGACGGCTTCTGGGGCTTCCGCAGCATGGTGTGAGCCCCCACGGCCCCTTCCGGGGCCTCCCTTGCAGGCCGCGCCAAGCCAGAGGCTCGGCCCCTCGGTAGGCATGAACAGTCCTCAGGACTGTTCATGTCCGACCTCGGCCTCCGAGGGGGCTCGCGCAGCGGACTGGCAGAGCCAGATCCGCGCACGCCACTTGATGAAGCCCGAGCTGCGCCAGGCCCGGAGATTCGCAGAGGTCCTACGATTTCCGCAACTTGACCGCTTCGCCGGCGATCATCGACGCGAGCATGCGGCCAACCACCATCGGATCCAGCCCGGGGTCGTCGAACAGCATCTCCTGCGTCGCATAGGCAGCCTCGATCGCCAACCGCGCGAAGATCTGCACGTCGGCGCGCTCGGCATGCGGATGCGCGGCCATGAACGCCTGTTCGATGATGCCGCTGACATGCCGGTGCGACGCGATGCGCACCTCCTGCAGCGCCGGTACCGCACGCAGCGCGCGGGTGATCCACACGCCCGCCGGGGCGGCCACGGTCACCTCGACGGTCTGGGTGAACAAGTCCATCACGCTGGCTTCCAGCTTTGCGCGCGGTTGCGCCAGCGTCTCGGGCGTGGCCCAGGTTTCCAGCAGCTGGTTCTGCACCGCCATCAAGCGCTCACCCAGCTCGTGCAGCAGCGCGTACTTGTTCGGAAAGTAGCGATACAGCGCGGGCGGCGTCAGCCCCGCGCGCTCGCACACCAGGTTGGTCGACCAGCGCTCGACACCGACTTCGCCCAGCAGATCGGCCGCAACGCCGAGGATGCGCTCGTAGGTCTCCAGCGCCCGCCCCTGGCGCGGCACCGCTTTGGGGCGCAGGTCAGGCCTGGCGTCGGCGGTGCCTTTGGACGGGCCTGATGGGCGGGTCTTGGCGGCGGCGCGGCGGGCAGGCGAATCGGCGGATCGGGGCATGGGTGCTTCAGGGTTCTCCCCGGGTGGAATTCTAGTCATGGCTATACGATAGTTATAGCTATGTTTTGTACCGAGATACCCTGGCACCGCCTTGCCGTGGGCACTTTTCGCACAATCGGCACGGCAACGCTGCTGGGCCTGGCCGCCTGCGGCCGGCAGGCTGAGCCGGCGCATCCGTCGGCCGTCGCCGAGTCGCCCACCGCCAGCGCTGTGCTGGCCGACACGCGCCTGGCCGCCCTTTACGAGCGTGCCTGCGCTGCGTGCCACGAGGTCACCGGCACTGGTGCCCCGCTGCACGGCGACCGCAAGGCCTGGGCCCCGCGAGAAGTGGCCGGCGTCCCGGCGCTGGTCGCCAGTGTGCGTCAAGGCAAAGGGGCGATGCCACCGATGGGCTGGTGCCCCGAATGCAGCGATGAAGACCTCACGCGGCTGATCGCCCACCTGCGCGAGGTGTCGCCATGAGCCGCCGCGCGTTGTTGCGGGGCATCGGCGCCGCCGGCGTGGCGGCGGCGCTGCGCCCGGTGTCGGCGCTGGCCGCGGCACCCGCCGCCGCGCCGGCATCGGCCACGCCCAAGCCCGGCTGGCGCAACTGGTCCGGCCTGCAGAGTTGCCAGCCTGCTGCCTGGCAGGTGCCTGCGAGCGAAGACGAGACGCTGGCATTGCTGCGCAACGCCGCCGCGCCTTTGCGCAACGTCGGCGCCGGCCATTCGTTCACCCAACTGGTGCCGACCGAAGGCACCCTGCTGTCGCTGGACCGGCTGGCTGGCCTGCGCGCCCACGACGCCACGGCGGGCACTGCCACGCTGGGCGCGGGCACGCGCCTGGCCGCCGCCTCGCGCGCGCTCGATGCCGTGGGGTTGGCCATGCGCAACCTGCCCGACATCGATGTGCAGACGCTCGCCGGCGCGCTGGCCACGGCCACCCACGGCACCGGCGCCAGGCTGCCCGCGTTGCATGCCGACGTGCAGCAGCTGACGTTGCTGACGCCACGTGGCGAGCGCATCGTCTGCAGCCGCAGCCAGCAGCCCGAGGTGTTCGCCGCGGCGCAAGTCTCCCTCGGCTCGCTGGGCGCCATCAGCGAAGTCACGCTGAAGGTTCGGCCGCGCCATGTGCTGCATCGCCGCGTCTGGCTGATGCCGACCGAAGAGCTGCTGCAGGCCGCACCCGGGCTGGCCGCCAGGCACCATCAGTTCGAGTGCTATCTGCTGCCGCACACCGGCTACGGTGCGGCGATCACGCATGACGAAGTCACCGAGGCACCCCGCCCGCGCCCGCCCGCACCGGACGAAGACGTGCTGCGCGACCTCAAGCGCCTGCGCGACTGGTTCGGCCGCTGGCCTTCGATGCGACGCTGGGTTGCGCAGCAGGCGATCGACCCGACGATGACCGAAGAGGCCACCGACTGGTCCTGGAAGTTGTTGTCCACCCAGCGCCCGACCCGCTTCAACGAGAGCGAGTGCCATGTGCCGCGAGAGCAAGGCATTGCCTGCCTGCGCGAAGTGCTGGCCACGCTGGAGAAGCGCAACGATGTGTTCTTCCCGATCGAGTTCCGCTTCATCGCGGGCGACGATGCCTGGCTGTCGCCCTTCCACGGCCGCGACAGCTGTTCGATCGCCGTCCATGCGGCGCATGATGAGCCGTGGGAGTACCTGGTGAAAGACGTCGGCCCGGTTTACCGCCGCCACGCCGGCCGGCCCCACTGGGGCAAGTTGCACGATCGCACCGCCGCCGAGCTGCGCGCGCTGTACCCGCGCTGGAACGATTTCCAACAGGTGCGGCGCGAGCTTGACCCGGCCGGCCGCATGCTCAACCCCTATCTGCGCCGCCTGTTCGAGGCTTGACGACCATGGCACTGAAACGACGCAAACTGCTGCTGGGCGGGGCCGCCGCCGCGGCCGTTGCCGCCTGGGTGGCCCGCCCGGGGGACCATGGAGGCGGCCACAACAGCTATTTCAGCCAACTGGCCGGCACCCTGTCCGGCCTGCCGGCGATGCCGATGCTGGTGGTCGACCGCCAACGCCTGCGCGCCAACCTGGCGCAGATCCGCCGCACCGCACACGCCAGGCTGCCGCTGCGAGTGGTGGTCAAGTCGCTGCCCGCGCTGGGGCTGATCGACGAGGCCCAGGCCGCCTGGAACACGCCGCGTGCGATGCTGTTCAACGCGCCGCAGCTGGCGCTGATCGCGAAGGAGCGCCCCGCCACCGACATGCTGCTGGGCAAGCCCCTGCCGGCATCCGCGGCCCGCTGGGCGCTTGAGCAGCCAAGCGGCGACGGCTTCGACCCGGCGCGCCAGATCCAGTGGCTGATCGACACGCCGCAGCGCCTGGCCGAGTACCGTGCGCTGGCCAAGGCGCGTGGCCAGGCGATGAGGGTCAACATCGAGATCGACATCGGGCTGCACCGCGGCGGCGTCGAAAGCGAGGCAGTGCTGGCGCAGATGCTGGACACGCTGCGTGAAGAGCCGCTGCTGCCATTCGCCGGCTTCATGGGCTATGACGCGCACCTGGCCGCGATTCCCGATCTGGCCGGCAACCGTGCCAGCGCGCAGGCCGAGGCCCAGCGCCGCTACGGCGCGATGCTGGCCTTGGCACAACAGCGCCTGGGTGGCGCCCCACCGGGCTGGACGCTCAACGCCGCCGGCTCGCCGACGTTCCACCTGCACGACGACCAGCACGCGCCGAACGAGCTGTCGGTCGGCTCCGCGGCCGTGAAGCCGTCGGACTTCGACAAACCTTCGCTGGCGGAGCTGCAACCAGCCGCCTTCATCGCCACGCCGGTGCTGAAGGTAATGGACGAGTTCCGCCTGCCGATCGGCGCGCAAGCCGTATCGGCCATGGCCCGGTGGTGGGACGTCAACGAACGTCGAGCCCTGGCCATGCACGGTGGTCACTGGCTGGCCGATCCGGTGTCGCCCGCCGGCGTGTCGGCCAGCGGCCTGTATGGCCCGTCGTCGAACCAGCAGGTGATGGTGGCCTCGCCATCGGTGCCGCTGGCAGTGGGCGACTGGATCTTCCTGCGGCCGCGCCAGAGCGAAGCGGTGTTCCTGCAGTTCGGTGCGATCGTCGTGGTCGAAGAAGGCAGGCCGGTCGCCAACTGGCCGGTGTTCCCGGCCTCGGCTTGACGACCGCCCGCAGGGGCCGAGCCGGGCTTGGCCCCCTGCGGCGTCAATGAACGGTGACGCGCCGTGCCTCGGGCCGCTGGACCTCGACTTTGGGCAGCTCCACCTTCAGCACACCGTTGCGGTAGCTGGCCTTGGCGCCATCGTGTGCCACTTTGGCAGGCAAAGCGAAACTGCGCCGGAAGGTGCCATAGGCACACTGCACGCTGCGCCAGCGGCCCTCGGTCGCCTCGCGCTCGAAGCGCTTCTCGCCGCGGATCACCAGCGTGTCGCCGAGGACCTGGATGTCGAAGTCCTGCTTCTCCAATCCCGGCGCTTCGAGCCGGACGACAACGCGACGTTCGTCTTCGTACACGTCGCCCCCCATCAGCGCCCAGGCCGGGTTCGGCAGGCCGATGTCGGCATCGAGTTGATCACGTGTGGGCAGGTCGGTCTTCTCGCCGGGACGGAAGCTTGTCACCATATCGCTCGCCGAGCGGCGCAGACGATCCCAGCCTTCGGCCACGGAATCCCACCAGGCACCCACGCCCTGGCGGAGGTCTTCGAATGTCTTCATGCGAATACTCCTTCGATAGGGGTGAACACAGGACGAATTGCCGCTGCACGCAGCAGCGAGCTTTCGTAGGCCCCAGTTGGGTGCCGGCGCGGCAACTTCAAGGCCGCCGCGGCGGCCGGCGCGAGGTGCCGCAGAGCCAAGCCGGGCGTGGCCATGCGCCCCCTTGGCAAACCGATCCTCAGCAGTGCGGCGCCCCGCCGCTCCTGCCCGATCAAGCTGCCGCGGTGCGCCGTTTCGGCGTGGCTGGGTTGGCCGAGGCCTTCGCGGCCCGGCTTCAGTTCGCCCAGCGCATCCTTGCCGGCCCAGTTGTCGAACTCGCGGCACCAGCGGTCCATCTGCGCAGCGCCGAGCTTGGCCGGGTCGCCGACGAACGAGGCCGGCAGGCGCGCCTCGTGCCCGCCCATGTGCCACAGGGCTTCAGCCCGCGGCTGGTCACGGCCCAGCGTCTTGCCCAGGGCCTTGATGCCCTTGACCGCCACGCCATAGATCTTGGCGCACGGGATCGCGTAGCGCGCCGTGCCGTCGCGCCCGGCCCCGGTAGCGTGGTCGCGCAGCGCCGACTGGACCCGACCGTCGAGCGATTCACCCATGGGGTCTTCGGTGGCGACTCAGAACCAGTTCACCAGGCCGGACTGCACAGCACTCTGCGGGTTCGAGCCCGCATCGCGCACATGGCGCAGCGCCTCTTGCGCCGGCAGGCCCAACCGCTTCAAGACGCAGGCCGCCGCGGTGCCGGTGCGGCCCATGCCGGCGGCACAGTGCAGCAACACCGCCCCGCCCTGCTGCAGCATCTGCACGACGGCCTCCACCGCCTGACGCAGGTCTTCGGCGTCGTCGGGCACGCCGTAGTTGCGCACCGGCACGTTCAGCCAGGCCCCCGGCACGCCGCCGGTGTCGATCGCCCGGCGGTAACTTGGCGACAGCTCGGCAATCTCGTCCGGCTCGGTCAGGCACAGCGTCAACGCGAGGTCGACGCGCCGTGCTTCGTCGACGAACGTGAACCAGGGCTCCCAACGGCCCGGCATCGAGCTGAGCCAGAGTGTGCCCGGCACGGCGGCCGGCAATTCAACGCGTCGAAAGGCCATGGCGCGGCTCCTTCAATCGAAGCTGAAGCGGTCGAGCCAGAACGACGCCAGCCGCGGATCGGCGTCCACCCGCTGGACCATCGGTGCCATCGTCGGCGCGGCCTCGATGAAGCGTTCGCGCCACGGCCCGAAGCGCGACACCACGTTCACATACAGGTCCAGCACCGTCAGCCGTTCACCCAGCAGGTAAGGCCCGGCCGGAGCCAGCCGCTGGTCCATCGTCGACCAGCAGAAGGCGATGCGGTCGTGCACCGCATCGACCACCGTGTCGCGCAGGGCCAGCGGCACGCCGATGCGCCGCACGTCCGGCTTGATCCAGTGCAGCGCGTAGATGGCCGATGACACGTAGAGCATCCAGCGCAAGAAGCGCCCGCGCAACGGGTCGTCCGCGGCCGGCGAGAGGCCGGAGGCCGGGTGCAGGTCGGCCAGGTAGATGAGGATCGCCGCGCTTTCGGTCAGCACCTCGCCGTCGGCCAGCACCAGCGTCGGAATCTGCCGCATCGGGTTGGCCGGCGCCACACGGTTGCGCGCCGCCGGCTCGGCCCACGTGGCCCCCTCGATCAGCGTGTAGTCGATGCCGAGCAGGCGCAGCGTGGCTTCCACGGCCACCGAGCCGGAGCCGGCGGCGCCGTAGAGGGTCAGGGCTTCAAGCGTCATGGTTCGGGCTGGACGGGCCGGCGGTGATGCGCAGGGCACTGGCGCGGTTCTCGGTCATCGCACGACGATGCCGCGGCCGGCCGGGAATGGCAAGCGCCGTGTGGCAACGGGTCGCTTCCAGCAGAGCCCCGCTTTCTCGTCAACTGGCCGGCATGGCATGCTGCGCATTCGGCAGGCCGTCGCCTGCCGCGTTTTCCAATCCACTTGCCCCTCCATGGCCGACACCTCTTCGCCCGTCGCACCCCTTGGATTGCAGAAGATCGACCGAAAGGCCGCGCGCCGCCGTCGGCGCTGGCCCTGGGTCGTCGCCGCGTTGCTGGCAGCAGGCGTGGCCGTGCTGCTGCTGGCTCCTCGCAAGACGGAGGTACAGGCCGCGACAGTGCAGACGGCCTACCCGTCGCAGCAATACAGCCAGTTGGCGGCCTCGGGTTATGTGGTGGCGCAGCGACGGGCGGCCGTGTCGTCCAAGGCGACTGGGCGCCTGGTGGAGCTGAACGTTCGCGAAGGCAGCCTGGTGAAGAAGGGCGACCTGCTGGCGCGGCTGGACGCTGCCGATGTGACCGCCACGCTGGGCGTCAGCGAAGCCGGCGTGCGGCAAAGCGAAGCGGCGGTGAAGCAGTCCGAGGCCAACCTGAAGCTGGCACAGGCACAGCAGGCCAACGCCGACGACGAGCTGAAACGCACGTTGGGCCTGGCGGCGCAATCCTTCGTCTCGCCGCAGGCGGTCGACGCCGCGCAGACCCGCGCGCGCGCCGCCGCGGCCAGCACCGCGGCCGCCGAAGCCGCGCTGGCCACCGCCCGCGCGGCCACCGGGCAGGCGCGGGCTCAAGTGAAGGTGCAGCAGGTCAACCGCGACTCAACCGAGATCCGCGCGCCGTTCGACGGCGTGGTGCTGGTCAAGAACGCCAATGTCGGCGATCTGATCACGCCGTTTTCGAACGCTGTCGGCACCTCGGGTGCGGTGGTGACGATGGCCGATCTGTCGACACTGGAGGTCGAGGCCGATGTGTCCGAGTCCAGCGTTGGCAAGGTCAAGCCCGATCAGCCGGTCGAGATCAGCCTGGACGCGTTGCCCGACGTCCGCTTTCGCGGCAGTGTGGCCCGCGTGGTGCCGACGGTCGACCGTGCCAAGGCCACCGTGATGACCAAGATCCGCTTCGAAACGTTGGATCCGCGGGTGCTGCCCGAGATGAGCGCCAAGGTCAATTTCCTGTCGAAGGCGCCAACCGACGCCGACCAGAAGCCGGTGATGGCGGTGAACCCGAAGACCATCGCCGAGCGAGGCGGCAAGACGCTGGTGTTTCGCATCGGCGCCGACGACAGGCTGGAAGCGGTCCCGGTCACGCCGGGTCGCACGCTGGGCGACGTGGTCGAGATTTCATCCGACGCCCTGCAACGCGGCGACCGCATCGTGCTGAGCCCGGGCGACAAGCTCGCCGCCGGCGCCGTTGTCACCGTCGCTTCGAAATGAGGCCGGCACGATGAGCGTCACCGCACAAACCGGCCCGCACCCGCTAGGCGCCTCGGGCGGCACGCCGCCACTGATCCGCATTCGATCGCTGAGCAAGGCCTACCGCCGCGGTGGGCTCGACATTGCGGTGCTCGAAGACATCAACCTCGAGGTGCGCGCCGGCGAGTTCATCGCGCTGATGGGCCCGTCGGGCTCGGGCAAGACCACGCTGCTGAACCTGATCGCCGGCATCGACCATGCGAGCAGCGGCACGATCGAGATCGCCGGGGTCGACATCGCCACCCTGAGCGAGGGCCAACTCGCCGACTGGCGTGCGGCGAACGTCGGCTTCATCTTTCAGTTCTATAACCTGCTGCCAGTGCTGACCGCGTTCGAGAACGTCGAACTGCCATTGCTGCTGACCAACTTGTCGCCACGCGAACGGGCACAGCGCGTGGAGGCGCTGCTCGCGCTGGTCAACCTGAGCGACCGCGCCGACCACCGGCCCAACGAGCTTTCGGGCGGCCAGCAGCAGCGGGTGGCAATCGCGCGCGCGCTGGTGACCGACCCGCAACTGATCGTCGCCGACGAGCCCACCGGCGACCTGGACCGCGCGACCGGCGAAGAAGTGCTGAACCTGATGGACCGGCTGGTTCGCGAACTCGGCAAAACCATCGTGATGGTCACCCACGACCCGAAGGCCGCGGCCAAGGCACAACGCATGGTGCACCTGGAGAAAGGTGTGCTGGTGGACGAAATGCCTGCGTGAGCCAGATCATCGGCGCCACCGCCGTGACGCAAGACGCCCCCACCCCATTCACTCACTCCGAGCAAACACCCCGATGCCTCCACCGTCCCCCTCCAACCCATTGGCCGACCCGGCCCTGCGCAACAGTTGCACCGCTTGGCTCAGTGGCCGTCGGCCGCGATCGTCGATGAAGGAAACCCTGCTGCACCTGGCCGACGCGGCGGAAGCCGAAGGCCCGCTGGACGTGTACGGCGAAGGCGAATTGGTACAGCGGCTGGAGCAGGACGTCGCGCAGCGGCTGGGCAAGGTAGCGGCGCTGTTTCTGCACAAAGGCGTCGCGGCCCAACTGGCCGCCATGCGGGTGTGGACCGGCGGGCGCGCCAATGCGCAGGTCGCGCTGCACCGAAAGTCGCACATCGAGCTTGACGAAGCACAGGCCCACGAGCATCTGCTGGGCCTGCGCGGGGTACGTTTGGGCCATGGCGACCAGCCGTTCAAGGTCGACGAACTGGAGGCCCTGGTCGAGAAGCCCGCACTGGTCATCGTCGAGCTGCCACTGCGGCGCGCCGGCTTTCGCCTGACCGACTGGTCCGAGCTGGAGGCCATCAGCGCCTGGTGCCGACAGCAGCAGGTGCCCTTGCACTTCGACGGCGCACGGCTTTGGGAGGCATCCGCCGGCTACCGCCGCGCTCCGAGCACCGTCGCCGCGCTGGCCGACTCGGTCTACGTCTCGTTCTACAAAGGCCTCGGTGGCCTGGCGGGCTGCGCGCTGGCCGGCCCGGCGGATTTCATCAAGCAAGTGCGTTTGTGGCAGACGCGACTGGCGGGCAACCTCTACACCGTCTTCCCCTACGTGCTGTCGGCCACGATCGGCCTGAAGACCCAGTGGCCCCGCATGGCCGAGTACCACCAACGCGCGCTGCAACTGGCCACGGCATTGGCAGAGGTCGAAGGCTTGCGCGTCGCGCCGGAACCACCGCATACGAATTCATTCCAGGTCCACCTGCCCGGCGAGCCGGCGCTGGTCCGGCAGGCGATGCTGACCATCGCGCAGGAACACCGCTTCTGGCTGTCGGGCGCCTGCGTCGACTCCGTCTGGCCGGACCACTCGATGATCGAGGTGGCCATCGGCGACACGTCGCAGGGCTGGACCGACGCCGAGGTGGTCTCGCACTTCCGGCAGCTGCTGGCGCTGGTGCAAAGGGCCCGGTAACGGGCCGGTAACGGACGCGGAAACGGACGCAGAAACGGTTCGCATGTTCCTGCTCAAGCTGCTGCTTCGCAACGCCTTCCGACACCGGCTGCGGACTGGGCTGACGATCGTCGGGCTGGTGGTGGCGGTGTGTGCGTTCGGCTTGCTGCGCACGCTGATCGACGCCTGGTACGCCGGCGTGGCGGCGAGTTCGAGCACGCGGCTGATCACCCGCAGCTCGGTATCGCTGACGTTTCCGCTGCCCTTGAGCTACGCGCAGCGGCTGAAAGCGGTCGACGGCGTCACGACGATCTCGTGGGCCAACTGGTTCGGCGGGGTCTACCAGACCGAGCGCAACTTCTTTCCGCAGTTCGCGGTCGAGCCGGCAAGCTACCTGAAGCTGTACCCCGAATACCGGTTGACCGAGGACGAGAAGCAGGCCTTCCTGCGTGACCGCCGCGGCGCCATCGTCGGCCGCAAGCTGGCCAACACCTATGGCTGGAAGATCGGCGACCAGATCCCCATCCGCGGCACGATCTACTCGGGCACCTGGAACTTCACGCTGCGCGGCATCTGGGAAGGCGCCGAGGCCAAGACCGATGAATCCCAGATGCTGTTTCATTGGCAGTACATCAACGAAGTGATGCGGAAGAAGTACGGCGCGCGGGCCGACTTCGTCGGCGTCTATGTACTCGGCATCGACGAGCCGCACAACGCGGCGCTGATCTCGCAGCGCGTCGATGCGCAGTTCAAGAATTCAGCCGCCGAGACACTGACCGAGACCGAGGCCGCCTTCCAGCTGAGCTTTGTCTCGATGAGCGAGGCGATCCTCGCGGCGATCGAGGCGGTGAGCTACATCATCATCGTAATCATCATGGTGGTGATGGCCAACACGATGACGATGACCGCGCGCGAGCGGATGGCCGAGTACGCGACGCTGAAGGCACTCGGCTTCTCGCCCGGCTTCGTGGTGCGGCTGCTGTTCGGCGAGAGCCTGCTCATCGCGCTGATGGGTGGTGCGATCGGGTTGGCCGCCACCTTCCCGGCGGTGGCCGGCATTGCCGGCGCGCTGGGCTCGTTCCTGCCGGTGTTCCAGGTACAGGTGTCGACGGTGGTGATGCAGTGCGGCGCGGCGGCCGCCGTCGGCCTCGTCGCCGCCGCGTGGCCCGCCTGGCGCATGAGCCGCATCGACATCGTGCAAGGCCTCAGACATGTCACGTGAGCACCCGGCTGCGGGATGCCGCATCCGCCCTCCGAGAGGGCGCCGAGGCCGCTTGGGCCTGAGCGCCCGTGCGGCCACCACCGGCGTCGGCAGATGAGGGCCATACCGTTCAGCTACATCGCCCGCAACCTGTGGGTGCGTCGCGTGACCACGCTGCTGACGGCCGCTGGCATGGCGCTGGTCGTCTACACCTTCGCGACCGTGCTGATGATGAGCGAAGGCATCCGTGCCACGTTGGTCGCGACCGGCCAGGCCGACAACGTGCTGGTGCTGCGCAAGGGCGCGGGGGCCGAGATCAACAGCGGGGTCGACCGGGTGCAGGCCAGCATCCTCGAATCGTTACCCGGCGTGGCCACAGGCCGCGTGGGCGAGCTGCTGGTGTCGAAGGAAACGGTGGTGCTCAACTCGCTGCCCAAGGCCGGCACCGGCAAGCCGAGCAACGTGACGATGCGAGGGATGGGCCAGGCCGGCCCCGCACTGCGGCCGCAGGTGAAGCTGGTCGAGGGGCGCTGGTTTCGTGCCGGTACGGCCGAGATCGTGGTCGGCCATGCGGTGGCTGTTGGCTTCGAGGGCACACGCATTGGCGAGACCCTGCGCTTCGGTGGCCGCGACTGGCTGATCGTCGGCACCTTCGACGCCGCCAAGACCGCGTTCGACTCCGAAATCTGGGGCGACGCCGATCTGATGATGCAGTCGTTTCGCCGCAGCGCCTTTTCGACCGTGGTGTTCCGGCTGGGCAGCGCCGATGGCTACGCGAAGGTCAAGGCCGCGATCGAAGGCGACCCGCGCCTGCAGGTCGATGCCAAGCCCGAGATCCAGTTCTACGAAGAGCAGAGCGAGGGGCTGGCGAAATTCATCCGCATCCTCGGCACCGTGTTGTCGGTGATCTTCTCGATCGGCGCGATCGTCGGCGCGATGATCACGATGTTCGCCGCGGTGGCGCAGCGCACCGGCGAGATCGGCACCTTGCGTGCGCTGGGCTTCCGGCGCGGCGCGGTGCTGCTGGCGTTCTTGTCCGAAAGCCTGTTGCTGAGTCTCGTCGGGGGCGTGCTCGGGCTGCTCGGGGCCAGCGCGATGCAGGCGGTCGACATCTCGACCACCAACTTCCAGACTTTCGCCGAGCTGGCGTTCCAGTTCAAGCTGACGCCCGGCATCGTGCTGCAGACGCTTGTCTTCTCGCTGGTGATGGGCTTCGTCGGCGGTTTCGTGCCGGCGTGGCGCGCCGCACGGCTGAAGATCGTCGACTGCCTGCGTGCCGCTTGAACAAGGGCGGCACGCGGCCGTCCTTGCCGGTTCACCGGTGCCGGTCAGGCCAGCGCGTCGATGCGTTCGAGTGTGTCGAGATCGCGGTGCAGCGCCACGATCTTCAGCGCGGCCTGCGCGGCCTCGGTGCCTTTGACGACGAAGTGCTCGCTGAAGTAGCGCCGGTGCTCGTCGTGCTCATGGAAGTGGTGCGGCGTCAGCACCGCCGACAGCACCGGCACGCCGGTGTCCAGCTGCACGCGCATCAGGCCGTCGATCACCGTGCCCGAGACGAAGTCGTGCCGGTAGATGCCACCGTTGACGACGAAGCCAAAAGCCGCAATCGCTTCGTAGCGTCCGGTCTGTGCCAGGCGCCGCGCGAGCAGCGGGATCTCGAACACGCCGGGCACGTCGAAGGTCTCGACGTGCCCGGGCGGCCAGCCCTCGCGGGCCAGTTCGGCGAAGAACGCGTCGCGCGCACGGTCGACGATGTCGCGGTGCCAGGAGGCACAGATGGCGGCAATGCGGCGCGGCGGCCGCGTGGCTTGCGACAGCGCTTGGAGCTTGGGAGAAGCCAGAGAGGCAAGGGACTGATTCATGGTGTGTCCTTGAAAGACGGTGGCCAGAATCAGGGCGCAGGAACGCACGGCGGGCACCGTCGTCCTGCGCCGAAGCGCAGGCGGTGCCTACCGCAGCGGTTCTCTTTCATCCGGACTGTGACCGTCGGCCCCGGGATCACACCGGGTCTGCTGACCCCACTCAGCGGGAGCTGGGTGGGCGCTCGCGGGCTAGCTGGGGTACCTGCGGGCTGGGCCCTCCGGTATTCGCCCTTGGGACGGACCGGCGGGCTCATGCGGGTCACCCGGCATCACCGCCGGTGGGGACTTTCACCCCGCCCTGAGAACGCTGGCGATGCCGAGGCACCGCCGAGGCAGAGTGTAGAACGCGCCGTCAAGGCCAAGTCGGCAGCGGGTGCTTGTCGAACCAGTCGGCCAGGAAGTCGACCACCGCGCGGGTGCGGGCCGACAGGTGCTGCTTGGTCGGATAGACCACGCTGACATCGGCGTCCGGCAACTGCCAGTCGGCGAGCACCTGGCGCAGGCGGCCAGAGCGCAGGAAGGGCGCCGCGTCCCACGCGGAGCGCAGCAGGATGCCGTGGCCGTCGAGCGCCCATTGCAGCGCGGTGTCGCCGTCGTTGGTGGCCAGGCGCCCGCGCACCTTGACGGTCTCTTGCTTGCTGCCGGATCGCAGGTGCCAGGTGCCGAAGGTCTCGTCGCTTTCACGCAGCACGATGCACTGGTGGCTGGTCAGCTCGTTCGGTCGCACGGGTTCGCCGGCTGTGCGCAAGTAGCGCGGCGAGGCGCAGAGCAGTCGTCGGTTCGGCGCCAGGCGGCGCGCTGTCAGGCGTGCATCGGGCAGGCTGCCGAGTTGAACCGCGACATCGATACCCTGCTCCACCAGGTTCACCGGCCGGTCGCTCAACTGCAGCTGCACCTCGACCTCGGCGTGTTGGCGCGCAAAGGCCGACAGCGCTGGCGCCAGGCAACGGCGGCCAAAGCCCAGCGTGCCGTGAACGCGCAGCAGCCCACGCGGCGTGGCGCGGCTGCCGGCCACCGTCTGCTCCAGCACCTGCAACTCGCCCAACAGGCGCGAGCCCTCGGCGAGGTAGGCCTCGCCCTCGGGGCTCAGGCTCACACGCCGGGTCGTGCGGTGCAGCAGCCGCACGCCCAGCCGCCGCTCCAGCGCGGCCAGGCGCTTGCTGACCGTGGGCGGCGTCACGCCCAGCTGCTGCGCTGCGGCGCTGAGGTTGCCCAGCCGCGCCAGCAGCACGAAAAAGCTCAGGTCGGAAACGGCATCCATCGGGCCGATTGTCAGCCGATTGTGTCGCCAGCGGAATGAATGATATGCGCCACGCGACACGCGTTCGGAGGCCTTCACGCCTACGATGGCGTCATACACCACACTGCAAAGGGCCATGCCATGAACGCCGTCGACACCACGTTCTTTCCCGGCTTCGCGCCCCGCCGCGTGGCCACTGACGAGGGCGTCGAGATCAACGCGCTGGTGGGTGGCAGCGGTCCGCCGCTGTTGGTGCTGCACGGTCATCCGCAGACGCATGTGATCTGGCACCGCGTCGCCAGCGAACTGGCAGAGCGCTTCACGGTCGTGCTGGCCGATCTGCGCGGTTACGGCGACTCGTCCAAGCCCGCCGGCGCTGAGGACCACGGCAACTACAGCAAACGCGTGATGGCGCGCGACATGATGCGCCTGATGCAGTCGCTCGGCCACGAGCGCTTCGCCGTGCTGGCGCACGACCGCGGCGCGCGCGTCGCTCATCGGCTGGCTGCGGACCATGGTCAAGCAGTGAAGCGACTCGTGGTGCTGGACATCGCACCGACGCTGGCGATGTATTCGCAAACCACCGAGGCCTTTGCCCGTGCCTACTGGCACTGGTTCTTCCTGATTCAGCGCGCACCGATGCCCGAGCGCCTGCTCGAAGCCGACCCCGGCGCCTATGTGCGCGAACTGATGGGTGCTCGTCACGCGGGTGAACAACAGGCACCCGGCGACGGAGTACCACCGCCACCCGCCGAGCGGGTTGCGCGGCCGCTCGGGAGCGGCCCAGCGCTGGCCGCGCCCAGCCCCTTCGACCCACGCGCACTCGACGAGTACACGCGTTGCCTACAGCAGCCTGGCGCTGCTCATGCACTGTGCGAAGACTACCGCGCCGCCGCGACGATCGATCTGGAGCACGACCGCGCGGACCGCGATCAGGGGCTGAAACTCGCGATGCCGCTGATGGTGCTGTGGGGCGCCAAGGGCATCGTGCAGCGCTGCTTCGACCCGCTGGCCGAGTGGCGCAAAGTCGCTGCCGACGTGCGCGGCCAGGCGGTCGACTGCGGCCACTACATCCCCGAAGAAGCGCCTGAGCAGTTGCTCTCGATCGCCCTGCCCTTCCTCACCGAGCAAGACTGATCCCGATGGCCAAGACGCTGTACCGCAAACTGGTCGACGCGCACACCGTGGCGGTGTTGGACACGCAGAACGTGCTGCTGTTCTGCGACCTGCACCTGATGAACGAATACACCAGCCCGCAGGCCTTTTCCGGGTTGCATCAACAGAGCCGCGGCGTGCCGGTGCCAGGGCAAAACGTGGCGGTGGTCAGCCACGTCATCCCGACCCATCCGGTCGTCCACCGCATCATCGAGGACCCGGCCTCGGCGCTGCAGGCGTCGAACCTGAAGCGCAACTGCGAGCGGCACCGGATCCCGCTGTTCGACACCAATGACAGGTTGCAAGGGATCGAACACGTGGTGGCGCCCGAGCTCGGCATGATCCGCCCCGGCATGGTGGTGATCTGCGGCGACAGCCACACCACCACCTACGGCGCGCTCGGCGCCCTGGGTTTCGGCATCGGCACCAGCGAGGTCGAGCACGTGCTGGCGACACAGTCACTGGTCTATCGGCTCGCCGCTGACATGCGCATCACCGTGGACGGCGCGCTGCCGCCGGGCACGACGGCCAAGGACCTGATCCTCGCGATCATCGCGCGCATCGGCGCGCAAGGCGCACGGGGCCACGTGGTCGAGTTCGCCGGCCGCGCGATCACCGCGCTCAGCGTCGAGGCGCGCTTCACGCTGTGCAACATGGCGGTCGAGGCGGGTGCGCGCGGCGCGCTGATCGCGCCGGACGCGACGTCGATCGACTACGTGCTGGCCCGCGCACCCGACCTGGCCGCCGGTGCATGGCGCGACGCGGCGCTGGCTCACTGGGCCACGCTGTGCAGCGATGAAGATGCGATGTTCGACATCGAGCACCGCTTCGATGCCGGCGAGGTGGCGCCCCATGTCACCTGGGGCACCAGCCCGGACCAGGCGATCCCTGTCAACGGCCGCATCCCGTCGCCCCATGACGCCACCGATGCGGTCGGGCGCCAGAGTGCCGAGCAGGCGCTGCACTACACCCATCTGGCCGCCGGGGCGTCGCTGCTGGGCACGCCCGTGCAGCATGTGTTCATCGGCTCTTGCACCAACGGCCGCATCGAGGACCTGCGCGCGGTGGCCGCCGTCGTCGGCAGCCGCCATGTCGCGCCCGGCGTGCGCGCAATGGTGGTGCCCGGCTCGGGCGCGGTGAAGGCCCAGGCCGAGGCCGAGGGCATTGCCGCGTTGTTGCAGGCTGCCGGCTTCGAGTGGCGCCAGCCCGGCTGCTCGATGTGCCTGGCGATGAACGACGATGTGCTGGCCGACGGCGTGCGCTGTGCCAGCACCACCAACCGCAACTTCGTGGGCCGCCAGGGCCGCGGCGCGATCACGCACCTGATGAGCCCGGCGATGGCTGCGGCGGCGGCGGTGACCGGTTGCATCACCGACGTGAGGAGCTTGTCCTGATGAAGCGCAGCATCATCGAAGGCCGCGCCGCGGCATTGCCGACCGCGAACCTGGACACCGACCAGATCCTGCCCAAGCAGTTCCTTCGCGGCATCGACAAGGCCGGTCTGGCGCGTGGCCTGCTCTACGACCTGCGTTTCGATGCCCAGGGTCGGCCGCGCGATGGCTTCGTGCTGAACCAGCCAGGGTTTACCGGCGTCGACATCCTGATCGCCGGCCCGAACTGCGGCTGCGGCTCCAGCCGCGAGCATGCGGTGTGGGGCATGCAGCAGTTCGGTTTCAAGGCCGTCGTGGCCTCGAGCTTCGGCGAGATCTTCTACTCGAACGCGGTCAACAACGGCTTGTTGCCGGTGATGGTGAGCGAGGCCGACGCGCTGGCCCTGCTCGACGATGCCGCGGCACATGAAGGGCCGCTGCCTCTGCACATCGACCTCGAAGCGCTGACAGTGACAAGCCCGATGCGCCTATCGCGCTTCACGCTGTCGCCGCGTCATCAGCGCATGCTGATCGATGGGCTGGACATGATCGGCGCCTCGCTGCAGTACCAGGCCGCGATCGACGCTTTCGCGCAAGCGCACTGGGCCGCGCAGCCCTGGCTGAAAGATGTGGCGGCGCGCATGCATGCACACGCCACCCGCTGACCAGCCCACCTCGGCGCGCAACGCCGTCCAAGGTTTGCGATCATCGCTTCCATGCGACTGCAACTTGCCTCCGACCTGCACCTCGAGCGTTACCCCGATTTCAGACTGCCCCCTGCCCCTGGCGCCGACACGCTGGTGCTGGCGGGCGACATCGGCTCGTACCAGGCGAACTCGCGGCTGGCGGGCCCTGACTTCGGGCTCGAGCGGTTTGCCCCCGGCCAGCCGGGCGCGCCTTGGCAGCACGTGCTCTACCTGCCCGGCAACCACGAATACGACGGGCTCGATTTCGCCGACGCCCATGCGCGGCTGCGTGCAACCTGCGAACGGCTGGGCATCACGTGGCTCGAGCGCGAAACGCTGGTGATCGACGGCGTGCGCTTCATCGGCACCACCTTGTGGAGCGACTTCGACGCGCTGGCTGTCGGCAAGAACACCGTCACCCAGCAACTGCAGGCACGCGAAAAGGCCTACCGCGCTGCCAACTTCTACCTGCAGCGCTTCACCGCCAGCCAGTACGGCGAGCCAATGCTGGCCGAGGAGTGGCGCCAGCTGGCGCTCGAATGCCAGCAGTGGCTGCGCGAGGCGCTGGCCAAGCCGTTCGACGGCACGACCGTCGTCGTCACCCACTACGCGCCAAGCCTGAGCAGCGCCGACCCACGCTACGGGCTGACGCCGGGCACCGCCGGTTTCTGCAACGCGCTGGACGAACTGTTCGACTTCGCCGACGTCTGGCTTCATGGCCACTTGCACTGCCCCAGCCACTACAGGGCGGGACGCCACCAACGCTGCGAGGTGTTCGCCAACCCGCGCGGCTACTTCAGCAAGGGCGAGCAGGAGACCTTTCGCCCGCAGTTCACGGTCGACGTGCCTTGCCATCGCGTTGATGCGCCACAAGCCGCGCCGGCAGGCCCGTGCGAAACTGATTTATCTAACCGAGGAGATGAACGATGAAGATCCTGGTCGCCGTGGATGGCAGTCCCTACACGAAGCACATGCTGGCCTACCTGGCGGCACACGACGAATGGTTGGGTGAGCACCATGAGTACACCGTGATTCATTCGGTGATGGCGGTGCCTCCGCGCGCCGCGGCGGCAGTGGACAAGGCGGTGCTCGCGGCCTACTACGAGGCAGAGGCCGACAAGGTCTTCAAGCCGATCCGCCAGTTCTTCGCCAAGCAGAAGCTGTCGGCCACCTTCGTCTCGAAGATCGGCCACGCTGCCGACAACATCGCGGCCATGGCCACCAAGGGCAAGTTCGATCTGTTGGTGATGGGCTCACACGGTCACGGCTCGCTGGGCAAGCTCGTGATGGGCTCGGTGACGACGAAGGTGATGGCGCACTGCACGACGCCGGTGCTGTTGGTGCGCTGACACCCACCGCCGGCCGCGCACACGAGGTGTTGGCGCAGCGGGGTTCAACTCGCGCTGAGCCGCCGCAGCCAGCTCGTCTGCATGATGCTCACGCGGCCGGCCTGGGCCAGCGTCGTGGCGGCAGCCACCTCGGCCGGTGGCTCGTCGAGACAGAAGTCCAGACCCATGGCAGTGCCCATGTCGGCCGGGTCCAGCTCCGGCGCGGGCGTCGCGCCCAGACCCATCAGACGGCGCAACAAGCTGGGGTGAGCGGCGTTCGACATGGTGGTCTCCGGGGCGGGTTGTTGCCTTTAGTTTCGTCCCGTTGCGGTTTTTCGTTACCTCTATTTCGGGGGGTAAAGCCATGCAGTTGCGGCATTTGCACGCGGCTGTGGCGCGCCGGTCCCACCCGATGGGAATCTGCCCTGACCGGGTTGGGACGGCCGCCGCGTCAGACAGGTTGACGAGCGTCGTGAGATAAGCAAACCTAATGAACTGTGAATTTCATGAGTTTTGCTTCATTTACGACGGCCTTCTGCCGAGAATGACCCGGATTCAATCCACGCAGTTTTTCGGGCATGAAGATCATCGTTCTTGGCGCCGGCATCATCGGCATCTCCACCGCTTGGTACCTGGCTGAAGAAGGCCACGACGTCACGGTGGTCGATCGGCAGCCCGATGCGGCGCTGGAAACCAGTTTCGCCAATGGCGCGCAAATCTCCGTCAGCTTCTGCGAGCCCTGGGCCAATGCAGGGGCCCCACTGAAGGTGCTGAAGTGGCTGCTGCGTGACGACTCGCCGCTGCTGTTCCGCCCTCGGCTCGATCCATACCAATGGCGCTGGGGCGTCAAGTTCCTGCTGCAGTGCACCGACGCGGCCTTTGCCCGCAACGTCGAGCAGTTGGTCGCCCTGGGTGCCTACAGCCACGAGTCGCTGAAAGGCCTGGTCGACAAGACCGGCATCGAGTACGAGCGCCTCGAGCGCGGCATCCTGCATTTCTTCTCGTCGGCCAAGGACTTCGAGGCCGGTGCCGCCGGTGCCGAGCTGATGCGCCAGCACGGCGTCGACCGCCGCGTGCTGAATCGCGACGAGGTGCTGAAAGTCGAGCCGTCGCTGGCCGCGTTCGGCCCGAACATCCATGGTGGCACCTACACGCCCAGTGATGAATCGGGCGATGCCCGCGTCTTCACCCAGAAGCTGGCCGAAAAATGCCGCGAGCGCGGCGTGACATTCCTCTACGAGCACGACGTTCTCGGCTTCGACCGCGTCGGCAACGAGATCAGCGGCGTCAACGTCGGCTGCCAGCGCACCGGCGCGCGCAGCACGCTGCGCGGCGACCAGTTCGTGGCGGCGATGGGCTCGTTCACCGCCCCGCTGTTGCGCCCGATCGGCGTCGACCTCGACATCTACCCCGCCAAGGGCTACTCGGCCACGCTGCGGTTGAAGAAGCCCGAAGCCGCGAGCACCGTGAGCCTGCTGGACGACACCCGCAAGATCGCGATCTCGCGCCTGGGGGATCACATCCGCATCGCCGGCACGGCCGAGATGGCAGGCTATGACCAGAGCCTGGCCAGCAGCACGGCGCAGGTGCGTTGCGCGGCGCTGGTCAAGCGCTACGAAGAGCTGTTCCCAGGCGTCGCCCACCTCGACGAGCCGAACTACTGGACCGGCCTGCGCCCGAGCACGCCGACCAACATTCCCTACATCGGCCGCAGCCAGATCAGCAACCTGTGGCTCAATGCCGGCCACGGCACGCTGGGCTGGACGCACGGCGCCGGCTCGGGCCGCGCGCTGGCCGAGCTGATGAGCGGCAAGCGGCCGCAGCTGAACTTCGGCTTCTGCGGCCCCGAGCTGCCGCAGCGCAAGCCACAGGTCACGCTGGCCCCGTCGACCTGACCTGACGAGCACGTCGATTTCCGATCGCCGCCCGCAGTGCGGCGATCGGTGGCAGAATCGCGCCCTTTTTTCTCGCGCGTCCCTCTGCGCCCGGTTGCCATGCACCACGCCTACTGCGCCATCGACTTCGGCACGTCGAATTCGGCGATTGCCTTGCCCGGTGCGGCCCACCGCGTGGCGCTGGTCGAGGTCGAACCCGGTCAGCGCACGATGCCGACCGCCGTCTTCTACACGCTCGAAGGCACCGCTCCGCACGAAGACCCGAGGCGGCTCTACGGCCGCCAGGCGCTCGCTGCCTACGTCGAGGGTCATGAAGGCCGGCTGATGCGCTCGATGAAGAGTGTGCTGGGCTCTTCGTTGATCGACCAGGGCACCGATGTCGGCGGTGGCCGCTCGGTGCGTTTCCTCGACGTGATCGCCGGCTACCTGCGGCATCTGAAGTCGCTGGCCGAGGCGCAGGCCGGCGAGCCGCTGAAGCGCGCCGTGCTCGGACGGCCTGTGTACTTCGTCGACGACGACCCCGAGCGCGACGCGCAAGCCCAGGCCGCACTGGAACAGGCCGCACGCCAGGTCGGCTTTGCCGAGGTCAGCTTCCAGTACGAGCCGATCGCCGCGGCGCTGGACTTCGAGGCCACCGTCGACCATGAGCAGTTGGTGCTGGTGGCGGACATCGGCGGTGGCACGTCGGACTTTTCGCTCGTGCGCGTCGGCCCCGAACGGGCGAAGCGGGTGGATCGCGCGAACGACATCCTGGCCAACCACGGTGTGCACATCGCCGGCACCGATTTCGACCGCCATGTCGAATTGGCCGCGATCCTGCCGCTGGCGGGCTACAAGGCACGCGGGCCGGCGCCGGCCGAGCGCGAGGTGCCGAACAAGGTCTATTTCGACCTCGCCACCTGGCACCTGATCAACACGGTCTACACGCCGGCCCGGGTGATGGAGCTGCGCCGCATGCGGACCTTCTATGCCGATGCCGAGCTGCATGCGCGGCTGATGACGATCGTCGAACACAAGCTGGGCCACGCGTTGATGGCCAAGGCCGAGGCCGCGAAGATCGCCGTGGCCGACGGCCGCGAGGGCGACGTGGTGCACATCGACCTGGATCCGGTCGAGCCGGGCCTGCAGGCGCTGCTGGCCGAGCCCCAGGCGCTGGGTGCGATCGAGGCCGACCTGGAGCGCATCGTGCAAGCCGGGCTCGAAACGGTGCGGCTGGCCGGCGTGGCGCCCGAGCAGGTCGAAGCGGTCTACCTGACCGGCGGCTCAACCGGCCTGGCGCCGCTCGCGCACCGCATTGCCGCCCCGTTCACGCGCGCGCGCACCGTGCGCGGCGACCGCCTCGCCAGCGTGGCGCAGGGCCTGGGCCTGCACGCACAGCGCGTGTTTGCATAGGTAATCCCAACTAGGCGCGCGCAGCGCCGCCGCCCATCAAGTGGCGTGCGCGGATCTGGCTTTGCCAGTCCGCTGCGCGAGCCCCCTCGGGGGCCGAGGTCGGACATGAACAGTCCTGGACTGTTCGTGCCTACCGAGGGGCCGAGCCTCTGGCTCGGCGCGGCCTGCAGGGCAGCCCCCGGTAGGGGGCGTGGGGGCTAATAAAGCACCATCTGCGTGCAGCGGAACAGCGCGAGCGTCTTGCCTGTTTCGCGGCTGGTCACCACAGCGTCCCAGATCTGGGTGGTCTTGCCCATGTGCACGGGCGTGGCCACGCACTCGATCGTGCCCTCGCGGGCAGTGCCGAGGAAGTTCGATTTCAGCTCGATCGTCGTGAAGCCGGTGGCGCCGGCCGGCAGGTTCGTCACGCAGCCGTAGCCGGCACAGGTATCGGCCAACGTGACGACGCTGCCGGCATGCAGGAAGCCGTTCGGCGCCATCAGCTCGGCCCGTACCGGCAGATGGGCCTTGACGCCCGAAGCCCCGGCCTCTTCGATCACGATGCCGAGATAGCCGGGCAGGTTCGGAGCGCCAAAGGTGTTGAGTTGGTCGGCTTGCATCTGGGCGACAGTGGATGGAAAGGATCAATGGCGACGGCCGCGGGTCCCACCACCACCTGTTCCACCACCCGGCGCCGGCCGGCGCGGACGCGGTGACGGCGGACGCCGCGGCTTGGTGCTGGGCAACGGCCGGGTCACGTCGGCCAGCAACAGCACGCTGTTGACCAACGCCTCCACCGCTTCGGCGAGGTCGGCCGGTGGCTCGAGCTCCTCGATCAGTTCGAGCAGTTCGTCGGCATCTTCGAGGTCTTCCGGGTCGAAGCTGCGGTACAGCACCGCCAGCGGCTCGGCCACCTCGGGCGAATCACTGCGCATCAGCGCCGGGAAGAACTCCATCGCCGTCGCGAAGCCCGCCACCCACGGCATCACGGCCTGCAGCGGGTCCTCTTCATCGTCAAGTTCGAACACCCACGGGTCGAACCATTGACGCTCGCGGATCGCTGCGTCGAGTTCCGCATGGCGGCGGCGCACCAGCGCGCGCAGCGGCTCGTCGTCGAAGCCGAGCGGAATCGAACGACCGTCCACATCCACCACGTGGCGCCACCACTGCGCCTCGGGCACCGGCTTGGGCTGCAGCAGCACGCCGCAGAGAAAACCATCGAGCATCATCGCGTCCAGCGGCTCGGCAGGCGCAGGAATGCGGTCCAGCCAACGCTCGAGCAAGGCCAGGTCGGCGTCGGTCAGCGCGGGCAAAGATTCGGGTGCAGGTGCAGGCATCGCGCGATTGTCGCGCCGACAGGCGTCGGCCGCACATCAAGCTGACGGCCTCACCAAGAAATGGCCGCCACACCAACGCTCTGCACCTTTTGTGCAGACAGTGTGCCTCTAGGGGCCAGCATCCCCCAATCAGGGGATAGCTCTCGTTACAGTGCCCACCTAGAGTGCCCGACATGCCCCAGGGTGCACTGAACGGCGCGCCCGGGCGAACGTCCCAACGACGTCCTCTTTGAGGACTTGTACGGACCCAGCCCTCACGGGCTGGGTCGTTTTTTTATTCCTGGCTCGCTTCGCAGAAGCAGCCACCACCCAGTTTCCTAGGCGCGCGCAGCGCCGCCGCCCACCAAGTGGCGTGCGCGGATTCGGCTCTGCCGGGCCGCTGCGCGAGTCCCCTTGGGGGCCGAGGTCGGACATGAACAGTCCTGGACTGTTCGTGCCTACCGAGGGGCCGAGCCTCTGGCTCGGCGCGGCCTGCAGGGCAGGCCCCGGTAGGGGCCGTGGGGGCTCAATGAATGTAGTTCGCGTCGCGCTGCAGGCGGAAGACGCTGACCAGTTCTGCCAAGCGGGCCGCCTGGCCCTTCAGGCTCTCGGCCGCCGCGGCTGATTGCTCCACGAGCGCAGCGTTTTGCTGGGTCATCTGGTCGAGCTGGCCGACCGCGCCGCTGACCTGGCCGATGCCAGTGCTCTGCTCGGCAGCGGCGGCGGTGATCTCGCTGATGATGCCGGACACCCGCTGCACGCTGGCGACGATCTCGCCCATCGTGCTGCCGGCATCGCCGACCAGCCGGCTGCCGGCCTCGACCTTGTCGACGCTGGTGCCGATCAGGCCCTTGATTTCCTTCGCCGCTTCGGCGCTGCGCTGGGCCAGCGAACGCACTTCACCCGCCACCACCGCAAAGCCACGGCCTTGTTCACCGGCGCGCGCCGCTTCCACCGCGGCGTTCAGGGCCAGGATGTTGGTCTGGAACGCGATGCCGTCGATCACACCAATGATGTCAGCGATCTTGCGTGAACTGTTGTTGATCTCGTTCATCGTCGAGACGACCTGCGCCACGACCTCGCCACCGCGTTTGGCCACCGCCGAGGCCGAGCTGGCCATCTGGTTGGCCTGGCTCGCGGCTTCAGCCGACTGGTTCACCGTGCCGGTCAGTTGCGTCATCGACGACGCAGCCTGCTGCAGGTTGCTGGCAGTCTGCTCGGTGCGTTGCGACAGATCCTGGTTGCCCACGGCCACTTCGGTGCTCGCGGTCTGGATCGACTCGGCCGACTGGCGGATATCGCCCACCAGCGAACGCAATCTGTCCTGCATGCCGTGAATGGCTTGCAGCAGGCGGCCGATCTCGTCTTGCGAGGTGACCTCGACCGTCGAGGTCAGGTCGCCTTCGGCGATCCGCTCGGCCACTTTGACGGCACGCGCCACCGGCACGGTGATGCTGCGCGTGGTGCGCCACGCCAGCAACACGCCAGCGACCATGGCACCAGCCATCAGCGCAGCCACCATCAGCAGCGCACGCTTTTGCGAGCTGATCACGGCCTCGGCGGCTTCGGTGTTCTGCTTGTGCACGATGTCGATCAGCTTGGCGACCTTCTGGCGCCAAACGATCTCGACCGGGCGCACGGCCTCGGTCAGCGTCATCGTGGCTTCGACGCCGGCGCCGGCTTCGCCTTCCTTGGCGGCGCGCTCGACCAGCGGGATGGTTTTCTTGCCGCTCTCGACGATGTCGTTCATCAACGCACGCTCGTCGGCATCGGCGGTCGAGCCGATCAATGCCAGCAGTGCGGCTTCGCCGGTGACGTAGCGCTTCTTCGCATCGGCCAGCACCTTCATCTCGACGTCGATGGCCTTCACATCGGTCAGCAGCGTGACCGTGCGGGCCTGGATCGCCAGGCTGTTGATGCTTTCCAGCATGCTGTTGGCCAGCGCCAACTTCTCGTTCTTGACGCCGACGATGTCTTGCACGCGACTGCCCTGGGCACGCAACTCGGCCACGCTGAGGCCGGCGACGACCAGCAACATCAGCAACAGACTGCCGAAGCCAAAGCCCAGGCGACGGGCCAGCGTCAAGCGCGCGAAAGAAGGAACAGCCATGGTCGTGTGTCTCCGGACTCGTGTCGGTTGGGTCGGTCTGATCGGTTTTCGGATTGTTCGACGCCCGACTTGAGCCGACTCACGTGATTTGCGGCACTCGAACGGTGCAATTCCTTTCTTCAGGCTGACGTGGCATCGACCACGCTTCACACCGGCGCACGGCCGCCCAGCGCCTGGGCCAGCCAGGCCACCAGCGCCCGCACACCCCGCGGCACTTGGGCCGCGTACGGCCGGATCGCCCACAGGTGGGTGCCAAAGGCCCCCACGGCATGCCAGCTCGGCAACAACTCGACCAGCTCACCCGCCGCCAGGGCCGGCTCGGCGCTGAAATCAGGCAACAGCGTGATGCCCAGGCCGGCCAGCGCCGCCTCACGCAGCGCCTCGCTGTTGTTCGCCGCAAAAGGCCCCTTCAGCGGCACGCTGACGCGCTCGCCCGCCTTGCGCTCGAAGCTCCACGCCGCGGTGTCGCCGGCGCGCGGGTAGAACAGGCATTCGTGATCGCGCAGGTCCTGCGGCGCGCGCGGCGCCTGGCGGCGCGCAAGATAGTCGGGGCTGGCCAGCAGCACGCTGCGGGTTTCGCGCAGCATCCAGGCGACATGGGTGTCCGGGGGCGTGCTGGTGTGGCGGATCGCCAGGTCGAAGCCTTCTTGCGCCAGCGGCCGCAACCGGTCGGACAAGTCCAACTCGACCTGCAGCGCCGGGTGTGCACGCAAAAAGCCGGGCAGCAACGGCACGATGCACTGCCGCGCCAGCGCCACCGGTGCCGTCACTCGCAGCCGGCCGCTGGGCGCATCGGCCAGGTCGCGCACCTCGGCGAACGCCTGGTCAATGGTGGCGAACGCGCCCTGCGTAGCCGCCACCAGCTGCCTGCCAGCATCGGTCAACTGCATGCTTCGGGTCGTGCGCTGCACCAGCGGCACGCCAGCTGCGGCCTCCAACTCGGCCACGCGCTGGCTCATCGCGGCCTTGCTCAGGTTCAGGCGCTGCGCAGCGGCGGTGAAGCTGCCGGCCTCCGCCAGCACGGTCAGGGCGTGGATGGGCGACCACAGCGCCGCGCCGCGGCCAGGATTCGACATTCGGGTGCTCATCGATTGGTTCTCAGTTTGAGAATCATATTGTTCACCTTTCGGAACAATGAATCCAGCCTGGCGGCATTGGCAGCGTCGGGCTTGCTGCCTAGACTGGCGCCATCCCTGCACTGCAACCGAAACACACCATGGGCGCCCCCGAAGCTTTCACTGCCACCGCCGAAATTGGCCACTTCATCGCCGGGCGCGTCGAGCGCAGCACCAGCGGCCGCACCCAAGCCGTCTACAACCCGGCCACCGGCAAGGTGGCGCGCCAGGTCGCGCTGGCCAGCGTGGATGAGGTGAATGCAGCGGTCGTCGCGGCCCAGGCCGCCTTCCCCGCCTGGGCCGACACGCCGCCGCTGCGGCGTGCGCGCGTCCTGAACAACTTCCTCGGCCTGCTGAACCAGCACAAGGACACGCTGGCCGCGATGATCACCGCCGAGCACGGCAAGGTCTTCACCGATGCGCAGGGCGAAGTCACGCGTGGCATCGAGATCGTCGAGTTCGCCTGCGGTGCGCCGCAGCTGCTGAAGACCGACTTCACCGACCAGGTCGGCACGGGCATCGACAACTGGGTGCTGCGCCAGCCGCTGGGCGTGGTGGCCGGCATCACGCCGTTCAACTTCCCGTGCATGGTCCCGATGTGGATGTTTCCGATGGCGCTGGCCACCGGCAACACCTTCATCCTGAAGCCCAGCGAACGCGACCCGTCACCGAGCCTGTTCATGGCCGAGCTGCTGAAGCAGGCCGGCCTGCCCGACGGCGTGTTCAACGTCGTGCAGGGCGACAAGCTGGCGGTCGACACATTGCTGACGCACCCGGACGTCAAGGCCATCAGCTTCGTCGGCTCGACCCCGATCGCGCAGTACATCTACGAGACCGGCGCCAAGCACGGCAAGCGCGTGCAGGCGCTGGGCGGCGCAAAGAACCACATGGTGGTGATGCCCGATGCCGACATCGACCAGGCGGTCGACGCACTGATCGGCGCGGCCTACGGCTCGGCCGGCGAGCGCTGCATGGCGATCTCGGTCGCGGTGCTGGTCGGCGACGTGGCCGACAAGATCGTGCCGAAGGTGGCCGAGCGTGCGAAGGCGCTGAAGATCAAGAACGGGATGGAGCTCGATGCAGAGATGGGCCCGATCGTCACGCGCGAAGCCAAGCAGCGCATCGAGGGCTACATCGGCATCGGTGTGGAGGAAGGCGCGAAGCTGGTCGTCGACGGCCGCGGCCACCAGGTGGCGGGCCATGAGGAAGGCTTCTTCACCGGCGGCACGCTGTTCGACCACGTGACGCCCGAGATGCGCATCTACAAGGAAGAAATCTTCGGGCCGGTGCTGGCCTGTGTGCGCGTCCCCGACTTTGCTGCCGCACTCGCGCTGGTCAACGCCCACGAGTTTGGCAACGGCGTGGCCTGCTTCACCAGCGACGGCAACGTGGCGCGCGAGTTCAGCCGCCGCGTGCAGGTCGGCATGGTCGGTATCAACGTGCCCATTCCCGTGCCAATGGCGTGGCACGGCTTCGGTGGCTGGAAAAAGAGCCTGTTCGGCGACATGCACGCCTACGGCGAAGAAGGCGTGCGCTTCTACACCAAGCAAAAGAGCGTGATGCAGCGCTGGCCGGCCAGCATCGGCAAGGGGGCCGAGTTCGTGATGCCGACGGCCAAGTAACCGTCGGCCGGGTGACGGTGGTCCGTCATCCCCTCCCTGGATGGCATGTGGCCGCTTCACCGCGGCCGCATGACCGTCAGTGGGTCGGAGCTTCGCCGCCGCACCAGGCTGCGGCCGTGGCCTTCTTCGCCGGCGCTTCACCGCCACACCAGGCCGCTGCCTTGGCCGCCGGCGCTTCACCACCGCACCACGCTGCTGCCTTCTCAATGGGCGCCTCGCCGCCGCACCAGGCCGCTGCCTTGGCCGCCGGCGCTTCACCACCGCACCACGCTGCTGCCTTCTCAACGGGCGCTTCGCCGCCGCACCAGGCCGCCGCCTTGGCCGCAGGCGCCTCACCGCCGCACCAGGCCGTGGACTTGTCAGCGTGCTCGCCACCGCACCAGGCCGGATCGGCCGGGACAGCTGCCATGTGGGCGTTGGCTGGCACTTCTTCGCCGAAGTCGCTCTCGAACAGGCCGTGAAGCGCCTGGGCGGCCTGGTCCAGGCGGTCTTCGTCACCGCGCATGCCCAGGTAGGGGTTGTGGTGCAGAAAGCCGCCGAAGATCAGCTCGCAGTCCGCCGCGTACTTGCGCGTGTCCAGGATGTGCGCGTGCCAGAACTTGTCGATGTCGCGCGTGGGCGCCAACTGTTGCCCCGGGTGCATGGCCAGCAGTGCCAGGAAGCGCTTGTAGCCCAGCTCGATGCGATCGACATGCTCGGCGGTCCAGCCGTAGCCGTCTTCCTTGCTGGTGATCTTGAACTTGATGGGCGCCAGGTCGAGCGCCGCAATGCGGTTCATCACCTGCGCCAGACCGCGGTTTTCGGATAGCAATTGCATCAATCAACTCCCTAGGGGTCAAAAATGCCAGCAGCCTGCTGCCGCTGGCGGTCAAGCGCGACCCCGGTGATGCGGCTCAGGCCGCGACCACCGGGCTCACGAAATTCCTCACGTCACGGGCCAGGAATCGGCTCATCTCGCCCACGGTGATCGGTTTGCTCAGGTAGAAGCCCTGGATCTGGTCGCAGTGGTTGCTGCGCAGGAAGCCCAGCTGCTCCAGCGTTTCGACCCCCTCGGCCACCACCTTCATGCGCAGGCGCTGGGCCAGCCCGATGATCCCGGCCGTCAGGGCGGCGGCGTCTTCGTCGCCGGGCAGATCCTTGATGAAGGAACGGTCGATCTTCAGCGTGCTGAGCGGAAAGCGCTGCAAGTACGACAGCGACGAGTAGCCGGTGCCGAAATCGTCGATCGCCAGCGACACGCCGAGATCACGCAACTCGCGCAGCTGAGCGGCCGCACGGGTCGGGTTGCGCATCACGCCGCTTTCGGTGATCTCCAGTTCGAGCATCGATGCATCCAGGCCCGCCTGGGCCAGGACCTGAGCGACCTCTTCGACCAGCCGGGGCCGGTTCAGCTGGCGCGGCGACAGGTTGACGCTCACCTGCACCGGGTTGCCCTCGTGCTGCCAACGCAGCGCATCGCGGCACGCCACCTCGAGCGCCCACTGGCCCATGCTTTCGATCAGGCCGGTGTCTTCGGCGATCGGGATGAACTGGGCCGGCGACACCATGCCGAGCGTCGGATGTTGCCAACGCATCAGCGCCTCGACCCCAGTGACCCGGCCGGTCGCCAGCTCCAGCTTCGGCTGGTAGACGAGGAACAGTTCTTCACGTTCCAGCGCACGGTGCAGGTTGCTTTCGAGCACCAGCCGCTGCTGCCCTTGCGAAGTGCCTTGCGCCGAGTGGAACTCGTAGCTGCCCGCGCCCTTTTCCTTGGCGCGGTACATCGCGGCATCGGCGTACATCAGCAAGGTCTCGACGTCCTGCCCATCGTCGGGAAACATGCTGACGCCGATGCTGGCGGTGGTGGTCAGCTCGCGCCCATTGACCTCGAACGGCGCGTTGAAACGGCTCAGGATCTTGGTCAGCGGCGCCACCACGTCACTCGCGCTGCCGAGCCCTTCCAGGACGACGACGAATTCGTCGCCACCGAAGCGGGCCACGGTGTCGCTTTCCCTCACGCAGGCCCGCAGGCGGTCGGCGCAGGCACGCAGCAGCATGTCGCCGGCACTGTGGCCCAGGCTGTCGTTGACGTACTTGAACCGGTCCAGATCCATGAACAGCACTGCGACCCGGTTCTGCAGGCGCGCCGCGCGCTGCGTGGCGTGCACGAGCCGATCGTGCAGCAGCGGGCGGTTGGCCAGCCCGGTCAGTGCGTCGTGGTGCGCCACATGGCGCAGGGCTTTCTCGGCCTGCTTGCGCTGCAGGTACTGCGCCAGCTGGCTGGCGATCGAGCGCATGAAGCCTTCGATCTCGCGGTCCACGCTGATCGGCGCGCGGCTGAAGAACTCCAGCGCGGCCCATTGGGGGCCCGCGCTCACCGGGATCAGCATTGCGGCCTGCAGGCCGCATCGGCCGGCCACGAGGTCTTCGTCGTTCATGGCGCCGACCAAGGGAATGCTGCGCCATGTCGGATTGCCGGTGATCGACGCCGATTCGACATGGCTGCTGGCGAGCGGGCTGCGCCAGCGCCGCATGGCAATCGCGAAATCACCCAGTTCCGGCGCGTCGCCCTGCACCCAGGCTTGCAGGCAGCGCAGCTGGCCGTCGGCCTCGCGCAGCCAGCAGGCCGCGGCATTCCATTGCAGGCGGGAGCCGATCGACGACAGGATGTAGGCCACCGCGTTCTCGGGCTCGGTCTCGATCGCCAGCTTCTGGCCGATGTCGTGCGCCAGCTCCAGGCGCAATGCCGCCTTCTTGCGTCCGGTCTCGTCGCGCACGGTCGCGCGCACCGCCGCAACGCCATCTTCCGTCGACCGCCGCAGGTTGACATGCACCCAGCGGTCACCACCATCGGGCAGGCGCACCGCGTGCTCGATCTCCACCCGTTCGTCGCTGTGCTCGGCCCGCCGCACCGCTTCGCTCAATGCGGCGCGCTGCATGTCCGGCACCAGCGCCAGAAGCCTGGGCAGTGTCAGCGCCGTCGAGCCGGCCTCATGGCCATAGATGCGTCCGGCTTCATCCGAGCATTCGATGTTGCCGCTGGACACATCGAGTACCCAGCTGCCCAGCTTGGCCAGCGACTGGGCCTCGGCCAGGCGCTGCTCGCTGCTGCGCAGGCTGTGCGTCATGTCGAGGGCCAGGGCCAGCGCCCGGCGCCTGCCACCCAACAGACTGAGCAGCACGCCCGCCAGCAAGGCGCTGATGATGAAGCCGCCCACCAACACGATGGCGGGCAGCAGGCGTTCCAGCGTACCGACACCCTGGTCGAAAGGCGCCGAGGCCTCGACCAGCCAGACCCGGCCTCCCAGCGCAAACGAGCCAATGCTGTAGAACCCGCTGTCGGCACTGGGGACCTGCTCGCTGGCGGCCGCGCTGCGCGGTGAAACGCCGACGGCAGCCGCACCCGCCACGGCCTGCCCGGCACGGACGGCCTTGTCGGTGTCGAAGACCAGCTTGTCGGGCTGCACCACGGGCGCGGCGAGCGGCGCATCCGGCGCTGGCTCGCGGCCGCCATCGAAGATCCGCAGGCGCACGCCATGCGTGGGCGCCGGCAGGCTCTCCAGCATCTGTGTGACGAGGAAGCCAGCCCCCACGCTGCCCAGATAAGCCTCGCGGCGCTGCTCGACCGTGGCGACCGGCAGGCCGGGCCGGTAGACCGGCAGGCGCATCGCCAAACCGACCTTCCCTTCCTGGCCGCGGACCTGGATCAACTTGCCAGACGCGCTGAGGCGACCCGAGTCGCGGGCGGATTCGAGCGCGGCGCGCACATCGGGAACGATGGCAATGTCCTTGCCGATGACCATTTCATTGCCGGCCAGCGGCTCGATCAGCGTGATTGGCTGGTAGACATCGCGAGCGCCTGGTGGCGTGATCGCGAAGCGCTCGCGCGCCGCGACGGACGGGTCTTGCCTCAACACCACCTCGAAGGCCTCTTTGTCCGGCGCAAGCACCACCGGGGCGTAGTTCAAGACCTGGAAGCCGGGAAAGCTGCGCTTGAGGTCCAGGGCCTCGGCATAGCGGCGAAAGGCCTCGCGAGACACCTCGCCGGTCTGGAACAGCGCGCGCAGCCCGGCCAGCACCTCGACGTAGGCGGCAAAGCGCCGTTCGACCTCGCCGCCGGCGCTGGTGGAAGCGGCGTCGAAACGCACTTGGGCACTTCGCCGGGTCTCGTCCCGGGCCGATTGGCTGATGCCCAGCGACAACAGAACGCCACCACACAGCACGGCGACCGCGATCAACCGGTGGTTGCGTACTGCCCTGCTGTTTGGCTTGCCCATGAGGTGCTCCCTGTTGGGCCGCACTGTAGAGACGTGCCCCTGCGAACGCTGTCGGGAGCCCCGGAGCCTGTCTGTGGGGATCTCTGGATGGTTTGAGTAGGAAACAGCGGAAGTTGTGCTGTCAGCGCACTCGATGTCACTCCCACCCCACACCGGACCGGCGGCGCCTGGGTTGACGGGCCGCCCCCTTCGCCCCACCATCCGTACCAACCGGGCGCAGAACCCGTTTGCTGAACGGGCAAGGCTGCTTTCGATGCACGGGACGTGGACAGGGGAGGCTCGATGACGGGGCTTGTCGATGACAGGCCGGTGTTTCTGTCGACTTTGACGGCGCAGCGCAGTCAGAGCCGCCTGGCACTGGCGGTGACCGTGGTGTCAGCGGCACTGTTCTTGCTGATGGTGCCCTTCGCCAAGCAGCCCCTGGCCCCGGTCTGGGGATTCATCCCGATCTACGAATCGGCGCTCGTCGTCAGTGACCTGATCACGGCGGCCTTGCTGTTCGGGCAGTTCGCGATCCTGCGCTCACGGGCCCTGCTGGTGCTCGCGGGCGGCTACCTCTTCACCGCCTGCCTCGCGGCCGTGCATGCCATGACCTTCCCGGGCCTGTTCGCGCCCAACGGGTTGCTGGGCGCCGGGGCGCAGACCACCGCCTGGCTGTACATGCTGTGGCATGCCGGCTTTCCGCTCGCGGTGCTGATCCATGTCGGGCAGATGCGCCGCCCACCCGAGGCCGCGCTGTGGCGCGGCAGCACCGCCAGCGCGGTGCTGGGCTGCGTCGCGCTCGTACTGGCGCTGACCGTTGGCTGCGGTCTGTTGACGACGGTCGGTCGCGAGGCGCTGCCTGGCATCATGCAAGGCAACCGCTACACGCCGGCCATGATCTTCGTGGTCGGCAGCGTCTGGCTGTTGAGCGCCGTGGCGCTGGTGGCGTTGTGGCGGCAGCAGCCGCGCACGGTGCTCGGCCTGTGGCTGATGGTCGTGATGTGCGCGTGGCTGTTCGACATCGGCCTGTCGGCGGTCTTCAACGCCGGCCGCTTCGACCTGGGCTTTTACGCCGGCCGCATCTACGGGTTGCTGGCGGCAAACTTCGTGCTGATCGTGCTGATGCTGGAGAACAGCAGGCTCTACGCCGGGCTGGTCGACGCCCATGCGCGTGAACGGCAAAAGTCGGCCGACCTGCAACGGCTCAACGCCAGGCTGGACGACTCCAACCACCAGCTGGAACAGGCCAGTCGCTTCAAGTCGGAGTTCCTGGCCAACATGGCGCACGAATTGCGCACACCGCTGAACGCCGTCATCGGGTTTTCCGAGCTGCTGAAGGACGAGCAGGTCGGGCGCCTGCTCGACAAGCAGAAGCGCTTCGCCAGCCTGATCTTCGACAGCGGCCACCACCTGCTCTCGCTGATCAACGACATCCTCGATTTGTCCAAGGTGGAAGCGGGCAAGATGAGCCTCGACCTGGAATCGATCGAGCCCAATACGTTTCTGCGGGCATGCCTGGCCCTGTTCGACGAAGTGGTCGAGCGGCGTGACTTGCGGTTGCACTTCGATGCGATGCCCACCAAGGGTCGCGTGCTGGTGGACGCAAGAAAGCTGCGGCAGATCGTCTACAACCTGCTGTCCAACGCGGTCAAGTTCACCCCCAATGGCGGCGACATCCGCCTGTCGGTGCGCCTGGTGAACCGAGGCGCGCCGTGGCACGCCGCACCGCCGGACACCGTGGCGCGCGTGTTGCCGCTGCCCGAAGCCAGCGACGGCAACCTCGATCTGCTCGAAATCCTGGTCACCGACAGCGGCCGCGGCATGCGTGGCGAAGACCTGCCGCAACTGTTCGAGGCTTTCCAGCAATTGCATTCGCCCGAGCAGGCCGAGCATGTGGGCACCGGGCTCGGCCTGGCGCTGGTCAGCCGCTTTGCAGCCTTGCACGGCGGCACCGTCGGCGTGGCCAGTGCCCCCGGACGCGGTTCGCAGTTCGGCGTCTGGCTGCCCTGGCGCCACGGTGACGCCCCGGCTCGCACCGTGTTGCCCGAGTTGGCCGCGATCTTGCCGCGGCGCAGCGCAACCACCCGTCACGCGCTGGTCATCGAAGACGATCCCGAAGCTGCCGAGCTGTTGCGCTTGCACCTCGAGGGTGCGGGCTTCCATGTCCGTGTCGCCACCAACGGCAACCAGCTTCAACGGCTCGGTGCACCCACGCCGGACCTGATCACGCTCGACATCCTGATGCCCGGCACCAGCGGCTGGGAAATCTTGGAGCAGATCAAGCGCGACGAGACCTTGGCCTGCGTGCCGGTGGTCATCGTGTCGATGGTGGCGGATCGGCAACGCGGTGTCGCGCTCGGTGCCTCCCAGGTGCTCGAGAAGCCCATCGGGCGCCAACAGCTGCTGAACGCCGTCCGCTCGCTCGGCTTGCCCACGCATCCGGGGCCGCACAAGGTGCTCGTCGTCGACGACGACCCGGTGGCGATCGATCTGGTGGCGTCCAACCTCACCGGTGCAGACTGCGAGGTGCTGCGCGCACACGACGGCGAGCAGGCGATCGGCATCGCGCTGAGCAACCAGCCCGACCTGATCATTCTCGACCTGATGATGCCGGGCCTCAGCGGCTTCGAGGTGCTGGACCGCGTCCGCAGCCAGCCGGCCATGGCGTCGGTGCCGATCCTGGTGATGACCTCGAAAACCATCACCGCCCAGGACCGCGCCCGCCTGAGCGGGCGGGTGCAGCAGGTGGTGGGAAAACAGATGCTGGACCGCGATCGTTTCATGGCCGAGGTGGACCGTGCGCTGCACACGGAGACGCAACGGGTATGAAAGCGATTGCCGCCCCTTGGACGGCTCGCGACGGACAGTGTCGGCCCTTCGCGGCCACCCGAACGCCCCACACGCCCCATCAAGAAATCCCCACACGTCGGCAGTGGAGTGCAGGCCGCATGCTGCCGACATCCTGACCGGGCCCATGCCCGACCAGGAGCACCGCACCGTGAACCACGACGAATCTTCGGCACAGCACGATGCGGCGTGCGAGTACGCCATCGCCCGCAGCGACGTGCTGGTGCTGACCATCGCGCCCGACGGGTGCATCAGCTATTGCAACGCTGCGTTCGCCCACGCCAGCGGCTACACCCGCAGCGAGTTGATCGGCCGGCCGCAGATGCTGTTCAACCGACACGACATGCCGGCCGACGTCCTGCGCGACCTCTGGGCCACGCTCGAGGCGGGCGCCTCCTGGTCGTCGGTGGTGAAGAGCCGGCGCAAGACCGGCGAGCGCTACTGGCTGCATGCCATAGCCGCCCCGATCAGCGACGCACATGACCGCGCGGGGTACATGGTCGTTTGCACGCGGCCGCGTCGCGCCCAAGTCCGCCTTGTCGAGGCAACCTACGAAACCATGCGCCGCACGGCCCGCCAGTGGCTGCACGCGGTCTGCTCGCCTTCGATGGCCAGCCGGTGACGGAGCCAGCCCGGCCGGGCACCACTTCGCGATCCGTGGCCGGCGCTTGCACGGCCCGCGCTCCTGCGCTGCAGCTTCTTCATGAACGTGCCACGGCCGCGATCACGTTCCCGCGATTGAAGACACCGCCCTTTCATGCTAAGAAGCCGGCTTCATGGCCCGCATCCTCGTCGTCGATGATCGTCCGTCCAATCGCCACTACCTGAGGGTCGTCCTCTGCGGGGCCGGCCATGAGGTGACCGAAGCCGCCGATGGCGCGCAGGCGCTCCGGGCGACACGCGAAACGCGCCCCCACCTGGTGATCACCGACCTGCTGATGCCGGTGATGGACGGGTTCGAGTATGTCAGCCGCCTGCGCCAGGAACCCGAGATCGCCGCGACGCCGGTGATCTTCTACACAGCCACCTACCGCAGCACCGACGCCCACAAGCTGGCCACGGCCTGCGGTGTCACCGAGGTGCTGCCCAAGCCGACCGGGCCGCGCGCGTTGATCGATGCCGTCAATCGACTGCTGGGCGATGACGCAGCGTTGCCCGCCGGCGCGCAAGCGCTGCGCGAGGCACCGTCGGCCCTGTCGGGTCTCGGGCAGCGCATGGCGGGCCACCTCGGCCATGTGACCGAGGATCAGGCGCTCATCAACGGCCTGCTGCGCGAGCACTCGGGGCCCGAGCACGAACGCGAGCGATTGCGCGGACTGTCGCTGCGGCTGGCCGACAACCTCGGCCATGTCCAGCGCAGCGCCAGCCGCATCTTTGCGCTGATCGAGCTGGCGCTCGACCTGGCCGTCGAGCGCCGGCGTGATGCCTTCCTGCGCATGTTCTGCGACGCCAGCCGCCGGATCGTGGAGGCCGACGCGGTAGCCCTCGTGCTGCTGCATGCCGACGAATCCGGCGTGCGGCATGTCGAAGCACACGGGCTGCGCCCCCCGGCCCTTCAGAGCCTGCGCGGAGCCGCCGTCCGCCAAGGCCTGATCGGCCGCGTCTGGAGCCACGGCGCGGCCCTGCGCGAAGGCAATGGCAACGACGTGCTGGCCGAGCTACCCGTCAGTTTTGGCCCGGTGCGCAGCTTCCTCGGTGTACCGGTCGGGTCGGGCTCCGCCCAGTACGGCGTGCTGTTGTTCACCGACGAACGCCCCGGCCACCGCTTCGACGACGAGGACGAGATGATGGCGCTGGCGCTGGCGGGCGAGTTCGTCGTGATGTTCGAACTCTTCGACGCCAACGAGACACTGCAAAGCCGTGCCGTGGAACTGGAACTCCAGGTCGCCCAACGCCAGCAGGCCGAGCAGGCGCAGGCCGAGGCGCTGGCCCGGCTGGACGGCATGATCCAGGCCGCGATGGACGCCATCATCACGGTCGACCGGTCGCAGCGTATCGTGCTGTTCAATCCCGCAGCAGAGCGCATGTTCGGCCGCCGGGCGGCGGACATGCTCGGGCGCCCGCTCGATGACCTGCTGCCCGAGGCCGCGCGCGGGCCGCATATCGACCATCTGCGCAACTTCGCCAGCAGCGGGCCCTCGACACGCACCATGTCGCCGCTGCGGACCGTGCGCGGCCGGCGCGCCAACGGCGAGACGTTTCCGATCGACGCCTCGATCTCGAGGGTGGTGCTGGACAGCGGCACCTACTACACCGCGATCCTGCGCGATGTCACCCAGCGCGTGCAGGCCGATCAGGCACTTGAACAGTACCGGGTCGAACTGGCCGGCTTCTCCCAGCGCCTGCTCGAGCAGGAGAAACAGACCACGCGCCGGCTGGCCCAGGCCCTGCACGACGAATTGGGCCAGACGCTGGCCGCCATGCGGCTGATCTATGACGCCTGCAGCGCCCAGGCCGGCACCGCGCCGAACGACCTGATGCGACGTTTCGATGGCCTGATCAGCGAAGCCAACCAGCAGGTCCGCCAGGTGCTGGTCGACCTTCGGCCGCCGCTGCTCGACGAGCTGGGGCTCGCCGCGGCACTCGACAACGAATTGCGCCAGCGTGCCACGCTGACCACCCAAGGCGTCGACCTGCAGTTGGACGTGGCCAACGACTTGCAACGCGTGCGTTGGCCCGCCGAGGCCGAGTACGCCGCATTCATGATCGCTCGCGAGGCCGTTCACAACGCACTGCGCCATGCTCGCCCGGCCACGATCCGTGTCAAGCTCGCTGGTGACGAGCACCGGCTGAAACTGACCGTCAGCGACGATGGATGCGGCCTGCCGATCGGCGGCGCGGTGGCCGCCCCCGGTCACCTGGGGATGGTCGGCATGCGCGAGCGCGCGCTCGCCATCGGCGCCATGCTCGACGTGCAGTCCTCCCCCGGTCAGGGCACGACGGTTCACCTGCGCTGGAAAGAGCCGGGCGGCCGTGAAAGACGCTCGTTGCCGATCAACACGGCGCAAACCATCCCTGAGGCGCGCTCATGAGCCGGCTGTACCTGATCGACGACCACGCGCTGGTGCGGGACGGCCTGCGCGCGGTGCTGGAAAGTGGCGGGCACACCGTGGTGGGCGAGGCCGCCGAGCCGACGCCGGCGCTGTCGGACCTGGCGCGCCTGAAGCCGGACATCGTGCTGCTCGACCTGAGCCTGGGCGAGCGCTCGGGCTTCGAGCTGCTGGAAGAGTTGCAGCGCCGCAAGCTGGACGCACGCGTCATCGTGCTGAGCATGTCGAGCCAGCCGCGCCACGTGGCCGAGGCCCTGCGCCTGGGCGCGTTGGGCTATGTGCTGAAGGGCTCACCGAGCGCCGAGCTGCTCGACGCCATCCGGGCGGTGTCGCAAGGGCGCCGCCACCTGGGCCACAACGAGGCCGAGCTGGCCTTGCGCGGCCTCACCGAGGGCGGCAGCGACGCACAGGCGCTGTCGCCGCGGGAACGCCAGGTCTTGGTGATGGTGGCGCGCGGCGCATCGAGCACGACCATCGGCGAACAGCTGCACCTGTCGCCCAAGACCGTGGACACCTACCGCAGCCGCTTGATGGCCAAGCTGGAACTGGCCGACGTGCCGGCCCTGGTGCGCTGGGCTATCCGCGAAGGCCTGGTCGGGCTGGATGAGCGCTGAGGCCCGGCGCAGGGGGCCCCTGAAGCCACCTACCGGACCGGCGTGGCGATGTAGGCGCGCAGGCGACCCTTGCGAACACCCACGCCGACGATCTGGCCCGCCTGGTTGATCGAGTTGGCGTACATCAGGCGTTCCCACTCCGCGCCACTCTTGCCGAGCAGGTTCTTCAGGCGATAGGTCTTGCCGGCGACCGACAACAGCACTTCGCCGGCCGAGCCCGAACCCACCACCTCGTCCCGGTCGTTCACGTCGGAGGGGGTGAGCGTGTCACCCTCTTCGGATGGCGGCAGTTTCTTCATCACGCTGCCATCGTGGATGAAGGCGTGACGGGCGCCCTTCTTGTCGTTCGCCGTGCCCACCACGTGGCCGAGGTCGTTGATCGCCGCGCCCCAGCTCGTGGTGCCGCCCAGCGTGCCGAGGTCGATCATCTGGCCATCGCGCCAGATGAAGGCGTGGTACGGCGGGTACTGCCCCGGCAGGTCGGCAATGCCGGTCACTTCGCCGCGGTTGTTGATGTCGAAGGCAGAGCTGTTGTTGCCGCCGAGCGTGCCCAGATCGGTCAGCGTGCCATGGTCGTAGATGTGGCCATGCCAGCTGTCGTCGGATCGAACCGCCATCTGGCCGAGATCGTTGATCGCGTACAACGACATGCCCGGCATCGCCTCGGTCGTGCCGTCGGCCCGCCAGACGTAGTAGTCGTTGAAGATGCGGCCGATCACGTCGCCGGTGTCGTTCATGTCCTGGACGAGCAGGGCCTCGGTCGGTCCTGGCAGGAAAGGCTTCAACACGCCGTCGACATAGCGAAAAGGCACCAAGCCTTGATCCGAGGCCCCTTTCACCCCCGCCCGACCGGCCACCACGCCGTGGTCGTTGATGACCATCGCCTCCTTGGGCAACAGCTCGTCGTCATGGTCAATCAGTTCGATCTTGTAGACCGGTCGCGCAGCCACGGCAACCGAGGCCGACAAGGCCAACAGCAGCGAACACACCATCGAGCGAATCATGCATACCTCCTTGAGAGAACCCAGATCCTAACTCGACACATTGGTGGACAAACAAGACCACAACGGACGTATGGTTGCATCGCAAGCCGGCGATCGACGGCTTGCGTCGCCGCGCAGCCTTCTGGTCAGTGCGGCGCAAAGCGCTGGTCGAGCCAGCGGTTCAGCTCGGCCAGCACCCGGTCTTTCTCGGGCTCGTTGAAGATCTCGTGCGAGAAGCCTGGCCATTCTCGCGTTGCCACCACCGCCGGCGGCACGGCGGCAGCGAAACGCGCCGAGCCTTCGGGGCGCACGCAACGGTCAGCGCCGGCCCACATGAGCAGCGTCGGCAGCGTCCATCGCGCGGCCGCGTCCTGCACCACCGGCCCGGCGCCGGCGATGAACTGGGCCAGCAGACCACTGATGCGGTCATGCACCAGCGGGTCGTCGACATAGGCCTTGACAACCGCCGGGTCACGGCTGACCCATTCGGGCTTGAGCCCGTTATTGACGCGCAGGTGCGGCAGCACCTTCGGCACCACGGCCAGCAGCGCCCTCTGCACCGCGTTCATGCCTGGGTCCAGCGCCGGCGACGACAGCACCAGCGCGTCGAGCGGGCGTGACCAGCCGGCCGGCTGCGTCGCCAGGCTCTCGGCGACAAAGCGCGCCGCCACCAGTCCACCCAGGCTGTGGCCCAGCAGCACCAGCGGCCCCGGCAGGCGAGCCCGCACGGCGTCGATGACACGCGCCAGGTCGGCCAGCAGGCTGTCGGCGCAGGCGATGTCGCCCGGTGCACCGGCCGAGTGGCCGTGGCCCCGCTGATCGAAGGCGGTCACGTCCCACCCCCGGGTCAGCAGGTCGGTGGCCACATGGGCATAGCGCCCGCCGTGTTCGCCCAGGCCGTGGACGATCAGGACTTGCCCGCGTGCGGGCGACGTCGGGCTCCAGCGGCGCACGTGCAGCGCTAGGCCGTCTTGGGTTTGAACGAGGGCGTGCATCAGGCCGAGTCTAGGGCCTGTTAACGCATAAATCGCGGCCGCGCCGGGCCCTTCGGGTGACCGTCCAGAGCGGGCGCATTCGTTGTTACGAGGCCACCGACGTGGGATCAACCACGGCGGTGCCCTCGCGCCTAGATTGCGCCCGCTCTGGACGGCCACGCGGCCGTGATTTGTGCGTGAACAGGCCCAAGGGCCTGTCAGCGCCCGTGTTGCAGCCGGGCATGCCACGCGAGCAGCCCGAGGTTGGCCGGGTTGCGTTCGAGAAAGCCGCTGCGGAAGGCCTCAGGCACCTGCCGCTGCGCGGTGTCGTGGAGCCAGCCCGTGGCGCGCCGCACCACGTCGGCCGCCTCGTCGTCGGCACCGTCCGACTGCAGCGCCCGCGCGGCCTGCCACCACAGCTCGGCCAGGTACAGCGTGGCCGGCACCAGTTGATCGGCCTGCTGCAGCGCCTCGCGCGCGCAGGCCGCGGCCCGTGCACTGTCCACCCCATTGGCAAGTTCGGCCAGGCGGACCAGCGCGGCGAGCCGGGCGCCACCGTGGCCGAGCCGATCGGTCGCCTCCAAGGCCTCGTCGAGCCGCTTCAACGCGTCGGCGGGCGCGAGGTCCCTGGCCTGCTCGATGACCAGCGGCCAGTACAGGTCGGGCCGGTTACCGTCGGGCAGCAACGCCACCGCCTGCGCCAGCAGCGCGGCCGCGTCGTCGCGCCCGCCACTGCGTTCACGCGCAAGCCGGGACAGCATCAACAGCCGGCGCACCCGCGCCACGAGCAACGTGTCGTCGCCGGCATCGACCTTTTGCAGCGCCTGCTGCGCCCGCGCAGCCTGGCCCAGTTGCCACCAACAGGCTGCCCGGTGGCACTCGACGACCGGCAGCAAGGCCGGTTGCTCGCGCTGCATCACCCGCTCGGCCTCATCCAGCGCCTGCAGCGCACTGCTGTAACGCCCCAGGCCCAGATCACACAAACCACGCAGTGCCCACGAGGTGCCCAGCTGCGCGCCGATCCAGTCGTGCTGCGCGGCCAGGTCGAGCGCACGCTGCACCGATTGACCCGCACTGCGCAGATCGCCCCGGTCGATGCGGTTGCATGCCAGGTTCGACAGCCCGCTCATCACCTGCGACCAGTCGCCGATCTGGTCGGCGCAGGCGATCGACGTCTCGTGCCAGGGCATCGCGGCATCGAGCTGGCCGCAGTTGTCCAGCGCGACCGCCAGGCTGCCGGCAGCCACCGAGCGTTCCGTCGGGCTGCCGTGCTGCAACAACCACTCGGTGGCCTGACGCAATGGCGGCACGGCATCCTGCGGCCGGTCGGCCATCACCAACACCGACCCGAGCTCGCCATGGGCTTGGGCCAGCAGCCGCTCGTCGCCCAGGCGCTGCGCCTCGGCCACGCAGGCCTCGGCGCGCACGGCCAATTGTTCGACGTCGCCACGGTGCCCCAGCAGGTGGATCCGCAGCAGTGCGGCCTCGAGCCGCTGGGCGTCGGTGGCCGCCAGCCGGTCCAGCCGGTCGCACAGCGCCTGGCCGTCGGCGATGTCGTAGTCGATGCCCAGGTGCAGCTCGGTCGCACCGAGCACCTCGGCAAAGGCGGTGGCCTGCTGGCCGTCGTCGGCCAGGATGTCGGCGCGCCGCAGCAAGAACTCCAGCTGCTCGCGCCGCCGCGCGCAGCGCCACGCTGCGTCGGCGGCGCGGCTCAGCCACGGCAAGGCGCGCAAGGGCTGGCCCGCGGCCTGCCAGTGGTCGGCCACACGGGCCGGCGCGTGGTCATGCGCGGCATCGGCCTCCAGGAAGGCCGCGATGCGGCCGTGCAGGTGGCGCGCGATCGGTGCCGACAGGCCGTCGCGCACCGCCTCGAACACCAGGTCGTGCGCAAAGCTTTCGTCGCTCAGCACCTGCGCCGCTTCGAGCGCCTGCCAGTCGTCGGCGAGTTCGATCACCGGCCGGCCGAGCACCTCGGCCGCGAGCACCACGCCGAAGTCGGTGCCTGCCACGCCGGCCACCCGCGCCAGCGCCAGTGCACCGGCCGGCAAGCGGGCGAGCCGCTCGGCGATCACGGCACGCACGCTCGAAGGCCTGGCCCGCAGCCAGCCGGCCACGTCACCGGCCAGCCGGTGCTCGGACCACGCCTGCTTCAGCGTTTCCAGCAGGAACATCGGGTTGCCGCCGGTGTGCTGGCGCAAGGCGGCGCCAGCGGATGCGCCGTTCAAGCCCGGCAAACCGAGCGAGTCGACCAGTTCAGCCAGCGACGCCTGGTCCAGCGGCACCAGCGGCAAAGGCCGCAGCCGCCCGTGGGCCATCAATTCCTGCCGCAAAGCGGCCAGCGCGCTGGCCTCGCCGGCCGGACGGCTGGCCAGTGCCCAGCGCGGGGCCGGCGCGTCGGCACTCGGCACCGGGCTGCGCAGGATCCAGTCGCCCAGCCATTCGACACTGGCTTCGTCTGCCCACTGCAGGTCGTCGACCAGCAGGCCCTCAAACCCGGGCGCCTGGGCTCGCCACAGCGCCTCCAGCGCGTCGGGCAAGGCCTGGTCATGGCCACCGCGCGGCGCGGGGATCGGGCCGGTAGCCATCTCCGGCAGCAGCTTGGCGAGTTCGCGTCGATGCGCCGCCTCCAGCCTCCCGGCCGCCTGCTCGTCGTGGCGGTGCAGCGCCGCGACCCAGCGCGTCAGCGACGCCAACGGCACGCCAGCATCACCGGGCCGCGCGGCCACCACCAACGCACCCGGATGCGCCTGGGCCAGCGCCTGCAGCAGCCGGCTCTTGCCCAGGCCCCCCTCACCTTCGACCAGCACCACCTGGCCAGCGTCCCAGCCTTGCAGCAAGGCCTCGACGGCCGCCGTGCGGCCGACCAGGCGCGGCGGCCGCAGCACACTGGCCGGCAAGGCCGTGGGGGTTGGAGCTGCGTGCTTCGGGTCGGCTCCTGCGGCGTCGATCATGGCCAGCAGCTGCAACGTTTCGGAGCTCGGCGGTGCGCCGACCTCGTTCTTCAGCGTCTGCTCGCAGCGGTCGAACGCGAGCAGCGCCGCAGCCCGGTCGCCGGCCAGGTAGTGCAGCCGCATCACGCGGCGGTGAGCCTCCTCGGACAAGGGCTCCAGCGCCAGCAGCTCGTGCGCGTGCACCAGGGCACCGGGCCAGTCCTGCGCACGCTCCGACATCTCGCACAGCTCGGCCAACGCCAGCTGCATGCGCCGGCGGCGCCGTTCGCGCTGGCCGGCCAGCCAATCGGCCAGGGCGCCACTGGCGCCGGCGTCCTGGCCGCCGAGCAGATCGTCGGCATCGGCCAGGTCATGGGCCGCACGGTCGGTCAACGCCAGCACCGCCTGGCCTTCGACCAGCTCGACACCCAGTTGCCGGCGCAACTGGAACAGGCGCTGGCGCAAGGTGTTGCGCGCGGCCGCCGGCTCGCTGTCGGGCCATAGCAGCTGGGCCAGCCGCTCGCGTGGGGTCGGGCCCTCCAGCGCCAGCCAGCTCAGCATCAACGCGTCGCGCAAGGGCAGCGGCCGTGTCTCGCCATCGTGCCAAAACTGCGGGGATGCGGGCGCCAGCTGCAACTGCCAGGTGCCAGGTTCCAACGCCGCCCGGCCAAGCGACGCAGATGCTGTCTCGGCATTCATAACGGCATCCTAACGGAGCGGTTTCTACAGTGACTCCACTGGTTGACGGACAGCGGATGTCGAAGCCCAGAAGCCAGTGTCCAACCCCAACTTCAGAGAGAAACCGCCATGAACACCCGCATCATCACCGCCCTGGCCCTGACCATCGCCGCCGCCGGCGCGCAGGCCGCCCAAACCACCCGCAGCGCCTGCAGCGTCGACGGCAGCGGTGGTGGCAATGTCGTCTCGGCCCACCCCGAAAACGGCTGGGTCGCCGTGTCCGGCATCAGCCGGGTGCTGAACAACACCACCGGTGTCGCCAAGCAGGCCTACGTCACCTTCACCGCCGACGCCGGTGTCGACGCCGACGCCGAGCTGCGCCTGGCCTTCTCGATCGACGGCGGCTCGCCGTTCTACGCCGGCCCGCAGAACCTGGCCAACACGCAGCAGTTCTGGGCCTCGCGCAGCACCGTGGCCGTGCTGTCGATCCCGCCCGGCAGCCACACCATCCAGCCGATGTGGCACGTCAACGGCGCGAACGGCAAGCTCGGCATCCTGGACGACCGTTGCATGATCGTCACGTTCTGATGGCCAGTGCCGCCCCAAGGCAGTTGTCGCTGGGGAGACGGACGGGGGATTGGAAGCGGTTAGTCTTGCGTGAACTTTCGCGAGGCCCGCCATGACCACTCCCCCAACCTACTTCGACCTGCAGCATGACAGCGCCACCGGGGTCGCCCGGCTGACGCTGAACCGCCCCGAGCGGATGAACACGATGGATCCGGGCTTCTTCCCGGCCCTTCGAGACGCCATCCGCGAGCTCGACGATGCCGGCCAGACGCGCGTGCTGGTGATCGCCTCGACCGGCAAGCATTTCTCGGCCGGCATGGCGCTCGATGTGTTCGCCGGCGCCAATATGCCGATGCTGGACCTGTCGACCTCGCGCAAGCGCCAGGCCTTCCAGACCGGGCTGCGTCGCCTGATGGCCTGCTTCGACGCGATCGACGAAGCGCGCTTCCCGGTCATCTGCGCGGTGCAGGGCGGCTGCATCGGCGGCGCGCTGGACCTGGCCGCCGCCTGCGACATCCGGCTGTGTACGACCGACGCGTTCTTCACCGTGCAGGAGATCCACATCGGCATGGTGGCCGACCTGGGCTCGCTGCAGCGGCTGCCGAAGCTCGTGCCGCAGGGCATGGCGCGGCAGATGGCCTACACCGGCGAGCGGGTCGACGCCGAGCGCGCGCTGACGATCGGCCTGGTCAACGCCGTGCTGCCGGACGCCGACGCGCTGCTGTTGCATGCCAACGAGCTGGCCGCCCAGATCGCTGCCAAGAGCCCGCTGGCGATCGCCGGCAGCAAGCTGGCGCTGAACCAGGCGCGTGACCACGGCACCGCCGAGGCGCTGTCGCAGATGACGCTGCTGCAAAGCGCGATCTTCGACATCGGCGAGATGGAAAAGGCGATCACGGCCTGGAAGCTCAAGCAGCCGGCGGCGTTCGAGCCGCTGGCACCGCTCGAGAAGAGCTGATCAACGCGCGCGACGCAACGCCACCGCCGGGAAGTCCACCGGCACCGCGAAGGCCACGTTCACGTAATTGGTGAACAGGTTCAGCGCGACATGGGCCAGGATCTCGACGATCGCCTCGTCGTCGAAGCCGGCGAGGCGCAGCGCCTGCACGTCGCCGTCGCCGACCTGGCCGCGCTGGTCGACCAGCTTCAGCGCGAAGCGCAACGCAGCCGCAGCCTGCGGGTCGGCCGATTCGCCCATCTGCGCGGCGCTCATCTCGTCGGCCGAGGCTCCGGCCTTGCGGCCCAGCGCGGTGTGGGCGGCCAGGCAGTACTCGCAGGCGTTGCGGTCGGCCACCGCCACGGCGATCTGCTCGCCAAGCTTGGCCGGGATCACGCCGGCGCCCAGCGCGCCGAAGGCGGCCCACATGCTTTTCAGCGCCGCGGGCGAATTGGCCACGGCGCGGAACATCGCCGGTGTGCTGCCGAATGCAGAGTGGATCGGCGCGAGCAGCGCACGGCGGTCGGGGCTGGCGATGGCGGCATCGACGAGTTGAACGCGGGACATGGCGATTCCTTTCGAATGGGTTGGCAGGTGCCAGGGACATCCCAGGCACGCCACCAGTGTCCAGGCACAGTTGGTACGATCGAGCACTTTTCGTCCACGATTCATACCAAATCGTCCACCACCATGCCAACGCAGGTCGACCGCTTGTCCTCATTGCTCGAGCACTTTCGGGTCCGGGCCCACCTGTTCCACGCCGGCCCGCTGTGCGGCACGACGCGCTTCGCGGCGCAGCCCGGACGCGGTTTCCTGCATGTGCTCAGACGCGGCGAGATGGCGGTCACCCACCGCACGGCCGGGGGTCGACGCCAGCGCGTGCAGGTGCGCGAACCCAGCCTGTTGTTCTATCCCCGGCCGTGGGCGCACGACTTTCACAACGCACCGGTGGACGGCGCTGATTTCGCCTGTGCGACGCTCGAGTTCGATGGCGGCGAGGCCAACCCGCTGGTGCAGGCGCTGCCGCCCCTGGTGCTGCTGCCACTGTCGGCCGTAACCGGGCTCGAACCGGCGTTGGGCCTGTTGTTCGCCGAGACCGAACGGTTGCGCTGCGGTTCGCGCCTGCTGGCCGACCGATTGTTCGAGGTGGTGTTGATCCAGCTGCTGCGCTGGCTGGTCGATCATCCGCAGCAGGCTGGCGTGCCGGCCGGGTTGATCACCGGCCTGTCAGAACCGCGTCTGGCGCGGCTGCTGGTGGCACTGCATGAGCGGCCTGGAGAGCCGTGGAACCTGGCGACGATGGCCGAATGTGCCGGCATGTCACGCAGCGCCTTTGCGGCGCATTTCAAGGCGATCGTCGGCCAGACACCGGCCGATTACCTGGCCGATTGGCGGCTCAGCTTGGCGCAGGGCCAGTTGCGCCAGGGCCGCGCGATCAAGGCGATTGCCGCCGAACTGGGCTATGCGAACGCGTCGGCGCTGTCGCGTTTGTTCACACAAAAGCTGGGTGTATCACCCCGCCAATGGCGCATGGCCCTTGGGCAGTGAGTTGTCCGCTCAGCGCCAGCCACGGTGCCAACCGCGGTGCGGGTGGCGCCAGCCCCAGCCATAGTGGCCGTGCATTTCCCAGGTCCAGCCCGGCCCCGGGCTGGCATACGTGGGGTGGACATAGACCGCCGCGTGGCGTGGGGGTGCAACGACACAGCCGGAAGTCACCGCCATCACAGCGCTGGTGGCAATGGCGAGAACGATTGTCTTTTTCATACGATCTCCGATCGGGTACAGCTGAACGGGCGCGTCTGCCAAGGCAAACGCCGCGTGTTCCACGATAACCATCCGCCGCGCCGGTGCGGGTCGGTGGTTCTCGCGAACTGGGGTAGGTACGTTCCTACTCAACCGACCCACCCGCGTAACTGGTCGTAGAGGCGTGCAGCCATGGCGCCCGCCATGAAAAGCCGCTCTATTCAGGCGATAGCCACGAAATCAGGGCCCTAGAGTCCAGTGTCCTGTCCCACGAGTAACTGCCATTGGGATTCGACCAGATGGTGATGATGGTGCGGCCGGACGGCAGGCGTGCCAGCGCGCCATCTGGTCGAACCCGGAGGGCGGGCCGAAATGACGTGTGGGACAGGACACCAAGGCGCCGAATCTCGACCAAGCTGGCACACTGCCGCCCCGCATGAACCTGAAGACCCGACTCAACCTCGCCCTCGGCGCCTGCGCCGTATCGGCCGTGCTGTTGGCCGGGCTGTATATGCGCGGTCAGCTTCGTGAGCGTGCGCTGGCCGAGGTACAACGCGAAGCCGAGCTGCACATGGAGGCCGCCACCGCGCTGCGCAGCTATACCGCCGAACACGTGCGGCCGCTGTTGAACAAGGACCCGGCCCACTTCGAAGTTGCCTCGGTGCCCTCGTTTGCCGCGACAACCGCGATGCACGAGCTGCACCGCCGCTACCCGGGCGTCAGCTACCGCGAGGTGGCCCTGAACCCGACCAATCCGGCCAACCGTGCCACCGGCATCCACGCCGACATGGTGCAGACCCTGCGCAACAGCGGGGTCGACACCATACAGCGCCAGACGTTCGAAAACGGCCAGGAAATGCTTTACGTGGCCAAGCCGCTGCGCGTCAGCGACGCCGCCTGCCTGGCCTGCCACGGCGCGCCGGAGGCCGCGCCGAGCGCCATGCGTGCGCTGTACGGCGACCAACGCGGTTTCGGCTGGCACATGGGCGAGACCGTCGGCGCGCAGGTCGTCTCCTTGCCGATGACGGTGCCGCTGGAACGTGCGCAGCAGTCGCTGTGGCAATTCCTGATCGGCGCCTGCGCGGTGGTGCTCGCCGTCTTCCTGACGCTGAACGCGATGCTGCGCCGCGTGCTGCTGAACCCGATCGCCAGCCACCACGGCGAGCTGCACCGCCAGGCCCGCGAGGACGAGCTGACCCAGGCGATCAATCGGCGCGGATTTCTCGAAGCCGCCGAAGCGGCGTTGATGCGTGCCCGGGTGGATGGCGAGCAGCTGTCACTGGCGATGCTCGACGTGGACCGCTTCAAGCAGATCAATGACGAGCACGGCCATGCCGCTGGCGACGCAGTGCTGCGTGAGCTGGTGCGGCGGGTGCATGCGCGCGTGCGCGGGTCCGACCTGCTGGGCCGCCTGGGCGGCGACGAGTTCGCGCTGCTGCTTCCCGATGCCTCGCTCGACCAGGCACGCCAGCTCTGCGCCACGCTGCACGTCACGCTGCAACGCGAGCCTTACCCGCATGGTGGCACGGTCGGCATCAGCCTGGGTGTGGCGCAATGGCAAGACGACGAAACGCTGCCCTGCCTGTTGGCGCGCGCCGACCAGGCCCTGTACGACGCCAAGCGCGGCGGCCGCGGCCGCGTCGTCGGTTGAGCCCTGCTCCCCACGCCGCGGCGCCGCGCGCTTGCATCGCCTGAGCCGGCCCGCAAGGCCCCGCATTCCGGCGGCCCGCCGCCGGCGCGGCGCGTCGGGCATGGCGAAATGCCGCTCTTGCGCCCCGCCGGGCCTGCGCGCGAACCAACACCTTGACCGAGATCATGGGTCGCCCGGCCCATGGCGGCGATGCTGTCGGCGGCCGAGCGGCATCGGCGAACGGTGCGCGCAGACAAGAATTTCTGATGGAGGGCAGTCAGCCCATGTTCGACAACATCCGGCGTGACCATGAACGGCACGAAGGAGGCTGGGCCGGCCCCGGCCTCTGGATCGTCGCGGTCTACCGCTTCGGCATGTGGGCGGCGGCGCAACGCCAGCCCCTGCTGCGCTGGCCGGCGTGGCTGCTCTACCGCATCGCCCGGCTGCCGCTGCTGCCCTTCAAGGTGCACCTGTGGGCCGGCCCGCGCGGCGCGCAGATCGGCAAGGGCCTGGTGCTCATCCACCCCCACAACGTGATGATCGGCAGCGGCGTCGAGATCGGGCACGACTGCCTGATCTTCCACGACGTGACGATCGGCACCGGCCCGACCCCCGGCGTGCCGAAGATCGGCCACCACGTGGACATCTACGTCGGTGCCCGGGTGCTCGGCGGCATCACGATCGGCGACGGCGCGATGATCGGCGCCAACTGCGTCGTGACGCGCGACGTGCCGGCCGGCTCGGTGGTGCTGGTGGCCCCGTGCAAGGTGCTGCCGCGCGCACTGTCGACCTACGCGAGCGGCGCCGACCGGGCCAAGGCAGCGGCATCGGCAGGCGCTTCGGCCACGGCCCCGGTGGTGGGGGCCGCCAGCGACATGGCCGTCGCCGCCTCTGCCGGCCGACAAGAGCCCAACGCGGCCGGGGTCTGAGCGGCGATGTGTGGCATTGCCGGCATCCTCTCGGTCGATGGATCGCACCCGCCCGCGGCCGCGCAGCTGGCGACGATGATCGGCCAGCTTCACCACCGCGGCCCTGACGACACGGGGATGTGGTGCCAGGGCGAGATCGGGCTCGCGCACGCGCGGCTGTCGATCATCGATCCGACCGGCGGCCACCAGCCGATGGCCAGTGCCGACGGCCTGCTGCAGGTGGTCTTCAACGGCGAGATCTTCAACTTCGTCGAGCTGCGCGCTGCGCTCGAAGCGGCCGGCCGGTGCTTTCGTACGCGTTCGGACACCGAGGTCCTCCTGCATCTGTACGCGTTGCATGGCGACCGCTTCGTCGAGCACCTGAACGGCCAGTTCGCAATCGCCCTGTGGGACGTGCGGCGACGCCGGCTCGTGCTGGCGCGCGACCGGGCCGGCATCCGGCCGCTGTACTTCGCGTGGGTCGGCCGTCGGTTGCTGTTCGCGTCTGAAATCAAGGCCTTGTTCGCCATCGCCGAAATGCCGCGTCGCCTCGACCCGCGAGGCCTCGCCGAAGCGTTCACGTTCTGGTCCCCGCTGGCGCCGCAGACCGCGTTCGACGGCGTGCAGCAGTTGCCCCCCGGGCACCTGATGTGGGTCGGCGGTGGCCAGCAGCGGACCACCTGCTACTGGGACTGGGAGTTCCCGCCCCACGGCGCCGAAGACCTCGGCCGGGCCGAAGACCTGGCCGACGAACTGCGCGAGCGCTTGGTCGACGCTGTGCGCCTGCAACTGCGCGCCGATGTGCCGGTGGGGGCCTACCTCAGCGGCGGCCTGGACTCGTCGGTGATCACGACACTGATCCACCGCTGCACCGACACGCCGCTGCGCAGCTTCTCGCTCGCCTTCGACGAGCACGAGTTCGACGAGCGCTCGCACCAGCGCGAGCTGGTGGACCATCTCGGCACGCCGCACACCGAGCTGCGCTGCAGCCGCGCGGACATCGCCGCGGGCTTCCCGAAGGCGGTCTGGCATGCTGAGGCCCCGCTGCTGCGCACGGCGCCGGTGCCGATGATGCTGCTGGCGCGCAGCGTGCGTGAGCATGGCGTCAAGGTGGTACTGACCGGCGAAGGCGCCGACGAGGTCTTCGGCGGCTACGACCTGTTCAAGGAAGCCCGGGTGCGCCGCTTCATGGCACGCGCGCCGCAGTCACGCTGGCGTGGCCGGCTGCTGCAGCGCCTGTACCCGTGGATGCCGCAATCGCCCGGTGCCAGCGGTGCGCTGGCGCAGCGCTACTTCGGCGACGGCAACGGCTCGCCCGTCCAGCCCACCTTTGGCCACGCGCCGCGCTGGCTGACCAGCGGCCGCATCACGCGCTTCTTCACGCCGGCGCTGCGCGACGCGGTGGCCGGCTTCGACCCGATCGAGACGATCGAGCGCACGCTGCCGTCTACGATGCAGCACTGGTCGCCGCTCGCCCGCGACCAGTATGTCGAGGCGCACACGCTGATGTCGGGCTACCTGCTCGGCGCACAAGGCGACCGCATGGCGATGGCGGGATCGGTCGAGGCGCGCTTCCCTTTCCTCGACCATCGCCTGATCGAATTCGCCAACCGCCTTCCGCCCCGCTACAAGCTGATGGGGCTGACGGAGAAATACCTGCTCAAGCGCGCGATGAAGGGGCTGTTGCCCGAGTCGATCCGCCTGCGCGCCAAGCAGCCCTACCGCACCCCCGACAGCAGCAGCTTCTTCGGCGCCAACGGCCAGCCCGACGAGGCCTGCGCCGAGTTGCTGAGCGAATCGCGCCTGGTCGACGCGGGCCTGTTCGATCCCGGCGCCGTGCGACGGCTGCTCGCCAAGTGCGCGGCCGGGCGCGCTGCCGGCTTCGGCGACAACATGGCTTTCGTCGGCATCCTGTCGACGATGTGGCTGCACGAGCTCTTCGTGCGCGCCCGCCCGTTGCCGGCCGCCACGGCAGGCTGAGCCGCCATGCTGATTCACCAGCTGTTCGAGGCGAGCGCCGCGGCCGGGCCCGGGCGGACCGCGATCGTGTGCCAAGGCCAACCCATCACCTACGGCGAACTCGACCGCCGCGCAACGCGCTGGGCCGCCTGGATGCAAGACCAGGGCATCCAGCGCGGCGACCGCGTCGCCGTGTGCCTGGACAACGGCGTGGCCTTCGTGCTGGCGATGCTGGCCTGCTGGCGCTGCGGCGCCGTGCTGGTACCGATCGGGCCGCAGGCGCACGCCAGCCGGCTGCAGGCGGTGCTTGCCGACGCGGGCGCCGGACTGCTCGTCAGCCAGCCCAGCGTGCACGCACGCGTGGAGGCCGCACTCGACAACCTGACCGCGTTACGCAGCTGCCTGTGGGTCGACCCGGATGCGGCGCCCTGCGCAGCCGATGCAACTCGGGCGCCGTTCACCGCCCTGCCGACGATCGATCTTGACCTCGCCGCGCTGATCTACACCTCGGGCTCGACCGGAGAACCGAAGGGCGTGATGCTGAGCCACGCCAACATGGTCGCGGCCGCGCGATCGGTGCAGGCCTACCTGGACCTGCGGCCCGACGACGTGCTGGCCGGCCTGCTGCCGCTGGCCTACAGCTACGGCCTGTACCAGCTGCTGCTGGCCTTCCAGGTCGGCGCCAGCGTCGTGCTCGAACGCTCGTTCGCCTTCCCGGTCAAGGTGCTGCAGACGCTGGCAACGCAGCGGGTCAGCGTCTTCGCCGGGGTGCCGACGACGTTCGCGCTCTGGCTGGGGCTCAGAGAGGCCGCGACGTTCAACTGGCCCGAACTGCGCCTGGTCACCAACGCCGCGACCGGGCTGAGCCCCGAGACCATCGGCCGCCTGCGCGCGTTGCTGCCGCAGGCCCGGCTGGTGCCGATGTACGGCATGACCGAGTGCAAGCGCATCAGCTACCTGCCGTCCGACCAGCTCGACGCCCGCCCCGGCAGCGTCGGCCGAGGCATGCCGAACCAGGATCACTGGCTGGTCGACGAGGCCGGCCGGCGGCTACCCTGGGGCCGCACCGGCGAACTCGTGGTCCGCGGCAGCCACGTGATGCGTGGCTACTGGAACCGGCCCGATCTGACCGCGCAAGCGCTCAGGCCCGGCCCGCTGCCCGGCGAGCAGGTGCTGCACACCGGCGACCTGTTCCGCACCGACGATGAAGGCTGGCTCTACTTCGTCGGTCGCCGCGACGACATCATCAAGTGCCGCGGTGAGAAGGTCAGCCCGCGCGCCATCGAAGATGTTCTGTACACGCTGGACAGCGTGCTCGAAGCCGCCGTCGCCGGCGTGCCCGACCCGCTGCTCGGCGAAGCCATCGTCGCCTGGGTGGCGCCGCGCCCCGGTCGCCGGCTGACCGAACGCGAGGTGGTGCGCCACTGCAAAGACCAGCTCGACGCCGGGATGGCGCCGCAGCGTGTGGTCTTCGTCGACACATTGCCCAAAACCGACTCCGGCAAGGTCTGCAAGCGGCTGCTCGCCGCCGCCGCAGCCTCGCCCAACGACACCAGCCCAGAAAGGACCTTGCGTTGAAAGACATCAAGGCGCTCACGCGTCGCTACATCGAGGACTACATCCTGATGGGGGGCGGCAGCAACTTCGCCGACGGCGATTCGCTGATCGAGCACCGCATCGTCGACTCCACCGGTTTCCTCGAACTGATCGCCTTCATCGAAGACGAATGCGGCTTCAGCATCGACGAGACCGAAATGTTGCCCGAGAACTTTGAAAGCCTTGACCGCATCGACGCCTATGTACGCCGCAAGCTTGCCTGAAGGCCGCGACTGGCTGGCGCTGAACTGCGCCGACGAGGTCGACCGCATCACGCGCTGGATGCGCAACACCGTGGCGCAGCGGCTGCACCGGCGTGGCGTCGTCGTCGGCCTGTCCGGCGGCATCGACAGCTCGGTCTGCGCCGCGCTCGCGGTGCAGGCGTTGGGACCTGGCAAGGTCTTCGGCCTGCTGATGCCCGAGCGCGATTCGTCGCCGGACAGCGTGCGGCTGGGCAGCATGCTGGCGCAGCAGCTCGACATCGCGCACGAGGTGGTGGACATCGCCCCCGCGCTGCAGGCCCTGGGCTGCTATGCACAACGCGACGCGGCGATCCGATCGCTGTTCCCCGGCTACGGCGAAGGCTGGAAAAACAAGATCACGATCGCCGGCGGCAGCGCCGGGCAGATGAACTTCTTCCGCCTGGTGGTGCGGTCGCCCGAGGGCGAATTGCAGCAGGCCCGACTGCGGGCGCGCGAATACCTGGCGCTGGTGGCCGCCACCAACCACAAGCAGCGCGTGCGCAAGCTGCTCGAGTACTGCCATGCCGACCGCCTGCACCACGCCGTGATCGGCACGCCGAACCGGCTCGAGTACGACCAGGGCTTTTTCGTCAAGAACGGCGACGGCGCGGCCGACCTGAAGCCGATCGCGCACCTGTACAAGACCCAGGTCTACGCGCTCGCGCGCCACCTCGGCCTGCCCGACGACATCTGCCACTCGACCCCGACCACCGACACCTACAGCCTGCCGCAAGGCCAGGACGAGTTCTACTTCGCGCTGCCCTACCAGCAGATGGACCTGGCGCTGTGGGCGCACAACCACCGCCTGTCAGCGACCGAACTGGCACCGGTACTGGGGCTCACCCCCGAGCAGGCGGCCCACATCTACACCGACATCGAAGCCAAGCGCCGGGCGACGGCCTACCTGCACGCGCGGCCGGTGCTCGTCGAGCCCGTGGCCGAGGTGGCCGATGTCTAGCTGCGTTCGAACTTGAACACCGCCACGCTGGCGCGCAGGTTCGGCCAGCGGCGGATCACCTCGCCGCTTTGCAGGCCGAAGCTGTCGATCACCTCGAGCCCATTCTTGCGCGCCAGCACCTCGAAGTCCTTGTAGGTGCCGACGCGGATGTTCGGCGTGTCGTACCACTCATACGGCAGCGCGCGCGTCACCGGCATGCGCCCGCGCAGGATCGACAGGCGGTTGACCCAGTGCGCGAAGTTCGGGAAGCTGACGATGCCGATGCGGCCAACACGAGCGGTCTCGCGCAGCATGTTCTCGGTATTGCGAAGGTGCTGCAGGGTTTCGAGCTGCAGCACGACGTCGAAGCTGCGGTCCTCGAACAGCTTCAACCCCTCTTCGAGGTTGAGCTGGATCACGTTCACGCCTCGCCGCGCGCAGGCCAGCACGTTGGCATCGTCCAGCTCCACGCCATAGCCCGAACAGCCGCGCGTCTCACGCAGATAGGCCAACAGCTCACCCGTGCCGCAGCCCAGGTCGAGCACGCGGGCGCCTTGCGGCACCAGCCGGGCGATGACTTCGAGGTCTTTTCGCTCACTCATACGTATCGATGGGGTCGAATTTGATCAAGGTTCTTGCGCGGATCCGGCTTTGCCGGGCCGCTGCAAGGGTCCCCTCGGGGGGCAGCGAAGCGGCGGCGAGCGTGGGGGTCACAGGATCCGCTCGAAGTACGCCCGCATCACGCCGTGGTAGCGCGGATCTTCGAGCAAGAAGGCATCGTGGCCGTGCGGCGCGTCGATCTCGGCGTAGCTGACCTCGATTTGGTTGTCGACCAGTGCCTTGACGATCTCACGCGAGCGTGCTGGCGAGAAGCGCCAGTCGGTGGTGAAGCTGACGACGAGGAACTTCTTGTCGCGCGCCACCTTGAAGGCTGCCGTCAGGTCATCGCCATGCGCACGCGCCGGGTCGAAGTAGTCCAGTGCGCGGGTGATCAGCAGGTAGGTGTTGGCGTCGAAATACTCGCTGAACTTGTCGCCCTGGTAACGCAGGTAGCTTTCGATCTGGAACTCGATGTCCTGCGTGCTGTAGCCCAGCTCGGCCTCGCGCAGCTCGCGGCCGAACTTGGCCTCCATCGAGTCGTCGCTCAGGTAGGTGATGTGGCCGATCATGCGGGCCACGCGAAGGCCGCGCTTCGGGATCGCGCCGTGGGCGTAGAAATGGCCGCCGTGGAAATCGGGATCGGTCACGATCGCGCGCCGCGCCACCTCGTTGAAGGCGATGTTCTGCGCCGACAGGTTCGGCGCAGTGGCCACCGCCACGCAATGCCGCACACGATCGGTGTGGCGCAGCGTCCAGGCCAGCGCCTGCATGCCACCGAGGCTGCCGCCGACCACCGCAGCCAGCTGCTGGATGCCCAGGCGCGAGACCAGTCGCGCTTGGGCGTCGACCCAATCCTCCACCGTCACGACTGGAAAGTCGGCGCCATAGGGGCGGCCGGTCGCCGGATTCGGGTGCATCGGCCCGGTCGAGCCGAAGCATGAACCGGGGTTGTTGACGCCGATGACGAAGAAGCGCTCCGTGTCCAGTGGTTTGCCGGGGCCGACGAGGTTGTCCCACCAGCCGGTGCTGTTGGGTTTGTCGGCGTAATCGCCGGCCACATGGTGAGACGCGTTCAGCGCATGGCACACCAGCACGGCATTGCTGGCATCGGCGTTCAGCGTGCCGTAGGTCTCGTAGACCAGGGTGTAGTCGGCAAGCTGCGCGCCACTTCGCAGCGGCAACGGCTCGGCGAAATGCATGCTTTGCGGGACGACGAAGCCGACCGACCTCATGAAACCTGACCTCCAACGAAAAAACCCGGTACCGCAGCGAAGACGCGGACACCGGGTTCAAGTCGGGGCCCTGTTTAGCTGCATTTGGTAGAGCGCCCGCAATCCGGAACAAATCGGCGCTGTCAGGGGGAAGTCTATCAGCCCGCTTCACCACCACTTCGCGCAGCTTGGCCGCCGGCCTGCGCCGAGGTGGCATAGTCGCCGGCGGGGAAACACTGAGAAGGGCAGGCATGAACCACAGTCTTCAGCATTACGCCCGACTGGCGGCCGTCGTGGTCGTTGTCGTCGGCTGCTATCAGGTCCTGCATCCATTCATCCCGGCGCTGTTGTTCGCCGCGGTCGTCTGCACCGCGAGCTGGCCACTCTATCGGCGCCTGCGCGACGCCGTCGGCGGCCGCGCCGTCTGGGCCGCGCTGCTGATGACACTGCTGCTGGTCGTGCTGGTGATCGGCCCGTCGACGCTGCTCGCCCTGAGCTTGGCCGATGACGTGGCCTCGATGTTCGACGGAGCGCGCAACCTGCTCGACCACGGGCCGCTGCAGCCGCCCGGCTGGCTGCGCGATGTGCCGCTCGTCGGCGCCGCGCTGGCCGACTACTGGCAGCGCATCGCCGCCAGCCGCGAGGAGTTGAATGCGCTGCTGAAGAGCCTGTTCGAGCCGGCGCGCATCGTGCTGCTGGGCGCCGGCAAGGCGATCGGCGGCAGCCTGCTGCAGCTGACGTTCGCCACCTTCATCGCGTTCTTCTTCTACCGCGACGGCGAACAGCTGGTGCGAGCCGCCCGCGCGATCCTGGCCAAGCTCGCAGGGCCCCTGGGCGACACGCTGCTGTCGACGATCAACGGCACGGTGATCGGGGTCGTGCACGGTATCTTCGGCACTGCGCTGGCGCAGGCCATGGTGGCGCTGGTCGGCTTCTTGATCGCCGGCGTTCCGGGAGCGTTGGCGCTGGCCTCCGCGACCTTCTTGCTCTCGATGATCCCGGTCGGCCCGCCGCTCATCTGGGGTGGTGCGGCGATCTGGCTCTTCGTGCAGGGCTCGGTGGGCTGGGGCATCTTCATGGTCCTCTGGGGCCTGTTCGCGGTCAGCTCGATCGACAACGTCGTCAAGCCCTTCCTGATCAGCCGCGCCAGCAGCTTGCCGCTGCTGCTGATCCTGCTCGGTGTGTTCGGCGGCATCGTCGCCTACGGCTTCATCGGCATCTTCATTGGCCCGCCGATGCTCGCGATCGGGTTGACGCTGGTGCAGCTGTGGACGACGACAAAACCCGACGCCGCCTGACGCTGGCCGCAGATGGGCCTCACGGCTTTTGGCGCTGACCTCCGGCGGCTGGCGCGACGCGCGTCTGGCGATTCAGCCGGTGCAAGAAAGCACTTTTAACCGAATAAATGTTCGTGTACGATCCAAATCACGATGAGGCCCAAGGACGAGAAAAAGGTTGAAGCCATTGCCGCTGCCGTCTACCGGCTGGTGGCGCGCCATGGTCTGTCTGCCGTGACCTTGGCCGACATCGCCCGCGACGCAGGCGTCGCGACCAGCACGCTGTACGTCTACTACAAGTCCCGCGAGGATTTGCTCGACGATGTGTACCAGAAAGCCAAGACGGCCACCGTCACACGCTACGCACAGAATGACGAACCGCAGGCCTCGCTGAAGTCGAGAGTGCGCCGGATCTGGAACAACATGGTGGACAACCGCATCGAGAACCAGCAACAGATGGCTTTCCTCGAGCAGTACTACCACTCCGAGTTCCTCAGCGAGACCAGCCGCGCGATGAGCCAGCGCATGTTGGCGCCGTTCATCGAGCTCATCGTCGCCGGACAGAAGAGTGAGCAACTCAAGCCCGTGCCGCCGCACCTGCTGGCAGCGAGCGTCATGGGCCTGGCGAAAGAGACCGCAGTCCTCGTCGCCCGCGGCGATCTGCCAAACGACGAAAAGACCCGCATCAGCGGCTTCCAGATCTGCTGGGACGCCGTCAGGGCATGAAGCCGGTTTCTTTTGATTTTTAACCGAACCGTTTTTCGCTAAAAAGCACGCATGCCAAACCGAACCGTCCTCATTGCAGGCGCCACGGGCCGCGTGGGCCGAGAGATTCTGCAGGGCCTGTTGACCGACCGGACCGTCGACGCGGTGCACAGCCTGGGCCGCAAGAGGCCCGCGGCACAACATCCGAAGCTGACGGCCCATGTCGTCGACTTCGCCAGGCTGCCCGCCCTGCCACCGGTAGACGAGGTGTATCTGGCGCTCGGAACGACGATCAGGGTCGCCGGAAGCCAGGCCGCACTTCGCGCCATCAACTACGAGGCCAATCTGGCCGTGGCCGCGGCGGCGCTGGCCGCAGGCGCCAAGAAACTCGGTCTGGTGAGCGCGATGGGCGCCGACTCCCGTTCGAACGTCTTCCACAGCCGCGTGAAAGGCGAGCTCGAAGACGCTTTGGCGAAGCTGCCGTTCCAGGGCACGGCCATCGCGCGGCCATCGGTGCTCGTCGGAAAACGCAACCTCGTCGGAAGGGCGGTGGGATTCCTCATCGCCGCGCCGATCAACGCGTCGGCAGTGGCCAAGGCATTGCTCTCGGTCGTCCCGTACGCCAAGGGCAGAACGCTCTTGCTTCCCGGTTCGTCGCGGTGCGAGATGCTGCCGTCCTTCTGAACCAGATCGGAGTTCGAACATGGCCAACCGAACCGTCATCGCAGCGGGCGCCACGGGCCTCGTGGGCAGAGAGATCTTGCAGGGCCTTCTGGCCGACCCGAGCGTGGCCGCGGTGCACAGCCTGGTCAGCGCGACGGGGGCCGATGCCGGGTCAGAAGTCTTCTACAGCCGCGTGAAGGGCGAACTCCAGGACGCCTTGGCGAAGCTGCCGTTCGAGGGACTGGTCATTGCGCGCCCATCGATGTTCGAGCCACCACGGAGCCCCGCATGAAACTGAACGTCAACGGACACGACCACGAGGTCGACGTCGAACCCGAGATGCCGCTGCTGTGGGTGCTGCGGGATGAACTGCACATCACCGGCCCGAAGTACGGCTGCGGCATCGGCTACTGCGGCGCCTGCACGGTCCACGTCGGTGGCACTGCGGTTCGCTCGTGCTCGATGCCAGCGAGCGCGGTGGCGGCACCCGTCGTGACGATCGAAGGGCTCGGCCAGCCCGAGGCGTTGCACGCCGTGCAGAAGGCCTGGGTCACGCACCAGGTGGCGCAATGCGGCTATTGCCAGGCAGGGCAGATCATGACCGCGGCGGCCTTCCTGGCCACGGTGCCCTCGCCCACGGACGAACAGATCGACCAGGCGATGGCGGCCAACCTGTGCCGCTGCGGCACCTATCCCCGCATCCGCGAGGCGGTCAAGACCGCGGCGAAGATGCTGAAGGGGGCCTGACCATGAGCCGAGTCAAGACCATCGCACGCCGCACCTTCCTCATCGGCTCCGCCGCCGTGGCGGGCGGCGTGGTCTTCGGTGCCTATCAGGTGCGCAAGGCGATTCCCAATCCGTTGGCCGAGGGCTTGATGCCCAGTGAAGCCGCGCTGACCCCGTGGGTGAGGATCGACAAGGAGTCGGTCACGCTGATCACTCCGCACACCGACCTGGGCCAGGGCGCCTACTCGGTGCAGGCGGCACTGATCGCCGAGGAACTGGACATCGAGTTCGGCCAGTTCCGCATCGGCCCGGGCGTGCCTGCGCAGGCCTACTACAACCGCGCCCTGTCTGCGGAGCAAGTCCCCTTTCACTCCCACGACACGGGCTGGCAGGCCGAGGCCATGCGCGACGTGATGGGCGGGCTGTTCAAGGTGATGGGCCTGATGGTGACCGGCGGCTCATCGACGGTGCCAGACGGCTTCGACAAGCTGCGCGAGGCGGGCGCTGTCGCTCGCGAGACGCTCAAGCTCGCCGCTTCGCGCCAGACCGGTGTACCCGTCGCACAACTGAAGACGGCGCGCGGCGCAGTGCAGTTGCCTGACGGTAAAGAGCTGAAGTACACCGAGCTGGCCGAGATCGCGGCGACGTTGGAGCCGGTGCACGAGGTGACGTTGCGCGCCCCTTCTGAGTGGCGCCTGATCGGCAAGCCGATGCAGCGCCTGGATATCGTCGCCAAGTCCACCGGCACGCTGCACTACGGCATCGACTTGAGTGTGGAAGGCATGGCGCATGCCGCCGTGAAGGTCAACCCACGCCAAGGCGGCAAGCTGAACCGGTACGACGACAGCAAGGTCAAGGGTCTGCGAGGCGTGAAGAAGATCCTGCCCGTGACGAACGGCGTCGCGGTGGTGGCCGACAACACCTGGCGCGCGATCCAGGCCGCCAAGGCCATCGAGTGCGATTGGGGCCCGGCGCCCTACCCGGCAGAAATGAAGGACCATTGGGCCGCGATCGCAGCAAGCTTCACACCGGAGCGGATGGACAAGGAGTGGCGGCACGACGGTGACGTCGACAAGGCGTTGACGGACGGCCCTGTCGTCGAGGCGGAGTACCGCGCGCCCTACCTCGCCCACGCGCCGCTGGAACCGTTGAACGCCATCGTCAAGGTCGGTGAGGACGGCGTAGACGTGTGGGTGGCGCACCAGATGCCGCGCTTCGTGCAGCAAAAGGTCGCGGCGGTTGTGGGCGTGAAGCCCGAACATGTGCGCTTCCACCAGCAATACGCGGGCGGCAGTTTCGGCCACCGGTTGGAGTTCGAGAATGTCACGCTGTGTGCCGAGATCGCGAAGCAGATGCGCGGCACGCCGGTGAAGCTGACCTACTCGCGCGAGGAAGACTTTGCCCACGACTTCCCGCGCCAGATCGGCATGGCGCGCGGCAAGGGCGTGGTGAAAGACGGCAAGGTGCATGCGTATGACCTGCAGGTGGCCACGGTCAGCTCGTCTGCGTCGCAGTCAGCGCGCCTGGGCCGGTCCAAACCTCCGGGCGCGGATGGCCAGATCGCCGCAGGCGCGTGGAACCAGCCGTTTGCCGTGCCGCACTTCCGCATGCGCGCCTACAAGGTGCCGGAACTGGCACCGACCAGTTCGTGGCGTTCGGTCGGGGCCTCGACCCAAGGCTTCTTTGCCAACGCGTTCCTGGATGAACTGATCCACGCGGCCGGGGCCGACCCACTGCAGGAGCGGCTTCGGCTGTGCAATCACGGGGTCTCGCGCAAGGTGCTCGAAGCGGTCGGCGAGATGTCCAACTGGGGCACGAAACTGGAGCCCGGCCGCGGGCGCGGCGTGGCCTTCGTCGACAGCTTCGGCGTGCCGGTGGCCGAGGTGGTGGAGGTCACCCAGACCGACAAGGGCATTCGCATCGACAAGGTGTTCGTGGCCGTCGACGTGGGCCGCATCGTCGACCCGGTGAACTTCGACAACCAAGTCAAGGGCGCCGTCGTCTGGGCCCTGGGCCATGCGATGAACTGCGAGATCACCTATGCCGACGGCATGGCGCAGCAGACGAACTTCTCGCAGTTCCAGGCCATGAGGCTGGACCAGTGCCCACGTATCGCCGTGCGTGGCCTGGAGAACGCACCGCGCATGCGCGGTATCGGCGAACCACCGGTGCCGCCGGCCGCCCCCGCACTCGCCGCGGCCATCTTTGCCGCCACCGGCAAGCGGTTGCGAGAGATGCCGTTCAGCAAGTTCGTTGATTTTGTCTAGCGCAATGAGTTGGTTGTCTGGCTCGGCGCAAACCGCAGCAATGCCAGTGGCATCGCGAGGGATTTGCAACGACGCCAGGCGGCCAAAGACGCGCTTTTTGTGTTCCGCTAGCGTCGAAAGCTGCACGGGCGGCTATCGCCCGCCCGCGCTTACTCGACGTCAGCGCTGGTACGGCGTGTACGGCCGTCGGTCGTAGCGGTTGGGCACGCCGTCGTTGTCCCGGTCACGGTCGTACCGGTTCGGCACACCATCTCTGTCTCCGTCGTGCACGTATCCCGGACGCGGGGCCGCCGGTGCCACCACGCAGGCGCTCAAGGTGGCCAGTGATGCGCCGCAGAGGGCAATCATGCAAAGTCGTTTCAGCATGGTCAATTACTCCTTCGTGATCAGCCCAATGTGCCTCCCCGAGCCAATGCGCGGCATCGGCCATTGGACCGAAGTGGTGTAGGAAAAAGCCGTCAGCGCTTCCGCTGCCAGCGCAGTCCCAAGCCCCCGCCGTTCGCCGGAGGAAACACGTCAGGCGTCACGCCCCACCCGCCCGCATGGGCTTGCCATTTACTGGTCACTCGACCAATAATTCACCGTGGCCCGCCCATCCCAAGGCATCGATCAAGCCCTGCTGCGCAGCGGCCTGGCCCTGCTGCCGCAACTCGGCTGCGCCGGCTTGTCGGTGCGGCGGGTGGCTGAGCATGCGGGCGTCAACCCGGCGATGTTTCACTACCACTTCGGCAGCAAGGCCGCGTTCCTGCAGGCGGTGCTGCAGCAGCTGTACGAACAGATGTTCGCCAAGCTGTCGGCCGGGGCCACGCGCGAAGGCCCGGTGCTCGATCGACTGCAGGCTGCGCTGATCACGCTCGGCACCTTCGTGCGCGAGCATCACGCGTTGGTCGGCCGGCTGGCCGTCGATGCGGCCAATGGCGAAACGGTGGTGCACGACTTCGTCCGCGCCAACGCGCCACGCCACCTGGGCCTGCTGATGCAACTGATGGCCGAGGCCGAAGCAGCCGGCGAGCTGCAACCCGCGCCGCCGCTGCAGCGCTTTGTGTTCTTGATGGGTGCGGTGCTGTCGCCAATGCTGGCGGCGCCCGCCATGGCATCGCTCGGCGTTGCCCCGGCCATCGTCGGCAATGCAGTGCAGGCCCAGGTGCTGAGTGACGCCGCCATCAAGCAGCGCGTCCAGATGGCGCTGATCGCGCTGCGCACGCCCCCATCCGCCAGGCTGAGGAAGAAAGCATGAACCGATTCCGGACGGGCACCGCCGCACTTGGCGCCCTTGCCCTGTTGAGCGCGTGCAGGGCGCCCGTCGACTCGGGCTGGTCGGGTTATGCCGAAGGCGACTACATCTACGTCGCCGCGCCGGTGGCCGGGACCTTGAAGAGCGTGTCGGTGCAGGCCGGGCAACAGGTCATGGCCGGCGCGCCGCTGTTCACGCTCGACGCGACGCCGGAACGAGCCGCACGCGCCGAAGCCGATGCCCGCGTACTGGCGGCCCAGGCCCAGGCCGAGAACACCACCAAGGGCCGGCGCGTCGACGAGGTGGCCGTCGTGCGCGCGCAGCTCGCTCAAGCGCGGGCGCAAGCCGCGCGGGCCGAGACCGAGTGGCTGCGCCAGAAGGCGCTGGTCGATCAGAACTTCGTCAGCCAGTCGCGGCTGGACGATGCGACCACCGCCCGCACCCAGGCCCGCGACCGCGTCACCGAGCTCGAAGCGAGCCTGCGCGTGGCCACCCTGCCCGCCCGTGTGGACGAGCGCGAAAGCGCCAAGGCCCAGGTCGAAGCGGCGAAGCAGGCCCGCCAACAGCTGGTCTGGCGCGAGCAACAAACGTTGCAGGCCGCACCAGCGGCCGGTCTTGTGGCCGACACCTTCTGGCGTGCCGGCGAGTACGTGCCCGCCGGCCAGCCGGTCGTTTCGCTGTTGCCGCCCGAGGCGCGCAAGGCCCGCTTCTACGTACCCGAGGCTGAGCTCGGCGGTCTGAAGATCGGCCAAGCGGTGAAGCTGCGTTGCGACGGTTGCGGCGCGCCAATCAACGCGCGCATCAGCCGCATCGCGACACAACCCGAATACACCCCGCCGGTCATCTACTCGAACACCCAGCGCACCAAGCTCGTCTTCATGGTCGAGGCGCGGCCCGAACCGGCCGATGCGATCAAGTTGCACCCCGGGCAACCGCTGGACGTGAAGCCCGTCCCATGACCGACCTCGCGATCGACGTCAAAGGCCTGACCAAGCGCTACGACGGCCGCGCGGTCGTCGACAACGTGAAGCTGCAGCTCGCCACCGGGCGTATCTGCGGTTTTCTCGGACCCAACGGCAGCGGCAAGACGACCACGATCCGCATGCTGTGCGGCCTGCTGACGCCCGACGCCGGCGAAGGCACCTGCCTTGGGCTGGACCTGAAGCGTGACGCGCTGAAGATCAAGCGCCAGGTCGGCTACATGACGCAGAAGTTCGGCCTCTACGAAGACCTGTCGATCCGTCAGAACCTCGACTTCGTTGCGCGCCTGTTCGAGCTGGACCAGCGGCCAAAGCGTGTCACCGCCGCACTCGATCGGCTGGGGCTGGCTACCCGTGCGCAGCAATTGGCCGGGTCACTTTCGGGCGGCTGGAAGCAACGCCTCGCGCTGGCCGCCTGCCTGCTGCACGAACCGCGCCTGCTGCTGCTGGACGAACCCACCGCCGGTGTCGACCCGAAGGCGCGGCGCGAGTTCTGGGACGAGATTCACCGCCTCGCGGCCGAGGGCATCACGGTGCTGGTGTCGACCCACTACATGGACGAGGCCGAGCGCTGCCACGAGCTGGCCTACATCGCCTACGGCAAGCTGCTGGCGCGCGGCACTGAAGGCCAGATCATCGAGCAGGCGAAGCTGACGGTGTGGGCTGTGCAGGCGCCCGGTGACCCGGCCTCGCTGGGCCGGCTGCTCGCGCCGCTGAAACAGGCGCCCGGCGTGCTGAGCGTGGCCGCATTCGGCAGCACCGTCCACATCGCCGGCCAGGATGCCCAACTGGTCGAGGCCGCCATCGCCCCATTCCGCGACCGGCCTGAGCTGCGCTGGTCGCGCGCCGATGCGAACCTCGAAGACGTCTTCATCAGCCTGATCGGCCAGGCGCCGGACAATTTTTCGGTGGCCAAGCCATGAGCGCGCGTTTCTCATGGGCCCGCATGCTGGCAATCTTCCTGAAAGAGTTCCAGCAGATGCTGCGCGACCGGCCCACCTTCGGCATGGCGGTGGGCGTGCCGATCCTGCAGCTGGTGTTGTTCGGCTATGCGATCAACACCGACCCGCGGGGCCTGCCGACCGCGCTGGTCAGCATGGACAGCGGGCCGCAGGCGCGCGAGCTGGTCGCGACGCTGCAGAACACCGGCTACTTCCGCATCGATGCGCGGCCCGCCAGCGAGGCCGAAGGCGAGGCGCTGCTGGAGCGCGGCGAGGTGCAGTTCCTGGTTGTCATCCCGCCGGACTTTTCGCGCCGTCTGGTGCGCGGCGAAAGGCCGGCACTGCTGGTCAGCGTCGACGCCACCGACCCATCGGCCTCGGGCAATGCGCTGGCGGCGTTGGCGGCGTTGGTGCCGCGTGCGATGCCCACCTCCCTGGTCGGCCCGCTGGCCAGGCTCGCCCAGAAAGAGCCGCCGTTCGACTTGCGGGTGCACCGCCGCTACAACCCCGAAGGCCTGGCGCGATACAACATCGTGCCGGGGCTGATCGGCACCATCCTGACGATGACGATGGTGATGCTGACCGGCCTGGCCATGACGCGCGAGCGCGAGCGCGGCACGATGGAGAACTTGCTGGCCACGCCGGTTCGGCCGGTTGAGGTGATGCTGGGCAAGATCTTGCCCTACGTCGTGATCGGCTACATCCAGCTTGGCGTGATCCTCGGTGCCGCATGGCTGCTGTTCGAGGTGCCGATGGTGGGTAGCCTGACGCTGCTGATGGCGATGATCGGCGTCTTCATGCTGGCCAACCTGGGTGTCGGCTTCACGTTTTCGACACTGGCGA
>NZ_DASUNH010000109.1:0-12988 GCF_036277275.1 Ideonella sp. | reverse complement strand
TGCGCGGCAGGCCGGCTTCGATCGCCGCGATGATTTCGTCGTACCAGTCGGTGATCACCCGCTCGCACAGCTCTCGCTTGCCGTGGAAGTATGTGAACACCGTGGCTTCGGAGACGCCCAGGCGCTGCGCGATCTCGGTCGTCGTCGCGCGCTCGTAGCCCTTTTCGGCAAAGACCTCGCGGCCGACGCGCAGGATGTCGCGGATGCGTTGCTCGCTCTTGGCGCTCGCCGGCTCGCGGCGGGCGGGGCGGGGGGCTGCAGGGGCGCGGCGGGTCGGCATTTTTTGAGTATGACTCAACAATCGCTTGCGACGCAAGCGGCTCGCTGGTAGATTTCGCCCCTGTTGCGCTTGGTCGGGTGCTGAACTGGTAGCGCCTCCAGGCATTGTTGAGACAAGCTCAATTCATTTGCAGGAGACGTCGATGTTCGAATCCACTTTCTCTTTCCCGCTGGGTGAGGACATCGCCGCACTGCGCGAAGCGGTGCGCGACTTCGCGCAGAACGAGATCGCCCCGCGCGCGGCCGAGATCGACAAGGCCAACCTGTTCCCCGCCGACATGTGGCGCAAGCTCGGCGAGCTGGGCGTGATGGGCCTGACCGTGCCCGAGGAATACGGCGGCACGCAGCTGGGCTACCTGGCCCACATGGTCGCGATGGAAGAGATCAGCCGCGCCAGCGCGTCGGTGGGCCTGTCGTACGGCGCGCACTCCAATCTGTGCGTCAACCAGATCAACCGCAATGGCAGCGACGCGCAGAAGAAGAAGTACCTGCCCAAGCTGATCAGCGGCGAGCACGTGGGCGCGCTGGCGATGAGCGAGCCCGGCGCCGGCTCCGACGTGGTCAGCATGAAGCTCAAGGCCGAGCGCAAGGGCGACCGCTATGTGCTCAACGGCAGCAAGATGTGGATCACCAATGGTGGCGACGCCGACACGCTGGTGGTCTACGCGAAGACCGATCCCGAGATGGGCGCCCGCGGCATGACCGCCTTCATCATCGAGAAGGGCTTCAAGGGTTTCACCAAGGGCGAGCACCTGGACAAGCTGGGCATGCGCGGCTCGAACACCTACCCGCTGTTCTTCGATGACTGCGAAGTGCCGGCAGAGAACGTGCTGGGCGTCGAGGGCCAGGGCACCAAGGTGCTGATGAGCGGGCTGGACTACGAGCGCGTCGTGCTCTCCGGCGGCCCGCTGGGCATCATGGCCGCGTGCATGGACGCGGTGGTGCCGTTCATCCACGAGCGCAAGCAATTCGGCCAGCCGATCGGCGAGTTCCAACTGATGCAGGGCAAGGTCGCCGACATGTACTCGACCTTCCAGGCCTGCCGTGCCTATGGCTACGCCGTGGCCCAGGCCTGCGACCGCGGCGACCACGCCCGCACGCTGCGCAAGGACGCCGCCGGCGTCATCCTCTATACCGCCGAGAAGGCGACGTGGATGGCCGGCGAGGCGATCCAGGCGCTGGGCGGTGTCGGCTACACCAACGAGTTCCCGGTCGGCCGCCTGTGGCGCGACGCGAAGCTGTACGAGATCGGTGCGGGCACGTCGGAGATCCGTCGCATGCTGATCGGTCGTGAACTTTTCTCCGAGACCTGCTGATGAACCACCCCAAGCTCATTTCATTCGCAGCCCCCGAGGGGCGCTCAGTGCCCTACGGGCGGCCGGGCGGGCACTGACATGGCAACCCTCGTCTCGAAACTGAACCCGCGTTCGGAAGAAGCCAAGGCCAACGCCGCCGCGATGCGCGCGCTGGTCGATGACCTGAACGCCAAGCTCGCGAAGATCGCCGAAGGCGGTGGCGAGGCCGCGCGTGCCAAGCACCTGGGCCGCGGCAAGCTGCTGCCGCGTGAGCGGGTCGAGATGCTGCTCGACCCGGACACGCCATTCCTCGAGATCGCGCCGCTGGCCGCGCTCGGCATGTACCCGGAGAAGGATGGCTCCGACGCAGCCCCAGCCGCCGGCATGATCGCCGGCATCGGCCGCGTCGGCGGTGTCGAGTGCGTGATCGTCTGCAACGACGCGACGGTCAAGGGCGGCACCTACTACCCGATCACCGTCAAGAAACACCTGCGGGCGCAGGAGATCGCGCAGCAGAACCGCCTGCCGTGCGTCTACCTCGTCGACTCCGGCGGCGCCAACCTGCCGAACCAGGACGACGTCTTCCCCGACCGCGACCACTTCGGCCGCATCTTCTACAACCAGGCCAATCTGTCGGCCCAGGGCATCCCGCAGGTGGCCGTGGTGATGGGCTCATGCACGGCTGGTGGCGCTTATGTGCCGGCGATGAGCGACGAGACCATCATCGTCAAGAACCAGGGCACGATCTTCCTGGGCGGCCCGCCGCTGGTGAAGGCCGCGACCGGCGAGGTGGTGAGCGCCGAAGACCTGGGCGGTGGCGACGTGCACACGCGCCTGTCCGGCGTGGCCGATCACCTGGCCGAGAACGACCTGCATGCGCTGGCCCTGGCCCGCCAGGTCGTCGGCAGCCTGAACTGGAAGAAGGACGTGCCGGTGGCGCTGCGTGAGCCGCAGCCGCCGAAGTTCGCCGCCGAAGAACTGCTGTCGGTGATCCCCACCGACACCCGCAAGCCTTTCGACGTGCGCGAGATCATCGCCCGCGTCGTCGACAACTCCGAGTTCGACGAGTTCAAGGCCCGCTACGGCACGACGCTGGTCTGCGGCTTCGCGTGGATCGAGGGGATGCCGGTCGGCATCGTCGCCAACAACGGCATCCTGTTCGCCGAGAGCGCCAACAAGGGCGCGCACTTCATCGAGCTGTGCTGCCAGCGCAAGGTGCCGCTGGTGTTCCTGCAGAACATCACCGGCTTCATGGTCGGCCGCAAGTACGAGAACGAGGGCATCGCCCGCGCCGGCGCGAAGATGGTGACGGCGGTGGCCTGCGCCAACGTGCCGAAGTTCACTGTGATCATCGGCGGCTCGTTCGGCGCCGGCAACTATGGCATGTGCGGCCGGGCGTACTCGCCGCGCTTCCTCTGGATGTGGCCGAATGCGCGCATCAGCGTGATGGGCGGCGAGCAGGCCGCGAGCGTGCTGGCGACCGTGCGCCGAGACGGCATCGAAGCCAAGGGCGGCCAGTGGAGTGCCGACGAAGAAGAGGCCTTCAAGGCGCCGATCCGCGCGCAGTACGAAGTGCAGGGCCACCCGTACTACGCCAGCGCCCGGCTGTGGGACGACGGCGTGATCGACCCGGTCGACACGCGCCGCGTGCTGGCGCTGGGCCTGTCGGCGTCGTTGAACGCGCCGATCCCCGATGCGAAGTTCGGCGTCTTCCGGATGTGATGACCATGGGCCATGTCGAGACCGTTCACGCGCTTTGGCAGCGCTTCGAAGCGCGCGACTGGGCCGGTGCGCGCACGCTGCTGCGCGACGATGCGAAGCTGCATTGGCCGACCTCGGGCGAGCACTTCGACGACGCCGATGCGGCCATCAAGGTGCAGGCGATCTACCCAGAAGGGTGGTCGATCCGCGTGATCGAGGTCAATGCGCTGGCCGATGGTCGCGTGCACTCGGCGATCGAGGTCACGCATGGCGAGCACCGCTTCTTCGCCAACTCGCTGTTCCTCTTCGATGGCCCGCTGATTGCCGTCATCACCGAATACTGGGCCACCTTCGAGCCGCCGCCCGCCTGGCGCGACGCGGCCTCGATCGGGGCTTACCGTCGTGACGAAGGACTCTGAGATGACCACCACGCTCGATATCCGCCGCCCCAGCCCGCACGTCGCCGAGGTGTGGCTGAACCGGCCCGAAGTCCGCAACGCCTTCAACGACGGCGTGATCGCCGAGCTGACGGCTGCGTTCCGCGGCTTCGCCGAAGACAAGGAGCTGCGCGCAGTCATCCTCGCAGGCGTTGGCAAGGCCTTCTGCGCCGGCGCGGACCTGAACTGGATGCGCGCGATGGCCGACTACTCGTGGGAGCAGAACCGTGCCGATGCCGAAGGCCTGGCCGAGATGCTGTGGGCGATCTACAGCTGCCCGGTGCCGGTGGTGGGCCGCATCCACGGTGATTGCTATGCCGGCGGCGTCGGCCTCGCAGCGGTCTGCGACATCCTCGTCGCCGCCGAGGGCGTCAACTTCTGCTTGAGCGAAGCCAAGCTCGGGCTGCTGCCGGCGACGATCGGGCCGTACGTGGTCCGCGCGTTGGGTGAGCGTGCTTCGCAGCGCTACTTCCTCACCGCGGAGCGCTTTGATGCCGCGATGGCGAATTCGCTCGGCTTCGTGCACGAGTGCGTCGCGCCCGACCTGCTCGACCAGCAGGTGCAGACGATCGTCGCTGCGTTGGTGGCCAATGGCCCAGCCGCGGTGAAGGCCTGCAAGCGCCTGGTGCAAGACCTGGCCGGCCAGGCCATCACGCCGGCGCTGCGCGCCGACACCGCCAAGCGCATCGCCGACATCCGCGCCAGCGCCGAGGGCAAGGAGGGCGTGCAGTCCTTCCTGCAGAAGCGCCCGGCCTCGTGGCTGGCGAGCTGATTCGCTGCCGTGGACTGGACGCTGCCGCCCTCACTGACCGAGACCGTTGTCGGCCTCGACGCGATGCACCTGCTCGCACTGGCGGCGGGGTTGGGCTGGGCGAGCGGCCTGCGGTTGTATGCGGTGGTGTTCCTGACCGGCTTGGCCGGTTGGTTCGACTGGATCACGTTGCCGCCGGGCCTGCAGGTGCTGCAGCACCCGGGCGTGCAGGTCATCGCCGGCACGCTGGTGCTGGTCGAGTTCTTCGCCGACAAGGTGCCGTGGGTCGACTCGGCGTGGGACGCGCTGCACACCTTCATCCGCATCCCGGCCGGCGCCGCGCTGGCCGCTGGTGTGTTCGGTGCCGACGCGGGCGCGTGGACCTTCATGGCCGCACTGATGGGTGGCGGCCTGGCTGCGACGGCGCATGCCGCGAAGGCGACGACGCGAGCGGCAGCCAACACGTCGCCCGAGCCCTTCTCGAACATCTGCCTGTCGCTGATCGATGATGCGGCGGTGCCAGTGATGCTGTGGCTGTCGTGGTCGCATCCGGTCATCTTCTTCGCCGTGCTGGCGATCGCCCTGGTGGTGATGGCGGCCGTGATCGTGTTGATGTTCAAGTTTCTGCGCGGCCTGTGGTCGGCTCTGCGCCAACATTTTGGTGCGCGGCCAGTGGCGCGCGCTTGAGGAAATCCGATGTTCAAGAAGATTCTCATTGCCAACCGCGGCGAGATCGCATGCCGAGTTGCGGAGACGGCGCGTCGCCTGGGCGTGCAGACCGTGGCGGTGTACTCCGATGCCGACGCGAATTCGAAGCACGTGCGCGTGTGTGACGAAGCGGTGCACATTGGCGGCAACGCCGCGAAGGACAGCTACCTGCAGTGGCAGCGAATCCTCGATGCGGCGAAGGCCACTGGCGCGCAGGCGGTGCATCCGGGCTACGGCTTCCTGAGCGAGAACGAAGCGTTCGCCACGGCTTGCGCGGAAGCGGGCGTGGTGTTCATCGGCCCGCCGGCGTCGGCGATCGCGGCGATGGGCAGCAAGTCGGCCGCGAAGGCGCTGATGGAAAAGGCCAATGTGCCGCTGGTGCCCGGCTACCACGGCGACAACAACGACCCGCAGTTCCTGGCCGGCCAGGCCGAGCGCATCGGCTTTCCGGTGCTGATCAAGGCCAGCGCCGGCGGCGGTGGCCGCGGCATGCGCAAGGTCGACAAGGCCGAGGACTTCGTTGCCGCGCTCGCTTCGTGCCAGCGCGAAGCCAAGGCCAGTTTCGGTGACGACCACGTGCTGGTCGAGCGCTATGTCACCAAGCCGCGCCACATCGAGATCCAGGTCTTCGGCGATACGCAGGGCGACTGCGTCTACCTGTTCGAGCGCGACTGCTCGGTGCAGCGCCGCCACCAGAAGGTGCTGGAAGAAGCCCCGGCTCCCGGCATGAGCGAAGCGCGCCGTGCCGAGATGGGGGCGGCCGCGGTGGCTGCCGCCAAGGCGGTGGGCTATGTCGGTGCCGGCACGGTCGAGTTCATCGCCGAAGAGGTGGGCGATGGCGACCTGCGCTTCTACTTCATGGAGATGAACACCCGACTGCAGGTGGAGCACCCGGTGACCGAAGCGATCACCGGCCACGACCTCGTCGAGTGGCAGCTGCGTGTGGCCGCCGGCCAGCCGTTGCCAGCGAAGCAGCACGAGCTGAAGATCCACGGCCACGCGATCGAAGCGCGCATCTGCGCCGAGAACCCGGATGCAAACTTCCTGCCGGCGACCGGCACGCTGTCGGTGCTGCGCTGGCCCGAGCATGTGAGCTTCCGTCGCAATGCCGATGCGCAGCCATGGCACGACCCGGCCGCGGTGCGCGTCGATGCCGGCGTGCGCGAAGGTGATGCGATCAGCCCGTACTACGACTCGATGATCGCCAAGCTGATCGTCTGGGGCGAGAACCGCGCGCAGGCGCTGGCCCGCCTCGATGCCGCGCTGCGCGACACGCACATCGTCGGCCTGAACACCAACGTGGCCTTCTTGCGCCGCGTCGCAGCCAGCCCGTCGTTCGCGACCGCCGACCTCGACACCGCGCTGATCGAGCGCGAGCGCGCGGTGCTGTTCGATGCACCGGGTCTGCCGCTGCCGCTGGCCGCGGCCGGCGTGATCGCGCAGAAGGTGGCTAGCGAACAAGCCCTGGAAGCCGCTGATCCCTGGTCCAGGCGTGACGGCTGGCGTATCCATGGCGGTGCGCGTCGTCGCTTCGATCTGCAACTGGGCAGCACGCAACACGTCGCGACGCTGGAGCGGTTGCATGACGGCGCCCTGCGGCTGGCGATCGGCAGCGAGCACTGGCCGCTGGCGACGCGTGCGCTCGGCAACGACCTCTACGACATCACGCTCGGCGGCGAGCGCCACGCGCTGTCGGTCTACCTGATCGGCGAACGCGTCGCCGTGTTCGGCGCCACCGGCTCTCAGGAACTGCACGAGATCGACCCGATCGCCCACGCCGGCGAGGCCGCCGGCGGCGCCGGTCGCCTGACCGCGCCGATGCCCGGCAAGGTCATCGCCTTCCACGTGAAGCCCGGTGACACCGTGACCGCCGGCCAGGCGCTGGCGGTGATGGAGGCGATGAAGATGGAGCACACCATCAGTGCGCCGCGCGCCGGCACCGTGGCGGAACTGATGTACGCCGTCGGTGATCAGGTCGCCGAAGGTGGCGAGTTGTTGCGTCTGTCCGAGTGAGGTCGAGATGAGCCTGCCCTCCAAAGTCAAGATCGTCGACGTCGGCCCGCGCGACGGGCTGCAGAACGAGAAGCAACCGGTCGCGGCCGAGCACAAGATCGCGCTCGTCCACGCGCTGCAGGCAGCTGGCCTGAGAGAGATCGAGGTCACCAGCTTCGTCAGCCCGAAGTGGGTGCCGCAGATGGCCGACAACGCCGAGGTGATGGCCGGCATCACGCGCCAGCCCGGCGTGCGCTACTCGGTGCTGACGCCCAACATGAAGGGCTACGAGGCCGCGGTGCTGACCAGGCCGGACGAGATCGTCGTCTTCGGCGCCGCGAGCGAAGCCTTCAGTCAGAAGAACATCAACTGCTCGATTGCCGAATCGATCGAGCGCTTTGCGCCGGTGACCGAAGCCGCGCGCGCCGCCGGCATCAAGGTGCGCGGAGCGATCTCCTGCGCCGTAGGTTGCCCGTACGAGGGCGATATTGCGCCGGAGCGCGTCGAGCTCGTCGCGCGGCTGATGAAGGAGATCGGCGTGCAGCACGTCGGCGTGGCCGACACGATCGGCGTCGGCACGCCAAAGAAGGTGCAGCGCGCGCTCGAAGCGGCGCTGAAGCACTACCCGCTCGAAGAGATCAGCGGCCACTACCACGACACCTATGGCCAGGCGCTGTCCAACGTCTACGCCAGCCTGGAGCTCGGCATCGCGAGCTTCGATACCAGCGTGTCGGGCTTGGGCGGCTGCCCGTATGCGAAGGGCGCGACCGGCAACGTGGCGACCGAAGACGTGGTCTACCTGCTGCATGGCCTCGGCATCGAGACTGGCATCGACCTGGACAAGCTGATCGATGCTGGCGTCGCGATCCGCGCAGCGTTGGGGCAACCCACTGGCTCGCGCGTCGCCAAGGCGCTGCTGATCAAGCGCGGTTGAGCTGCGGGTCGACCGAGGCCACGGTTTTCGCAGAGGCATGCGAGCGGGCAGGACTTTGGGGATACTTCCCGGCCTTCGCCCCACATGAGCCGACCATGCGCCAGTCCACACGCCTTGCCCTGACTTTGATCACCGCTGCCGCGCTGGCTACGTCGGCGGGCTGTGCCTCTTCGCCGCCGGCCGCGAAGGCGGCCGAAGAGGGCTTCAGCTTTGCGCTCTGGGGCGACATGCCGTACAAGCGCAACGGCGACGACCCGGGGCTGAGCGCGGTCATCAGCAGCCTCAACGCGGCCGACATCGCGTTCTCGATTCACGACGGGGATGTGAAAGACGGCAGTTCACGCTGCGACGACGTCGTCTACACCGAGGCGCTGGCGCTGTTCAACCGCCTGAAGGCGCCGGCCGTCTACACCCCGGGCGACAACGAGTGGACCGACTGCCACCGCCTGAACAACGGCGGCTACGACAACCTGGAGCGCTTGGCCCACCTGCGTCGCGTGATGTTCGGCCGCCCCGAGAGCCTGGGCCAACGGACGATGGCGCTTGAGCACCAGGCGGCGCCGCATGTCGAGAACGTGCGCTTCGAACGACAAGGCATCATCTTCGCCACTTTCCATATGCCCGGCAGCAACAACAACCGGGTGCTGGACGACGAGGACTGCACGTTCAAGAGCGCCCGCAAGGCGGCGGACTGCGCTGCCGACAACGCCGAGTACGAGGCGCGCGATCAGGCCAACATCGCCTGGTTGCGCGCGAGCTTTGCGCAGGCCAGGCGGCAGGGCGCACGCGGCATCGTCACCGTGTTCCAGGCCGACCCCGGCTTCGACCTGCCCGAAACCAACGACGACGAGAGCCAGGCGCCGCGCTACAACGGCTACCGCCGCTTCATGGACGCGCTGATCGTCGAGACCGAGAATTTCAGTGGGCACGTGCTGCTGGTGCACGGCGACACGCACTTCTACAAGGTCGACATGCCGATCTACCGCCAGCACAAGCAGCTGACGAACCTGACCCGCGTCGAGACCTTTGGCAGCCCGTCGCTGCACTGGGTCAAAGTGACCGTCGACCCGGCCGACCCGCAGCTGTTCGACATCGAGCCGGTGATCGTCCACTGAAGGGCGCTGTGGTTCAGGGCCGGCCGATCATCAGCGCCAGCCCCGCTTCGCCCTGCGGCGCCCAGGTCAAGCCGAGGTACATCGGGCCGATGCCGGTGTCGGCACCGAGGTAGAGGCTGGCGCCGCCGCGCAGGTCACCGAGCGAGATCTGGCGCCGGTTGGCCCAGGCATTGCCCGCTTCGAGTGAGGCGCCAACGAAGAAGCCGCGCGCGAACACCGGCGGCTCGGCCAGCCGCATGTACCAGTTCAAGCGGCCGAACAACACCGCGTTGCCGGCCAGCTGGTTGGGCCGGTAGCCCGACAGACGCTGGAATCCGCCGAGCGCGTACTGGCCGACGATCGCGTCGGCGCGCGCATCGGACATCTCCAATAGCCCAAACACGTTCAGCGTCTGCGCGCCCCAGCTGTAGGCGCCGCTGAGCTGCCCTTCCAGCCGCGAGAGGCTTTGCGTGCCCTCGTGGTGGCGCCAACCGAACTGGGCCTCGCCCTGGGCGCGGTAGCCGAACTGCGGGAAGTTGGCGTAATCCAGCTGATCGATCACGACCCGCGCCCGCAAGGCGGTTTCGTTCCAGGTCTCGGCGCTGGTTGCACCCGCGTAGTCGGCGGCGAGCAGCGTCGGCTCGGTGCGCCCGATCTGGTGGATCAGGCCCATGCGCAGCTCACCCAGGCTGCCCCAGGGTTGGCCCAAGTCGACCCCAACGCGACCGGTGGTGCGCCGCAGTTGGCCAACCTCGTCGCCGGCATCGGGGCGATACAGCGACAGCACGCGCCGCTCAGCCAGGCCCCAGCCGGCGGCGAACCAATCGTTCGACAAGCCGATGTTCCAGCTCAGCGGGTGGTAGATCTCGCTGTAGAGCTGCGGCACCTCGCCGATCTGCAGCCGGTTGCGCCACTCGGTGCCGCTGGGCGTCAGCCAATGGCGGTTGTGGCTGATCTTGATGTTGAACGCGCTGTGGCCGCCGAAGTCGGTCGACAGATCCAGGCCCACGCGCAGGTAGTTCGGGCCCCAGGGCTTGTCTTCGAGGTCGAAGACGACGCCCGTGGCGCCGCTGGTGGTGTCGACCAGGCGGTAGTCGGCGCGCACGTAGTCGCCGCTGGCGGCGAGGCGGCGGGCATCGCGGGCGGCTTTCTCGGCTTCGAACGGTTGACCCGGCTGCGACAGCAACTGGCTTTCGAAGCGGGCCGGGTTGGTGACGCTGGTGCCTTCGAAGGCCACGAAGGCGAGCTTGGGCGACGGCACGGTGCCGGTGTGGCGTGCGGTGCGCCAGGCGGCATAGTCGCCCGCTGGCAGCGCCAGCTCGGCCAGGCGCGGTCGCAGCGTCTCGGCGCCTTCGGTGCCGAGACGGATGAAATCGACCGCGTGGTTGAAGTCGCCCGACGTCAGTGCGCCCAGGTCGGGTGCGATCAGCAGGTCGCGGCTCAGCAGCGTGGCCAGGCTGCGTTTGACGTTCTGCTCGGTCAGGATGTTGATCATCTGCGCCGTCAGCCCCAGTGCCGATCCGAGCGTGTCGCGGGCGGCCAGCGGCGTGCCGATGTTGACGGCGATCACGATGTCGGCGCCCATCGCCCGGGCCACGTCGATCGGCACGTTGTTGACCAGGCCACCATCGCCCAGCACATGGCCATCGACCTCGATCGGCGGGAACACGCCGGGCACGCTCATGCTCGAGCGCAGCGCCGTCGCCAGGTCGCCTTCGCCCAGGATGACGGCCTCGCCGGTCTCCATGTTGGTGGCCACCGCGCGGAACGGGATCGGCAGCCGGTCGAAGTGCGCAGTGGACCGCACGGCCAGCGTCAAGCGCCGAAGCAGTGTTTCGAGCCCGCGGCTGGAGACAGCGCCCTGCGGCGCGCGGAACGAGCCCTCGTGGTCGATGCCGAGTTCGATCGCGCTGGCGATCTCGAAGTCTTCTTCCTTGCGCCGCTGGGTCAGTTGCTGGCGGCTGACGCGGGTGGCGAAGAGCTTGTTCCAGTCGATGCGCTTCAACTCGCGCTCGATCTCGTCGGCCTTCATGCCGCTGGCGTACAGCCCGCCGACGATCGCACCCATCGAGGTGCCGGCGATCACGTCGACCGGCACGTGTTCTCGCTCGAGCACCTTCAACACGCCGATGTGGGCCAGGCCGCGCGCGCCGCCGCCCGAGAGTACCAGGCCGATGCGCGGGCGGCCCAGAGGTGGCGGCACTTCTTCGGCGGGCTGGGCGTGCGCCACGGGAACGAGGGTGGCCATCAGCAGGCCGATCAGCAATCGCAGCATGGCCGGCATTGTTGCCGCTTCGCCCACAAAAAAAGGCCACCTTGCGGTGGCCTTTTCGGTTCGGGCGTGGGGTGCCCGAGCTTGGACTTTACATGTCCATGCCCATGCCGCCCATGCCGCCCATGCCGCCGGGCATGCCGCCGGCAGGAGAGTCTTCCTTCGGTGCCTCGGCGACCATCGCTTCGGTGGTCAGCATCAGCGATGCGACGGACGCGGCGTTTTGCAGCGCGGTGCGGGTCACCTTGGTCGGATCCAGAATGCCCATCTCGATCATGTCGCCATACGTGTCGTTGGCGGCATTGAAGCCGTAGTTGCCCTTGCCGGCCAGCACCGAGTTGACGACGACGGAGGCTTCGCCACCGGCGTTGTAGACGATCTCGCGCAGCGGGGCTTCGATGGCCTTCAGCACCAGCTTGATGCCAGCATCTTGATCGGGGTTGTCACCCTTGATCGTGCCTGCAGCTTGGCGGGCGCGCAGCAGCGCAACACCACCACCGGCCACGATGCCTTCCTCGACGGCGGCACGGGTGGCGTGCAGCGCATCTTCGACGCGGGCCTTCTTTTCCTTCATCTCGACTTCGGTGGCAGCACCGACCTTGATGACGGCGACGCCGCCGGCCAGCTTGGCCACGCGCTCTTGCAGCTTCTCGCGGTCGTAGTCGCTGGTGGCTTCTTCGATCTGGATGCGGATCTGCTTGACGCGGGCTTCGATGTCGGCAGCGGCACCGGCGCCGTCGATCAGCGTGGTGTTTTCCTTGCCCACTTCGACGCGCTTGGCTTGGCCCAGGTCAGCCAGCGTGACCTTCTCGAGCGACAGGCCGACTTCTTCGGCGATGACCTTGCCGCCGGTCAGGATGGCGATGTCTTCCAGCATGGCCTTGCGGCGGTCGCCGAAGCCCGGGGCCTTGACGGCGACAACCTTCAGGATGCCGCGGATGGTGTTGACCACCAGGGTCGCCAGCGCTTCGCCTTCGACTTCTTCAGCGATGATCAGCAGCGGACGGCCCGACTTGGCCACTTGCTCCAGCGTCGGCAGCAGGTCGCGGATGTTGCTGATTTTCTTGTCGTAAAGCAGCACGAACGGGTTGTCCAGCAGGGCAACTTGCTTTTCGGGCTGGTTGATGAAGTACGGCGACAGGTAGCCGCGGTCGAACTGCATGCCTTCGACGACGTCCAACTCGTTGTTCAGGCTCTTGCCGTCTTCGACGGTGATGACGCCTTCCTTGCCGACCTTGTCCATCGCATCGGCAATGATCTTGCCGATCGACTCGTCGGAGTTCGCCGAGATCGTGCCGACCTGAGCGATTTCCTTGCTGGTGGTGGTGGGCTTCGATGCCTTCTTCAGCTCTTCGGTCAGGGCCAGCACGGCCTTGTCGATGCCGCGCTTCAGGTCCATCGGGTTCATGCCGGCGGCGACGAACTTCATGCCTTCGCGCACGATCGACTGCGCCAGCACCGTGGCGGTGGTGGTGCCGTCACCGGCGTTGTCGCTGGTCTTGGAAGCGACTTCCTTGACCATCTG
>NZ_DASUNH010000108.1:0-22395 GCF_036277275.1 Ideonella sp. | reverse complement strand
CGGCGGCCATGGCCGCGGCGTGCGCCACCGTCAACGCCGTCATGTTCACCACGCGGCGCATCGTGGACGCCGGCGTGAGGATGTGCGCCGGCTTGGCCGCCCCCAGCAGCACCGGGCCCACGGTCACGCCGTTGCCGCCGGTGACCTTGAGCACGTTGAAGAGGATGTTCGCCGCGTCCAGGTTGGGCAGCACCAGCAGGTTCGCCTCGCCCTTCAAGGTGCTGCGTGGCATCAACTCTGCGCGGTAGGTCGCATCGAGCGCGGCGTCGCCGTGCATCTCGCCGTCGACCTCCAGCCACGGCGCGGCCTGCTGGATCAACGCCAGCGCTTCGCGCATCTTCACCGCCGACGGCTGGTTGCTGGAGCCGAAGTTCGAATGCGACAGCAGCGCGGCCTTGGGCTGGATGCCGAAGCGGCGCATCTCCTCGGCTGCGAGCACGGTGATCTCGCACAGCTGCTGGGCCGTCGGGTCGTAGTTGACGTGGGTGTCGACCAGGAACACCTGGCGTCCCGGCAACAGCAGCCCGTTCATGCAGGCGAAGGTGTTGACACCCGGGCGCTTGCCGATCACCTGGCCGACATGGTTCAGGTGCAGCTCGGTCGAGCCCCAGGTGCCGCAGATCATGCCGTCGACCTCACCCTTGTGCAGCAGCATGCTCGAGATCAGCGTCAATCGGCGCCGCATCTCGATCTTGGCCAACTGCTCGGTCACGCCGCGCCGGTCCATCATCTGGTGGTAGGTCTGCCAGTAGTCGCGGTAGCGCTGGTCGTCGTCGATGTTGACCAGCTCGTAGTCGCGGCCTTCCTTCAGGCGCAGGCCCATCTTCTCGATCCGCGCCCGGATCACGCTGCCGCGGCCGACCAGCCAGGGCTGGGCCAGGCCCTCGTCGACGACGACCTGCACGGCGGACAGCACGCGCCGGTCCTCGCCCTCGGCGTAGGCCACGCGCTTGGCCTTGGCCTTCTTCGCGACGGTGAAGATCGGCTTCATCAGCGTGCCCGACGCATAGACGAAGCTCTGCAGCTTGTCGCGGTAGGCCGCCAGGTCGGTGATCGGCCGCTGCGCGACGCCCGAGGCGCGCGCAGCGTCGGCCACCGCCGGCGCGATCTGCATCATCAGCCGCGGGTCGAACGGCTTCGGAATCAGGTACTCGGGCCCGAACGACAGCGTGGCGCCGGCATAGGCCGTGGCCACCACGTCGCTCTGCTCGGCCTGGGCCAGCTCGGCGATCGCGCGCACCGCAGCGATCTCCATCTCGTCGTTGATCGTCTTCGCGTTGCAGTCGAGCGCACCGCGGAAGATGTACGGGAAGCACAGGACGTTGTTGACCTGGTTCGGGTAGTCGGTGCGGCCGGTGGCCATGATCGCGTCGTCGCGCACCGCCTTGACCTCTTCCGGCATGATCTCCGGTGTCGGGTTGGCCAGTGCGAAGATCAGCGGCTTCGGCCCCATCGCCTTGACCATCTCGGGCTTCAGCACGCCGCCGGCCGACAGGCCGAGGAACACGTCGGCGCCGACGATCACCTCGGCGAGCTTGCGCAGGTCGGTCACCTGCGCGAACTCGGCCTTGTCCGGGTCCATCAGCTCGGTGCGGCCCTCATAGACGACGCCGGCGAGATCGGTGACCCAGACGTTCTCTTTCGGCAGGCCGAGCTTGAGCAGCAGGTTCAGGCAGGCCAGCGCCGCGGCCCCCGCGCCCGAGGCCACCAGCTTGATGTCCTTGATGCTCTTGCCGACGACCTTCAAGCCGTTCAGCAGTGCCGCTCCGACGACGATCGCCGTGCCGTGCTGGTCGTCGTGGAAGACGGGGATCTTCAGCCGCTCGCGCAGCTTGCGCTCGACATAGAAGCAGTCCGGCGCCTTGATGTCTTCGAGGTTGATGCCGCCGAAGGTGGGCTCCAGCGCGGCAATGATGTCGACCAGCTTGTCCGGGTCTTTTTCGTTGACCTCGATGTCGAACACGTCGATGCCGGCGAACTTCTTGAACAGGACACCCTTGCCCTCCATCACCGGCTTGCTGGCCAGCGGGCCAATGTCGCCCAGGCCCAGCACCGCGGTGCCGTTGGTGACCACGGCGACCAAGTTGCCGCGCGACGTGTAACGGAAGGCGTTGGCCGGGTCTTCGACGATCTCTTCGCAGGCGGCCGCCACGCCGGGCGAATACGCCAGCGCCAGGTCGCGCTGGTTGATCAGCTGCTTGGTCGCGCTGATCGCCACCTTGCCCGGCGTCGGGAACTCGTGGTACTCCAGCGCGGCGCGGCGCAGTTCAGCTCTTTTTTCCTCGAAGGTCGGCATGGGGCGGTCCTCGCGCAGCGTGGGGGGCGGATTGTAGGAGGCGAGTCTTGACAGCTTTGACAGCTTGGCCGTGCAGTGTCGCCAAGCGGGCCGGCCCTGGGCATGCGCGAAACTGCTTACGGCCGGGGCGGATGGCCCCACCATACTGCGCCGATGAATCCGCCCGCGCCCAGCGCCCCGCCCCCTGAGCCGCCGCGCGCGCGCCGCGGCGTGCGGTGGCTGCTGTGGGGCGCGCTGGTGGCGCTGCTGTTGGTGGCGCAGTCGCTGCTGGTCGGGCTGACGCTGAGCTACGAAGAGGCCCGCGCGCAGGACCGGGTCGACGCGGTCGCCGCGGCCGCCTCGGGTGAGATGCGGCGCCAGGTGCAGCGCAGCCTGCAGAGCGCGCAGTCGTTGACCTGGAACGACCCGCCGCTGGCGCAATGGCATTACGACGCGCTGGAAATGCTGCGCCAGCGGCGCGAGTTCCTGCGCATGGAAATGCGCGACAACGACCAGAAGCTGCTGAACGCGGTCGAGACGCCGTTTCGCTCACCGGTCTTTGGCGTCATGGCCCGCACCGAGCTGGAGATCGAGATGCAGGCGGCCTGCGCGACCGCCCGTCGCGTTGCCGCGCCGCAGTTCTCGCGTTCGTACTTCGTGCCACAAGCCGGCGGGCTGGGGGTGGAGGTGGTCGATCTGTGCCTGCCGCTGGACCGCGGCGGGCGGCCCCGCGGCTACATGGTCGCCACGCTGGCGTTGGGCCAGCTGCTCGAAGACGCGGCCAATGCGACGGCGGCGCGCGACCATGAGCTGTCGCTGGTCGAGGCCGATGGCACGCGCCTGGTGCGTGCCGGCCTGCACCGGGGCACCGGGGTGTTCCATGCGACGCGGCTGGTCGACTTGCCGGGAAATTCGTTGCAGCTGCGCGCCGATGCAGCGCAGGGCCGCCCCGGTCTGATCCCCAACCTGACCCTGGCGTTGGTGGTCGGCCTGTCGTTGATGCTGCTCGGGCTGGTGGTGCTGCTCGCACGCGACGTACGCCGGCGTGCGATCGCCGAGACCGCGCTGGCCGAGGCGCTGGCCTTTCGGCGGGCCATGGAGGATTCACTCGTCACCGGCCTGCGCGCGCGCGACGTGCGTGGCCGGGTGACCTACGTCAACCCGGCGTTCTGCGCGATGGTCGGGTTCGAGGCCCATGAACTGGTCGGCAGCGACCCGCCGCCGTACTGGCCGCCCGAACGCATCGACGAGTACCGCCAGCGCCAGTCCGAGCGGTTGAGCTTGCGGCGGGACCTGAGCGCCCAGCGCGAAGGCTTCGAGACCCAATTCATGCGGCGCAACGGCGAACGTTTCCCGGTGATGATCTACGAAGCGCCGCTGCTGGACCGCGTGGGCCACCACGCGGGCTGGATGAGCGCGGTGCTCGATGTCAGCGCCGCGCGGCGGATGGAGGAGCTGTCGCGCCAGCAGCAAGAGCGCCTGCAGGCGACCGCGCGCCTGGCCACCGTCGGCGAGATGGCCTCGCTGCTGAGCCACGAGCTGAACCAGCCGCTGGCGGCGATCGCGAGCTACGCCACCGGCTCGCTGAACCTGGTCAACGAGGCCGGCCAGCAGCCCGGCGAGGCCATGGCCGAGACCGTGGCGATGCTGCGCCAGGCGCTGGAGCGCATCGCCGAGCAGGCCGAACGTGCCGGCCGGGTGATCAAGAGCGTGCACGGCTTCGTGCGCCGGCGCGAGCGTTCGCGCGAGGCGATCGGGGCCGATCTGCTGATCGAAGCCGTGCTGCCGCTGGTGCGGCTGCAGGCGCGCAAGAGCGGCACCCGGATCGAAGTCGAATGCCCGAAGCCGGCGCCGCGGGTGTGGGTCGACCGCACGATGGTCGAGCAGGTGCTGCTGAACCTGACACGCAACGGCATCCAGGCGATGGAGGGTGATGCCACGCCGCTGGACCAGCGGGTGCTGACACTGCGCGTGACGCAGCCGCATGCACGTTGGGTCCACGTGACGGTGAGCGACTGCGGGCCGGGCATCGCGGCCGATGTCGCCGCTCGGCTGTTCACGCCGTTCTTCACCACCCGGGAGGAAGGCATGGGGCTCGGGCTGTCGCTGTGCCGCACGGTGATCGAGCAGCATGGCGGTGCGCTCGACTTCGGCCCCGCCACGCCGAACGGCCAGGGCACCGAATTCCGGTTTACCCTTGCGGTTCCCGACCCGGCCCGGCACGCGGCCGAACCGCCCGTCGCATGAACCCCAGCCCCAGCCTGTCTTCCCGCTTCGGCCTGCCGATGGTCTACCTCGTCGACGACGAGGATGTGGTGCGCGACGCGCTGGCCTGGCTTCTGCGTACGCGGCGCCTGCTATCCGAGGGCCACGCCAGCGGCGATGCCTTTGCCGCCTTCCTGGCGGCCAAGTCGCCCAGTGATTGGCCGAACGCCCCCTCGTGCCTGCTGCTCGATGTCCGCATGCCGGGCCTGTCGGGTCTGGCCCTGTTCGACCAGTTGGTCGAGCGGGGCTTCGTCGAAGCGCTGCCGGTGATCTTCCTGACCGGCCATGCCGACGTGCCGACCGCGGTGGCGGCGGTCAAGCGCGGCGCATTCGATTTCGTCGAGAAGCCGTTCTCCGACAACGCATTGGTCGACCGGATCGAGCAGGCGCTGCTGCGCAGCGAGGCCGCGCTGGCCCGACGCGCCGACAAGCGCCAGGTCGAGCGCGCCCTGGCCGAGCTGACCGAGCGCGAGCGCGAGGTGATGTACCTGGTGGTCGAGGGCAAGCCGAACAAGCTGATCGCCGATGCGCTGGACATCAGCGTGCGCACGGTCGAGGTCCACCGGGCACGGGTGTTCGAGAAGATGAACGTCAAGTCCGCGGTCGAGCTGGCGAACATGCTGCATCCGCTGCCGGGGCAGCGCCCGCACCCCCCGGGCGGCTGACGCCATGCCGTTCCGGCGCGTGCCGATGGGCCCGCCGGCCTGACAATCGCGGCATGGCCCTCGGTGAATTCGACCTGATCGAAAAGTACTTCCGCCCACCGGTGCAGCGCGCCGCGCTGGGCGGCGGCGACGATTGTGCGTTGCTGGTGCCCACGCCCGGCATGCAGCTCGCGGTGTCGACCGATCTGCTGGTCGAAGGCCGGCACTTCCTGTCGACCGTGGCGCCGGATCGGTTGGGCCACAAGGCGCTGGCGGTCAACCTGAGCGACCTCGCCGCCTGCGGCGCCGAGCCACTGGCCTTCACGCTGGCCCTGAGCCTGCCGCGGGCCGATGCAGCATTCCTCGCGCCGTTCGCCTCCGGCTTGCTCGCGCTGGCCGAGCAGCATGAGATCGAGCTGGTCGGTGGTGACACCACCGCCGGCCCGCTGACGATCGGCATCACCGTCATCGGCGAAGTGCCCGAGGGCCTGGCGTTGCTGCGCAGCGGCGCAGCGCCGGGCGATGAGCTGTGGGTCAGCGGCTGCCTGGGCGACGCACGGTTGGCGCTCGAGGTCTTTCGCGGCCACGCCGAGCTGCCGGGCGACGCCTTCAGCGCGGTGCGCGAGGCGATGGAGCGGCCGCAGCCGCGCGTGGCGCTGGGCCAGGCGCTGCGGGGAGTTGCGAGTGCGGCAATCGACCTGTCCGACGGACTGCTCGGCGACCTCGGCCATATCCGCCGCCGCTCGGGCGTCGGAGCCACCGTCTGGCTCGACGCGCTGCCCCGCAGCGCCGCGCTGGCCGCCCAGCCGCAGGCCTTGCAGCGCGAATGCCTGCTGGCCGGCGGCGACGACTACGAGCTGTTGTTCACGGCGCCTGCTGGCGCGGCCGACGCGGTGCGCGCAGCGGGATTGGCCAGCGGCACGCCGGTCACTCGCATCGGCCGCATCGAGCCGCTGGCGATCGGCCTGAAGGTGTTTGCCGAAGCCCACGGCCGTGAGCCGCTGGACCTGTCGGCCTTCGCCGGCTTCGACCATTTCAAGCCCTGATGGACCCCCACGACCCCTTGCCGATCGAAGACGCGCAGGTGCGCAGCGAAACCCCCGCCAGTCCGCCGGGCCGTGGCCCGGTGATCGACGACGGCGCCGCGGCGCCGCGTCGCGCCAGTGCGCGCCTGATGTTCTCGCACCCCGCGCACGCGCTGTCCCTTGGCTTCGGCAGCGGCCTGTCGCCGGTGGCCCCCGGCACCGCAGGCACCTTGTGGGCCTGGCTGGCCTACACCGTGCTCAGCGTGTGGCTGACGCCGCTGGGCTGGGGCCTGGTGTTGGCCGTGGGCACCGCAGTCGGTGTGTGGGCGTGCACCCGCACTGCCCAGGCGCTGGGCACCAGCGACCCGAGCGCGGTGGTGTGGGACGAGATCCTCGCGTTCTGGGCCATCCTTTGGCTGCTGGCACCGGCCAGCTTCAATGTGCAGCTGGCGGCGTTTGCGCTGTTCCGGTTCTTCGATGCGGTCAAGCCGGGGCCAGTGGCCTGGGCCGATCGTTTGTTCAAGCCCACTGCCGGCCTGCCGCCCGGCTGGCGTCAGGGGGTGGGCATCCTGCTCGACGATGCGGTGGCGGCGCTGTGCACGCTGCTGGTGCTGGCGCTGTGGCGCCTGCTGGTCGGTTGAAGAAGGACGTCGATGCCCTTGCTGCTCGATGACGTTGCCCTGATGGAACGGGTGTCCGACTTGGCCGACGTGCTGCGCGCCCGAGGCCTGCGCATCACGACCGCCGAGAGCTGCACCGGTGGCCTGATCGCGGCCCTGTGCACCAGCCTGGCCGGCTCGAGCGACTGGTTCGAGCGCGGATTCGTCACCTACAGCAATGCGGCGAAGGCTGAGGCGCTGGGCGTCGATGCGGCCCTGATCACGACGCACGGCGCAGTCAGCGAGGCCGTGGTGTTGGCCATGGCGCGTGGCGCCCTCACGCACAGCGCCGCCGACCTGTCGCTGGCGGTGACCGGCATCGCCGGCCCGGGCGGCGCGACACCGGGCAAACCTGTCGGCCTGGTCTGGCTGGGCTGGGCCTGGCGAGAAGGTGCCGAGATGAAGGCCGAGGCCGATCGGCAGGTTTGGCCCGGCGACCGCACGGCGGTGCGCTCGGCCACCGTTCAGTGGGGTTTGGAGCGATTGCTGGCGTTGGCCGCCGGCCGCAGCGCGCGCTGATCGAACGTGCCCGGCGCCAGCACCGTCGCGACCGCGGGATGTTGGGGGCCGCGGTGCGTGGCCCATTGCGGCTCGTTGCTGGCGGGCGCCGGCCGTGCAAAGAAGAAGCCTTGTTGCCAGTGGCACCCGGCCTCGGTCAGTGCATCGCGTTGGGCTTCGGTCTCGACCCCCGAGGCCGCGACGCCGACGCCGAGGCTGCGCGCCAGCTGAACGATGGCGTTGACCGTCGTGCGGGCTTCCTGGTCTTCGGGCAGGCGACTGACCAGCGTCGCGTCGATCTTGATGCGGGCCGGGTGCAGCTGACCCAAGCGCGCCAGCGACACCATCGACGAACCCACGTCTTCCAGCACCAGCGACACGCCCATCGCCCGCAACTCGTCGACACGCGCCTGGGTGAACTCGGGGTCGCTCATCATCGTGTGGCTCGACAACTCCAGCTCCAGCTCGCCGGCACCCAGGTGGTGGTCCTGCATCGCACGCGCCAACAGACCCGGCAAGTGCTCATGGCGGAACTCGCCAATGCTCAGGTTGACCGCCATGCTGCCGGTCTGCAGGCCCGCCGCCTTCCATTGCGCCAACTGTTCACAGGCGCTGCGCAGGGCGTGCTGCTCGAGCGCATGGATTTGGCCGCATTCCTCGGCGCGGTGGATGAAGCGCGCCGGCGGCAGCAATCCTTGGCTCGGATGCTGCCAGCGCAACAAGGCCTCGGCACCCACCGCCCGGCCGGTGTGGGTGTCGATCACCGGCTGGTAGTGCAGCAGCAGCTCACGTCGCGTCAGCGCCATCGCGAGTTCAGCGTCGCCGCCGGGTTTGGGTGTGTCCGCGCGCCCGGGTTCTCGGAACAGCATGTAGCGGCCGCGACCGGCGGCCTTGGCGCGGTACATCGCCTGGTCAGCGTGGCGCAGCAGGTCGTCGAAATTGCCGCCATCGGCCGGGAACATCGCCACGCCGACGCTGGCGGAGACCTGCATCTGGACTGATTTTTCAGGCAGCGGCACGGGGGCTTCGATCGCATGGATCACCCGCAGTGCCGTATGGCCAATGGCCTGGCTGCCCTTCACGTCGGGCAGCAGGGCGATGAACTCGTCGCCCGACAGCCGGCCGACGATGTCCGAGCCGCGCATCATCTGGCGCAGGCGCTGGCCCAGCGTGCGCAGCAGCTCGTCGCCCGCCGGGTGGCCGAGGGTGTCGTTGATGTGCTTGAAGCGATCGAGGTCGATGAACATCAGCGCCATCGGCTGCTGCGAACGCTTGGCGGCGGCCAGCGCGTGGTCGAACAGCTCGCGGAACAGGCGCCGGTTCGGCAGGCCGGTCAGCTGGTCGACCATCGCCATGCGGTGCAGTTCGGCGTTGCTGCTCTCCAGCTCGGCGAGCAGGCTGTCGAGCCGGTCGTGCGCCAGGTTCAGGTGCTGCCCGAGCTCGCCCAGTTCGTCGTGGCGCAGCCAGTCGACGCGCGACGCCGGACGGGCGCCGGGCTGGGCCATCGCACTGGCCTGGCGCTTGAGCCGGTCGATTGGCCGCAGCAGGCGCCAGTTCAACACCCACAGCAGCACGATCGCACCGAACACGACCTGCGCGGCGACCAGCCGCAACAAGGCGGCCTGGCGGTCGCCCAACAGCTGGTCTCGCACCCGGCTGTCGAAGCCCAGACGCAGCGTGCCGATCTGCTGGCCACCGGCGACGACGGGCTGCTCGAGCCATAGGCCGTTCGCGTTCGAGGCGCAGGAGCCCACCGCGGGCACACCGCCCGATCCGGTGGCACTGCGCAGCTCCATGCTGCAGATCAGCGGGTCGCGCAGCGTGGCCGATTGCAGCGACGCCAGCTCTGCCGATTCGCCGCGGTGCCAGGGCTCGGCAACGGCCGCGGCGACCAGCACGAGCGCATGTTCGCGCCGGTGTTCGACCAGCGGGTCGATCTGTCCCCGCGCGGTGCGAGCATCGGCCCACAGCATGCCCAAGCCCGGCAGCACGACACCGGCGGCAATCGCCGCCAGCACCGTCATGCGGATCGACATGTGGGGCCAGTGCCAGCGCCGTGGCAGTGAAGGCGCGTCGATCTTGGCGTCGGGGGCCCGGGGACTGTGGTTAGCCTGGTTCGGCGCGTCGGTGCGCTTGGGCCGCCTGCTTCGCTTGGCCGACGCACCGGGCCATGGCGGCGAGCCGCCCAGGCGCACGTCCGGCACGCCGGGCGGACCTGCCGTCGGGTCGGACGATGCACTTTTTGTCGTTGGCACGCGCACGCTCCACTCGGTCCATCACCGGCCGCGCAGGGCGGCCGGTGAGCGTTTGGATTGTGAACCGGTTAGGCTCTTGAGCATGAGTGTTTACCTGTGTGGCGAACTCGACCCTCCAGAGGTGCAGGCCTGGCTGCAGGCGCTGCGTGCGGCCCTGCCCGAAGAGCGGATCGACACCTCGCTGTTGTCGTTGGACCCGGCGACGGTGGACGTGGTCCTGGTGGCCAACCCGCCGCCCGGCCAGCTGAAAACGTTTACCTCGTTGCGGCTGATCCAGTCGCTATGGGCCGGCGTCGACCGCCTGCTGGCCGACCGCACCTTGCCCGCGGACGTGCCGCTGGCGCGCATGGTCGATGACTCGATGAGCCAAGCCATGGCCGAGACCGCGTTGTGGGCCGTGTTGTCGCTGCACCGCGGCTTCTTCGACTACGCGCAACAGCAACGCGAGTGCCGCTGGGCCGTGTTGCCGCAGCGCCGCGCCGACGAGCTGCAGGTGGCCGTGCTCGGCCTCGGCCAGCTGGGCCGCGTGGTTGCCAGCCGTCTGCTGGCACAGGGCTACGCGGTGCATGGCTGGCGCCAGGGTGGCCGCAGCGCTGGACCGGCGGCGCCGGCCGGCGTGACCGTGCATGCAGGGCTCACCGCGCTGGCGCCGCTGCTTGCGTGCAGCGACATCGTCGTCAACCTGCTGCCGTTGACCGACGACACGCGCGACCTGTTCGACGCCACGCGGCTGGCGTGGATGAAACCCGGTGCGGCATTGATCAACCTCGCGCGGGGCGCCCAGGTGGTCGAAGCCGACCTGCTGGCCGCGCTGGACAGCGGCCAGCTGTCGCGAGCGGTGCTCGATGTGTTCCAGCGTGAGCCGCTGGACGTGTCACACCCGTTCTGGGCCCACCCGCGCGTGACGGTGCTGCCACATGCCGCGGCCCTGACCGACCCGCGCAGCGCAGCCCGCGTGGTTGCTGCGAACGTGCGCGCACTTCGCCGCGGCCAGCCGTTGGCGAACCTGGTGGATCGGCGCCGCGGGTACTGAAACCGTCGGATGTGGCGCCATGCGCATGGCGACTTGGTGCATAAATAACAGGTTATTGTGACGGCAATCCATCTGCGCAGCTTGGGTATCGACCGATGGTCGTCGTCAGGCGCCGGAAGGTTCGCTCTGCAACGCCAACGGCGACGGCCGCTGACCACGGCGGCTGCGAGCCGCGGCGACCAGGTCCAGCGTCATCAGCATCAGGCGGCGCAGCCCGTCCCAGGCATCGTCCGGCCAGCCGGCGTGGCGCAGGCCCTTGATCAGCCCGTCGCAGGTGCTGGCGGCCTCCACCAGCGCGGCCAGGCGTTCGTCGTCGATGGCCGGCAGCAAGGCCTCGAAGGCGCGTTCCTTGTCGCCCCAGACGCGGGCTTCGCGCAGTGCCATCGGCACCGGCTTGCCGCTGGCCATCGCCGAACGGGCGCGTTGCAGGGACCGGATGTCCTCGGTCAACGTCCAGTGCACCAGCACCGCAGCCTCGCCTTCGGCCTTCAGCCCATCGAGCATGCGCAGGGCGCGCGGCACCTGGCCCGCCAGCACGGTGGCCCCGAGCTGGAAGACATCGAAGCGTGCGACATCGAGCACCGCGGCTTCGATCTGCTCGAAGCTCAACTCGCCTTCAGGGTGCAGCAGCGCGAGCTTCTGCAGCTCCTGGTGCGCCGCCAGCAGGTTGCCCTCGACGCGGTCGGCGAAGAAGGCCAGCGCCTGCTGCCCCGCCTCGCCGCCGGCCACGCGCTGGCCCTGCTTGGCCAGGCGTTGGGCGATCCAGTTCGGCAGCGCGTGGCGCTCGACCGGATCGACGCGCACGGTGACACCGACACGGTCCAGGGCCAGGAACCAGGCGCCCTGCTGCTGCTGGCGGTCCAGCCGCGGCAGGTGCACGATCGTCAGCACCTCTTCCGACAGCTGTTCGCAATAGGCTTGCAGCGCGGCCGAGCCGTCCTTGCCCGGTTTGCCGCTGGGAATGCGGATCTCGATGATCTTCTTGTCGGCGAACAGGCCCATCGACTGCGCCGCGCCGAGCACGCCGCTCCAGTCGAAATGCGCGCCGCTGACGGTGAAGACCTGACGCTCGCTGAAGCCGGCGGCGCGGGCGGCCGCCCGCAATGCGTCGGCCGCTTCCTGCGCGAGCAGCGGCTCGTCGCCATGGATCGTGTAGATGGTCTTCAGGCCGCCGCGCGTCAACGCGGTGGCGAGCTGGTCGGCGCGGACCTGCATCGGGTGTCGACGCCCCGGGTCAGCCGGCGGCCGGGGCCGTGGCCTGGCTCACCGGACGGCCGGTGGCCGCCAGCATCTGCAGCAGTTGCTGGGCCAGGTCCATGCGCATCTCGCGCACCAGGCCCGCCTCCTCGACCTGCTTGGCCAGCGCGGCGGTTTCGTCGTAGCTCATGTCGCGCGTCAACTCCAGCTGCGTCTCGGGCAACTGCGGGCTGCCGTCGGGCCGGTCGAGCCGGAAGCGCAGTGTCACGCGCAAGCGGAATTCACGCACCTGGCCGGCGGCGGTCGACGCAGCGACGGTCTTGTCGAAGCGGTCCTCGATCGCCAGCAGCACGACATCGGCGTCTTTCGGCTGCGCCACCACCGTGACGCTGCGTGGCAGCGACTGGCGCAACGCCTGGGCCATCGGCGAGTTTGGCTTGAAACCGCTGATCGCCAACTTCGAGAACGGCAACTCGGCCGGCCGGCGCAGCGCAAAGCCACAGCCGGCCAATGCGATGCTGCCGAGCGTGGCCAGCAGGAGCGTGCGCCGGGTGACGGTCACCGTCAGACCACCACGTTGACCAGGCGGCCAGGCACGATCACGACCTTTTTCGGCGGCTTGCCCTCGGCGAACTTGATGCAGTCCGGGTTGGCCAGCGCGGTGGCTTCGATCGTCGCCTTGTCGGCCTCGGCCGGCACCTTGATCGCGCCGCGCAGCTTGCCGTTGACCTGCAGCATCAGCTCGATCTCGTCTTGCACCAGCGCGGCTTCGTCGACCGTGGGCCACGGCGCGTCGAGCAGGTCGCCCAGTGCGGCCGCATAGCCGAGGTCGACCCACAGTGCGTGGGTGATGTGCGGGCAGGCGGGGTAGAGCACGCGCAGCAGGACTGACAGGCCCTCGTGGACCAGCGCCGGCTCGGCCTGGCCGTCGCGCGTGGCGTCTTCCAGCGTGTTGAGCAGCTTCATCGCGCCCGAGATCACGGTGTTGTATTGAAGGCGCTCGAAATCGTGACTGACCTGCTTGAGCACCAGGTGGATCTCGCGCCGTGCCGTGCGCGCGGCCTCGCCCGTGGCCGCGCCTGCACCGGCACGCACGCTGTCGCGCTGCTTGTGCGCGAAGGCCCACAGGCGGCGCAGGTAGCGGTGCGCGCCTTCGACGCCAGCATCGGACCAGGCCGCGCTGTCCTGCGGCGGGCCGGCGAACATCGTGAACATGCGCGCGGTGTCGGCGCCGTAGCGGCCGATGATGTCGCGCGGCTCGACCACGTTGTTCTTCGACTTCGACATCTTCTCGATGCCGCCCAGCGTGACCGGCAAGCCGTCCTCGCGCGCCGTGGCGCCGATGGGCCGGCCTTTGTCGTCGTGCTGCACCTCGACCTCGTTCGGGTAGAACCAGCGCTTCTTGCCCGACGCGTCCTCGCGGTAGAAGCTCTCGTTGAGCAGCATGCCCTGCGTGAACAGGCGCGTGAACGGTTCGTCGAAGCCCACCAGCCCCATGTCACGCATGACCTTGGTCCAGAAGCGCGCGTACAGCAGGTGCAACACGGCGTGCTCGATGCCGCCGATGTACTGGTCCATCGGCATCCAGTACTTGGTGCCGTCGCCGACCATCGCCTCGTCGTTCTTCGGGTCGCAGTAGCGCATGTAGTACCAGGCGCTGTCGACGAAGGTGTCCATCGTGTCGGTCTCGCGCCGCGCCGGTTTGTCGCAGCTTGGGCAGGCGACCTTCAGGAAGGCGTCACACTTGTTCAGCGGGTTGCCGCTGCCGTCCGGGATCAGGTCTTCCGGCAGCACGACCGGCAAATCCTTCTCGGGCACCGGCACGCTGCCGCAATCGTCGCAATGGATGATCGGGATCGGCGTGCCCCAGTAGCGCTGGCGGCTGATGCCCCAGTCGCGCAGACGCCAGGTGGTCTTCTTCTCGCCCAGGCCCTTGGCAGCCAGTGCCTCGGCGACCTTGTCGACCGCCGGCTTGTAGGCCAGGCCGTCCAACATGCCCGAGTCGACGCAGCGGCCGCGCTGTTTGTCGCCGTACCAGTCGGCCCAGGCGGCGGTTGAATACGTCTCGCCATCGACGGCCACGACCTGCTTGATCGGCAGGCCGTACTTCAGCGCGAACGCGAAGTCGCGCTCGTCGTGAGCCGGCACGCCCATCACCGCGCCGTCGCCGTAGCCCATCAGCACGTAATTGCCGACCCAGACCTCGACCTGAGCGCCGGTCAGCGGGTGGGTCACGAACAGCCCGGTCGGTCGGCCCTCTTTTTCTTTCAGCGCCAGCTCGGCTTCGGTCGTGCCGCCCTTCTTGCATTCCTCGATGAAGGCGGCCAGCTCGGCGTTGTCGCGCGCCGCATGCTCGGCCAGCGGGTGCTCTGGCGCCACCGCACAGAAGGTCACGCCCATGATGGTGTCGGCACGGGTCGTGAAGACATACATCCGGCCATCGCCGATCAAGGCGCCATCGGCGCCGCGGATGTCGTGCGTGAATGCGAAGCGCACGCCCTCGCTCTTGCCGATCCAGTGCTCCTGCATCAGCCGCACGCGTTCGGGCCAGCCGGCCAGATAGTTCGGCGCGGCGGGGTCGGCGACGTTGGCCAGCAACTCGTCGGCGTACTGGGTGATGGCGAGGTAGTAGCCCGGAATTTCGCGCTTTTCGACCGGCGCGCCAGAGCGCCATCCGCGGCCGTCGACGACCTGCTCGTTGGCCAGCACGGTCTGGTCCACCGGGTCCCAGTTGACGACCTGGGTCTTCCGGTAGGCGATGCCCTTCTCCAGCATCTTCAGGAACATCCATTGGTTCCACTTGTAGTAGCTGGCGTCGCAGGTGGCGACCTCGCGGCTCCAGTCGAAGCCCAGGCCCAGCGGCTGCATCTGCGACTTCATGTCGGCGATGTTCTCGCGCGTCCACCGGGCCGGTGCGACCTTCTTGTCGATCGCCGCGTTCTCGGCCGGCAGGCCGAAGGCGTCCCAGCCCATCGGCATCAGCACGTTGCACCCCTTCATGCGCAGCTGCCGCGCCATCATGTCGTTGATGGTGTAGTTGCGCACATGGCCCATGTGCAGCTTGCCCGAGGGGTATGGCAGCATCGAGCAGGCGTAGAACTTCGGCTTGCTCGCGTCTTCGGTGACGCGGTAGGCGTCACGCGAATTCCAGTGCGCCTGGGCGGCGCTTTCGACCTCGGCGGGGACGTATTTCTCGTTCATCCGCCGATTGTAAGGATGGGACCCTCTGCGTCCCTGCGGGCCGGTCCCCCCGAGGGGGAGCGTTCGCCTTGGGACGGCCCGGCGGCGAACACCTTCCGGCGCCGGCGACGTGGGCTACTTCGGCGCGCTGGCCGCGGCTGCGCCGGCCGTGATGAAGCCGATGCGCGACAGCCCGGCCTGCTGCAGCAGGCCGATCAACTCGGCCACCCGGCCATAGGGCACGTTGGTGTCGGCGCGCAGCTGCACCTCGGTGGCCGGGTCGCGGCCGGCAGCGCGCTCAGCCTGCTCGCGCAGCTCGTCCAGCGTCACCGGCTGCTCGGCGACGTAGAGCTTGCCCTGCGCATCGATTGCCAGCGCGATGAATTTCGGCGTCTCGCTCGAGCGGCTGCCCTCGGCCTTCGGCAGATCGAGCCGCAGACTGCTGCTCATCAGCGGCGCGGTGATGATGAAGATCACCAGCAGCACCAGCATCACGTCGATCAGCGGCGTCATGTTGATGTCGCTCATCGGGTTGGGTGCGCGTGCGCGCTCGAGGCGGCCGAATGCCATGGCGAGCGACGCGTCAGTCGTCGTGCAGCGCGATTTCGCGCAGGTCGTGCGCAAAGCCTTCGAGCTCGGCCTCGCAGGCACCGAGCCACTTGCCGAACACGTTGTAGGCCAGCACCGCGGGGATCGCCACCGCCAGGCCGGCGGCGGTCATCACCAGCGCCTCGCCGACCGGGCCGGCGACCTTCTCGATCGTGATGCCGCCGGAGGTCGCGATGCCCAGCAGCGCGTGGTAGATGCCCCAGACGGTGCCGAACAGGCCGACGAAGGGAGCCGTGGCGCCGACCGAGGCGAGGAAAACCTGGCCCATCTGCAGGTGCGCCAGGCCGGCGTGCAGCGCATCGCGCAGGCGTCGCGTCAGCTGTGATTCGACGGCGCCGTGCGTCTGCAGCGTGCCGGCGCCCGGCTGGTGGAACGCGGCCTCGGCCAGTGGCGCGATCACGCCTTCACGGTCGAGCGCCGCCAGGCGCTCGCGTGCCGCCTTGCGATCCGGCGCGTTCCAGAACGCGTCGATGCCGCGGCGCAGGTCGACCCGCGCACGGTGCAGCACCCAGGTTTTCCAGAAGATCAGCACCCAGGCGCCCACCGACATCACCAGCAGCATCAATGCGACCGAGCGGCCGATCGCATCGCTTTGAAACCAGAAGCCTTGCAGACCTTCCATTCAGCGGGCCCCCATCCCGAGCACGTCGGCCATCGTGTACAGGCCGGGCTTGCGGCCGGCGAGAAAGCGTGCTGCACGCAGGCTGCCCTGCGCAAACACCGCGCGGCTGGTGGCCTTGTGGCTGATCTCGATGCGCTCGCCGGTGCCGGCGAACAGCACGGTGTGGTCGCCGATGATGTCGCCGCCGCGCACGGTGGCAAAGCCGATCGTCGCCGGGTCGCGCTCGCCGGTGACGCCCTCGCGGCCGTAGACGGCACAGGCCTTCAGGTCGCGGCCCAGCGCGTTGGCGACCGATTCGCCCATCGCGAGCGCCGTGCCGCTGGGCGCGTCGACCTTGTGGCGGTGATGGGCCTCGACGATCTCGATGTCGAAGCCCTCGTTCAGGGCGCGCGCCGCGATGTCGAGCAGACCCAGCACCACATTGACGCCGACGCTCATGTTGGGCGCCATCACGATGCCGATGTCCTGCGCTGCATTGGCAATCGCGGCCTTCTGGGCTGGTGTGAAACCGGTGGTGCCGATCACCATGGCGGCGCCGCGCGTGCGGCAGGCGGCCAGATGCGCCAGGGTGCCTTCGGGGCGGGTGAAATCGATCAGCACCTGCGCATCGGCCAGGCCGATGGCCAGGTCGTCGGTGACTTTCACGCCGCTCGCGTGGCCCAGCCACGCAGTGGCGTCTTGCCCGATGCTCGGGTTGCCGGCATGGGCCAGTGCGCCGGCCAGTGTGCAGTCGGGCGCCTGGTGGACGGCCTCGACCAGCATTCGGCCCATCCGGCCGCTCGCACCCGCCACGGCCACTCGGATCATGGGGCTTCCAGCGGCGGGTAGTTGCGAACAGCGCCCTGCGGTACAGCGGCCGCCGCGGCGGTCTCGACCTTCGGCGGCAGCGGCAGGTTCTTGCGCTCTTCGTCCGTCAGCTCGAGCTTGGGCACCTCGCCGCGGCTCGGCCGGCTGATCGACGCGACGAACTCCAGCTCGCTCGGCAGATCCGGCGCCTGCACGGACTTGACCACGTCGCCATCGAACAGCACCACCACCGAGCGTTGCTGCGGCTCGGTGCCCTGGCGGCGGATCACGAAGACATAGTCCCACCGCTGGGCGTGGAAGGGATCGGCCAGCAGCGGCGAGCCCAGCACGTCGCGCACACGGGCGCGTTGGGTGCCGGGCTTGATCGCGGCGATCTGTTCGCGGGTGACCACGTTGCCCTGCACCACCTCGACCCGGTAAGGCGTGATGACGCTGGTGATGCCGTCGCTCATCGTGCGGGTGATGAGCGTGCAGCCCGCAAGCGTGGCCAGGCCCAGCAACGCAGCGGTGACGGGAACGATGCGGGGAAGGCGAAACAAGGGCATGGGAGGTACGCGCAAGGGCAAGCGGGCCGGGGGTGCCGACAGCCGCCAGGATGGTGACGCTGCGCAGGCCCCGGCGGGAGCCGGGCTGGCTATGATGCAACGATTCTAGCGGCCTGCCCCGGCCGCACCGGACCGCGAGAGCCAGACCATGCCCACCCATGTCGACGAACTGAAAAGCAGCGGCTTGAAGGCCACGCTGCCCCGATTGCGCATCCTCGAGATCTTCCAGAAGTCGACGGTGCGCCACATGACGGCCGAAGACGTGTTCAAGGCCTTGCTCGGCGAGGGCTCGGACATCGGCCTGGCCACCGTCTACCGCGTGTTGATGCAGTTCGAGCAGGCCGGCATCCTGGCACGCAGCCATTTCGAATCCGGCAAGTCGGTGTTCGAGCTGAACGAAGGCCAGCACCACGACCACTTGGTGTGCCTGACCTGTGGCCGGGTCGAGGAGTTCTTCGACCCCGAAATCGAGGCGCGCCAGCGTTCAGTGGCACAGACGCGCGGTTTCGAGTTGCACGACCACACGCTGGCGCTGTACGCCGTCTGCACCAAAACCGAGTGCGAACACCGACCGGCTGGCGGTGGCGTGCTCAGGGCTCCCGCAGGGCATCCATCGCCGCCTGGTGGCGGCCAATGAACTCCTGGTAGGTGTCGATCCCGCGCAGCTGCAGGATGGTGTTGCGCACCGCGGCCTCGACCAGCACGGCCAGGTTGCGGCCGGCGTCCACCGCGATCACGACCTTGCGCACCGGGATCTCGAGGATCTCCTCGTACAGCGGTTCGTAGGGCAGGCGCTCGAACTCGCGCTCCATCGTCTCTTTGCGCACCAGGTGCACGATGAGCTTCAGGCGCATCTTGCGCCGCACGGCGGTCTCGCCAAAGATTGCCTTGATGTCCAGCAGGCCAATGCCGCGCACCTCGAGCAGGTTCATCAGCAGGTCGGGGCAACGGCCTTCGAGCGTGCTCTGCGAGACGCGGAACAGATCGACCGCGTCGTCGGCGACCAGGCCATGGCCGCGAGAGATCAGCTCCAGCCCGAGTTCGCTCTTGCCCAGGCCTGATTCGCCGGTCAGCAGCACGCCCAGGCCGAGGATGTCCATGAAGACGCCGTGGCGCGTGGTCCGCTCGGCGAACAGCTGGCTCAGGTATGAGCGCACCACGTCGATCACATGGCCGGCCGAGGCCGAGGTGATGAACAGCGGGATCTCGGCGCGGTCGCACATCGCGACCAGGCGGTCCGGCGCGCGCTGGTCGTCGGCGACGATGATCACCGGCGGCTCCAGCGTCACGATGCGCTGGATGCGGCGCTCCAGCACTTCGGCCGGCGCGTCGGCCAGGTAGGCGACTTCGCGCCGCCCGACCAGCTGGACGCGGTACGGATGGATGTAGTTCAGGTAGCCGACCAGGTCGGCGGCGGAGCGGGCGTCGCGCACCGCGGCTTCATCGAAGCGGCGCTCGGGGTGCGCGTGGCCGGCAATCCATTCCCAGCGCAGCGAAGGCTGGTGTTCCTCGAACAGCGCCTCGGCGCTGATGGAAATGGGCTTCACGCGGCGTGGAAGGAGGTGGAGCGAGGCGCGCGGCGGCCCTCGCTGGGGCATCCCAGGCTGGTGCGCCCCAGCGGGGGGCGGACACGAAGCGGCCTGGGGGCTGGCATCCTTAGGCCACCGACTTGAGGGGTTCCCAGTCGGCGATCAGCCGATGCACGGTGGCGGCATCGGGCGCGGCTTTCAGTTTGTCGCGCAACTCGCGGTCCGACAGCAGCTCGGCGATTTCGGACAGGATTTCGAGGTGGCGCTGGGTCGCGGCTTCAGGCACCAGCAGGAAAATCAGCAGGCTGACCGCCTCGTCGTCCGGCGCGTCGAAGGGAATGGGGCTCTGCACCCGCAGCACCGCGGCCAGCGGATTCTTCAGGCCCTTGACACGGCCGTGCGGCACGGCGACCCCGTGGCCCAGCCCGGTCGAGCCCAAGCGCTCGCGCGCAAACAGGTTGTCGGTGACGGTGGCGCGGGCAATGGCATGCTGGTTTTCGAACAGCAAGCCGGCGTGCTCAAAGGCGCGCTTCTTGCTGGTGGCATCCACACCCACCAGCACGTTGTCCACGGGCAGGATGGCGGCAAGGCGGTTCATGAACGGCTCTTTCGACAACAACGATCAAGGGGCGTCTGTGTCTTTCGGCCGGTGATCCCTCCGGCTTTAAGGGTGCGGATTATAGAAATCGGTTGCATCCCACACGACGTCAACGTCAGCCCGGCAACCAGGGTTGACCCGACGATGCTGCGTTGCAGCAACACAGTCTAGCGAGTCGCTGCCCGAATGGGCGATTTTCTTTGTCAACAAATAGCAAGGCGACCCCATGGGTCGCCTTGGTGAAGGGCGAGGCGGCTGGTGGCCGCCTGCGGCGGGGGCTCAAGCAACGAATCGCTGCTCGCGAAAGTTCCCCTGGGGCTCAGGACGCGCTGGCGTCCTGGCGTTTGACCGACTCGTGGTGATGGTCTTGCAGCCGGTCCTTGTGGCGGCAGACCTGGCGGTCGAGCTTGTCCATCAGCTGGTCGATCGCCGCGTACAGGTCTTCGTTCGATTGCTCGACGAAGATGTCGCGGCCCTTCACATGCAAGGTCACTTCGGCCTTCTGTCTGCGCTCCTTTTCCTTCAGCTTTTCAACCGTCAGCAGCACGTTCACATCCACCACCTGGTCGAAATGGCGCGTGATGCGCTCCAGCTTGGTGAGCACATACTCTCTGAGAGCAGGTGTCACTTCCAGGTGGTGTCCGCTGATCGTCAAGTTCATCGAGGCCTCCTTGCAAGGGAAAGGGTTACCCACCGCACCGGCTTAGGCCAAGCCGGTTTCATGACGCCGAGATGACGCCACCGGTCCGACCCAGTGTGCCCCCGGGGCCCTGCTTTGACAAGAAAAAGAGACCGCCCTTCCGCCGGTTAGACTGTGTCGTTTCGTGCGGATACCTCGCTCCGCCGCAGGGCGATAATCCGCCGTTGTCTCACTTTTTGAAACGCCACCGTGGACAGTTCCCACCCTCGGTGACCGCCTGCTCCAGCCACCATCGGGCTTAACGGTGGTTGTCGCCAGGGTGGGCGGTTGAACCGAACAACCCCATCCGAGTGACTTCGCGGTGCCGCCCCCAGCTGTCGGCCCGCCCCGCTGGAGCCCCCATGCTCAACGTCTTCACGCTGGACAAAGGCCGCCTGTCAGGCCGGTTGCTGCAAGAAGAAATCGATTCCGCGGCCGAGCTGGCCGAGGTGCAGCCGGTCTGGGTTGACCTCGAAGCGCCCACCGCCGAGGAGATCGGCTGGATCGCCGGCCGCTTCGGGCTGCGCATCCCCGACAACATCGTCGACGACGACCTCGAAGAGTCAGCCCGCTTCTACGAGGAAGACAACGGCGAGCTGCACATCCGTTCCGACTTCCTGATCGACGACGACGTCACGCCGCGCAACGTGCGCGTGGCCTTCATCCTCTACAACAACGTGCTGTTCTCGGTCCACGCCGAGGATCTGCCGGTGTTTCGCCTGCTGCGCCTGCGTGCGCGCCGCATCCCGGCGTTGATCGAGGATGCGAAGGACGTGCTGCTGAAGCTCTACGACGCCGATGCCGAATACTCCGCCGATGCGCTGGAAGGCATCTACGACAGCCTGGAGGCCGTCAGCGCCCGGGTGCTGAAGCAGGACGTGGACGACCGCGCCGCGGGCGAGGCGCTGGCCGCGATCGCGAAAGAAGAAGACTTGAACGGCCGCATCCGCCGCAACGTGATGGACACCCGCCGCGCGGTCAGCTTCATGATGCGCAGCCGCATGCTCAACGCCGAGCAGTTCGAGGAGGCGCGCCAGATCATGCGCGACATCGATTCGCTCGATTCGCACACCGCGTTCCTGTTCGACAAGATCAACTTCCTGATGGACGCCACGGTCGGCTTCATCAACATCAACCAGAACAAGATCATCAAGATCTTTTCGGTGGCCAGCGTCGCGCTGCTGCCGCCGACCCTGATCGCCAGCATCTACGGCATGAACTTCAAAGCCATGCCCGAGCTGGACTGGGCCGCCGGCTACCCGTTTGCGCTGGCGCTGATGCTGGCGTCGGTGGCGGCACCGTTCATCTACTTCCGGCGCAAGGGCTGGCTGCGCTGACAGCGCCCCTTGGCGTTGAATTTGTCGCGTCCGCCGGCGCTGTTCGGCCGATCGGCCGGCTGGCGCTCGGTTAGATTTCCTGCGCGGTCGTGACATCGGGTCGGGCCCGCGGGAAGGCTGGACGTTCGATGGCAAATACAAGACTCGCCTGGCTGCTGACCGCTGCCCTGTGCCTGAGCGCCGGGGCGGCCCACGCCCAGTTCGCGATGGTGCCGGCGCCGCAGAGCGCGGCCGCCCCGGCGCCATCGGCCGCCGACACCACCGATTCCTACAAGAAGGACGCTGCGCGCCATCTGTACGGCGCCTACGCCAGCCAGATCTACCGCGGCAAGCTGCCGCCGCTGCTGTTCGGCATCGCGATCGTCGAGACCCGGCTGGACGACAAGGGCAACGTGATCGACGTCGCCGTGCTGCGCCCGCCGGCGGCCAAGGAGGTCGGGCCGTGGGTGGTGCAGCTGATCAAGAGTGCCAGCCCGTTCCCGGCGCCGGCCCGCCTGGGGCTGATGCGCTTCACCGAGATCTGGCTGGTCGACAAGTCCGGCCGCTTCCAGCTCGACACGCTGACCGAAGGGCAGAACTGAGCGCAAGCACGACACGGTGATCCGTGCCGCGCTTGCGGGGGTAAGGACTGCCGCGCA
>NZ_DASUNH010000107.1:0-34568 GCF_036277275.1 Ideonella sp. | reverse complement strand
CGCCATCGGTCGTGGCCAGCCACTGGGCGAACAGGCTCAGGTCGCGCCGGTACGCGGCCAGCGTGTTGGCGGCCAGACCGTCTTCGACCCACAGCGCCGAGACGAAGGCATCGATCAGCGGGTCGGTCGCGACCGGCTTGGCCGCCGCCTTCGGGCGTCCGAGGCGGGGCTTCTTCGGCGCGGTGGCGCCGCTCATGGCGCCGCCTGGGCCAGTGCCCAGTCGATGTGCTCACGGACCAACGGTGAGCTCGCCTCGCGCTCGGCCACCAGCGCCGCCTTCATCGCCGCTGCATCGACCGCCCCTGCGGCGAGCGCATTGCCCAGCGCCACTGCCAGATTGCGGCGCCAGCGCTCGTGGCCGATGCGGCGGATCGCGCCGCCCTCGGTGCGACGCAGGAACTCAGCTTCGTTCCAGGCCCACAGCTCCAGCAATTGCGCGCCACCGAGCGGCTCACGCTCATCGAAGTCCGGCAAGGTGCTGCGTTGCGCGTACTTGTTCCACGGGCAGGCCAGCTGGCAGTCGTCGCAGCCGTAGATGCGGTTGCCCATCGCGCGGCGAAACTCGACCGGGATCGGCCCGCCCTGCTCGATCGTCAGGTACGAGATGCAGCGCCGTGCATCGAGCTGATAAGGCGTGAGGATCGCCTGCGTCGGGCAGGCCTGGATGCAGGCCTCGCAGCTGCCGCAATGGGGCGTCACCGGCTCGGTCAACGGCAGCGCCAGGTCGACGAAGATCTCGCCGAGGAAGAACATCGAGCCGCCTTCGCGCGACAGCGCCAGCGTGTGCTTGCCGCGCCAGCCCAGCCCGCTGCGCGCGGCCAGCTCCACCTCGAGGACCGGCGCCGAATCGGTGAACACGCGGTAGCCGAACGGGCCCACGGCCTCGGCGATCTGGTCGGCGAGCGCTTGCAGGCGCTGGCGCAGCACCTTGTGGTAGTCGCGCCCCCGGGCATAGACCGAGACGATGGCCTCGCCCGGCCGTTCTTGCCGCTGCCATTCATGTTCGACCCAGCCTTCGGCCGTGCCGAGCGGCAGGTAGGCCATGCGCGCGGTGATCACGCGCACGGTGCCTGGCACCAGCTCGGCGGGGCGCGCACGCTTCAGCCCATGGGCCTGCATGTAGCCCATCTCGCCGTGAAAGCCGGCGGCCAACCAGTCCAGCAGCGGCTGTTCTGCACTGGAGAGGTCGACATCGGCCACACCGATCTGGGAGAATCCGAGCGTGTGAGCCCAGCCGTCGAGTTGTCGCGCCACCCGTGCGATTGCCTGCTCGACTCCTGAACCTTGACTCATCCGACGATTCTAGAAACCCAGTCCCTGCCCTGGCCCGATGAAGCGGCCTGTGGACGCTTCGCCTTTGCGCTGGCCCACGCGATCACCACCCACCCTGCGTTGCAGGACGCGCGCCTCGAACTCGATGGCCCGCTGGGTGCAGGCAAGACCACATTCGTGCGCCATTTGTTGCGCGCCTTGGGCGCCACCGGTCGCATCAAAAGCCCCACTTACGCCGTTGTTGAGCCGTATTCGTTGCCTTTGGGCAACGGCCAATCACTCGCAGTGTCGCATTTCGACTTCTATCGATTCGACGATCCGCGCGAATGGGCCGATGCGGGCTTTCGCGAGGTCTATGCCGCGCCCGGTTTGAAGATCGCCGAGTGGGCCAGCAGGGCCGCACCGCAGTTGCCGCCGCCCGATCTGGTGCTGACCATCGAACCCATGGCCGACGAGCACCGCGAGGTGCGCGCCGAGGCCTTCAGCAAGGCGGGCCAGCAACTGTTGGCCGCGGCAGCAAAGGAGCTGGCCTGATGCGCCGGCGCAACCTGCTCACAGGCGGCCTGGGCACGGTCGTGCTCAGCTTCGGGCCGGCGCAGTTGGCCTGGGGCTCGGCGATTGTCGCGGTGCGGGTCTGGCCTGCGGCCGAGTACACCCGCGTGACGATCGAGTCGGACCAGTCGCTGATCGCCAACCACTTCGTTGCCGACAACCCGCCGCGGCTGGTGGTCGACATCGAGCACCTCGAGCTGAGCCCGGCGCTGCGCGAGCTGGTCGGCAAGGTGCGCTCCGACGACCCTTACATCTCGAGCGTGCGCGTGGGGCAGAACCAGCCGCGCGTCGTGCGCTTGGTCATCGACCTGAAGCAGGCGGTCAAGCCGCAGCAGTTTGCGCTGACGCCGGTGGCCGCCTACCAACACCGGCTCGTGTTCGACCTCTACCCGACCGAAGAGCCCGACCCGCTGCTGAGCCTGATTCGCGACAAGGACACCGCCGAGCGCGAAGCCGCCCAGGAGGTGCAGGACGCACTGGGCGAATTCATTGGCCGTGTCGACAAGCCGCTGGCGCAGTCGAACGCCAACACATCCGGCACGGCGCCGACGCCCCGCCCCCCGGCCGCGCCCCCGCCGCCGACCGCCGCGCAAAAAGACCGCATCAACCGCCTGATCGTGGTCGCGATCGACCCCGGCCATGGTGGCGAAGACCCTGGCGCCATCGGCCCCACCGGCTTGAAGGAAAAAGACGTCGTGCTGCAGGTCGCGCTGCAACTGCGCGACAAGCTCAACACCAAGCCCGGCATGCGCGCGATGCTGACGCGCGACGCGGATTTCTTCGTGCCACTGAAAGATCGAGTCGCCAAGGCGCGGCGGGTGCAGGCCGACCTGTTCGTGTCGATCCACGCCGATGCCTTCTTCACCCCCGAAGCCCGCGGTGCGAGTGTCTTCGCGCTGAGCCAGGGCGGCGCCACCAGCACGGCGGCCCGCTGGATGGCACAGAAGGAAAACGCGGCCGACGTGGTCGGCGGCGTCAACGCCGCCACCAAGGACAAGCAGGTGCTGCGCGCATTGCTGGACATGAGCACCACCGCGCAGATCAAGGACAGCCTGCGCGTCGGCAACGAAGTGCTGAGCCGCATTGGCTCGGTCGGCCGGCTGCACAAGCCCAAGGTCGAGCAGGCCGGCTTCGCGGTGCTGAAGGCGCCCGACATCCCGTCCATCCTGGTCGAGACGGCGTTCATCTCGAACCCGGACGAAGAAGACAAGCTGCGCGACCCCGACTATCAGCAGCGCCTGGTGCAGGCGCTGTTCAGCGGCATCGAGCGTTACTTCGCGAAGAACCCGCCGCTGTCGCGCAACCGGGCGACCTGAAAACAGCGGCCGCTCAGGCGCTCAGGTCGCCAGCGCGGCACGCAGCACGCCACGCAACGCGTTGCACACGACCAGTGCCTCGGCCTGCTCGACATCTTCGCGCGTCAACCGGCGCTCGGCCGCGTCCCAGTTCGGATCGGCCAGCAGCTGCCCGCGCATCACGCCGGGCAGCACGCCATCAGCCAACGGCGGCGTCAGCCAGCGGCCATCGACCAGGGCGAAGACGCTGCTGCGCCCTCCCTCGAGCAACACACCGTCTTCGCGCAGGAACAGGCTGTCGAAGGCATCGGCCGCCATCGCCGCCTGCACCCCGCGGTCGTAGACCATCCGGTCGCTGGTCTTGTGCACGGCCAGCGGCCGGCCGAGCGGCAGCGTCTCGTCGGCCCAGCACAGCAAGACCGGGCCTTCGGGCAGCGGCGCAAGCGGTGCGTGGCGCCAGTCGGCGCTGCCATCGTGGCGCAAGGCCAGGCGTACGCGCGAATCACCCGAGGGTGCCAGCGACGGCCGAAGCGTTTCGAAGCCGGTGCGCAGCGCTGTTTCATCGAACGGGAAGCCCAGCTGCGCGGCACTGGCGGCCAGCCGCGCCATGTGCTGCGGCCACAACGGCACGCCGGCGCCAGGCGCATAGCGCATGGTTTCGATCAGCGCGAAGCCGGGGTCCAGGCCGGTGAGGAAGCGGGCCTTCAGCCGGCACTCCGCGCGCTCACTGGCCGCTTCGCTGTCCAGCACGATGCCGGCGCCGACACCCAGTTGCAGCGGTGCCAGGCCGTCGCGGCTCTCGCCCAATGTCAACGTGCGGATCGCGACCGACAGGCAGAAATCGCCAACGCTCGCGCCATCGGGCGCATCGACCCATCCGATCGCCCCGCAGTACAGCCCACGCCGCGTCGTCTCCAGCGCACGGATCAGCCCCATCGTGTGGTGCTTGGGCGCGCCGGTGATCGAACCGCACGGGAAGGCCGCGCGCAACAGGCCTGGCATGCCAATGCCGGGGCGCAAGTGCGCCTGTACGGTCGAGGTCATCTGCCAGACCGTCGCATAGGGCTCGACCGCGAACAGCGCCGGCACCTGCACCGAGCCCAGTTCGGCCACGCGGCCCAGGTCGTTGCGCAACAGGTCGACGATCATCAGGTTCTCGGCCCGGTTTTTCTCGTCAGCGCGCAGCCACGCGGCCTGCGCCGCGTCGGCCACCGGATCGGCCGAATGCCGCGGCGCTGTGCCTTTCATCGGCCGTGCCGTCAGCGTGCCCGCCTGGTGCCGCAGGAACAGCTCGGGCGACAGCGATAGCACGTGTCGCGCGAAGCCCGCCAGCGGCGGCAGCGAGATCAGCGCGCCGTAACCCACCGGCTGGCGCGCCCGCAACCGCCGGTACAGCGCCACCGGCGAGCCGTAGGCCTGGCCGTTCAGGCGGTATGTGTAATTGACCTGGTAGGTCTCGCCGGCCTCGATGGCCTGGTGGATGCGCGAAATCGCAGCGTCGAAGTCGACATCGCCAATCGACGGCGTGAGCCCCATCAAACCGGCCACCGTCGGCTCGGCTTCGTTCCGATCCCGCGCGACCAACCACGCGTCTGCTTTGTCCGGAGTCAGCAGATCGAGCTGCTGGAACATCAGCACCCGCAGGCCGCCCACGGCACCCGCGCCACCTGCACCGCCCGCCGATGCGACGCCTTGCAGCGCCACGCCCCATTCGTAGTCGGCCAGCAGCACCGCATGCAGGCCGGCGCGTTGGTCTGCCTCGACGGCCGCCCAGGTCACATCCAACTCGGCGGCAGTGGCCGCGCGATGCTCGCGCACGAAGCCGTGGTAGCAACGGCTGCGGGCCGGCGAAACCTCGGCGCCGTCATACGACCCGAGATCGTCCAACAGCGCGTAAACGTGGGTCGCTGCGACGCTCACGCCGCGGGCCGGGCACTGGCGCCCGCCTGCTTGCGGCGCCCTCGCCAGGCACCGGCAAGGATCAACAGGCCGGGGATCAGGATCATCGCCCAGATGATCTTTTCGAGGTTCTGCTTGACCCACGGCACGTTGCCGAAAAAGTAGCCGGCCAGCGTGATGCTGCCGACCCAAAGCGCACCACCGGTGATGTCGAAGAAGGTGAACCGGCGCCGTGTCATCAGCGCCACGCCGGCCACGAAGGGCGCGAAGGTGCGCAGGAAGGGCATGAATCGGGCGACCACCAGCGTGACGCCACCGTAGCGCTCGTAGAAGTCGTGCGCCTTCAGGAAGGCCTGCTTGTTGAACCAGCGCGAGTTCTCCCACTGGAAGACCTTCGGGCCGACGTGCTTGCCGATCGTGTAGTTGCTCTGGTTGCCGGCCACCGCGGCGGTGAACATCAGCGCCAGCGAGGTGGTCAGGTCCATCAGGCCGACACCGCACAACGCGCCCACCACGAACAGCAGCGAGTCGCCAGGCAGGAACGGCATCACGACCACACCGGTCTCGACGAAGATGATCGCGAACAGCAAGGCGTAGACCCAGACGCCGTACTGGGTGACGAATGCCGCCAGATGCTGGTCGACGTGGACGACGAGGTCGACCAAAAAGGCAAGAAGCTCCATGGAAGGGGATTATCCCCAGCTGGCGCACCCCGCCCGGAATGCCCCGGTGACTGCCTACAATCTGCGCAGGGTGCCGGCGCTGCGATCAAGCGCCGGCAGGCATGTGCAACGGTCGGGCCGCCTTGCGGACCACCAACGACCATGCGGCGTCTCGTGCCGCGTTTGCCATGCTGACCACCCTTGTCATCCTTTTCGTGCTGTCCTACGCGGCGATCGCGCTGGAGCACCCGCTGAAGATCAGTAAATCCGCGTCAGCGCTGATTGGTGCCGGTGCGATGTGGACGGTCTACGCCCTCGGCGCGGCCGACGCCCACGCGCTGGGTGAGCAACTCGGCGAATCGCTGATCGCCACGGCTCAGATCGTGTTCTTCCTGATGGGCGCGATGACGATCGTCGAAGTCGTCGATGCGCACCACGGCTTCGAAGTGGTCACCAGCCGGATCAAGACGTCTCGCCTGCCGACGCTGATGGTGCTCATCGGTGTCGTCACCTTCGTCCTCAGCGCGATCCTCGACAACCTCACCACCACCATCGTGATGGTGTCGCTGCTGCGCAAGCTGATCGATCGCCGCGACGACCGCCTGCTGTTCGCCGGCGTCGTGATCATCGCGGCCAACGCGGGTGGCGCCTGGTCGCCGATCGGCGATGTCACGACGACGATGCTGTGGATCGGCGGTCAAGTCACCGGCCAGGCCGTCGTCACGTCGCTGTTGCTGCCGTCGATGGTCTGCCTCGCGCTGCCGCTGTCGATCGCCGCGTTCATGGTGCGCGGCCGCACGGCTGCCATCCCGCAGCCAGAACTCGACGCCTGCGTCGGGCCGCATCGGGTCCATGGAGGCGGCATCATGTTCGTGCTGGGCCTGGCGATTCTGTTGGCGGTGCCGGTCTTCAAGACGGTGACCCACTTGCCGCCCTTCATGGGCATCCTGTTCGGCCTCGGCCTGCTCTGGCTGGTCGGCGACATCCTGCACCGCGGCACGGACGATCGCGACAGGCAACGGCTGACACTGGCGCACGCGTTGAGCAGGATCGACATGGCTTCGATCATGTTCTTCGTCGGCATCCTGCTGGCGGTTGCCACGCTGGAGCACACGCATGTGCTGAAGTCCCTGGCCACCTGGCTGGACCATGCCGTCGGCAGGCAGGACCTGATCGTGCTCATCATCGGCATCGCCAGTGCGGTCGTCGACAACGTGCCGCTGGTCGCTGCAACGATGGGCATGTACGACCTGGCGACCTACCCCACCGATCACTTTCTTTGGCAGTTCCTGGCCTACTGCGCGGGCACCGGGGGCTCGATCCTGGTCATCGGGTCGGCGGCGGGCGTGGCCGCCATGGGGCTGGAGCGGATCGAGTTCGGCTGGTACGTGAGAAACATCAGCCTGCTGGCGCTGCTGGGCTACCTTGGCGGCGCAGCCACCTACCTGCTGCAGGGGTTGGCCCGCTGACCAGGTGCCGCCAGAGTCCCGCCAAGGCCCGCAAACAGCCCGCGCTGCGAGCGGGGCCGGCGTGAGGCTTCCTACAATCCCACCATGACAGACTTGGCCACCGACACCGCCGCCCCCGAGGCCACACTCGCGCGGCGCCCGATCCGCGAGCTGCCCGACGAGCTGGTGAGCCAGATTGCCGCCGGCGAGGTCGTCGAGCGCCCGGCGTCGGTCGTGCGTGAGCTGGTCGACAACGCGCTGGACGCCGGCGCGACGCAGATCACCGTCAAGCTGATCGCAGGCGGCATCCGCGCGATCGTGGTCGAAGACGATGGCGGCGGCATCCCGGCCGAAGAGCTGCCGCTGGCGATCAAGCGTCACGCGACCAGCAAGATCCGCTCGCTGGCCGAGCTGGAAGGCGTCGCGACGATGGGTTTTCGCGGCGAGGCGCTGGCCGCGATCGCCTCGGTGTCGGAGCTGGCCATCGTCAGCCGCACGACCGATGCCCCGCACGCGCAACGCCTGGACGCGCGCAGTGGCGAGCTGCAGCCCGCAGCCCGCGCCGTGGGCACCAGCATCGAGGTGCGTGAGCTGTTCTTCAGCACGCCGGCGCGCCGCAAGTTCCTGAAAAGCGAAGCCACCGAGCTGGCCCATGCGACCGAAGCGGTGCGCCGCCACGCGCTGGCCCGGCCGGACGTCGGCTTCGCGATCTGGCACGAAGGCAAGCTGGTCGAGCAATGGCGCCGCGCGACGCACGAGCAGCGCATGGCCGATGTGCTGGGGCCTGAGTTCGTGGCCGACAGCCGCGCGGTCGAGCACGCGGCCGGCCCGATGCGCATCCTCGGCCGCGCCGGGCTGCCCGAGGCCTCGCGCGCCCGGCCCGATCACCAGTACGCCTACGTCAACGGCCGCTATGTGCGCGACAAGCTGGTGGCCCATGCGCTGCGCAGCGCCTACGAAGACGTGCTGCACGGCCAGCGCCAGCCGGCGTACGTGCTGTTCATCGACATCGAGCCGACGCGCGTCGACGTGAACGTGCACCCGACCAAGATCGAGGTGCGCTTTCGCGAATCGGGCGAGGTCTACAGCGCCGTGCGGCGCGCCGTCGAGGGCGTGCTGGCCGCGACCGGCGGCAGCCCGATGGGGCGTGCCGTCGAAGCCATCGTCTCGCCACAGCCAGTGACACAGGCGCGGCCAGTCACCCCCGCGCAGCCACCCAGCGGCCTGCCCTGGGGCGCACAGCAGCAGCGGCTGAGCCTGGCCGACCTGGGCACCTTGTACGCCCGCGAGGCGCCGGCCCCGTGGTCAGTGCCAGCTACAGCGCCCATTGCAGGCAGTGCAACACCGTTCGCCGAAGCCGCCCGCAGCGCCGAGCCGCAGGCACCGGCCGAAGCCAACGACTGGCCGCTCGGCCGCGCGTTGGCGCAGCTCTCCGGCGTCTACGTGCTGGCCGAGAACGCCCAAGGCTTGATCGTGGTCGACATGCATGCGGCCCACGAGCGCATCGTCTACGAGCGCCTCAAAGCCGCCGCGCGGCAGGCGCCGCTGGCCGCGCAGCCGCTGCTGATCCCCAGCACCTTTGCCGCGACGCAGGAAGAGGTGGCGGTGGCCGAGGCACGGGCGACCGACCTGGCCGCGCTGGGGCTGGACATCTCGCCGCTGGGCCCGACCACGCTGGCGGTGCGTGCGCGCCCGGCCGCCCTGCCCGACGCCGACCCTGTCACACTGGCCCGCTCGGTGCTGCGGGAACTGGCCGATTTGGCCGAGGCCGACGCCGGGCGCATGATCGAGCGCGCGCAGGACGAAATCCTCGCGACGATGGCCTGCCATGGTGCTGTTCGTGCCAACCGCCGGCTGACGATCGAAGAAATGAACGGGCTGCTGCGCCAGATGGAAGCCACCGAGCGCGCCGACCAATGCAACCACGGCCGGCCTACCTGGCGCCAGGTCACGATGAAGGAACTGGACGCGCTCTTCCTGCGCGGACGCTGACACGATGACCATCAACTCCGACCGCAACATCCAGCGCACGCCCAAGCGTGCCACCCGCGCCGCCACGCCGGCCGCGCCCGCGGCTGCTGGCAGCCCTGCCCCGGCGGCACCGTCGGCACCCGCGCCTGCCACATCCAGCGTGCCGGTGCGCTACCAGCCGTCGTCCAAGCCGGGGTATGGCCCCTCGCCATCATCCGGACGCCCGCCGCGGCCTCCCGCGCCAGGCGGGTACCACCCGAACCCGCCGCGGCCGCCTGCAACTGGTGCCTCTCGCCCGAACCCACCGCGCCCCCCCGCCCCCGGCGCGTCACGACCGAATCCGCCCCGGCCTCCGGCGGCGGCCCAGCCCGGCGGCCCGCGCCGCGTCGCCCGCGACGAAGCACCGCCGCCGCAGGTCAGGCCCGCACCGCGCCCACCGACCCCGCGCACGTCGGACGCCGAAGGCATCCGCCTGTCCAAGCTGCTGGGCGACCGAGGCCTCGCCTCGCGCCGCGAAGCCGACGACTGGATCGCCGCCGGCTGGGTCAAGGTCGATGGCCAGATGGCCGTGCTGGGCCAGCGCGTGCTGCCCAACGCCAAGATCGAGGTCGACCCGCTGGCGCACAACCAGCAGGCGCAACGCGTCACGATCCTGCTGAACAAGCCGATCGGCTACGTGTCGGGCCAGGCCGAAGATGGCTATGAGCCGGCCAGCGTGCTGGTCACCGGCGCCAACCACTGGCCGGACGACCCGCACAAGCGCCCCTTCCACCCCGGCCACGGCCGCCACCTGGCCCCGGCCGGCCGGCTGGACATCGACTCCACCGGCCTGCTGGTGCTGACGCAGGACGGCCGCATCGCCAAGCACCTGATCGGCGAAGACTCCGACGTCGAGAAGGAATACCTGGTGCGTGTGGAGTACCTGGGCGAAGGCACGCTGCCCGAGGCCGACCTGAAGCGCCTGCAGTACGGCCTGATGCTCGACGACAAGCAACTGAAGCCCGCCAAGGTCAGCTGGGCCAACGAAGACCAGCTGCGCTTCGTGCTGCGCGAGGGCCGCAAGCGCCAGATCCGCCGCATGTGCGAACTGGTCGGCCTGAAGGTCGTCGGCCTGAAGCGCGTGCGCATTGGCAGCGTGGTACTCGGCAAGCTGCCCGTCGGCCAGTGGCGCTACCTGGGCCCGCACGAAAGGTTTTGATGAGGCCCCCACGCCCCTCCCGGGGCTGCCCCCCGAGGGGGCTCGCGCAGCGGACCGGCATAGCCGGATCCGCGCACGCCACTTGATGCGGGCGGCGCTTCGCGCGCCCGGAACTATCAGGTCCCGAGCAGTTCGACCTCGAACACCAGCGTCGCGTTCGGCGGGATCACGCCCCCGGCACCCCGCGCGCCATAGCCCAGGTGCGGCGGGATCGTCAGCACGCGGGTGCCGCCGACCTGCATGCCCTGCACGCCCTCGTCCCAACCGCGGATCACCATGCCGGCGCCGAGGTCGAATTCGAACGGATCGTTGCGATCCTTGCTGGAATCGAACTTGCGGCCACGGTTGTTCGGCGCCGAGGCGTCGAAGAGCCAGCCGGTGTAGTGCACGGTGACGCTGTCGCCTTCCTTGGCGATCTCACCGCTGCCGACCACCACGTCGTCCATCTGCAGCTGGGGCCGCTCGGGCGTCGGCAGCAGCTCGACCTCGAACACCAGTGTCGCGTTCGGCGGGATCACGCCGCCGGCGCCACGCGCGCCGTAGCCCAGCTCGGCCGGGATCGTCAGCACGCGCGTGCCACCGACCTGCATCCCCTGCACGCCTTCGTCCCAACCGCGGATCACCTGGCCGGCGCCGAGCGCGAACTCGAACGGCTCGCCGCGGTCCTTGCTGGAATCGAACTTGCGGCCGCGGCCATCGGCCGCCTGCGGGTCGTGCAGCCAGCCGGTGTAGTGCACGGTGACCGTCTGGCCAGCCTTGGCGGTGTCGCCACTGCCGGTGACGCGGTCGTCGATCTGCAGGCCGCTGGGGGTGCTCATGGGGATCCTTTCGTGGTCGATGGCGCCGCGGCCTTTCCCGCGGCGAAGGCGGGGATCATGCCACCGCTGGGCCCTCCTGGCGGCTTCAAGTGACACATGGGCCATCCGTGCTGGCTCCAAATGACGGCAGGCTCTGCTGAATCTCGAGTGGGTTACCCGACCCGTTCGACCCGCCAAGGCGAGCGGCAGGTGCGCAACACGTCCTGTCGGTCGATCCTCGACGCGGTAGCCACGGCCAAGGCCACCTGCCAGTCAACGACCAGCTCGGGAGATTGCCGCGCGACTGACCGGGCCCGAAGGTACTGCTGACGTTCGACCTACGCCGCCGCTCATCCGATCGGCGATTGATGCGCATCAACGCGCAGCGCTCGTGGCAGTGGACAGTCTGGTCCGATGATCGACTCGGCGAACACCAGTGGGGTGACCGGTGACGCTCCTGCAGAGACTGTTTCCGGCTGGGCGCTGGGAAAGCGCGCGCGGCGCATCCTGCTGGCCCTTCACATCACCTTGACCTGCGTCTGGCTGGGCGCGCTGGCTGTCACGATGCTGCTCGTCGGCGCGCAGCAGGCACACCCCGTCGCGGCATGGCGCCCCGGGCTCGACCGCGCGGTGCTGCTGGTTCACGACACGCTGATCGTCAACGCCAGCTACGGCTTCATCCTCACCGGGTTGTTGTTCTCGCTGTTCACGACTTGGGGGGCCTTTCGCCTGTGGTGGGTGTCGCTGAAGTGGATCCTGCTGGCCGGACTCGGCTTGGCGCTGCCGCTGTGGGTGGCACCTCATGTCAGCGCCATGTCGGCCTTGTCGGACGCGATGTCGGGAGAAGTGTCGGGCCAGGCCGCGTATGCGGCGCACGCCCAGGCCGTGATGCTCGCCAGTGCCTTGCAGGCGGCCGTGCTCGTCGGCATCGTTGCCATCTCGGTCTTCAAACCCTGGGGCCCGCGGCCGGCGCTCCGTCAGTGGCCGCGCGCAGTGGCGCTCGGCATCGCAGCACTGGTCGTGGTGGCGGTTGGCGGCAACCTGTGGGTGCAGAACGTGCAACTCGAAGGCTACCGCCAGCCGCCGGTCACCGCCGTGGATGTGGGTGCTCTGCGCGACGGAAGCTATGAGGGGCAGGACACGCAAGCCGGCTTCGTCTACCGGGTGCGCGTCCGCGTAGCCGCGGGACGCATCGAGCGCGTCGAAGTGCTGTCGACACGCGACAGCGACTACGCACGCCTGGCAGCGCTTTCGATCGACAAGCTCGCGGGGCGGGCACACAACGACGTCGATGCGATTTCAGGCGCCACCACCACCAGCAAGGCGCTGCTGCGCGCCGTGTCCGATGCCCTGCAACACGCGCCTCGACGGGAGGCTCCGCCGTGAGCGATGCAATCAAGCGCCGCGCGCTGTGCCTGGGTTTCGGCGCCTTCGCGCTCGGCGCACGCGACACGTTGGCCAGCCAGCAGACGCCGCGTTCGCAAAGCTCGTTCGCGTTCGGGACCACCGTGCGCGTGCGGGCGATTGCAGCCGATGGCCGGACTGCCGAGACCGCCTGCGCAGCCGCGCTGAGCGCGATCCATCGTGTCGAGCGGTTGATGAGCCTGTACGACGCCGGCAGCGAGATCAGCCGCCTCAACCGCCACGGCCGGCTCGTCCGGCCCGATCCGTGGACCGTGACCGTGCTGCGCCAGGCGCAGGCGCATGCCGCGAGCAGCGGCGGCGCATTCGACGTGACGGTGCAGCCGTTGTGGCAGCTGTTTCAGCGTCATGCCGGCCATGGCGGTCTGCCGTCCGAGGACGATGTGGCCGCGGTGCGATCGCTGGTGGGCTGGCGCGGCCTGCAGGTGAATGAAGCCGAATCGAGACTGGCGCGTGCAGGCATGGCTGTCACGCTCAATGGCATTGCGCAGGGCTTCGCCGCCGATCGTGCCTGTGAAGCGATGCGCGCTGTGGGAGCTGTGGCCGGGCTCGTCGACGCGGGAGAACTCGCGAGCATCGGGCGAGCGCCCGCCGGGGAACCATGGTCGGTGGCCTTGCAGGTTCCGCACCACGGCCGCGAAGAGCTCATTTCGCTGGACGCCTGCGTCGCCACATCTGCTGACGGCCCGAGCCACTTCAGCGCGGACCGGCGCCACCACCATATCTTCGACCCAAACAGCGGCTGGTCGCCGACCGCGCTCAGCGCCGTCAGCGTGGTCGCGGCCACTGCGACCCAGGCCGACGCATGGTCAACGGCCATCATGGTCGGCGGGGACAGGCTGGCGCGCCTTGCCCTGGCGAGGCGCGCAGTGCAACGCGTCTGGCTCGTCGACAAGCAAGGTCGAGCGACTTGGCTCGCATAGCGCCGGTGCGTTCCATGCACGCAGCCCCTTCAGCGCCGCGCCCCGATCCTTCGGCCGATGGACCGATCTTTGTCGCGCGGGGCCTCACCAAGATCTACACGATGGGCGAGGTGCAGGTGCACGCGCTGCGCGGGGTCGATCTCGAGATTTTCGCGTCGGAGTTCGTGGTGCTGCTCGGGCCGTCGGGCTGCGGCAAGTCGACGCTGCTGAACATCCTGGGCGGCCTGGATACGCCCACCGGCGGGTCCGCGACCTTTCGCGACCATGACCTCACGCACGCCAGCGAGGCTGAACTGACCCGCTATCGCCGCCAGCATGTCGGCTTCGTGTTCCAGTTCTACAACCTGATCCCGTCGCTCACCGCGGTCGAGAACGTCACGCTGGTGACCGAGATGTCCGACCGTCCGATGCGCCCCGACGAGGCCCTGGCGCTGGTGGGTCTGGCCGACCGCCTCCACCACTATCCGTCGCAGATGTCGGGCGGCGAGCAGCAACGCGTGGCCATCGCGCGCGCCATCGCCAAACGCCCGGACGTGCTGCTGTGCGACGAACCGACCGGCGCGCTGGACTTCGCCACGGGCAAGATCGTCCTCGATGCGATCGTGCGGATCAATACCGAACTGGGCACCACCGCCGCGGTGATCACGCACAACGCGCCGATCGCGCAGATCGCCGACCGCGTCATGCGCATGGCCGACGGGCGCATCGCCTCGGTGGAACGCAACCCGTCCAAGTTGCGGCCGGAGCAGATTTCGTGGTGACGTCATGCTGAACATGCTTGACCGCAAACTGCTGCGCGACCTGTGGCAACTGCGCGCGCAGGTGCTGGCCGTGGCGCTGGTGGTGGCCGCGGGCATCGTCGGCTACGTCGGCTCGCTGTCGGCGTACGACTCGCTGCGCTGGCTGCAGGCCTCGCACTACGAGCGCGCGCGCTTCGCGCATGTCTTCGCCGTGGGTAAGCGCGCCCCGGTGAGCCTGGTCGATCCGTTGCTTCGCATCCCGGGGATCACCGAGGTCGAAGCCACCGTGTCTTTCGACGTGCAGCTCGACCAGCCAGGCGTGGTGGAGGCGCTTACCGGCCGCATGATCGCGCTACCCGAGCATGGCCTGCCGCGCATCAACCGGCTGACGCTGACGCGCGGCGCCTGGATCGATGCGCCCGACTCGAACCAGGCCCTGGTCAACGAGGCCTTCGCCAGCGTGCATGGCATCGGCCCGGGCGACCGCATCATCGCGCTGCTCAACGGCAAACGCGAGTCCTTGCAGGTCATCGGCGTGGTCGCGTCGCCGGAGTACATCTTCCCCAGCCGCGGCGGCTTCGGCGACGAGCGCAGCTTCGGCATCTTCTGGGTCGCCCGCCAGCGCCTGGCAGCCGCGTTCAACATGGAAGGCGCGTTCAACAGCCTGGCCGTGCGGCTGGAGCGTGGCGCCTCGGAGCCGGCGGTGATCGCCGAGCTCGACCGTCGCCTGGACCGCTACGGTTTCACCGGCGCGTTCGTCCGCGCGGACCAGCCCTCGCACCGCATGCTGACGCAGGAGATCGCGCAGTGGAAGGTCTATGGCACGACGCTGCCGGTGATCGTGATGGGCGTGGCGATGTTCCTGCTCAACGTGGCCCTGACCCGCCTGATCGGCACCCAACGCGGCCAGATCGCCGCGCTCAAGGCGCTTGGCCGCGACGACGCGCAGATCGGACGCCACTACCTGAAGTTCGCGCTCTTCATCGCGCTGATCGGTGCACCGCTGGGCATCGCCGGCGGCGCCTACTTCGGCGATTCGGTGGCGCAGATGTACGCCCGCTTCTTCCGCATGCCCGACTTTGAGTACCGCCTGCTGCCGTGGATCTGGCTATCGGCGCTGGCGCTGGCGCTGGCTGCCGCGGCGTTGGCCGTGCTGGGCGCCTTGCTGCGCGTGGTGCGGCTGCCGCCGGCGCAGGCCATGCGGCCGCCCGCCCCGCCTAGCTTCGGTGCGACGCTGGGCGAGCGCATCGGGCTGGGCCGGCTGCTCTCGCCGTCGGTTCGCATGGTTGTACGCGACATCGAACGCCGGCCGCTGCGCGCGCTGCTTACCACCGTCGGCATCGCCAGCGCCGTGGGCGTCATGGTGGCCGGCACCTGGTGGCGGGATTCGGTGGACTACCTGCTGGAAGTCGAGATTCGCATGCGCGACCGGCAGGACGTGCTCGTGGCGCTGGCCGAACCGACGTCGAGTGCCGCGCTCTATGACTTCAGGCAGATGGCCGGCGTGCTGCGCGCCGAAGCCACCCGCGATGTGCCGGTGCGCTTGACGCATGGGCTGCGCAGCTACCGCACCACGCTCAGCGGCATCGAGAGCGACTCGCAGATGCGGCCGATGCTCGACCAGCGCCTTCGGCGCGCACCGTTGCCCACCTCCGGCATCGTGCTGAACGACCGGCTTGCCGACCGGCTGGGGATCGCCCTGGGTGACGAGGTCCACATCGAGATCCTGCAGGGCTCCCGTGCGCAGGCCGATCTTCCCGTGACGGGATTCAGCTTCGAGCTGACACGGCTGGCGGCCGCCATGAACCGCGATGGCCTCGACCGGTTGCTCGGCGAAGGGCAGGCGATGTCGGGTGCGCGGCTGTTGATCGACGCCTCGCAGCGCGAAACCGTGCTGCGGCAGTTGAAGAACATGCCGCGGGTTGCCGCGACGATGGAAATCGGCCCGGTGATACGTTTCGTGCGCGAGAACAACGCGCGCAACGTGCTGTTCTTCAGCTCGGTGTGCGGGGTCCTGGGCGCGGCGATCGCGCTGGGCGTGGTCTACAACAACGCCCGCATCGCACTTGCCGAGCGCGCCTGGGACCTGGCGAGCCTGCGCGTTCTGGGGGCCACACGCGGAGAAGTCTCTGCGCTCTTGCTGGGCGAGCTCGGTGCCGAGCTGCTGCTCGCCTTGCCGCTGGGTTGCCTGATGGGCTACGGCCTGGCCTGGGGCATCGTGAGCTTGTCGACGGTGACCGAGATACACCTGCCCCTGGTGGTCGCACCACGCACCTATGCGTTCGCCTGCCTGGTCGTGCTGGTCGCCGGCGTCGCCAGCGCTCTGATCGTGCGGCGCCGTGTCGACGAGCTCGACCTGGTCAGCGTGCTGAAGACGCGCGAGTGAGCTGGAGATCGTCATGACCCGCAAGCTTTGGATTTCGGCCGCCTTGGGCACTGCCGGCTTGGCCGCGATCTTCATTTGGGCCTTCCGGCCGCAGCCGGTACCGGTCGAAACCGCCGAAGTGCGCCGCAGCCTGTTCGAGCAGACCATCGACGAGGACGGCAAGACGCGGGTGCGCGAGCGCTACGTCGTCTCGGCGCCGGTGGCCGGCCGGTTGGCGCGCGTGCGCGTCAAGGCCGGTGACCTGGTGCAGGCAGGCTCGGCCGTGGCCGAGTTGTCCCCCGGCGCGCCGGCGATGCTCGATGGGCGCACGGCCCGTGAGCTGAGCGAGCGTGTCGGCGCTGCCGAAGCCGCCTTGGCGCAGGCGCGCGCCAGGGTGGCGCGCGCCGAGGCCGCGCTCGACCAGGCGAAGACCGACGTGGCGCGGCAGAAGCGGTTGCAGGACGACGGCTTCGTCGCCCCGGCGGCACTTGACCAGGCGCAACTGGCGGCGCGCGTGCAGGACAGGGATCTGGAAGCCACGCGCTTTGCCGAGATAGGCGCGGCACACGACCTGGCCCAGGCACGCGCGGCGCTGATGCGCGCGCGCGAAGGGGCCGGCGCACACCGCCCCGGCACCACCTGGCCGATCGAATCCCCCGTCGACGGCCAGGCGCTGCGCGTGCTGCAGGAAAGCGAAACCGTGGTCGGCGTGGGCACCCCGCTGCTGGAGATCGGCGACCCGACCCAGCTGGAGATCGTGATCGACGTGCTGTCCAGCGACGGCCGGCGCATCGCCCCCGGCGCGCGCGTCGACGTCGATGCCGGGCCGGGCCCGCGGTTGGCCGGGCGGGTGCGGCGCGTCGAACCTGCGGCCTTCACCAAGGTCTCGGCGCTCGGCGTCGAGGAACAGCGCGTCAACGTGATCGTCGACATCGCCTCGCCGTCCGAGCAGTGGCGTGGTCTCGGTGACCAGTTCCGCATCGACGCGCGCATCGTCATCTTCGAGCACGCGAACGCCATCACGATGCCGGTTGCCGCGCTGTTCCGCGATGGCAACCAATGGGCGGTGTACGCCGTGCACGACGGCCGCGCGGCGAAGCAACACGTCAAGGTCGGCGGGCGCGCAGCCAGCGATGCCTGGATCGAAGACGGGGTGGCGCCTGGCGCACGCGTGGTCGTCTACCCGAGCGACAGCGTGGCCGACGGGGTGCGCGTGAAGGTCGTGCGGGGGCCGCAGTGACGAACCGACCTGCCCACAGCCGCTTCGCAGCTCGGGTGACGCGAGTACCGCTGAGGCTGCTTGGGCGATGCGTGCTGCTGTGCGCGCTGACCGCTGGCTGCGCGCGACCGCCGGTGTCACCCGCCACGCCGCCGGACGACGTGCCACTGCGGACCAACGACGGCTACTACCCGGGCCGGGTCTGGCGCACCTCCGCGCCCGAAGCCCAGGGCCTCGATTCGCAGGCCCTGGTCGAGCTCTTTGATGCCGTGGAGGCCGAGCACCTGCCGATCCACAGCCTGCAGATCGTGCGCTACGGGCACCTGGTGCTCGATGCCTATTTCCACCCCTTCGAGGCCGAGGCGCGCCACGACGTCGCGTCGGTAACTAAGTCGATCACCACGACGTTGGTGGGTCTGGCGCTGGAGCGCGGCTCGATCGCCGGGCTGGAGGTTCCGGTGGTTCCACTGCTGACGGATAGCCCGCCGCCGGACGCCCGCGCACTGCAGATTCGGGTGCGCGACCTGCTCACCACGTCGAGCGGTCTGGCCTGTGGTCCGGTGCCCTACGAGCGCGAGATGCTGGCGATGGCCGCGTCGCCCGACTGGGTAGGCTACGCGCTGGCGCTGCCGATGCGTGCGGCGCCCGGCACGCGCTTCGAGTACTGCAGTCCGGGCTTTCACATGCTGTCGGCGCTGATCGCAAGGACCACCGGCCTGAGCACGGAGGCCTTCGCGCGCGAGGCGCTGTTCGGCCCGATCGGCATCACCAATTGGCGGTGGCCGCGCGATCCGCAGGGCATCAACCAGGGGGCCGGTGATCTGCAGATGCGCCCGACCGATCTGCTGCGCATCGGCCACCTGTTCTTGCGCCAGGGCGAGTGGGCCGGGCGGCAGATCGTGCCGCGCGCGTGGATCGCCGAAGCCACGCGGCGACAAGTCGATGCATCGCCGATCGACGGCTACGGCTTCGGCTGGTGGTTGCCCAACAACCTGCCCGGGCTGTACCAGGCAGCTGGCCGCGGCGGACAGCGGCTGGTGGTCTGGCCGACCAAGGACCTCGTGGTCGTGATCACCGGCGGCGGCCTGGACGTCGATCGGCTTGCACCCCACCTGCTTCGCGCCCTCAAGAGCAACGCAGCGCTGCCGCCCAATCCAGCAGGCCAGCAGCGACTGGCTGCGCGGGTGCGGGCGGCCGCCCAACCTGCGGCGCCGCGGGCCACAGCGTCACCGCCGCCGCTGCCACCGCTGGCCGCGACGGTCAGCGGCAGGACCTACCTGCTGGCAGAAAACGCGCTCGGCCTGCGTGCCCTGCAGCTGCACTTCCTCAGCCCGACGCAGGCGCATGTGCGGCTCCAGCTGAGCCACACGGAGATGATCGTCCCGATCGGCCTGGACGGTCGCTATCGTGTCGCCATCGATCCGACCTCGGACGAGCCCGTGGCCGGACGGGGTCGCTGGCTCACGCCGGAGCGTTTCTCCATCGAGGTCGACACGATCGCACGCATCAACCATGTGACGGCCGAACTGGACTTCGCGAACGACCAGCTGCGCGGCTGGGCGCGCGAACGCTCGGGCCTGGTGCCCGAGCTGGCGCTCAACGGCCGAGCCCGACCTTGAGCCGCGGCGGCAAGGAGCCGTGCCCTCGCAGTCAGGCCTTGGCACGGGTCTTCAAGGCGTGGATGGTCTCGCCGCGCGCCAGCATCTGCACCAGCTGGGCGATGCGCCTGGCGCGCGTCTCGGCCTTCACGGCCGTCTGTATGCGCCACAGTACCGCGTAGCGATTGGCCGCGTTGATCGTTGCAAAGAAGGCCTTGGCCCTCGGCTCGGCGTCCAGCGCCGCCATCAGGTCCTCGGGCACCGCGGACGTACGCGCTCCGTCGTAGGCCTGCGCCCAGCGTCCGTCGGCCTTGGCGGCCTCGATCTGCGCGAAGCCCGGCGCCTGCATGCGGCCCGCCTCGATGAGCGCCGCGACCTTGTCGACGTTGATCTTCGACCAGATGCTGCGCGCGCGCCGCGGCGTGAAGCGCTGGAGAAAGTGCTGGTCGTCGAGGCCCTTCTTCTGGCCGTCGATCCAGCCCCAACAGAGCGCAATCTCCACCGCCTCGGGGTAGGTGACGCTGGGTTCTTTGGCGCCCCGCTTGGCGATCTTGAGCCAGAGGCCATCGGAGGTGGCGTGATTCTTCTTCAACCAGATCTCGAAAGCCTTTGGGCTCTTGAACAAGGCCGGGGCAGAGTCGAGTTGGATGGCGGATTTGGCGGCGGGCATCGCATGGAGTGTGCCGCAAGAGCGCCAGCGACCACAGGACGGGCCTCCGTCGCTGGCATCGCCGCCGGATGCCGAGGCGCAGGCAAGCTGGGTGACGCGATCGCGCAACCAAAAGAGGAAGCGCAATCCGCAAGAGCAGGTACACCGAGGAACAGGTCATCGGGTTCATCAAACAGGCTGACGCGTGCGCAAACCCGGGGGAGCTGTACCCAGGCAAGGGCCTTGGCTTCGCCTCAGGGTGCCGATGCGCCCGCGGATCTTCTCGATGCCTATCGCGCTGCCAGAGCTGGCTGCCAGAGCGGGTTGCCGTGGCGCTGCGGGTGGTACGGCGCGGTTGCCGCCTGGTATCGCTTCCTGATGGTTAGCGGTCGCGCGGCGCATATGCAGAACTGGCGCCGCTGCGATCATTGAGCGAAATCAACGCGACGCGTGGAGGCCGGACTAGGCTCTGCCTCTGCGGCACGACAGTGGGGAGGTCCTATGAGCGTGCAAACAGAACAGACGCAGCTTAGGTATGACTGCATTGGTGTCGGTTTGCTCCTCGCGTGCACGCTTTCGGGCTGTGGTGTCTTGCGGGAGTTCGCACCCGACGCGACCCGGAGGTCCATCTCACAGCAACAGCAATCGAGTCTTGCGCGGGCCTACCTGCCCTACGCGGTCCTTGCAGCGAGCGTTTACGGGACCGACGTACCGACCAACCTTTCGAAATGCGCGGAACCCGACAGCAGCGAATGTCGCCGGTTCCTCGGCCGCTTGGCGGAAAAAGGCGGGCTTGGGCGAGACAGCAACGAAAGCCAGAGGGAAACCCTAGACGAAATATCGACCTATTGCATCAGCCGCGGCCTGTCGCTTTCGGATGCGCGCCATGGGACAGACGACGCTGTTGGCTTGTCGCCAGCCTGCTCGCCGACGCTGCTGAACCTCCCGTCGACGAAATCCGTCGGCAGGGATCCGCAGCAGAGCAACGAAGCGAAAGCGACGGACACAGCGCAATTGGCAGCCTCGCCTTGGCCCAAGAATATCGCGGATTGCGACGCTGACGAGACGAATCGACCCGTTCTGCCGTTCATTGATGACCTCAAGCTTGCGGGCTGGCAGGAAGAGGTCCAAATTGAGCGCTACGCATTGAGCCGAGATTGGCGGCTCTTCGTGCCCGGGCTAGGCATTGAAGTGTGGAGTCGCGGCAGTGCCAGCCGGCAACCCACAGTCGGTTCGGGCTGCGATCCCAAGCACGCTCCATGTGTGTCCGCCGGCTCTCGCAAGGAGTATGCGATCGTGTTTCGAGGCACCGCGGACGCCGGGGGCTGGTTCTCTGACTTCCGCTTGATTACGGCACTGCTTCCTCTCGTGTGGGACCAGTATCAGCAGGCGAGGGTCAGTGCGCAACAAATCGTCGAGCAGATTCGGATTCAGGAGTTGGCGATCTGGCTGGGAAAGACGAATGGCCACAGCGGCGGCGCCAACAGCCTGAAGAATCTGAACGACTTCAATGCAATCTTTCCGGACATCACCGCAGTGGGACATTCGTTGGGCGCGGGTCTCGCCAAGTATGTCTATTACGAGGTGCCGGAAATCAATCGTGTCGTCGGATTCAATCCGAGTCCTGTCGACGGATCACGAACGGTCGTCAAAGTTGACGATCGACCGAGGATCATGTACGAGAAATGCCTGAGGCGACACGCGGAAAACGAGTGCACAGTCGAGAAAAGCGCATATCCAGCCACCGATGAGAGGGGCGCCGACATGTTCTTTCTGTTTGAGCGCGGTGAGTTCTTGACTGCGGTCGCCCCATGCATTTCGGGATCTCATTGGGGCAATTCTGGCGATCCGGTTAGTTGGTGCCAAGAGGTAGATTTCAAGCGCACCAACTGGCGGCGTGTACTTTTTTCGATGTTCGAGCAGCACAGCATGGGAGCCTTGACATGCAGATTGGCCTTGATTTCAAAATGATGAAAGCGGTCGCAATCATGTTTGTCGCCGCCCTTTCGTCTGTCGCGCACCCACAATCACGCGCTGGCGGGATGCTAACCAGAGCTGACGCCGATGATCTTGCAATTTATTCAATGATGGCATCGAATGCCTACGCTAACGATCATGAGAAGCTCTATTTCCCATTGGAAATGCTTGGGTGGAGAAAAGTTGATGAGCAAGGCGAGATAGTGCCAAGGGATCAAAACTCCTATCAACCGAAGACGCTTGTCGGCAGGCTTGTTTCAAATCTGCAGTTCGATATCTGGGAGGACTCGAACTCCAACAAGACGATCTTTGCATTTAAGGGCACTCAAGAGCGGGTGGATTGGGTAAATGGAAACTTGATGCTCGGGATTTCAATCCCATATAAAAGCGCCAAGAAGCATGTCAGGGACTATATTTGCGACCATCCGGACAGGAAGGTGAGTGTCACCGGTCATTCGCTGGGCGGAGGGCTCGCCCTTTCTGTATCCTTTTGGGAAGGTGTTGATGCTGTTGTTTTTAATACCTCACCGCGGATTTTCGATGGATTAGAAGACAATAAGAAACGAGCGAATCGGATCGCAGTATTTCAGGATGGCGACATACTCCAAAAGATTAGAAAATGGTACCCCAAGTTTCTTGAAAAGGTTGACCCCGAACAGGTGATTGAAACTCGATTCGAATACTCGTTTAACGATTCACACCGAAGCGATCTAATTGCTCAAGGGTTGCTTTCGTGCAGTACTGATTCGGCGCTTCAGCGTCTGGCGAAAGAACTGAAGCTCTCGGTCAGTTGCTACCTGAAGTAGTCGGCCCCGAGACACCTGCCACCGTTTGCTCGAATACGGGCGCTGCGGGAGCACATGGTGGCATGTGTCTGCTGCCCCCTGAGTTCAGCGATATTTCGTGCGGGCGGCGGCTTCGCGGCGCACGATTTCCGGCAGTGGGTGTCGCTTCTGGGTCGGCGGCTCCAGTCTGCGACCGTCGAATACAGCCGTTCGCTCGGCGTCGTCTCGGGGCGGTTGCCTGCTCAGCGAACGTCAAGTTCCGAGGGCGAATTCAATTGGTCGGCGTAGCACATTGGCTGAAAATCTCGGACGGCACCAGTCAGCGACCCAAAGTTGAGCGCCGCACCCAGTCTTCCTGCTGTTCGACCGGCCAACATCAACGTCGGCATCTGGCCGGTTCAGTTGGGTCACCGACCCCGCCGTCAGCTGGACATCGCGCGCTGGCCCGGTCGAAGGTCAGCTTCCCTTGGCCACGGCCGGCGGAATGCCATCGAGGGAAGTCCGTCAACTCGCTGAACTCGGAAAAAACGGAACGCAGTCGCCCAACGAGCGAGCACCAGGGCAATCGACAACGCCATTGTCTTGAAAGCGGGCGATGATGAACTCTGTTGCTGCAGCCGACGTTGCAGGATCGGCTCGTACAGACGCGCGAAGGCCCGGCCCCTTTTGCAGGATGGTTCTCGTCAAGAGAATCGGCCGGCAAGAGCCAGCGGCCAGTCTCGCCGCCAGGCTGCCACCGCGGCCGCCAGCCATTCGGCCCGGCCCGCGGTGGTGAGGTGCGCCGGCAGGCCAAGCGCCTCGCCCGCCGCCCGCAACGTGGCGAACGGATCGGAGAGATCGAGTGCCTGCGCGCCGTTCTGTTTCGACAGCTTCTGCCCGTCCGCGGCCAGCACCAGCGGCGTGTGCAGGTACACCGGTGTCGGCAGGCCCAGCAGGTGCTGCAGGAGGATCTGGCGCGGGGTGTTGTCGGCCAGGTCTTCACCACGCACGATGTGGCTGACGCGCTGCTCGGCATCGTCGACCACCACCGCGAGCTGGTAGGCCCACGGGCCGTCGGCGCGTTTCAGCACGAAGTCTCCGACCTCGACGGTCACGTTCTGCCGCTGTGGTCCCAATCGGCGGTCCGTCCAATCGATCCAGCGGTCGCCCCCATCGGGCGCATCGGTGCGCAGGCGCCAGGCGCGCGCCGGGCGGCCGTGCAGCCCGTGGCGGCAGGTGCCGGGGTAGACGCGCTCGCCGTGGCGCTCGTGCTGGACGCCCGCTGCCGCCAACGCCGCGTCGATCTGCTTGCGGCTGCAGGCACAGGGGTACGCCTGGCCGGCGGCCAGCAGGCGTTGCAGTGCCGCTTCATAGCGGTCACCGCGGGCCGATTGCCAGATCGGCGTCTCATCCGGCAGCAGCCCGCAAGCCGCCAACTGCTGCAGGATGAGGTGGTCGGCACCCGGCAGGCAACGCGGCGTGTCCACGTCTTCGATGCGCACCAGCCACTGCCCTCGCTGGGCGCGGGCATCCAGCCAACTGGCGAGCGCCGCCACCAGCGAGCCGGCGTGCAACGGGCCGGTCGGTGACGGGGCAAAGCGGCCGACATAGCGCGCCGGCGCTGGCGGCGGCTGCCTGCTCATTCGCAGCCACGCAAGCCGTGTTGTGGCGTGTGGCGTTCGAGCAGCGCCTGGCGCGTGGCGGGGCTGGCCAGTTGCTCCAGCCACCACTGCAGGGCCAGGCCCTGCGGCGCCTTTTTCGGCTGCGGCACCGCGGCGCTGCGCCACGCATAGGCCATGCCGCCCACGCGCCGCTGCCGCTTGACCTGCTTGGTCACCAGCCGGCCGTGGCGAACATGCTCGCGCACCAACACCTCGGGCACGAAGCCGCAGCCCAGGCAACGCAGCTGCGCCTCGATCTTGGCCTGCATGCTCGACACGGTCAGCACGTCCTGCCCAGGCAGCAGATTCACCGTCATCCGCGCCATGCGCATCGCCGAATCGGCTACCGCCACCGCGCGGTGGCGCACGATCTCGTCGTCGCCGATCGGCTCGGGCAGTCCCGCGAGCGGGTGATGCGGCGCCATCGCGAAGACGAACGGCATCGCGCCCAACGGCTTCATCTCGATGCCGGGCGGCGCCGGCATGTCGGCCGGCACGCCCAGCGCCAGGTCCGCCTGGCCCGAGACCAGCGCCTCCCAGGTGCCGGCCAGCACCTCGGTGCGCAGGCGCAACCGGGTGCCCGGACCGGGCTCGTTCGGGCCGCTCGGGCGCAGGGCGTAGAACGCCTCGCACAGCTCCAGCAGCGTCAGGCGCGACAACACGTCGTCGACGGCGATCGTCAGCTCGGTTTCCCAGCCGGTGGACACACGCCGCACCCGTTGTGCCACCGCATCCATCTCGGCCAGCAGGCGGCGTCCTTCGTTCAGCAGCTCTTCGCCGGCGGCGGTCAGCTGCGCCTGGCGTGAACGCCGGTCGAACAGCAGCACATCCAGCGCGTCTTCGAGCTGGCGCACGCTGTAGGTCAGCGCCGAGGGCACCTTGCCCAGCTCGCGCGCGGCGGCGGCAAAGCTGCCGGTGCGCGCGATGGTGTCCATCATCGCCAGGGCGTCGGGGGTCAATGCGCTTCTGCGATCCATATCGACTTCATCTTATTTGAAAGGTCGATTCGAGCCACCGCGGCCCCCAGCACCAAGCTGCTGCCTACATTGGACCCATACACAGATTGGAGGTCCTTCGATGATCACCGTACGCAAGGCCGAAGACCGCGGCGTGGCCGACCACGGCTGGCTCAAGAGTTTTCACACCTTCTCGTTCGCCGACTACTACGACCCGGCTCACATGGGCGTGGGCAACCTGCGCGTCATCAATGACGACCGCATCGCCCCCGGCACCGGCTTCGGCACCCATGCCCACCGCGACATGGAGATCGTCAGCTATGTGCTGGAAGGCGAGCTGGCGCACAAGGACAGCCTGGGCACCGGCGCCGCCATACGCCCCGGTGAGGTGCAGCGCATGACCGCGGGCACCGGCGTTCGGCACAGCGAGTTCAACCACGCTGAAGGCCGGAGCACCCATTTCCTGCAGATCTGGCTGCTGCCGGCCCAGGCGGGCCTCGCCCCCGGCTACGAGCAGAAGGCCTTCAGCCAGGCCGACAAGCGCGGCCGATTGTGCCTGGTGGCGGCGCCCGACGGCCGCGACGGCGCCGTGACGCTGAACGCCGACGCCACCATCCGCGCCGGGCTGTTCGACGGCGACGAAGCGGCCGAGTTGGCGCTGGATCCGAAGCGCCTGGCCTATGTGCATGTGGCGCAGGGCGAGATCACGCTGAACGGCGCCCACCCGCTGGCCGCCGGCGACGGTGTGCTGCTCGACGGTGAGACCCGGCTGACACTCTCGCAAGGGCGCGGCGCCGACGTGCTGGTGTTCGACTTGGCGCGCCTGGGCTGAGCCCCGGCGCCGCTACAGTCGCACGCATGAATCTCACCCTGACCGCGCTGAGCGTGTTGCCGGCCATCGACTGGCTGGCCGTCATCTGCCTGTTCGCGGCCTGGGCGGGCTATGCGCAGTTCGCCAGGCGCCATGCGGAAACCCAGCCGTCGATCCTCGCCGCCACCAACCGCATACGCAAGCAGTGGATGCTGCAGACGACGATGCGCGAGAACCGCGTGGTCGACGGCGTGACGGTGCAGAACCTGTCGACCAGCCCGTCGTTCTTTGCCTCGACGACGATCCTGATCATCGGCGGCCTGCTGGCGGTGCTGGGCACCACCGACAAGGCGGCCGAGATCGTGCGCGAGATCCCGTTCGCTGCCCGCACCTCGGTGCTGGTGTTCGACCTGAAGGTGGCGTTGCTGACCGCGATCTTCGTCTATGCCTTCTTCCGCTTCACCTGGAGCCTGCGACAGTACACCTTCGGCGCCCTGCTGGTGGCGTCGGCCCCCGAATTCAACGCGCCGTGGACGGAGGCCGAGCGCGAAGCATTCGCCGCGCGGGCGGGCGGCGTGATGGGCCTGGCCGCCGAGACCTTCAACGACGGCCTGCGTGCCTACTACATGGCCTTCGCCGCGATCGGCTGGTTCTTCTCGCCGTGGGTCTGCCTCGGCGCCACCGCCTTCGTCGTCGGCGTGCTGTACCGGCGCGAATTCCGTTCCGAGGTGCTGGCGGCGTTGACGCAGGGCTGACCCTGCCGCCATCGGGGGTCGTCTTCGCAGAGAGTGCGAGGCCCAGGGCGCAGCCGCCCGGCGCCCTACTCTCGAGGCACCAGATCCGCCACTTCGTCTTCGGCCACGTGCCGGCGGGCGATGCGCGCGAAGGTGCCATCGCGCACCACGTCACGCACGAGATGGCGCCAGTAGGCCAGCTCCGCCTCGCTGAAACGGGCGCGCGACAGCACCATGCCTTCGGGCACGACCGATTGCTGCGGCGCCCAGTCCAGCGCCACCAGCTTCGGCTTGCGCGGGTGCTCCGCGGCATAGCGGCGAATCACGACGGAGTGGCCGATGATCGCGTCCACCGTGCCCTCGGCCAACAGGCGCAGCAAGGCGCCATCGTCGGTTGCCTCGACGAGGCGGCCGCGGCTGCGCGCCTGTTCGAGCACCGCGTCGTAGGTGGGCGTGTGCTTGTAGCTGCGGACGGCGCCCCAGCGCAGGGTCGGCGTGGCCATGAACTCGGCCAGGCCGCCGCGCACCGGCGCGTGCGTGGCCAGCATCCAGACGTGGTGCTTCAGCTGGATGTACGGGGCAAAGGCGTAGAGCTTTTCGCGCTCGGGCGTCGAAATGCCCGAGGTCGCCATGTCGAGCCGGCCGGCTTCGAGCTCGGACCAGATTCGCGCCCGGGTCATCGTGACCCCCTCGAAGCGGCAACCGCTGCGCCGCTGCAGCTCGCGGACGAAGTCGATGTCGATGCCGGTGCCGAGCAGGCCACCGGTGGTCTCCGAGCCGGCGGCGCTGTACAGCGCGCCAAACTCGTAGAAGGCGACCGACAGCGGTCGGTCCGGGCAGGGTGCCGCCGGCGGAGGTGTCGGCCCCCTGGCCATGGCCAAGCCGAGCGCGGCCCAGGCGGCAATGCCGGCGAGCACCGCGCGAATCCCCCGCCGCGTTGCTGCGCCTGCCGTTGCAGCCTGGCATCCGCGCCCACTCTGCGGCAGGCGGTCCCTCCGATGCATCCGTGCATGCTGCACCGGACGCAACGGGCTGACAACCGGGTTCACCTGAAGATGCGCGCCTGCCAGCGGATTCACTTGGAACTCAAGAAATCCTTGACCACCGCCACGGTGCGGGCCGGGTCTTCCTCGTGCGGCACATGGCCCAACTCCGGGAAGACCACCAACCGGCTGCCGCCGATGTCGCGCGCGAACCGTTGGCCGTTGGGCGGTGGAATCAGGCGGTCGCGGCCACCCCAGAGGATCAGGGTCGGCTGCTTGATCGCCGGAATGCGCGAGGCGTCCTGGCCCATCTCCAGCTGCTGCATGCGCATGCGCAGCGCATGGCGGTTGCCTTCGCGCAGCGTCAGCTCGAAATAGCGGTCGACCAGCGAGGAGGTGACCTTGGCCGGTTCGCCATAGACGTTTTGCACGCTGGCCTCGACCATGCCGCGCGGCAAGAACCATTCGCTCAATGCGCTGATGACCGGCAGCCGCGCGATGCGGAAGCCCACCGGCATGTCCTCGGGCACGAAGTCGTACCCGGCCGAATCGACCAGCACCAGCTTTTCGACCCGCGCCGGCGCCAGCGAAGCCACGCGCCAAGCCACCTCGCCGCCGAGCGAATTACCGGCCAGCACCACGCGTTGCACGTGCAGTCGGTCCAGCAGGTCGAGCGTGAAGCGGGCCAGCGTGTCGCCACGGTAGTCGTCGTGGGCGTATTCGCCGGTGAAGGGCCCGGTCAGGCCAAAGCCCGGCAAATCGAAGCTGATGACGCGCCGCTGGGACTTCAGCGCCGCAACCCAGCCCTCCCAGGTGTGCAGGCTGGCCGAAGTGCCGTGGATCAGCACGATTGGCGCCTGGTCGTTGCGCGGGCCTTCGTCGCGCAGGTGGACCATCTGGCCCTTGACCTCGATGAAGTCCGATGGCGCCGGTGCCCAGCGCGCCACCAGCGTCTCGACCGGCCGGTCAGGGGCGCGGGCCAGCGGCACCGCCAGCGCGGTCAACATCAGCATCACGCCGAAGGCGCGCCAGAGCAGCATCTTCATGCGGCGATCTCGTGGTGGGGGTTGGGGTGGAGATCGGTCGCCAGCTCTTCGCGCTCGTCGAAGACGAAACAGCGGCCGTGCCAGTGCGGGGCGCCCTGGGTCTGCTCGAAATAGCGCAGGATGCCGCCTTCCAGCTGGTAACCGTGCTCGACGCCCATGGCCTGCATCACCAAGGCCGCCTTCTCGCAGCGGATACCGCCGGTGCAGTAGCTGATCACCGTCTTGCCGGCCAGCGCTTCGCGATGAGCGGCCAGTGCGGCGGGAAAGTCGGAAAAGCGGTGCAGCCGCCAGTCGAGCGCGCCGTCAAAAGCGCCAGCGTCGACCTCGAAGCCGTTGCGGGTGTCCAGCATCACGACCGGCCGGCCCTCGTCGTCATGGCCGGCGTCGAGCCAGCGTGCCAGCGTGGACGGCGACACCGAAGGCGCGCGGCCGGCGGCCGGCTGCACGGCCGGCATGTTCATGCGGATGATCTCGCGCTTGATCTTGACCTTCAGGCGCTGGAACGGCGTGGTCTCGCTCCAGCTCTCCTTGGCGTCCAGCCCGGCGAAGGGTGGATCTCGTCGCAGGCCAGCCAGCCAGCCGCGCACGGCCGCCTCCGGGCCCGCCAGAAACAGGTTGATGCCCTCTTCGGCCAGCAGCACGGTGCCCTTCAGGCCGGCGGCCAGCGCATCGTCGTACAGGCGTTGGCGGCGCGCTTCGAGCGCGTCCAGCGCGACGAAGCGATAGGCGGAAACATTGAGCACGGCAGCCGTCATCGGCGGATTCTAGGTGTCCGCCCACTGCGCGCCGGCCGGCGCCGACTCGTCAGGCCAGCTACACCGCCTGGGCCAGGTCCGTCGCCGGCGCCAGTGCCAGCACGGTGGGGCTGTCGCCGCCCAGCAGAAGCTGCGGCAGCTGCATGAACCGCCACCGGCCCTTGCCGTCGGCGGCCAGCAGCCAGACCAGGTCGAAGCGGTCGTCCGGCCAGCTCGCCGGCAGCGCCACGTCCGGCCCGACGATCTGGGCCGCCAACGCCGGCAGGCGCTTGTGCTCCCACGCCACGACAGAAAAGCCGCTCAGGGTCTTCAGGTACCGTGCCAGGCTCTGCTCGCCTCCGACCGGGTACGGCGTCGCTATGCCAACGCCGCAGTGTCCCGCCAGCGGCAGCAGCGTGCTGATGCCACGCCTGCTGGGATGGGCACGGCTGGGCTCGGGCGCCAGCAGATGGCACGGGCGCTCTTGATCGGCATGTGCGCGCCGGTGGTCCCAGAAAAACAGCGCCAAGGCACCGGCGCGTTGCCAGCCTCGCACCGACAGGTCGTCCTGGTCCTCGCGCCCGGTCTCGTCGACCCCTCGCAGCACACCGTTGTCGGTGGGCTTCTCGGCATGGCGTATCAGGGCAATGGACTGCGAGGTGTTCATGACGGCTCTCGATTCAGGCAGCAGCGCTCGTGCTGCGTGGGCGACCGGCGATCGCCGGGAGCTCGCCCACGCGGCGCCATTCAGGCATGCTGGGCTTTCAACTCTTCCTTGCGCTGCAGCAGCGCCTGGCCCAAGGCCTTCAGGTCGAGCTTGGAGGAGGCCTTGGCCTTGGTGAACATTTCTGTCTGCTCCTCCTTGACGTGATGCTTGACGTACTCGGACAGCACCTTCACGCGTGCGTCGTAGTCTTCGCCGCCGGGCTCTGCGCCTTCGAGCTGCGCGATCAGCGCCTTCAGCGACTCATGCTCGACGCGGGCCTCCGGCACCAGCTCCGAGTCATTCAGCGCGGCCTTGACCGCGGGGTAGAAGATCTCTTCCTCGACCTGCGCATGAATCGTCAGCTCGAGACAGATCTGTTCCACCAAGGCTCGCTTCTTCTCGGGCGAGCGGCTCTTTTCGAACTGCTCGAACAGCTCACTGACCAGTTTGTGATCGGCCCGCAGAAGGGTGGTGGCGTCGGTACCGCCGGTCGAACGTCGGGTCGTCTTCTTGGATTCCATGATTGATCTGCCTTGTATTGCGGTTGCAGGACGGCGAATGCACGGCCCGCCGTGACAACGGCAAACACTGTGCCGGCGAGCCGCGGGGCTGCCCCGGCGTGGCATGTGCGTTGCTCCAACGGGCCGGTCAGCGCCGTGCTGCAAGCCCTGAAAGAGATCCATGAAGACTGCCAGCCAGGGTCGAGCCCGCGCCCTTCCCCTTCGGGTCGGGGCGCCGCGGCGGCCAAAAAGCGCCATCGGCAGCGGGTCAGGCGCTGCGCTGCCGATGAGCCCGACAGTTCTGCTGCTGGTCGACTTCATCAACCCGCTCGATTTCCCCGGTGCGGACAAGCTGGCGCCCGGGGCCATCAAGGCCGCGCTGGCCACGGCCCGGCTCAAGTCGAGGCTCGAGCAGGACGGCGCGGTCTCGATCTACGCCAACGACAACTACGGCATCTGGCGTTCTGAGTTTCACGACATCCGCGCGATGTGCGAGGCCTCATCCGGCGCGTCCGGCGAGATCGCACGGGCCCTCGCGCCACGCGACCGCGACCTGGCCATTCTCAAGCCGCGCCACTCGGCGTTCTTCGGCACGCCGCTGGACCTGATGCTGACCCAGATGCACACGCGATCACTGGTGATCACCGGCCTGGCCGCCGACATCTGCATCCAGCTCAGTGCGATGGATGCCAGCCTGCGTGGCTACAAGCTCTGGATACCGGCGGATTGCACAGCGTCCGAATCGGAGCAGGCGAAACACGACGCGCTGCAGTATGTGAAGCGGGTGCTGAAGGCCGACATCCGGCGCTCGACCAGCCGACGTCGCCTGTGATCGCCTGAACACCCAAGCCCGGGCATGTCGAATGCTGGCGCGGCGGCACTGCCGTTGTGGCAGACACCGCCCCCTTTTTCACAGGAGACTGCAAAGGAGCCCCCCATGACCCAGCCGTTTCAAGAATGGAAAGTCCTGCCGCACGGCAAGCTGACGTCGGTCGACGACAACCTGCTCACCGTGGTGGGCGAGCTGAACATGCCGTTGGCCCACCTGCCCCGGCGCATGACCGTGGCACGCCTGCAGGATGGTCGGTTGGTGATCTTCAGCGCCATCGCGCTGGACGAAGACGAGATGCTCGCGCTGGAGCGCTTCGGCACGCCGGCCTTCCTCGTCGTGCCGAATGATCACCATCGGCTCGACGCCAAGATCTGGAAAGACCGCTACCCGGCCATGCAGGTCGTCGCGCCGGAGGGCGCACGCGAGAAGGTCGAAGAGATTCTTCGCGTCGACACCACGACCCCCGACTTCGGCGACCCGACGGTGCAGTTCGTGACCGTGCCCGGCACCCATGGCCACGAGGCGGCGCTGGTCGTCAAAGGCAGCCAGGGCACGACGCTGGTGCTGAACGACATCGTCGGCAACATCCGCGATGCGAAGGGGTTCGGCGGCTGGTTCCTGCGGATGATGGGCTTCGCCGGCGACGAACCGCACATCCCGGCACCGGTCAAGATCATGATGGTCGACGACAAGGCGGCACTGCGCGAGCAGTTGATGAGCTGGTCACGCATCGACCCGCTGTCACGCATCCTGGTGTCGCACGGCTCCGAGATCGACGACCATCCCAACCAGACCTTGCGCGACCTGGCCGGTTCGCTGGCCTGACACCCCAGGGCCGCGGCGCTGGTCAGCCGCGGTGTGCACGGGTGGCCCCACCCGGCCTTCGGGCCCAAGCGGCAAGAGCACGGGAAAGCCCGAAAACGGAACCGGTTCCATTCTGGGCGAGAATCCGGCGTCCGATGGGCTTGTCGGCTGGCCGCCGTGCCGGCCAGCCCCTTGTCCGCCCCCTCATTCCGTCGCCCCATGACCGCTCATTCGTCCGCACTGGCTCTCGCCCTGTCCACCTGCTGGCTGCTGGCAGCCGGCCCGGTGCATGCGGCGGATACCGCTTCGCCCATGCCCACGCCCACCACCTCGCCCCGCACCTTCCAGGTCTACACCACCGCCCAAGGCTCGCCTGAACGCCTGGCGTTGACCGCCACCGTCTCGACGGGAACCGGGGCCCAGCCGCCCGAAGGCGATGTGTCGGTCTTCGTCAACCCGGCGCTGCGCTTCCAGACGCTGCTGGGCATCGGCGGCGCCGTCACCGACGCCTCGGCCGAGGTCTTTGCCAAGCTCTCGCCGGCGAAGCAGCAAGAGCTGCTGCAGGCCTACTTCGACCCGGCCCGGGGCCTGGGCTATTCGCTGCTGCGCACGACCATCCACAGCTCGGACTTCAGCAGCGCCAGCTACACCTACGTGAAAGATGGCGACGCCACCCTCGCCTCGTTCGACATCGCGCCGGATCGACGCCACCGCATCCCGTTGCTGCAGCGCGCGTTGAAGACGGCGGCAGCCAGCGGCGGCGCGGTCACCACGTTCGCGAGCCCCTGGAGCGCCCCGGCCTGGATGAAGGACAACGCCAACATGCTGCAAGGCGGCAAGCTGCTGCCGCAGTACGCCGGCGCCTGGGCGCTGTACTTCACCAAGTTCATCCGCGCCTACGAGCAAGCGGGCATTCCCGTCTGGGGCATCACGGTGCAGAACGAGCCGATGGCCAAGCAGACCTGGGAATCGATGATTTTCAGCGCCGAGGAAGAACGCGACTTCCTGAAGCACCACCTCGGCCCGACGATGAAGCGCGAGGGCCTGGGCGACCGCAAGATCATCGTCTGGGACCACAACCGCGACCTGATCACGCACCGCGCCCACACGATCCTGGGCGACCCGGACGCCGCGCCTTACGTGTGGGGCGTGGGCTTTCACTGGTACGAGACCTGGGCCGGCGGCGAGCCGATGCATCGCAACGTGGCCGCCGTGCACCAGGCCTACCCGAAGGTCAACCTGCTGTTGACCGAAGCGACGGTCGAGCGGTTCGACCCCGCCCGCCTGCAGTGGTGGCCCAACGCCGAGCGCTACGGCAGCCAGATCATTGCCGACTTCAACGCCGGCGCCGTCGGCTGGACGGACTGGAACATCCTGCTCGACGAGCGCGGCGGGCCCAACCACGTGGGCAACTTCTGCTTCGCGCCGGTGCATGCCGACACGAAGACCGGCGAGCTGACCTACACCCCCAGCTTCGCCTACCTGGGCCACTTCTCGAAGTTCATCCGCCCCGGCGCCCAGCGCATCAGCGCGGTCAGCAGCCGCAGCACGCTGCAGACCACGGCCTTCGTCAATCCGCAAGGGCCCGCGGGTGGCCAATTGGCGGTGGTGGTGATGAACAGCGGCGATGCGGCGGTGAACTACCGGCTGCAGATCGGCGCGAACGAGGTGACGCTGACGATCCCCGCCCACGCGATCCAGACGATTGCGGGCTGAGTGCGGCGCGGCGCGCGCCAGGCACGGCTGTCAAACCGCGGATGAGCCAGAAGTCGGCAAAAGCTTGGTCAAGGCTCGCCAAATCGGCGCGCAGGTGGGCGGACTGAAGCCGATTCGGGCACCTCGAACCTCAGATTCCGTGTTCTTCAGCGCACCTGCACATCGCGACCTGCTTTGTGCAGACCATCCTTAGTCTTACTGTGTCACAAGAGTAGCTTTGCGCTTGCTCTGCCGCAGCAGGGGCACTGCCCGAGGCGTGCGATCAGGGTGTAGCTGAGCCGGTGCCGTAGTGTCGTGATCGAGTGATCCACGTGCCGCTGCGCGCGCAGGGCTG
>NZ_DASUNH010000106.1:0-57862 GCF_036277275.1 Ideonella sp. | reverse complement strand
CGTCGAGGCGCTGGTGCGCTGGAAGCACCCGGAACTGGGCATGGTGTCACCGGGAGAGTTCATTCCGCTGGCCGAGAGCAGCGGCCAGATCCTGGCGATCGGCGAGTGGGTGATGCGCACCGCCGTGCGCCAGACCAAGGCCTGGCTGGGCGCCGGGCTGGGCGAGTTGGTGGTGGCGGTGAATCTGTCCGCAATCCAGTTCCGCGACCCGGGGTTGCCCGAGTTGGTCAAGGCCATCCTTGATGAATCGCAACTGCCCCCGCAGTGCCTGGAGCTGGAGCTGACCGAGAGCGTCGCCACCGGCAACCCGACGGCGGCGATCGCCATGATGGACCGGCTGCACGCGCTGGGCGTGCGGCTGTCGATCGACGACTTCGGCACCGGGTATTCATCGCTGAACTACCTGAAGCGCTTTCGCATCCACACGCTGAAGATCGACCAGAGCTTCGTGCGCGACATCGGCAGCGACGCCGACGACCGCGCCATCGTGCAGGCCATCGTGCAGATGGCCCATGCGCTGAACCTGACCACCATCGCCGAGGGGGTCGAGACCGACGAACAGGCCGGATTCCTGCGCAACCACGGTTGCGACGCGATGCAGGGCTACCGCTTCTGCCGGCCACTGGACGCGGGCGCCGCGGCGCAGTGGATGAACAAGCGCCGCGCAGCACTGCAGGCGCTCGACGCCTGAAACACCGAGGGCCCGGTTTGGCGGGCCCTCTCGTCACATTCAGCCGGCTTTTTCGTCCGGCACCTCTTCTTCGACGGGCCAATCGCGGATGTAGGCCTTGAGCATGCGGTTTTCGAAGTCCTGTGCCTCGACCACACCCTTGGCCACGTCGTAGAACGAGATCACGCCCATCAGCGTCTTGCCATCCAGCACCGGCATGTAGCGGGCGTGGCGGCCGAGCATCATCCGGCGCACTTCGTTGATGTCGGTTTCCGGCGTGCAGGTCAACGGCGCATCGTCCATCACGCTGCGCACCAGCGTGCTGCCGATCATGCCGCCGTTCTTGACCACCGCGCGAATCACTTCGCGGAACGTCAGCATGCCGATCAGGTCGCCATGCGTCATCACCACCAGCGAGCCGATGTCGTGCTCGGCCATCGTGGTCACGGCGCCGGCCAGCGGGCTGTCCGGGCCGACGGTGAAGAGGGTGTTGCCCTTCACTCTCAGAATGTCGCTGACTTTCATGGCTGGCACTCCTTCGGCTCGATGTTTGGCGCGGTTGTCGAAACTCCCAACGGGGACATGGGCCGCACTGCCCATGCGGTCAACATAGCACACAATCGTGGCCCCACACAGATGCCGTAGACCCGGTAACCATATATGCCCGGTGCATCCGACCCTGGCTTCGACACTTTGGCGCTGCACGCCGGCGCCGTGCCCGACCCCGCCACCGGCGCGCGGGCGGTGCCGATCCATCTGACGACCTCGTTCGTCTTCGAGTCCAGCGAGCACGCGGCGTCGCTGTTCAACCTGGAGCGCTCGGGCCACGTCTACAGCCGTATTTCCAACCCCACCAACGCGGTGCTGGAGGAGCGCCTGGCGGCGCTGGAAGGCGGCGTTGGCGCCATCGCCACGGCCAGCGGCCAGGCGGCGCTGCACCTCGCGATCGCCACCATTGCCGGCTCCGGCTCGCACATCGTTGCCAGCTCGGCCTTGTACGGCGGCTCGCACAACCTCTTGCACTACACATTGAAGCGTTTCGGCATTGAAACGACCTTCGTCAAACCGCGAGATATTGACGGCTGGCGTGCCGCGATCCGCCCGAACACCAAGCTGCTGTTCGGCGAGACGCTGGGCAACCCGGGGCTGGACGTGCTGGACATCCCGACCGTCAGCGCGATCGCCCACGGGGCCGGCGTGCCGCTGCTGGTCGACTCGACCTTCACGACGCCCTGGCTGATGAAGCCGGTCGAGCACGGCGCCGATCTGGTCTTCCACTCGGCGACCAAGTTCCTGTCTGGCCATGGCACGGTGATTGGTGGCGTGCTGGTCGACGGCGGCCGCTTCGACTGGACGGCCAGCGACCGTTTCCCCGAGCTGACCGAGCCTTACGCGGGCTTCCACGGCATGGTCTTCGCCGAGGAAAGCTCGGATGGCGCCTTCCTGCTGCGCGCCCGGCGCGAAGGCCTGCGCGACTTCGGCGCCTGCATGAGCCCGCACACCGCCTGGCTGATCTTGCAGGGCATCGAAACGCTGCCGCTGCGCATGGCGCGGCACGTCGAGAACACGCGCAAGGTCGTCGCCTTCCTGGCCGGCCACGCGATGGTCGCCGGCGTCGGCTACCCGGAGCTCGAATCGCACCCCGACCATGCGCTGGCGCAGAAGCTGCTGCCACGCGGCTGCGGCTCGGTCTTCAGCTTCGACCTGAAGGGCTCGCGCCAGCAGGGCCAGGTGTTCATCGAGGCGCTGAAGATCTTCTCGCACTTGGCCAACGTGGGCGACTGCCGTTCGTTGGTGATCCACCCGGCATCGACCACCCATTTCCGGATGGATGATGCCGCGCTGGCCCACGCCGGCATCACCCCCGGCACGATCCGGCTGTCGATCGGGCTGGAAGACGCCGACGATCTGATCGACGACTTGAAGCGCGCGTTGCGCGCCGCGGAGAAGGCAGCATGAAGTGGCTGGTCAACGGCCGCGAGGCCTATACATACACCGGCGGCAAGGCGTTCGACCCCACCCTGCCCTGCGTCGTCTTCATCCACGGCGCGCTGCACGACCACACGGTCTGGACGCTGCTGGCGCGCTGGTGCGCTCACCACGGCTTCGGCGTGCTGGCGGTCGACCTGCCGGGCCATATGAAGAGCGCCGGGCCGGCGCTGGAGAGCGTCGAGGCGATGGCCGAATGGGTCTTGGCGCTGCTGGACGCGGCCGAGGTGAAGCAGGCCGCCCTCGTCGGCCACAGCATGGGTTCGCTGGTGGCGCTGGAGGCGGCCGGCCGCGCGCCAGACCGGGTGAGCAAGCTGGTGATGATCGGCACCGCCTATCCGATGAAGGTGTCGCCGGCGCTGCTGGAAATGTCGAAGAACGACCCGCTGGCCGCCATCGACCTGGTCACCACCTTGTCGTATTCGTCGATTGCCCAGAAGCCCGGCTACCCCGGCCCCGGCGTGTGGGTGCGCGGTGGCGGCAAGGCGCTCGGTCGGATGGTGCTGGCCAAGCAAGGCAACGCCCTGCTCTACCACCAGGATTTCGTCGCGTGCAATGGCTATGCCGGCGCACTCGACGCCGCAGCGAAGGTCACCGCACCAGCGACGCTGATCTGTGGCCGACGCGATCAGATGACCCCGCCGAAGGCCGCGGCCGAGATCGGCACCGCGCTGAAAGCCCGCCTCGAAACGGTGGACGCCGGGCATGTGCTGATGGCCGAAGCGCCCGACGAAGTGTTGAATGCGTTGAGAAAGGCTCTCGTCTGATCGGGCCTCACGAAGGAGCCGTCACCGATGAACACCGCCACCGCGCCAGCCGTCGACCCGAAGAGCTTTCACAGCTTTGCCGAGTTCTACCCGTTCTACCTGGGCGAGCACAGGAACCGCACCTGCCGGCGGCTGCACTTCGTCGGCTCGACGCTGGCGCTGGTGTGCCTGGGGCTGCTGCTGTACACGGGCCAGTGGCAGTACCTGCTCTACGGCCTGCTGTGCGGCTACGGCTTCGCGTGGATCGGCCACTTCGGCTTCGAGAAGAACAAGCCCGCCAGCTTCAAGCGCCCGCTCTACAGCTTCATGGGCGACTGGCTGATGTACAGCCAGATCTGGCGAGGGAAGGTTCCGTTTTGATCGGCTGAGTCGATCTGCGCTACCGCCTGCTGAGGTTGTGGCGGCAGGGCGGCGGCGGTGTCCCCGTTCTGCGGCCGCTCGCGGACGACTGTCGAGGTACGCCACCCGAAGTCGCATCAACACCGTGTGTGCCCTAGAGTCGTTGGGGCGACCGCGAATAAGGCCTCCGCCCGGAGACACCACCACCGCCCTGCAGGCACCGGCCGCTGCGTGGCACGCCTTCGCATGCCGCGGTCGTGCTTGGGGTGGGAGGTTTGGGGCGTTTTCGGAGGCCTCATTCGCGGTCGCCCCAACCTTCGTCCGAGAAGACGGGGCCGACCGAGACGAGGCCCGCACGCCAGAAACGGCTCCCCGCGAGCCGGCCGCAGAAAACGCCCCGGGCCTCCCGCCCCTCGCGATGCCCCTTGTAGGGCACCCGCATTTGAGCGCCCTAAGCCGCAGCCAACGCCGGCGCCAGATTCGCCAGCATGTCCCGCACCATCGCCCGCAGGTCGTACTCGAGCTTCCAGCCCCAGTCGGCACGCGCGGCCGAATCGTCGATCGAGCGCGGCCACGAGTCGGCGATGGCCTGGCGGAAGTCGGGTGCGTAGTCGATCGAGAAGCCTGGAATCTCCTCGGCAATCGCCGCGGCAATCTCAGCAGGCGTGAAGCTCACACCCGCCAGGTTGTAGCCATGGCGCTCGCGAATCTTGTCGGCAGGTGCGTCCATCAATTCCAGCGTCGCGCGGATCGCATCGGGCATGTACATCATCGGCAGCGCCGACTGCGGGCCCAGGAAGCTGGTGTAGCGGCGGGCTTTGAGCGCCTCGTGGAAGATCTCGACCGCGTAGTCGGTGGTGCCACCACCCGGCGGCGTCTTCCAGCTGATCAGGCCCGGGTAGCGGATGCTGCGCACGTCGACGCCATGCATCCGGTGGTACCAGGTGCACCAGCCTTCCCCGGCCAGCTTCGAGATGCCGTAGACCGTGGTGGGCTCCATCACCGTCTTCTGCGGTGTGTGGTCGCGTGGCGTGGTCGGGCCGAAAGCAGCGATCGAGCTGGGCCAGAACACCTTGTCCAGCTTGTGCGTGCGGGCCAGTTCCAGCACGTTCAACAGGCCCTTCATGTTCAGGTCCCAGGCCCACATCGGATGCTGCTCGCCACGCGCCGACAAGGCCGCCGCGAGGTGGTAGATCTGGGTGATGCCATGGCGCTCGGCCACGGCGATCAGCGCGGAGGCGTCGGTCACGTCCAGCGCTTCATGCGTAAGCCCGGGCACGCGGCCCTTGGGCGCCAGGTCGCTGGTCACGACCGCGCTGTTGCCGTGACGGCGGGCCAGCTCTTCGGCCAATTCGGTGCCGATCTGGCCGTTGGCCCCGATGATGAGGATCTTCGGTGTGGTCGTCATTTCACCAGTCCCAATTCCACGCCCGCTTGACGGAAGGCCGCCACCGCACGTTCCAGATCGGCCTGGTCATGGCCGGCGCTCATCTGCACCCGAATGCGCGCCTGGCCCTTGGGCACCACCGGGAAGAAGAAGCCCACCACGTAGACGCCCAGTTCCAGCAGCCGCGCCGCCAGTTGCTGCGCCTTGACCGCGTCGTAGACCATGATCGGCACGATCGGGTGCTCGCCCGGCTTGATCTCGAAACCGGCTTCGGTGATGGCCTTGCGGAAATACTTGGTGTTGGCTTCCAGCTTGTCGCGCAGCGCGGTCGAGCCTTCCAGCAAGTCCAACACCGCAATCGATGCGCCCACGATGCTGGGCGCGACGGTGTTCGAGAAGAGATACGGTCGTGAGCGCTGGCGCAGCAGCTCGATCACTTCCTTGCGCGCGGCGGTGAAGCCCCCCGAGGCGCCACCCAGCGCCTTACCCAGCGTGCCGGTGATGATGTCGATCTTGCCGAACACACCGCGGTACTCGTGGGTGCCACGGCCACGTTGACCCATGAAGCCGCTGGCGTGGCACTCGTCGATGCCCAGCAGGGCGCCGAAACGGTCACAGATCTCACGGATCTTGTCGAGCTGGGCGATGGTGCCGTCCATCGAGAAAACGCCGTCGGTGAAGACCATCTTGAAGCGCGTGCCCTTCTCTTCGGCTTCCTTCAGGCAGCGCTCCAGATCGGCCAGATCGTTGTGCTTGTAGCGCCAACGTTGCGCCTTGCACAGGCGAATGCCGTCGATGATCGAGGCGTGGTTCAGCTCGTCGCTGATGATCGCGTCGGCCTCGCCCAGCAACGGCTCGAACAGGCCGCCGTTGGCGTCGAACGCCGCGGCGTACAGGATCGCGTCTTCAGTGCCCAGAAACTTGGCGATGCGCGCTTCGAGCGTCTTGTGGATGTCTTGCGTGCCGCAGATGAAACGCACCGAGCTCAGGCCGTAACCATGCGTCCGCAGCGCCTCATGCGCGGCCTCGATCACGGCCGGGTGGCTGGACAAGCCCAGGTAGTTGTTGGCGCACAGGTTGATCACCTCGCGGCCATCAGCCGTGCGCACGTGCGCGCCCTGCGGCGTGGCAATGATCCGCTCGGACTTGTACAGGCCCGCTTCGCGGATGCCGTCCAGCTCAGTGCGCAGGTGGGCGTAGAAATCGTCGGTGCTGGCCATTGGTGAAAAGTCCTTTTGTGGCGACGTCTTCGGGCACAATCGATGTTCGATGCTTTTTCCGAAGTTCGATATATCGAAATTTCGTGCAGTATCGTAAACAAGCCTCAGCCGGTCAAGACCCCCACGCCAACTTTTACGATGAACCGCCCTGCCGCTCACGAACCACCCCGCGTCGGCGAAACCCTGGCCGCCCTGCGGCAGGACCGCGCGTTGTCGCTGGACGAGCTGTCGCGCCAGGCGGGCGTGTCGAAGTCGATGCTTTCGCAAATAGAGCGCAACCAGGCCAACCCCACCGTCGCCGTGGTCTGGCGACTGGCCAATGCGCTGGGCGTGCCGATGGCCGAGCTGCTGGGGGCCGACAAGCCGTCGCAACCGCAGATTGCGACCGTGCCCTCGCACGCCACGCCGTCGCTGCGCAGCCCGGACGGGCACTGCGAGCTGCGCATCCTCGGCCCGATCGAGCTGGCCGGGCAGTTCGAGTGGTACGAGCTGACGATCCAGCCCGGAGGGGCGCTCGAATCAGAGCCGCACGAACCGGGCTCGCGCGAGCACCTGAGCGTGCTCAGCGGTACGCTGGAAGTGCAATCGGCCGAAGCCGTCACGCGGTTGAAGGCGGGCGAAACGGCGCGCTACGCGGTCGACCAGCCGCACGCGATCCGCAATCCGGCCAAATCGCCGGCCCAGGCGCTGCTGGTGGTGGTGCACCCGGCCTGAACGCGGGCGCCGATCAGGCCAGCACGTCGGCCAGCGTCAGCTCGTCCAGCCGCATGCGGGCGCGCAAGACCTCGGTGCGCGCGTCGGGGTGCAGCAGCAGCGCGTCGATCAACGGCGCCGCGGGTGTCGTCGCCGGGTCGCACAACAGCACGTGGCGTTGCACCCCCTCCTCGTCCAGCCGCGCGAGCCAGTCGCGCTGGGTCAGCGTTTCGAGGATCGGCTCGATCTGCAGCGGGTCGATGCGCAACTGGGCGGCGATCTGGCCGGCGTCGAGGCCACGCTTTTCGCTCGCCCGCGCCTCGGCGAGCGCGCGCAACACGGCCAATGCCAGGCTGAAGCGATAGCCTGGCGTATTGCCATGGCGCACCACGCGCATCTGCAGGCTGGGTGCGTAGGCCGCGATCACCGCACCCATCAGCACGATGACCCAACCCGTGTACATCCACAGCAGGAAGATCGGCGCGGTGGCAAAGGCGCCGTAGACGGCCGAAAACTGGACCACCGACGACACATACCAGCCCAGCACCTTCTTCGCGATCTCGAAGCCGGCCGCGACAAACACCGCGCCGGCCAGCGCATGGCGCCAGCGCACATGGGTATTGGGCACGTAGTGAAACAGGCCCGCCATCGTCGCAGCCAGCATGCTGAACTCGAGCACGTCGAGCACGAAGCGAACTCCGCCCGGCATGTCGCCCACCAGCCCGCGTGAGGCCGAGATCGCATAACTGCTCAGGCTCAGTGACACACCGAGCACCAGCGGGCCGAGTGTGATCGCCGCCCAGTAGACCAGCACACGCTGCGCGATCGGCCGCGGCTTGCGCACACGCCAGATCGCGTTGAGCGCACGGTCGATCGTCAGCATCAAGGCCAAGGCGCTGATGACCAGGGCGACCAGGCCGGCACTGCCCAGCTTGTGCGCCTTGTTCGAGAACTGCGTCAACGCGCCCAGCACCGGCTTGGCGATGGTGTCAGGCACCAGGCTTTGCAGGAAGTACTTCTGCAGCGCGTCCTGGAAGCTAGAGAACATCGGGAACGCGCTGAAGATCGCCAGCATCACCGTCAACAGCGGCACCAACGCAATCAGCGTGGTGAAGGTCAGGCTGCCGGCCGCCTGGCCGAGGCTGTCTTCGCGAAAGCGCAGCCGCAGCGTGCGCATGGTGTCGAACCAGGGCCAGTTGCGCAGCGTGTCCAGCGCTTCGGCCACCATCTGCTGCCAGCCCTTGCGCAGGGCGTGAGTCGAAATCATGGCGGATATCATGCCATCCATGTCCGCACCGACCCCTCTCGCTGCGCCGGCTTCGCTCGCGCCGGACGGGCCGACGCAGGCCACCCGCGCGGTTGCCATCGCCCTGTGGCTGGCCTTGATCGTGCTCTGCCTGGCCTGGGAGCTCTGGCTCGCGCCCACCGGCCGCGGCACCTTGGCGATCAAGGTCGTGCCGTTGCTGCCCGCCCTGCCCGGCCTGCTGCGCATGCGCATGTACACCTACCGCTGGTTGAGCCTGCTGGTGTGGCTGTATGCCACCGAAGGCCTGGTGCGCGTCGGCAGTGAACAAGGTGTCGGTCAATGGCTTGCACTGGGCGAGGTGCTGTTGTCGATCGCGCTGTTCGTGGCCTGTGCCGCGCATGTGCGCTGGCGTTTGAAGCGCGGCGCGCGAGCCGCCGACATCGCATGAACGCCTCGCTGATCGACACACTGCGCGCGCTGGTCGGCGCCGCGCAGGTATTGCAGGGCGAAGGGCTCGACGCCTATGAGATCGACTGGCGCAAGCGTTACCGTGGCCGTGCCTTGGCGGTGGTGCGGCCGGCCGATGCGGCCGAGGTGGCAGCGGTCGTGCGGGCCTGCGTGGCCGCTGGCGTGGCCATCGTGCCGCAAGGCGGCAACACCGGCCTGGTCGGCGGGGGTGTGCCGGACGGCAGCGGCCAGCAGGTGCTGCTGAGCCTGGCCCGCCTGAACCGCATCCGCGAGATCGACACCGACAACCTGACCCTCACCGCCGAGGCGGGCTGCGTGCTGCAAGCCGTGCAACAGGCCGCCGATGAAGGTGGGCTGTTGTTTCCCCTGAGCCTCGCCGCCGAAGGCAGTTGCACGATCGGAGGCAACCTGGCCAGCAACGCCGGCGGCACCCAGGTGCTGCGTTATGGCAATGCACGCGAGCTGTGCCTGGGCCTGGAGGTGGTGACACCCAAGGGCGAACTGTGGGCAGGCCTGAGCGGCCTGCGCAAGAACAACACCGGCTACGACCTGCGCGATCTGTTCATCGGCAGCGAGGGCACGCTGGGCATCATCACGGCGGCCACGCTCAAGCTGTTCCCCAAACCGGCCGCGACGGTCACCGCGCTGGCCGCGTGCGACTCGGTCGAGGCCGCCGTCGGCCTGCTGAACCTGGCGCGCGCGCGACTGGGGCCGGGCCTGACTGGCTTCGAGCTGATGCAGGCCTTTGCCATGTCGCTGGTCGAGCGTCACTTTCCGCAGCTGCCGAAGCCGCTGCCCGGCGCGGCCTGGACGGTGTTGCTGGAGCTGGCCGGCACCGAGACCGAAGAAGTGGAGCGCGAGCGCTTGTCAGCACTGCTCGAACTCGCCGTGGAGCGTGAGATGGTCAGCGACGCAGTGATCGCCGCGAGCATCTCGCAGTCACGTGCGCTGTGGCATCTGCGAGAGTCGATTCCGCTCGCGCAGAGCGAGGAAGGCCTGAATATCAAGCACGACATCGCATTGCCGGTATCGGCCATTCCGGGCTTCGTGACACGCATGGCGGCGCAGCTGCAGCAGGCCGCGCCCGGTGCCCGTGTGGTGTGCTTTGGCCACCTGGGCGACGGCAACCTTCACTACAACCTGCAGGCCCCTGAAGGCATCGTGGCGGACGAGTTCCTCGCGGCCCATGAAGGGCATGTCAATGAACTGGTCTACGACGAGGTGCTGCGCCTGGGCGGCTCGTTCTCGGCCGAACACGGCATCGGCGCGCTGAAGCGCGAAGAACTGGCGCAGCGCAGCTCACCGGTGGCGCTGGGCATGATGCGCGCCATCAAGGCAGCGCTCGATCCCGCGGGGCTGTTGAACCCGGGGCGGGTGGTCTGAAAAGACCGGGGCCCCAGCCCCGGTTCAGTGGGCCGGGCCCTTGAGCGCCGGCGGCACTGGCAAGGAAACCACCTCGATGCCCTCGTCGGCCAGCTCGGCCCGTTGCTCTGGCGTGGCCTGACCACGGATACCGCGCGATTCGGCCTCGCCGTAGTGGATGCGGCGAGCCTCTTCGGAAAAGCGCTCACCGACGTCCTCGGTGCGTTCCATCACGTGCTTGACCGCTTCGACCCAGAGGTTCTGCAGCGTTACCGCTTCGGGACTGGGTGTGGGTGGCGGCGCCGCCGCGGGCTTGCTGCGCTCGACCGGTGGGCTGGCGCCGAAGTTCAGGCGCGGCGCGCTCGGCAACCGGTTGACCGACTTGTCGCCGCACAGCGGGCATTCGACCAAACCGCGACCATGCTGGTGCACGAATTCGTCTTCGGAGGCAAACCAGCCTTCGAAACCGTGTCCATGCGCACAGCGCAGATCGAGCACCTTCATGGCGAGATTATCGGCTCGGGCCCCAGGCTTCTGCAGGCCGCCAATCCAACGCCCAGACGCCGGAGCGCCACTTTTGTAACCACATGAGCGAAATCAGCGTTTTCGCATCGGTCAACTCGCCACGAGACGCCAGCGCTTCCAGCTCGGCCTCTTCCATCAAGCAGACGTCGATCAGCTCGCCGTGGTCCAGCTGGCGCTCACCCAGCGTGAGGCCGCGCGCGAACCAGATCTCGATGAATTCGGTCGAGTACGCCGCGGCGTTGTGCAAGCGCGCCGCGAAGGCCCATTCGGTGGCGCGGTAGCCAGTTTCCTCCGCCAGCTCGCGCATCGCGCAGCGGCTGCTCGGTTCGTCCGGGTCGATCTTGCCGGCGGGAAACTCCAAGAGCACCTGGGACAACGGATAGCGGTACTGGCGTTCCAGCACCAGCCGGCCGTCGTCGAGGATGGGCACGACCACCACCGCACCCGGATGCATCACATACTCGCGGCTGGCCAGGTCACCATCGGGCAGGCGCACGATGTCGCCACGCACGTCGAGAAAGTTCCCGCGCAGCAGTTGCCGGCGTTCGGTGGCGACCTCGATCAGGTGGCCCTCTTCGCCCGCCGCGCCCGCCGGGGAGTCGCGATCAGCCATGGTGCGCTTCAGGCTTGCCGCGGCGCAGGTAGCGCCAGACGAAGCCCGGCGACGCCAGCGTGACGAACAGGCAGGCACCGGCGGCGTAGAACTCCCAGCCCTGCGGGGCCCGCTGGCCGATCGAAGCTTCGAGTGCGCTGCCCAGGCCCCAGGTCAGCGTGGCGAAGACCACCAGTTCCAGCAACCGCCAGCCAAAGACCTTGGCCGGCCGCAGGCGCGGCCCGACGGCAAACAGGCGCTCGTTGACGAACGGCAGGTTGGCGGCGACCACCGCCACCACCAGCACCAGCCAGACCGACGCGGTCTGCGACATGAACTACCGCCCGACGCGCGACTGGGCGCTCAACCGGCGAGCGCGCGCACGACAACGTCGCGGCACAGCGCCATCAGCCCGTCCGGCAGCACTCCCAGCACCAGCGCCGCGGCGCCGTTACAGGCCAGCAAGGCACCCACGCCACCGCGTGACTCCACCTGCACGGCCCCAGCCGGCGGCTCGTCGAAGTACATCACCTTGACCAGGCGCAGGTAGTAGTAGGCACCGATCATCGACAGCAACACCGCGATGACGGCGAGCACGATGTAGCCGGTGTCGTTGGTGACGACCAGGGCCTGCAGCACGGCGAACTTGGCGTAGAAGCCGACCATCGGCGGCACACCGGCCAGCGAGAACATGAAGACGGTCATCACACCAGCGAGCCAAGGGCTGCGCTTGGCCAGGCCGGACAGGTCCGAGATCTCGTCGCATTCGAAGCCGGCGCGAGACAGGTACATCACCAGGCCGAAGGTGCCGAGCGTCGTCAGCACGTAGGTGACGACATAGAACATCGCCGAGCTGTAGCCGTTGGCCGCCGACAAGGTGTTCGCATCGATGACGGTGGGCGTCAGGCCCAGCAGCATGAAGCCGAGCTGTGCGATCGCAGAGAAGGCCAGCAGACGCTTCAGGTTGGTCTGCGCGATCGCGGCCAGGTTGCCGATCACCATCGACATCACCGACAACACGATCAGCATCTGCTGCCAGTCGTGAGCCAGGCCGGACAGGCCTTCGACCAGCAGGCGGATCGCGATCGCGAACGCGGCCAGCTTCGGCGCACCGGCGATCATCAGCGTGACCGCCGTCGGCGCGCCCTGGTAGACATCGGGCACCCACATGTGGAACGGCACCACGCCCAGCTTGAAGCCCAGGCCGGCAACGATGAAGACGACACCGAAGGTCAGCACCGTGGTGTTGATCTGGCCCTTGGCGATGGCCGACAGCACCTCGGACAGGTCGAGCGAGCCGGTCGCGCCGTACATCATCGACATGCCGTAGAGCAAGAAGCCGCTGGCCAACGCGCCCAGCACGAAATACTTCATCGCCGCTTCGGTCGCCAGTGCGTGATCGCGCCTGAGCGCCACCAGCGCATACAGCGACAGGCTCATCAGCTCCAGCCCGACGTAGATGACCAGGAAGTTGGTGGCCGAGATCATCACCGAGATGCCCAGCAGCACGAACATCGCCAGTGTGAAGAACTCGCCTTTCAGCAGCTCACGATCGCCGATGTACGGGCCCGAGTAGGCCAGCGTCAACATCATCGCCAATGCGGCGCACAGGGCGAGCATGTGTCCCATCGGGTCGGACACCACCAACCCCTGCATGCCGTAGACCGACGCGGCGGCACCTTCGGCACTCAGGCCGGTTTGCAGCGCAAAACCGTGCATCAGCGCAACGGCGGCCAGGGAGATTTGCGTCAACCAGAAGGTGACGCGGCGCTTGGGGTCGGTGACCTGCAGGTCGACCAGCGCCACCACGCAGGCGGCCACCAGCAGCAGGATCTCGGGGTAGGCGACGAGCCAGTTCATTTGGGTCATGGGGAGCACTCCGGCGTCGGCCTCAGGGCAGCTTGGGCAGTTTGGAGTTGGCCACGTGCTGCAGCAGCTCGTTCACGGACACGTGCATCACATCGGTGAAGGGTTTCGGGTACAGGCCCATGGCCAGCACCGCAACGGCGAGCATCGCCATCATCAGGAACTCGCGGGCATTCAGGTCTTCCAGCGCCTTCACGTCGTCGTTGGCGACGTCGCCGAAGAAGACGCGCTTGTACATCCACAGCGTATAGGCCGCGCCGAAGATCAGCGCCGTGGCGGCCAGCGCCCCGAGCCAGAAGTTGGCCTTGACGGTACCGAGGATCACCATCCACTCGCCGATGAAACCGGCGGTGCCCGGCAGGCCGCAGTTGGCCATCGCGAACAGCAGTGCGAAGGCGGCGAACTTCGGCATCGTGTTGACCACGCCACCGTAGCTGGCGATCTCACGCGAATGCACCCGGTCGTACAGCACGCCGATGCACAGGAACATCGCGCCCGACACGAAGCCGTGCGAGATCATCTGCACCAGGCCGCCCGACACGCCAAGCTCGTTGAAGATGAAGAAGCCCAGCGTCACGAAGCCCATGTGAGCGATCGATGAATAGGCCACCAGCTTCTTCATGTCCTGCTGCACCAGCGCGACGAGGCCGATGTAGATCACCGCGATCAGGCTGAGCGCGATGATGAACCACGCGTACTCGCGGCTGGCGTCCGGCGCGATCGGCATCGAGAAGCGCAAGAAGCCGTAGGCGCCCAGCTTCAGCATGATCGCCGCCAGCACCACCGACCCGCCGGTCGGCGCTTCGACGTGGGCGTCCGGCAACCAGGTGTGCACCGGCCACATCGGCACCTTGACCGAGAACGCCGCGAAAAAGGCAAAGAACAACAAGGCCTGCGCCGACATCGGCAGTGGCAGCTTGTGCCAGGCCGCGATGTCGAAGCTGCCGCCGGACTTGTAGTACAGGTAGATCAGCGCCACCAGCATCAGCAGCGAGCCGAGCAGGGTGTAAAGGAAGAACTTGAACGCCGCGTAGACGCGCCGCGGCCCGCCCCAGACGCCGATGATGATGTACATCGGGATCAGCGTGGCCTCGAAGAAGACATAGAACAGCAGCCCGTCGCAGGCCGAGAACACGCCGACCATCAGGCCCGACAGGATCAGGAACGCCCCCATGTACTGGTGGGCACGATCGGTGATCACCTCCCAGCCGGCAATCACGACGATGACGGTGATGAAAGCAGTCAGCAGCACAAACCAGACCGAGATGCCGTCCACGCCCAGGTGGTAGCGCACGTTGAAGCGCTCGATCCAGACCATGTTCTCCTGGAACTGCATCGCGGCAGTGCCGGGGTCGAACCCCGAGATCAGCGGCAGCGTGACCAGGAAGCTCACGATGGCCCCGACCAACGCCAGCCAGCGCGTCGCGCCGGGATTGCTGTCACGGCCAAGAGCCAGCAGCACCGCGCCAAAGGCGATCGGCAGCCAGATGGCAACGCTCAAAAGACCCATTCTTGTTCTCCGCTCTTGTTCGTCAGTGAGCGATCAGGCCCAGCAGGTAAGGCCACAGTTGCCATGTCAACAACCCGAACACGCCCAGCACCATGACCAGCGCGTACCACGAGAGGTAGCCGGTCTGCACCGTGCGCACGACGCGCGAGAAGGCGCCGACCGTGCTGGCCGTGCCGTTCACGAGGCCGTCGATCACCGCGACATCACCGCCCTTCCACAGCCCGCGCCCGAGAGAGCGCGCCGCGGCGGCGAGGATGTTCTCGTTGATCCAGTCCATGTAGTACTTGTTCTCCAGGATCCGGACGATCGGCGCGAAGGTGCGCGCGATCGCCGCCGGGATGCCCGGCTTGACCATGTAGAAAAAGTACGAGACGACGACACCGGCGAGCGCCAGCCAGAACGGCAGCGTGGTCAGGCCGTGAACCGCCATGCCCCATGCGCCGTGGAACGCTGCGGCCATTTCCGCCATGGCGGGATGGGCAGCGGCGTCGACGGTGATCGCATCCTTCAGGAAGTCACCGTAGAGCATCGGCCCGATCGTCAGGAAACCAATGAAGACCGAGGGAAGCGCCAGCAGGATCAGCGGCGCGGTCACGACCCACGGCGACTCATGCGGCACGTGCACTTCGCTGTGGTCGCCCGGCTCTTCGTGCGCACCGTGGTCTTCCGGCGGGAACGGCTTGTGATGGAAGTGTTCCTTGCCGTGGAAGACGAGGAAGTACATCCGGAACGAATAGAAGGCGGTCACGAACACGCCGGCCACGACCGCGAAGTAGGCGAAGCCCGAGCCCGGCAGGTGGCTGGCGTGCACGGCTTCGATGATCGAGTCCTTCGAGTAGAAGCCCGAGAACAGCGGTGTGCCGATCAGCGCCAGCGAACCCAGCAGCGAGGTGATCCAGGTGATGGGCATGTACTTGCGCAGGCCGCCCATGTTGCGGATGTCCTGGTCGTGGTGCATGCCGATGATCACCGAGCCCGCGCCGAGGAACAGCAGCGCCTTGAAGAACGCGTGGGTCATCAGGTGGAACACCGCGACCGAGTAGGCCGAGACACCCAGCGCCACCGTCATGTAGCCCAGCTGCGACAGCGTCGAGTAGGCAACGACACGCTTGATGTCGTTCTGGATGATGCCCAGGAAGCCCATGAACAACGCGGTGATGGCGCCGATCACCATGACGAAGCTCAACGCGGTGTCCGACAACTCGAACAGCGGCGACATGCGCGTCACCATGAAGATGCCGGCCGTCACCATCGTTGCCGCGTGGATCAGCGCCGAGATCGGGGTCGGGCCTTCCATCGAATCGGGCAGCCACACATGCAGCGGGAACTGCGCGCTCTTGCCCATCGCGCCGATGAACAGGCAGATGCAGGTGACCGTGATCAGCATCCACTGGTCGCCCCACAGCGGCATCGGGAACGTCAGCTTGGCGAACTCTTCGGCCTTGCCGAACACCTCGGCATAGCTCAGCGAGCCGGTGTAGGCGACGATCAGGCCGATGCCGAGGATGAAGCCGAAGTCGCCGACCCGGTTGACCAGGAAGGCCTTCATGTTGGCGAAGATCGCGGTCGGCTTCTTGTACCAGAAGCCGATCAGCAGGTACGACACCAGGCCCACTGCTTCCCAGCCGAAGAACAGCTGCAGGAAGTTGTTGCTCATGACCAGCATGAGCATCGAGAAGGTGAACAACGAGATGTACGAGAAGAAGCGCTGGTAGCCGGGGTCTTCTTCCATGTAGCCGATGGTGTAGATGTGCACCATCAGCGACACGAAGGTCACCACGCACATCATCATCGCTGTCAGGCCGTCGATGAGGAAGCCGACCTCCATCTTCAGGCCGCCGAGGTTCATCCACTCGTAGACCGTGGCGTTGTAGCGCGCGCCTTCGAGCGCGACGGACTTCAACACCATCACCGAGACGATGAAGGCGATCAGCACGCCGAGGATGGTGATCAGGTGCGCGCCGCGCCGGCCCACCGCCTTGCCGAACAGACCGGCGATCACGGAGCCGGCCAGCGGCGCCAACGGCACCGTCAGGAGCAGGTTCTGGGAGAGTTGTGCAGACATGTTCTTCTTGGGGCGTTGGGGTGCGCCGTCAGCCCTTGAGGGAGTCCAGCTCGTCCACGGCGATGGTGGCCCGGTTGCGGAACAGCACGACGAGGATCGCCAGGCCGATTGCCGATTCGGCGGCCGCCACGGTGAGGATGAAGAACACGAACACCTGTCCGTCCATGTCGCCCAGGTAGTGCGAGAAGGCGACGAAGTTCATGTTGACGGCGAGCAGCATCAACTCGATCGCCATCAACAGCACGATCAGGTTGCGCCGGTTCATGAAGATGCCGACCACCGACAAGGCGAACAGGATGCCGCCGAGCGAGAGGTAGTGGCCCAGGGTGATGCCAGTGGCGGTCATGCGGCCCCCTTGGCGCTACGCGCCGTCCCCCCGAGGGGGAATTCGCCCTTGAGGCGGCTCTGCGGGCTCATGCTTTGCCTCCTTCCGGCGTGGCGGGCGCGGACGGCTTCTCGATCACCGCATCCATCTTGACCAGACGGACGCGGTCGGCCTTCTTGGCCCGCACCTGCTCGGACGGGTTCTGATAGCGACTGTCCTTGCGCTTGCGCAGCGTCAACGCGATCGCCGCGATGATGGCCACCAGCAACAGCACTGCCGCCACCTGCAACGGGTAGAGGTACTGGGTGTAGACGATCTTGCCCAGTGCGCGTGTATTGCCCAGCTTGGCCAGGTCTTCCGGCATCGGCGCCGCGTCGGTCAAGCGGAAGCCGCCCTTGAGCACCAGCGCCATCTCGAGCGCGATCAGCACGCCGATGAACGCAGCGAGCGGAAAGTTCGACCAGAAGCCTTCTCTCAGGCTGTCGGTGTTGATGTCCAGCATCATCACCACGAAGAGGAACAGCACCATCACCGCGCCGACGTAGACGAGCACCAGCGCAATCGCCAGGAACTCGGCCTTCAGCAGCATCCACACGCAGGCGGCATTGAAGAAGGCCAGCACCAGGAACAGCGCGGCGTGCACCGTGCTGCGGGCGGTGATGACCCGGAAGGCCGACACCAGCAGCACGGCCGAAAACAGATAGAACAAAGCGGAGGTCGTATTCATCGTTGTCTCGCGAGAAGCCGCTGGTCAGCGGTACTTCGCGTCGGCCTCCTTGTTGGCGGCGATCTCTTTTTCGTAGCGGTCGCCGACGGCCAGCAGCATGTCCTTCGTGAAGTACAGGTCGCCGCGCTTTTCGCCGTGGTACTCGAAGATGTGGGTTTCGACGATCGAGTCGACCGGGCAGCTCTCTTCGCAGAAGCCGCAGAAGATGCACTTGGTCAGGTCGATGTCGTAGCGCGTGGTGCGACGCGAGCCGTCGGCACGCACGTCCGATTCGATCGTGATCGCCAGCGCCGGGCAGACCGCCTCGCACAGCTTGCAGGCGATGCAGCGCTCTTCGCCGTTTTCATAGCGGCGCAACGCATGCAGGCCACGAAAGCGCGGTGACAGCGGCGTTTTCTCTTCCGGAAACTGCACCGTGATGGTCGGCGACAGGAAGTGACGGCCGGTGAGCATCAGGCCCTTCCACAACTCCGTCAGCAGGAAGCTGGAGAAAAGGTCTTTGAGGGAAGCGACGGTAGACATAGCTTGTGCGACCTCGCCTTAGGGCCAGATGTTGAACGGCGACTGGATCCACAGACCCACGACGACCAGCCACACCAGCGTGACGGGGATGAAGATCTTCCAACCCAGACGCATGATCTGGTCATAGCGGAAGCGCGGGAACGTGGCGCGCACCCACAGGAACATCGTGACGACCACGAAGACCTTGATGCCGAGCCAGATCCAGCCGGGAATGAAGCTCAGGAAAGCGAACGGGCTCAGCCAGCCGCCCAGGAACATCAACACGCACAGTGTCGACACCAGGATCATGTTGGCGTATTCGGCGAGGAAGAACATCGCGAACGCCATGCCCGAGTACTCGATCATGTGGCCGGCAACGATCTCCGACTCGCCTTCGACCACGTCGAACGGGTGCCGGTTGGTCTCGGCCAGACCCGAGATGAAGTAGACGACGAAGATCGGCAGCAGCGGCAGCCAGTTCCACGACAGCACGCCCAGGCCCATGTCGGCCATGCGGCCCTGGCCCTGCACCATCACGATGTCGGTCATGTTCAGGCTGCCCGACACCATCAGCACGACGACCAACGCAAAGCCCATCGCGATCTCGTAAGAGACCATCTGCGCCGAGGCACGCAACGCACCGAGAAACGCGTACTTCGAGTTTGACGCCCAGCCCGCGATGATGACGCCGTAGACCTCCATCGAGGTGATCGCCATCAGGAACAGCAGGCCCGCGTTCACGTTGGCCAGCGCGACCTCGGGGCCGAAGGGGATCACTGCCCAGGCGGCCAGCGCCGGCATGATGGTCATCACCGGGCCGAGGAAGAACAAACCCTTGTTCGCCGCGGTCGGGCGGATGATTTCCTTGAAGACCAGCTTGACCGCGTCGGCGATCGGCGTCAGCAGGCCGAACGGGCCGACACGGTTCGGACCGGGACGGATCTGCGACCAGCCGATGGCCTTGCGTTCCCACAACGTCAGGTAGGCCACGCAGCCCATCAGCGGGGCGACCACGACGACGATCTTGATCAGCGACCAGACCACCGGCCACAGCACGCCGCCCATCAGCTCGAGGCCAGCTTGATTGAAGCTATCGATCATGAGGATTCCTGCGTCCTGCTCGGGCCTCAGGCCACTTCCACGGTGATGGGGCCGAACATCGCACCCAGCGAGGCCGTGTCCGCGTGCCCGGCGGGCACACGCACCACGTTCGCGGCGAGGCTGTTGTCCAGGTGGGCCGGCAGCACGGCGCTGGCGCTGCCCTGCGACACGCGCACCTTGGTGCCGTCTTGCAGGCCCAGTTGGGCCCACACAGCCTGCGGCAGGCGAACCACCGGCGCCTTGGCGTCGGCGGTCAGCTGCAGCGAGACCGCACGGCGCACCAGGCTGTCAGTGGCGTAGATCGGCACGTCGGCCAGACGCTGCAGACCTTGCACGGGCGCCGGTGGCTGGAAACCCGCCTTGGTCGCGTTCGACAGGCGTTGCGCCAGCGTGCTGGCATCACCGAGTGCTTCGGCCCGCACCTCTTCAACCGACTCCTGGCTGAAGCCCGGCAGGCCCAGCAGGTTACCAAGTACACGGAGCACCTTCCAGGCCGGCCGGCTGTCGCCCAGCGCACGCACGACACCGTGGAAGCTTTGCAGGCGACCTTCGGCGTTGACGAAGCTGCCGCCGGTTTCGGTGAACGGCGCGATCGGCAGCAGCACGTCGGCGTTGTCGACCGCGGCGTCCTTGAACGCCGTCAGCACAACGACCAGACCAGAGCCCTGCAGCGCAGTGCGCGCGGCCGCAGCGTTGGCGGCGTCGAGCGTGGGCTCGACGTTCAGCAGCAGCAGGCCCTTCATCGGCTGGGTCAGCATCTGGCCGGCGTTCAAACCACCGTTGGCAGGCTGCGCGCCGACGAGCTGCGCACCGACACGGTTGCCGCCATCGGTCAGGAAGCCGACGGTCGCGCCGGTCTGCTCGCCGATCCAGTTGGCCAACGCCAGCAGCGTCGAGGCTTGCGGGTGCTGCGCGGCAGCGTTGCCGAGCAGGATGGCCTTGCGCTCACCGGTCAGCAGCGCGTTGGCCAACACCTCGGCTTGCGGCGACACCATCGCCTGCACCGGTGCATTGACGCCGCGGGCGGTGGCAATGTAGCCGGCGACGTCTGCCAGCGCCTGGGCCCAATAGCCTGGGGCGGCCGTCAGCTGCGCGGCGACGGACATGGCCCAGTCGTCGTGCGCCGCATTCAAGCTCAGCACCTTTGCGCCATGGCGCGCGGCCTGGCGGATGCGCTGCGCGAACAGCGGATGGTCCTTGCGCAGGAACGAGCCGACGACGAACACGCGGTCCAGCTTGGACAACGCTGCGATCGGCATGCCCAACCATTGAACGCCCTCGCCTGCCGTGAAATCGGCATGGCGCAGGCGGTGGTCGACGTTGTCGCTGCCCAGGCCACGCACCAGCTTGGCCAACAGGTGCAGCTCTTCGACGGTGCTGCTGACGCTGCCAAGCGCGCCGATCGATTCCGCACCGAACTCGACCTTCACACGCTTCAAGCCATCGGCGACGTAGCCGAGCGCAGTGTTCCAGTCCACCACTTGCCACTGGCCGCCTTGCTTGATCATCGGCTGCGTCAGTCGCTGCGGACTGCTGACGGCCTCGTAGCTGAAGCGGTCGCGGTCGGCGATCCAGCATTCGTTGACGTCTTCGTTCTCGAGCGGAACGACACGCATCACCTGTTGGTTCTTGACCTGGACGATCAGGTTCGCGCCGGTCGAATCATGCGGGCTGACGCTCTTGCGGCGCGACAGCTCCCACGTGCGGGCCGAGTAGCGGAAAGGCTTGCTCGTCAACGCACCGACGGGGCAAATGTCGATCATGTTGCCCGACAGCTCGGAGTCGACCGTCTCACCGACCACCGTGGTGATCTCGGAGTGCTCGCCGCGGTGAATCATGCCCAGCTCCATCACGCCGGCCACTTCCTGGCCGAAGCGCACGCAGCGGGTGCAGTGGATGCAGCGCGTCATCTCTTCCATCGAGATCAGCGGGCCGACGTTCTTGTGGAACACGACGCGCTTTTCTTCCTGGTAGCGCGAGGCCGAGCCGCCATAGCCGACGGCCAAGTCCTGCAGCTGGCACTCGCCGCCCTGGTCGCAGATCGGGCAGTCCAGCGGGTGGTTGATGAGCAGGAACTCCATCACCGACTGCTGGGCCTTGAGCGCCTTCTCGCTCTTGGTGCGCACGATCATGCCCTGCGTCACCGGCGTGGCACAGGCCGGCATCGGCTTGGGTGCCTTTTCCACCTCGACCAGGCACATGCGGCAGTTGGCCGCGATCGAGAGCTTCTTGTGGTAGCAGAAGTGCGGGATGTAGGTGCCGGCGGCGTCGGCCGCATGCATCACCATGCTGCCTTCGATGACGCTGACCTTCTTGCCGTCGAGTTCGATTTCAACCATGTTGTTTCGTCGTCAGGCCGTGGCGGTGGCGTGAGCGTGGGCGTGCTTGTGTGCACCCCCACCGACCATGCAGGTCTTGTGCTCGACGTGGTAGGCAAACTCGTCGCGGAAGTGCTTGAGCATGCCGCGAACCGGCATGGCCGCTGCGTCGCCCAGCGCGCAGATCGTGCGGCCCATGATGTTCTCGGCCACGTTGTCGAGCAGGGTCAGGTCGTCGGCGCGGCCTTCGCCATGCTCGATGCGGTTGACCACGCGCCACAGCCAGCCGGTGCCTTCGCGGCACGGCGTGCATTGGCCGCAGGATTCGTGCATGTAGAAGTACGACAGGCGCAGCAGGCTGTTCACCATGCAGCGGGTGTCATCCATCACGATGACCGCGCCCGAGCCCAGCATCGAGCCGGCCTTGGCGATGGAGTCATAGTCCATCGTGCAGTCCATCATCGTGTGGGCCGGCAGCACCGGGGCCGATGAGCCACCGGGGATCACCGCCTTCAGCTTCTTGCCACCCTTCACGCCACCGGCAAGCTCCAGCAGCTTCGAGAACGGCGTGCCCATCGGGATCTCGTAATTGCCGGGGCGCTCGACGTCACCGACCATCGAGAAGATCTTGGTGCCGCCGTTGTTCGGCTTGCCGCAGTCGAGGTAGGCCTGGCCGCCGTTGCGGATGATCCAGGGCACCGCCGCGAAGGTCTCGGTGTTGTTGATCGTGGTCGGCTTGCCGTACAGGCCGAAGCTGGCCGGGAACGGCGGCTTGAAGCGCGGCTGCCCCTTCTTGCCTTCGAGCGATTCGAGCAGCGCGGTTTCTTCGCCGCAGATGTAGGCGCCGAAACCATGGAAGGCGTGCAGCTGGAAGCTGAAGTTGCTGCCGAGGATCTTGTCGCCCAGCAGGCCGGCGGCACGGGCTTCTTCCAGAGCGGCTTCGAAGCGCTCGTAGGTGCCGAAGATCTCGCCGTGGATGTAGTTGTAGCCGACCGAAATGCCCATCGCGTAGGCAGCGATGGCCATGCCTTCGATGACGATGTGCGGGTTGTACTGCAGGATGTCGCGGTCCTTGCAGGTGCCGGGCTCGCCTTCGTCGGAGTTGCAGACCAGGTACTTCTGGCCCGGGAACGCGCGCGGCATGAAGCTCCACTTCAGGCCAGTCGGGAAGCCTGCGCCGCCGCGGCCGCGCAGGCCCGAGCCCTTGACCTCGGCGATCACCTGGTCGGGGGTCATCGGCTCGCCGCCGCCCTGGCCCAGCACCTTGCGCAGGGCCTGGTAGCCGCCGCGGGCCTGATAGTCGGCCAGGCGCCAGTTCTTGCCGTTCAGGCCGGCGTAGATCTGGGCGCCGATGTGGCGATCGTGAAAACAGGTTTCGAGGCCGCTGGCCTGGAAGCGCGAGAGATCGAGAGCCATGGCGTCAGGCAGCCTTTCCAGCTTCAGCGCGAATCAGTGCGACCAAATCGTCGAGCTTCTCGGGCTGCATGTAGCTGAGCATCTGCCGGTCATTGACCAGCATCACCGGGGCATCAGCACAGGCACCCAGGCACTCGCACTTGGCGACGGTGAACAGGCCATCGGCCGTCGTGCCGCCGTCTTCGACACCGAGCTTGCTGCACAGGTGCTCGAGCGCCGTCTGCCCATTGCGCAATTGGCAAGGCAGGTTGGTGCAGACGTTCAGCTTGTACTTGCCGACCGGCTGCTGGTTGTACATGTTGTAGAAGGTGGTGACCTCGTGCACGGCGATCGGCGCCATGCCCAGGTACGCAGCGATCTCGGCCTCGGCCTGCATCGACACCCAACCCTGTTCCTGCTGGACGATCGACAGACAAGCCATCACCGCCGACTGCTTCTGGTCGGCGGGGTACTTGGCGACTTCCTTCGCGAAACGCTCCAGCGTCGCCGCTGGCAGTGGCGTCACGGACGCCTTGGTGGGTTCACTCAAGCTCATCGATCAATCTCGCCAAACACGATGTCCATGGTGCCGATGACCGCGACAGCGTCGGCGATCATGTGGCCACGCGCCATTTCGTCCAGCGCCGCCAGGTGCGGGAAGCCGGGGGCGCGAATCTTCAGGCGGTATGGCTTGTTGGCACCGTCGCTGACCAGGTAGATGCCGAACTCGCCCTTCGGGTGTTCCACCGCCGCGTAGGCCTCGCCTTCGGGCACGTGGAAACCTTCGGTGAAGAGCTTGAAGTGGTGGATCAGCTCTTCCATGCTGGACTTCATGTCCACGCGCGAAGGCGGCGCCACCTTGTGGTTGTCGGTGATGACCGGGCCGGGGTTCTTGCGCAGCCAGTCGACGCACTGCTTGATGATGCGGTTGGACTGGCGCAGCTCTTCGATGCGGACCAGGTAGCGGTCATAGGTGTCGCCGTTCACGCCGACGGGCACGTCGAAGTCCATGTTGGCGTAGACCTCGTAGGGCTGCGTCTTGCGCAGATCCCACGCGATGCCGGAGCCGCGCAGCATCGGGCCGCTGAAACCCAGGTTCAGCGCACGCTCGGGCGACACGACGCCGATGCCGACGGTGCGCTGTTTCCAGATGCGGTTGTCGGTCAGCAGCGTCTCGTAGTCGTCGACGTTCTTCGGGAAGCGGGCGCAGAAGTCGTCGATGAAGTCCAGCAGGGAACCCTGGCGGTTCTCGTTGAGCTTCTTGATCGCGCGCTCGTTCTTGATCTTGCTGACCTTGTACTGCGGCATCGCGTCCGGCAGATCGCGGTAGACACCACCCGGGCGGTAGTAGGCCGCGTGCATGCGCGCGCCCGACACCGCCTCGTACATGTCGAACAAATCTTCCCGCTCGCGGAAGCAGTAGATCAGGATGTTCATCGCGCCGCAGTCGAGCCCGTGCGCGCCAAGCCACAGCAGATGGTTCAGCAGCCGGGTGATCTCGTCGAACATCACGCGGATGTACTGCGCGCGCAGCGGCACGTCGATGCCGAGCAGCTTCTCGATCGCCAGGCAGTACGCATGCTCGTTGGACATCATCGACACGTAGTCGAGGCGATCCATGTAGGGCAGCGACTGGATGAAAGTCTTGCTCTCGGCCAGTTTCTCGGTCGCGCGGTGCAGCAGGCCGATGTGCGGGTCGGCGCGCTGGATGACCTCGCCATCGAGCTCGAGCACCAGGCGCAGCACACCGTGCGCAGCCGGGTGCTGGGGGCCAAAGTTCAGCGTGTAGTTCTTGATCTCAGCCATATCAGTTGCTCCGCTGCCCGTTGCGTGGCCAGCGACTCAGCAAGCCAACCAAGCCAAGGGGTTTGCGCGGATCCGGCTTTGCCGGGCCGCTGCAAAAGCCCCTCTGGGGGGCAGCGACCGGAAGGGAGCGTGGGGGCTTCATTGGAGGCCGCCGTAGTTGTCTTCGCGGATCACGCGCGGCGTGATCTCGCGCGGCTCGATGGTCACCGGCTGGTAGACCACTCGGCGCGTTTCGGCGTCGTAGCGCATCTCGACGTGGCCCGAGACCGGGAAATCCTTGCGCATGGGGTGGCCGATGAAGCCGTAGTCGGTCAGGATGCGGCGCAGGTCCGCGTGGCCTTCGAAGATGATGCCGTACAGGTCGAACGCTTCGCGCTCGAACCAGTTGGCCGAGCTCCAGATCGGCGTCACCGAGGGAACCACCGGAAGATCGTCGTCAGGCGCGAAGACCTTGACGCGCAGGCGCCAGTTCAGGCTGACCGACAGCAGGTGCGACACGACCACGTACCGCGCGCGGTCGTTCGGCTCATCCTTGTAGGCCGACATGTCCATGCCGCACAGGTCGATCAATTGCTCGAAGCGCAGGCGCGAATCGTCGCGCAGTTGGGTGGCTACCTCGGCCCAATCGGCCGCGGCCACCGTGATGGCGATCTCGCCGCGATCGCGCTTGAATTGCTTGATGCGCCCGCCGAGCACGGCTTCGAGCGCCGCCTGCAGGTTGTCGAGTTTCTGCGTCATGCTTGCCTAAGACCTGAGGGCGATTTAGCGGGCGATCGTGTTTTCGCGGCGGATCTTGGCCTGCAACTGCAGGATGCCGTAGAGCAGCGCTTCGGCCGTCGGCGGACAGCCGGGCACGTAGACGTCGACCGGCACGATGCGGTCGCAACCGCGCACCACCGAGTAGCTGTAGTGGTAGTAGCCGCCGCCGTTGGCGCAGGAACCCATCGACAGCACCCAACGTGGCTCAGCCATCTGGTCGTAGACCTTGCGCAGCGCCGGCGCCATCTTGTTGCACAGCGTGCCGGCGACGATCATCAGATCGCTTTGCCGCGGGCTGGGCCGGAACAGCATGCCGAAGCGGTCGATGTCATAGCGCGCCGCACCGGCGTGCATCATCTCGACCGCACAGCAGGCCAGACCGAACGTCATCGGCCACAACGAACCGGTCTTGGACCAGTTCACCAGCTTGTCGACCGAGGTGGTGACAAAGCCTTCTTTCAGAACGCCTTCGATACCCATTGTGTTTCCAGTGCGTCGAAGCAGAGCGGACCGAGCCGCGGGCGTCTGCCTGCCGGCCCACACCCTTTCAAGGATCGGCCGGCGTACCCGTCTCGTTCGAGGGGGGCTCCACTACTCCCAGTCGAGAGCGCCCTTCTTCCATTCGTAGACGAAGCCCACCACCAGGATGGTCAGGAAAACCATCATGGCCCAGAACCCCGCCACGCCGATGTCTTTCAGCGCAACCGCCCATGGAAAGAGAAAGGCGATTTCGAGATCGAACAGGATGAACAGGATCGCCACCAGGTAGTAGCGAACGTCGAACTTCATGCGTGCGTCTTCGAAGGCCTCGAAGCCGCATTCGTAGGGGGAGTTCTTTTCGGCATCGGGCCGGTTCGGGCCGAAGATGAAGCCGATGATCTGGGGCAGCACACCGACCGCCGCACCGACCAGGATGAAGAGGATGACGGGGAGGTAGGGTTGCAGGTCCATGGTCGGGTGTCCAGCAGTCGCGTCTGTTGTCCCATCCGGCCACGAAAAAGGCGCGCCGCCCGGCGAACGCCGGCTACTGGCCGATCGCTCGACGAACCCAGCGCGCCCAGCTCTTTCCCTGTATCGATTCAGGGCGCCCGCCCAGACGCCGGATGAGGGCCTGGACGATTGAACTCTGGTGCCGACGGCGAGACTCGAACTCGCACAGCTTTCGCCACTACCCCCTCAAGATAGCGTGTCTACCAATTTCACCACGTCGGCACGTGCACCTTGCGAAGCTGCTTTGAGCGCCATCATGCGCGCATCACAAACACATTCGCGTTGCTGCTCAGCTTGCTTGAGGATGGCTCGCTGAACAGCCTCGGATTCTAGCCTGATTGTCAGGCTGTTCCCAGGGTTTTGCCGCATCACAACAGCAGACTTATGCGTTCCTGATGCGGCGCAAATCCCATGATCACTGCGTCGGGATGGCCGGTGCCGAAGAAGCCGCGGGCGCAGGCGAAGAGGCCGCCGCCGAAGCAGCATCCGAAGCCGCCACCGCGGCGGGGGCCGCGCGGTCCAACACGCTGCCGCCAGCATCCTCGCTCGACACACCGCTCGACAGCAAGGCCAGGCCGAGGGTGGCCAGGAAGAAGACCGCGGCGCAGACCGCCGTCGAGCGCGACAGGAAGTTCGCACTGCCGGTGGCACCGAACAGGCTGCCCGATGCGCCGCTGCCGAAGGAAGCGCCCATGTCGGCGCCCTTGCCGTGCTGCACCAGCACCAGGCCAATCATTGCGATCGCGGACAGCATTTGCACGACGACCAGCAGGTTCAACCAGATTTGCATGTTGTGAAGACTCCGAAAAACTCAATGCGCCGACGCGATGGGCTCTCAGCCCGCCGAGCGGCAGATGGCGACGAAATCCGCCGCCTTCAAGGAAGCACCACCGATCAGGCCGCCGTCGATGTCGGCCTGGGCGAACAGCGTGGCGGCGTTGTCGGGCTTGACGCTGCCGCCGTAGAGGATGGGCATCACGTCCGCGTGCGGCGTCGCCGCGTGCAGCTGCGCGCGCAGCAGTGCATGCACGGCCTGCGCCTGCTCGGGCGTCGCGGTGCGACCGGTGCCAATGGCCCAGACCGGCTCGTAGGCCACGACCATCTCCCCGACACAGTGGCCCAGCGTGTGGATCACTGCCGACAGTTGGCGCTTGACGACCGCATCGGTTTCGCCAGCCTCGCGCTGCGCCAACGTTTCGCCAACGCAGACGATCGGCGTCACGCCGCGCGCCAAGGCCACCTTGGCTTTGTCCGCCACGAGCTGGTCGCCTTCAGCGTGGTAGGCGCGCCGCTCGGAGTGACCAACGATCACGTAGCGGCAACCGAACTCGTGCAGCATGCCGGCCGACACCTCACCGGTGTACGCACCCTGCTCGTGCACCGAGCAGTCTTGCGCACCCCAGCGGATATCGCTGCCGGCGAGCGCCACGGCCGTTTCAGACAGATAGGGGAAAGGCACGCAGACCGCCACGTCGCAGACAAAAGGCCGCGCCGCGACGATGCCGGCCAGCAACTCGGCATTGGCCGAGTGGTTGCCATGCATCTTCCAGTTGCCAGCCACCAGTTTGCGTCTCATCTTCTTGACTCTTTGTTAGTTGATCAGGCGCCGGGCCAGCGCAGCACGATCTTGCCGACATGCTGGCTCGACTCCATCAGCGCATGGGCCGCAGCGGCATCGGCAGCATCGAACACTCGCTCGATCACCGGTTTGATTCGACCCGCTTCGATCAGCGGCCATACCTTGTCGCGCAATGACGCCGCGATCGCGGCCTTGAAGGCCACCGGCCGCGGCCGCAGCGTCGAGCCGCTGATCGTCAGCCGCCGGCGCAGCACTTCGCCGGCGTTGATTTCGCTCTTCACGCCACCCTGCACTGCGATGATGACCAGCCGGCCGTCGTCGGCCAGGCAACTCAGCTCGCGGGCCACGTATTCGCCGGCCACCATATCGAGCACCACGTCAGCGCCGCGACCATCGGTCAACCGCTTCACTTCGGCAGCGAAATCGACGGCGCGGTAATTGATCGCGTGGTCCGCACCGAGCGCCACGCATGCGGCGCACTTCTCGTCGCTGCCGGCGGTGACGATCACCGTCGCGCCCATTGCCTTGCCCAGCTGGATCGCCGTCACGCCGATGCCGGACGATCCGCCCTGCACCAGCAGTGTCTCGCCGGCCTTCAGGCCACCGCGATCGAACACGTTCGACCAGACGGTGAAGAAGGTCTCGGGCAGCGTCGCAGCCTCGGTGTCGCTCCAGCCCGCCGGCACGGGCAGGCACTGCGCGATCGGCGCTGCGCACAGCGCCGCATAGCCACCACCAGCGACCAGCGCGCAGACATGGTCACCGAGCTTGAAGCCCGCGGCCGCCAACTCGACGACATCACCACCGATGATGGTGCCCGCGATCTCCAGGCCCGGCAGGTCCGACGCGCCCGGCGGTGGCGCATAGGCACCCTTGCGCTGCAGCACGTCCGGCCGGTTGACGCCAGATGCGGCCACGCGGATCAGCAGCTCGCCGGCCGCGGGCTGCGGGTCGGGGCGCTCGGCCTCGACCAGCACCTCGGGGGCACCGAACTCGCGGATCGTGATGGCTCGCATGGGCGTCGCTCAGCCAGGCTTTACTGCTGTTGCTGGTCTTGCTGCTGTTGCTGAGCCTGGCCTTCTTCGGCCGGCGCATCAGCGGCAGAACCTTCCGGGCGCTGCTCGGCACGCTCGCGGCGGGGGCGGTCACCCCGGTCGCCACGGTCGCCGCCCCGGCCACCACGGTCGCCGCCACGATCACCCCGGTCACCGTATTCACGGCGCGGACGCTCGAAGCGCGGCTCTTCTTCCATGCCTTCAGGGCGCTCCAGCAAGGCCTTCATCGACAGCTTGATGCGGCCCTTCTCGTCGGTCTCGAGCACCTTGACCTTGACCATCTGGCCTTCCTTCAGGAAGTCCTCGACCTTCTCGACGCGCTGGTGCGCGATCTGGCTGATGTGCAGCAGGCCGTCCTTGCCGGGCAGGATGTTGACCAGGGCACCGAAGTCCAGGATCTTGGTGACCGGGCCCTCGTAGACCTTGCCCACTTCGGCTTCGGCGGTGATTTCCTCGATGCGCTTCTTGGCGAACTCGGCCTTGTCGGCGTCGGTCGAGGCGATCGTGATGGTGCCGTCTTCGCCGATGTCGATCGTCGTTCCGGTTTCTTCGGTCAGCGCGCGGATGGTGGCGCCGCCCTTGCCGATCACGTCGCGGATCTTCTCCGGGTTGATCTTCATCGTGTACAGGCGCGGGGCGAACTGGCTGACTTCCGTCTTCGCGACGCCCATGGCCTCGACCATCTTGCCCAGGATGTGCATCCGCGCTTCCTTGGCTTGCGCCAGCGCGACCTGCATGATTTCCTTGGTGATGCCCTGGATCTTGATGTCCATCTGCAAGGCAGTGATGCCGGCGGTCGTGCCGGCCACCTTGAAGTCCATGTCGCCCAGGTGATCTTCGTCGCCGAGGATGTCGGTCAACACGGCGAAGCGATTGGCTTCCTTGATCAGGCCCATCGCGATGCCAGCCACGTGGGCCTTCATCGGCACGCCGGCGTCCATCAACGCGAGGCAGCCGCCGCACACCGAGGCCATCGACGACGAACCATTCGACTCGGTGATTTCCGAGACGATGCGGATCGTGTACGGGAAGTCCTCCTTGCTCGGCAGCGCGGCGACCAGCGCACGCTTGGCCAGGCGGCCGTGGCCGATTTCGCGGCGCTTCGGGCTGCCCACGCGACCGGTTTCGCCAGTAGCGAACGGGGGCATGTTGTAGTGCAGCATGAAGCGCTCGTCGTACGTGCCGGCCAGGGCGTCGATCATCTGCGCGTCGCGCTCGGTGCCCAGCGTGGCGGCGACCAGCGCCTGCGTTTCACCGCGGGTGAACAAGGCCGAGCCATGCACGCGCGGCAGCACGCCGTTGCGGATCTCGATGGCACGCACGGTGCGGGTATCGCGGCCATCGATGCGCGGCTCGCCAGCGAGGATCTGGCCGCGCACGATGCGGGCTTCGATCTCGAACAGCAGGCCCTCGACAGCCACGCTGTCGAACTCGATGCCTTCGGCCTTCAGCGAGGCCATCACGTTGGCGGTGGCTTCGCGGCAGGCTTGCGTGCGGGCTTGTTTCGAACGGATCTGGTAGGCGGCACGCAGCGGGCCTTCGGCCAGTTCGGTGACCTTGGCGATGAAGGCTTCGTCCTTCGCGGGCGCCTGCCATTCCCACACCGGCTTGCCGGCGTCACGCACCAGCTCGTGGATCGCGTTGATCGCGATCTTGCCCTGGTCGTGGCCATAGACCACGGCGCCGAGCATGATGTCTTCCGGGAGCTGATCAGCCTCGGACTCGACCATCAGCACGGCCGCTTCGGTACCGGCGACGACCAGATCCATCTTCGAATCGGCCAGCTGGGTCTTGCCCGGGTTCAGCACGTATTCGCCGTTGATGTAGCCCACGCGGGCGGCACCGATCGGGCCATTGAACGGGATGCCGGACACAGCCAGCGCAGCGCTGGAGGCGATCATCGCGGCGATGTCAGCCTGAATTTCAGGGTTCAGGCTCAGCACATGCACGACGACCTGGACTTCGTTGAAGAAGCCATCCGGGAACAGCGGGCGGATCGGACGGTCGATCAGGCGGCTGGTCAGCGTCTCCAGCTCGCTGGGGCGGCCCTCACGCTTGAAGAAGCTGCCGGGGATCTTGCCGGCGGCGTAGGTCTTCTCGATGTAGTCGACGGTCAGCGGGAAGAAGTCCTGGCCGGGCTTGGCCTCCTTCTTGGCCACCACGGTGGCCAGCACCACGGTGTCTTCGATGTTGACGATGACGGCGCCGCTGGATTGGCGGGCCACTTCGCCCGTTTCCATCACGACCTGGTGCGAGCCCCATTGGAAGGTCTTGGTGACCTTGTTGAACATACTCATGGATAGTCTCCGGTGATTTTGCGGCGCACTTGCGGTGGCACCCGGAAGAACCGGGAGCAAGACGGCGGCGGGTCGTATGCCATTCCAGCAGGCGGCAAAACAGCCTCCTGGAATGACACAGCAACAACCGTGGCAGCCTGCTCCTACAAACCGAAAAACAAAAAGCCTGTGCCGGAGCAAACCCCGGACAGGCTCTTGGATCGACCGCCCGGTCGCCCCAAGAGACACCCTCCCCCACGGGGGACGGACATCGCTTGTGGTGACCTGGAGGCGGTCGGGATCATTCGGCGGCGATTTACTTGCGCAGGCCCAGCTTCTGGATCAGCGCGGTGTAGCGGTCGGCGTCCTTGTCCTTCAGGTAGGACAGCAGGCGCTTGCGCTGGTTGACCATCTTCAGCAGGCCGCGACGGCCGTGGTGGTCCTTCAGGTGGGCCTTGAAGTGCGGGGTCAGCTCGTTGATGCGAGCCGTCAGCAGGGCGACCTGGACTTCGGGGGACCCGGTATCGGCGGCGCCGCGGGCGTGGGCCTTGACGATGTCGGCCTTGTTGATGTCAGCCACAGACATGGCGATTTCCTTATGGATATATGGAAGCCGCCGACGCCCTGCACGGTGCAGGTTGGCCGAACGGTTTCCGGTTTTCACTTGCGATCACGGGTGAAACCGACCCGTGTCGTGCCTGCTTCGCCTTCAAGCGCCAAGGCGCCAGAACGCAAAACCTGCGGAGTATAGCTGATCAGCCCATTCAGACCCTGAATCGGTTACGGCCCGACACACCCGCCCGCTCGATGATCATGAAGCTTCATCGAAAGGTCGCCAACCGCGCCGACCGAGGGCTAAACGCCTTGATCGGCTCGGATTCGGCTCGGATACTGCGCCGCTCAAGCAGGCCCGTAACGAGGAGCGGGCGCTGGATCTCACCCATCCATGCGTTCGAAGGACCTGCCCAACCCTTTGATTTCAACGAAGGATTTCCATGCGACTGAAGACCACTGCCCTGCTGGCCGCGATCGCGGCGCTGGCGACCGCCAACCTGGCTTTCGCTGCGAAGGACGACCACCTGAGCCACCGCTGCTACACCGTGGCGCCCGAAGCCAGCGAGCGCGCCCGCATCGACGACAACCTGACCGCCTTCCTGCGCATGAAGACCGCGCGTGGCGGCGATGCGCACCGCGCCATCGGCAGCGTGACGGTCCCGGTCTGGTTCCACGTCATCAACAAGGGCACCGGCCTGTCGAACGGCGACATCCCCCAGTCGCAAATCGACGCCCAGATGGACGTCCTGAACGCTGCCTACGCCAGCACCCCGTTCAAGTTCACGCTGGCAGGCGTTGACCGCACGACCAACGCCACCTGGTACGCCATGTCGCCGGGCTCCACCGCCGAGAAGAACGCCAAGGCGGCGCTGCGCAAGGGCGGCGCCGACGCGCTGAACTTCTACAGCGCCAACCCGAGCGGCGGCCTGCTGGGCTGGGCCACGTTCCCGAGCAACTACCAGGCGCAGCCGAAGCAGGACGGCGTCGTGGTTCTGTACTCCAGCGTCCCGGGCGGCAATGCTGCTCCCTACAACGAAGGCGACACCGGCACGCACGAAGTCGGCCACTGGCTGGGCCTGTACCACACCTTCCAGGGCGGTTGCCAGAAGCCGGGCGACTCGGTCAAGGACACGCCGGCTGAGAAGTCTGCCGCCTTTGGTTGCCCGACCGGCCGCGACAGCTGCAGCTCGAAGGCTGGCCTGGACCCGATCACCAACTTCATGGACTACACCGACGACAGCTGCATGAACAAGTTCACCGCAGGCCAATCGACCCGCATGGACCAGATGCACGCTCAATATCGCACGCCCTGACAAGGGCCCGCCCGGTTCTTGCCGGATGCTTGAAAGCCGGCCCCTCGTGGCCGGCTTTTTTCTTCGAGGATCTTCAGCTCTGGCCCGCCTCGGCCAGGTCCCAACGCGGCCGGACGGAAAACCGATGCTCGTCGCTCAAGACAGCCAGCCCCGCCTGACACCGCATGGCCGCCGCCAATGCGATCATGGCGCCGTTGTCAGTGCACAGATGAAGTTCGGGGTAGTGCACTTCCACTCCCATCCTGGTGCAGGCCGCACCGAGTTCACTTCTGAGCATCGCGTTCGCCCCGACGCCGCCAGCGACCACCAGGCGGCGCAGCCCCGTCTCGCGCAAGGCACGCATCGACTTCCGCACCAGCACCTCGATGATCGCCGCCTGCGTGCTCGCGGCCAGGTTGGCACGCTGCTCGGGCGACACCTCGGGCCCCAGGCGCTTGAGTGTCGTCATCACCGCGGTCTTCAGGCCAGCAAACGAAAAATCGAGGTTCGGCTGGTGCAGCAGCGGGCGTGGCAACTCGAACGCGTGGCCGTTGCCGAGCTCGGCCAAGCGGGCCAGCGCAGGCCCACCGGGGTAACCCAGGCCCAGCAGCTTGGCCGACTTGTCGAAAGCCTCGCCCGCTGCGTCGTCGATGGTTTCGCCCAGCAACTCATAGCGCCCCACCCCGTCGACCCGCATCAGCTGGGTGTGCCCACCGGAGACGAGCAGCGCAACGAACGGAAACTGCGGCGGATCGGCAGACAGGAACGGCGACAGCAGGTGCCCTTCCAGATGGTGGATGCCAAGCGTGGGACGGCACAACGCCGCCGCCAGCCCGCAAGCCACACCAGCCCCCACCAGCAGCGCCCCGGCCAGGCCAGGGCCGCGCGTGAAGGCGACAAGATCGATGTCCTGCACGCGCAACCCCGCTTCGGCGAGCGCCGCTTCGGCGAGCGGCAGTGCGCGGCGGACATGGTCGCGCGAAGCCAGTTCCGGCACCACGCCGCCGTAGGCCTCGTGCATCTGCACTTGACTATGCAAGGCCTGGCCGCGAAGGCGCGGCATCTCACCGCCCTCGAAGGAGACCACGGCGACGCCGGTTTCGTCGCAGGACGATTCGAACCCCAGAATGTTCATGATGGTGTAGGTCTGGTCCGTGGCTTGCTACACGACTTCCCTTGCTTTGCCAACCCGGATTTGAATCGGAGCCAGGACAATGTCAAAGGCGGAGAATAGCGTGCTAACGTGGCCAAAAGCCTCGCGATGCTGGGCAAAAAATTTGAGCGAACGTTGGGTATGAAAGAATACAAACTGCTTTCCTGGCCGGACCTTCCTGCCGAATTTCGCCGCACCGGCTTCCGCCGGTTGCTGAGCGACCTGTCCCAGCGCCATATCAGCGAAGCGTCGCTGCTCAAGCGTGATGGCGTCAAACCCGCGGAAGTGCGCGCGCTGCTGCAGTTCCTGGCCACCCGCAATGTGCTGGACGTGCGCACCGCCGCGCCCGCCACCGGCCGTTGGCGGCCCGACTTCGCCGGCTGGTTCCGCCGGCTGACGGCCTGACGCGAACACCGCATCATCCCACGCACTGAGCCAGGCACTGCCTGGCTCAGTCGCTTCCGGGCTCCGGCCCGGGCCGAGACGCCTCAGTGGTTCTCGCGGGCGTGGTTGATCGTGTACTTCGGCAGCTCGATCGTCACGTCCTCGTCGGACACGATCGCCTGGCAGGACAGGCGCGAAGTCGGCGTCAGGCCCCAGGCCTTGTCCAGCAGGTCCTCCTCGATCTCGTCGAGCTCGCCGAGCGAGTCAAAGCCCTTCTTGACGATCACATGGCAGGTCGTGCAGGCGCAGCTCATCTCGCAGGCATGCTCGATCGCGATGCCGTTTTCAAGCAGCGCCTCGCACACCGACACGCCGGGCTCGGCCTGGATCTCGGCGCCCTGCGGGCACAGCTGGGCATGGGGAAGGATTCGAATCACAGGCATCGGTCAGATCTCGTCCAGCCCGCGCCCGGTGAGCGCGGTGCGAATACCGCGGTTCATGCGCGCCGCGGCAAAAGGTTCGGTACCGTCGGCGAGCGCCTCGACGGCCTGGGTGATGGCATCGGGCTCGCTGCCCTTGGCGGCTTCGCGCACGCGCTCCAGCAATGCCGCGATCTGCCTGCGTTCGGCGTCGTCCAGCAGGTCACCATCGGCGGCCAGCGCCGCTTGCGTCGCCAGGTCCATGCGCTCGGCTTCGACACGGGCTTCGCGCAGCGCTCGCGCCTGCATGTCGGCCTCGGCGCTGGAGAAACTTTCCTTCAGCATGCGGGCGATGTCGTCGTCGGCCAAGCCATAGCTGGGCTTGACCTGCACGGCCGCCTCAACACCCGAGATCAGCTCGCGGGCGCTCACGCTCAGCAGGCCGTCGGCGTCGACCTGGAAGCTGACGCGGATGCGCGCCGCGCCCGCGACCATCGGCGGAATGCCCCGCAGCTCGAAGCGCGCCAGCGAGCGGCAGTCGCTCACCAACTCGCGCTCGCCTTGCAGCACGTGGATGGCCATCGCGGTCTGGCCGTCCTTGAAGGTGGTGAAGTCTTGTGCCTTCGCGACCGGGATCGTCGCGTTGCGCTCGATCACCCGCTCGACCAGGCCACCCATCGTCTCCAGGCCGAGTGACAGCGGGATCACGTCCAGCAGCAGCAACTCGCCGTCTTTGGCGTTGCCCGCCAGCGCGTTCGCCTGGACGGCGGCGCCGATCGCCACGACCTCGTCGGGATTCAGGTTGATCAGCGGTTCGTGGCCGAACAACTCGCCAACTGCACGACGCACCGACGGCATGCGGGTCGAACCGCCGACCAGCACGACACCCTTCACGTCATCCTTCTTGACCTTCGCGTCGCGCAGCACCTTTCGAACCGCCACCAGCGTGCGCTGCAGCAGCCCTTGCGTTGCCGCATCGAACTGCTCGCGCGTCACGACCTGGGCCAGCGCGCGGCCGGCCACGGTGCAGTGCAGCGTCGCCTGCGGCGCGTCGGTCAGCGCTTCCTTGGTGGCCCGTGCAGCGACCAGCAAGGCCCGCTGTTCGTGCGGCGTTTGCGGCTCCACGGCCGCTTGCGCCGCCACCCAGTCGGCCAACGCATGGTCGAAATCGTCACCACCGAGCGCTGCGTCGCCGCCGGTCGCCACCACCTCGAACACGCCGCGCTGCAGGCGCAGCAGCGAGATGTCGAAGGTGCCGCCGCCGAGGTCGTAGACCGCGTACAGCCCCTCGCTGCCGTTTTCCAGCCCGTAGGCCACTGCCGCCGCGGTCGGCTCGTTGATCAGGCGCAGCACGTTGATGCCGGCCAGTTGCGCCGCGTCCTTGGTGGCCTGGCGCTGTGCGTCGTCGAAGTAGGCCGGCACGGTGATCACGGCGCCGAACAGGTCGTCGTCGAAGCTGTCTTCGGCGCGCTGGCGCAGCGTGGCCAGGATCTCGGCCGACACCTCGACCGGCGTCTTCACACCCTGGCGGGTGTCGATCGCCACCATACCCGGGTGGTCGACGAAACGGTACGGCAGCTTGGCGCGACCGGTCACATCGGCCAGGCCGCGGCCCATCAATCGCTTGACGGAGACGATGGTGTGCTCGGGGTCGTCTGCCTGCGCCGCCGCGGCATCATGGCCGATCTGGCGCTTACCGCCCTCGAGGTAGCGAACGATGGACGGCAGCATCGTGCGACCGTGCGCATCGGGCAAGCACTCGACCACGCCGTGGCGCACGGCCGCGACCAGCGAATTGGTGGTGCCCAGGTCGATGCCGACCGCGATGCGCCGCTGGTGCGGGTCTGGCGACTGGCCGGGTTCGGAAATCTGCAGCAATGCCATGGTTCAAAGATCGAATTGTTCGAGCCGGCGACTCACGTCGGCGCGAAAGCGATGGACGAACATCAGCGCGCGCACCTTGTCGGCAGCCGCCGCCGCGTCGTGGCGCTCATCCAGCGCGCGGGCGACGTCATCCAGCAGTTCGGTTTCGCGCGCGGCCACGGTGTCGTCCAGCGCCTGGATGGCCGGCTCGTCTTCTGCCTCGTCGAGCGCTTCGCGCCAGTGCATCTGCTGGGCCAGGAAGCTCGCCGGCATCGCGGTATTGCGCTCGGCGTTGATCGGCGCCCCACGCAACTCGCACAGATAGGCGGCACGGGCCAGCGGATCTTTCAGCCGCTGGTGCGCCTGGTTCACGCGCACGGCCCATTGCATGGCCAGGCGTTGGGACGCAGCACCTTCGGCACTGAAGCGATCGGGGTGGACCTGGGCTTGCAGGGAGCGCCAGCGCTGGTCGATTTCCGCGCGGTCGAGCGTGAAACGCTGCGGCAAACCGAACAGCGTGAAGTCGTCGTCGTCGAGCTTCATGGCCGGCCGGGTTGATTCTGTGGCGTTCACAGGCGCTTCTCGTAAAACAACGACAGGCCGTTGTCAGGGTAGCCGCCAAAGGCGCCTCGCGGCACATAGCCGCTACGCTCGTACAGGCGCACGGCCTCCAGCTGATCACGACCTGTCTCGAGCAAAGCCAGCGACACGCCATCGCCCTTCAACCGCTCTTCCAACTGCCCCAGCAAGCGCTGCGCGATGCGCTGGCCGCGCGCTGCGGGGTGCACGAACATGCGCTTGATCTCACCGTAGCGCTGGTCGGCCGTGTCAGGCTCGCCCGGCATGCGGCGGGTGGCGCCGCAGCCGACCAACACGCCCTGCCCCTCGGCGACGAGGAAGTCGATCTCGGGCGCCAGCAATGCCTGCACGTCGAGGATGTGGTTGTCCTCAGGGTCGTAGAGCGCGGCCAGATAGGCGTCAAGCTCGGCCAGCATCGCCACCACCTGCGGATGGTCGGGCCGCTCGGGGCGGATCAGGATGTCGCCGAAAGACATGATGTTCGGAACATGAAAAAGGCGCGGCCTGTTCAGCACCGCGCCCGGTCAGTGGGGGCCATTGTCGACGAAGCGCTACGCAACTCCGCTCAGACGCGGAACGACTCACCACACCCGCAGCGGTCTTTCTCGCGCGGGTTGTGGAACTTGAAGCCTTCGTTGAGGCCTTCGCGCACGAAGTCGAGCTCGGTGCCGTCGATGTAGGGCAGGCTCTTCGGATCGACCAGCACCTTCACGCCATGGCCTTCGAAGACCACGTCTTCGGGCGCCACGTCGTCGGCATACTCCAGCTTGTAGGCCAGGCCGGAGCAACCAGTCGTCTTCACGCCCAGGCGTACGCCCACACCTTTGCCGCGGCGGCTCAGGTAGCGCGTGACGTGACGGGCCGCCGCTTCAGTCAGGGTGACCGCCATCGGCTCAGCTCGCCTGTTCGCTGACGGCCGCTGCAGCTTCCTCGTGGCGCGAGCGGTAGTCGTCCACCGCCGCCTTGATCGCGTCTTCGGCCAGGATCGAGCAGTGGATCTTCACCGGCGGCAGCGCCAGCTCTTCGGCGATGTGCGTGTTCTTGATCGTCAACGCCTGATCCAGCGTCTTGCCCTTGACCCATTCGGTGACCAGCGAACTCGACGCGATGGCCGAGCCGCAACCGTAGGTCTTGAAGCGCGCGTCTTCGATCAGACCCGTGGTCGGGTTGACCTTGATCTGCAGCTTCATCACGTCACCGCAGGCCGGCGCGCCGACCATGCCGGTGCCAACCGTTTCGTCGCCCTTGTCGAAGTTGCCAACGTTGCGGGGGTTTTCGTAGTGGTCAATGACCTTTTGGCTGTAAGACATCGTGGTACTCCTGGATCATTAGTCGCGGGGCGCGCTTTCCCTCAATGCGCGGCCCATTGAATGGCTGAGATGTCCACGCCGTCGCGGTACATGTCCCACAGCGGGGACAGCTCGCGCAGCTTGGCGACGCGCTCTTTCAGCGTCGACACGGCGTAGTCGATCTCTTCTTCGGTCGTGAAGCGGCCAATCGTGATGCGCAGGCTCGAATGCGCCAGCTCGTCGCTGCGGCCCAGTGCGCGCAGCACGTAGCTGGGCTCCAGGCTGGCTGACGTGCAGGCCGAGCCGGAGGACACCGCGATGCCCTTCACGCCCATGATCAGCGATTCGCCTTCCACATAGTTGAACGAGATGTTCAGGTTGTGCGGCACCCGCTGTTCGAGGTGGCCGTTGATGAACGTCTGCTCGATGCCCGACAGGCCGTCGATCAGGCGCTGATGCAGCGCACGGATGCGGGGCAGCTCGGCAGCCATCTCTTCGCGGGCGATGCGGAAGGCCTCGCCCATGCCGACGATCTGGTGCGTGGGCAGCGTGCCCGAGCGCAGCCCCCGCTCGTGGCCGCCACCGTGCATTTGCGCTTCGAGGCGCACACGCGGCTTGCGACGCACGTACAGCGCGCCGATGCCTTTCGGGCCGTAGGACTTGTGCGAGGCCAGACTCATCAGGTCGATCGGCAGCTTGGTCATGTCGATCTCGACCTTGCCGGTGGCTTGCGCCGCGTCGACATGGAAGATCACGCCCTTTTCGCGGCACAGCTTACCGAGCGCCACCACGTCCTGGATGACGCCGATCTCGTTGTTGACGAACATCACCGAGGCCAGCACCGTGTCCGGCCGGATCGCAGCCTTGAAGGCTTCGAAATCGACCAGGCCGTCGGGCTGGACATCGAGGTAAGTCGCCTCGAAGCCCTGGCGCTCGAGCTCACGCACCGTGTCGAGCACGGCCTTGTGCTCGGTCTTCACGGTGATGATGTGCTTGCCCTTGGTCTGGGCGTAGAAATGCGCGGCGCCCTTGATCGCCAGGTTGTTGGACTCGGTCGCACCGGAGGTCCAGACGATCTCGCGCGGGTCGGCGCCAATCAGCGCCGCCACCTCGCCGCGGGCCTTTTCCACGGCTTCTTCCGCTTCCCAGCCCCATGCGTGGCTGCGAGACGCCGGGTTGCCGAAGTGCTCGCGCAACCAAGGCACCATCGCGTCCACCACGCGGTTGTCGACCGGCGTGGTGGCGCCGTAGTCCATGTAGATCGGGAAATGCGGGGTCATGTCCATGGCAACGGCTTCTGGGTTTCCTTACTGCTTACTTCGAGAACGCATTCCCGAGCGCAAACACCGAGTTCGGTGCAGTGATCTTGATCGGCTTGACGACAGGCTGGCTCGAGATCGCGCGCTTGATCGGCGCCTCTTCGATCGACACGCCCTTGGCGAGTTGATCGTCGACCAGCTTGCGCAAGGTGATCGAGTCGAGGAATTCGATCATCTTGGTGTTCAGACTGGCCCACAGCTCGTGCGTCATGCAGCGACCGGCGTCGTCGCCCATGCAATTCTCTTTGCCGGCGCAGCCGGTCGCGTCGATCGGCTCATCGACGGCGACGATGATGTCGGCAACGCTGATTTCCTCGGCCTTGCGGCCGAGCGAGTAGCCGCCGCCGGGGCCGCGGGTGCTTTCCACCAGCTCGTGCCGGCGCAGCTTGCCAAACAGCTGCTCCAGGTAGGAGAGGGAAATTTGCTGACGCTGGCTGATCGCCGCCAGCGCCACGGGCCCGTTGTTCGAGCGCAGCGCCAGATCAATCATGGCGGTGACCGCAAAGCGGCCCTTGGTGGTCAATCGCATAGGGTTCTCCTGCTGAGAGCTCCTCAATCGCCACCCTCGCGCGACGACCTCGAAGCTCTTTGCGGCCAAATTGGCCAAATGGGTTGGAACCGTAACGGACAGTCCGGGTTTACCCGCGGCAGAGTCCGACTGTTTTGCTCAATTATAGCCGAGGCCTAGGGTTTTTGTCGAGATTCGATTGAGCGCCGTCGCGTAAACACAGTGTTGGCGGCGTTGACAGCATGAAGCTGCCCGAAAGGCTCAAATGGGGCCGGCTTGTTGCTTGAACAAGGCCTCAAGCAAACCTTTGCAACCGCTCTCGACGAGGTCCAGCACCCGTTCGAAGTCTGCCGGGCCGCCGTAGTAGGGGTCCGGGACCTCGATTCCCGGCTTGCCCGAGAAGTCCATCAACAGCCGAAGCGAGCCGTGGCGGGCCGGTGGGCAGCGGCGCTTGAGCGCGGCCAAGTGCCAGCGGTCCATCGCCAGCAGCCAGTCGACGCTGCCGTCGAAATCTCCCACACCGACCTGGCGCGCCCGCAATGCGCCCAGTTCATAGCCTCGTCTGCGGGCGTGATCTTGCGAGCGGGTGTCAGGTGGCGCACCGATGTGATAGGCCTCGATGCCAGCCGAGTCGATGACCAGCCTGTCGCCAAGACCACGTTGGTCAGCGAGCGCGCGCAGCACCGCTTCAGCCGTGGGCGACCGGCAAATGTTGCCGGTGCAAACCATCACCACGTGGATCGGCTTGGCGGGCGTCATGCACTGCGCTCCTGATCGACGTCCATCCGGGTTGCCCGCCATCTTCTGCGATTCAAGGGATGCGGGCCCACCCAGCCATTGTCGACCGGCTCGGTCGCCCTAAACTCCCGTGGCCCAGGCATCGCGTCAGGGGCCCTGCTGTTCACGAATGATGCGCACACTCGCCTGTCTGCTGTTCCTGGTGTTGTGCGGCCCTGTACAGGCCACGCGCGTCGAGGTTGTCACGACCGACGCCCCGCCCTTCAACATGCTCGAAGGCGACACCCCTTCGGGCTTTGCCACCGACATCCTGCTCGAAGTGCTGCAACAAGCCGGGCTGGACCATCACATCCGGCTCCTGCCCTGGCCCCGCGCCCTGCTGACCGTGAAGCAGGAACCGAACACGCTGATCTACACGATCTCGCGCACGCCCGAGCGGGAGGCGCAGTTTGAATGGATCGGCCCGTTCGCGCTGCACCAGGGCTTTTTCTACAAGCTCAGCAGTCGCACCGACATCCGGCTCGCCAACCTGAGGGATGTTCGCAAGTACCGCGTCGCCACCGTGCGTGGCGACGCCCAAACCGACCTGATGCTCAAGCTCGACATCGTCGACCGCGACCTGCTCCAGCTGGTCAGCGATGGCGACACGACGATCCGCCTGTTGCTGGCCGGGCGGGTCGACCTGGTCATCGCCAACGAGATCGGCATCGCCTGGCGCATGAAGCTGCATGGTCTGTCCGGGGTCGAGGTCGAACGCACGGTGATGCTGGTCGACAACGGCGGCTACTACTTCGCTTTCGGCAAAGGCGCCGATCCGGCCCTGGTGGCAGCGGTGCGCAAAGCCTTTGCCGAGGTCAGGGACAAGGGCCAGCCACAGCGCCTGCTCGAGCGGTACCTGCCCGGCTGCAAGGGCTGGGCACGCGGCTGCCCGCAGCTCGCCCGCTGACGCCCCCCTAGCGTCCGCTGACCAGCGGCACCACGTTGGAGTCGTGCGCGCCGCCGGCGCCGAAGGCCTGCTCGCGCAGCAGCGCCAGCTGGTCGCGCACGCGTGCAGCCTTCTCGAACTCCAGGTTTTTCGCGAACTCGAGCATCTGCTTCTCCAGCGCCTTGATGCGCTTGCCCAGGTCCTTCTCGCTCAAGGCCTCGACCTCGGCGGCCTGCTGCGCCAAGCGCAGGTCGTCCTTGCCGGACTTCTCGGCCACGACACCGTCGATCAGCTCCTTCACGTGCTTGCGGATGCCTCGCGGCACGATGCCCATTTCGGCGTTGAAGGCGATCTGCTTGTTGCGTCGGCGCTCGGTCTCGTCCATCGCCTTGCGCATCGATTCGGTGATCTTGTCGGCGTAGAGGATCGCGCGACCGTTGACGTTGCGCGCCGCGCGGCCAATCGTCTGCACCAGGCTGCGCTCGGCACGCAGGAAGCCTTCCTTGTCGGCGTCCAGGATCGCCACCAGCGACACCTCGGGGATGTCCAAGCCCTCGCGCAGCAGGTTGATGCCGACCAGCACGTCGAAGGTGCCCAGCCGCAGGTCGCGCAGGATCTCGACCCGCTCGACCGTGTCGATGTCCGAGTGCAGGTAGCGCACCTTGACGCCGTTGTCGCTCAAGTAGTCGGTCAGTTGCTCGGCCATGCGCTTGGTCAGCGTGGTGATCAACACACGCTCGCCAGCCTCGACGGTGGTGCGGATCTCCTGCAGCACGTCGTCGACCTGGTGCGTCGCAGGCCGCACTTCGACGATCGGGTCGACCAGGCCGGTCGGCCGCACCAATTGCTCGACCACCTGGCCGGCATGCTGCTGCTCGTAGGCCGCGGGCGTCGCCGAGACGAAGATCGCCTGGCGCATCTTGCCCTCGAACTCGTCGAACTTCAGCGGCCGGTTGTCCAGCGCGCTCGGCAGGCGGAAGCCATAGTCGACCAGCACGCTCTTGCGCGCCCGGTCGCCGTTGAACATGCCGCCGAACTGGCCGATCAGCACGTGGCTTTCGTCCAGGAACATCAGCGCGTCCTTCGGCAGGTAGTCGACCATCGTCGGCGGCGGATCCCCCGGCGCTGCGCCAGACAAATGCCGCGTGTAGTTCTCGATGCCCTTGCAGTGGCCCACCTCCTGCAGCATTTCGAGGTCGAAACGGGTGCGCTGCTCCAGCCGCTGCGCCTCGACCAGCTTGCCTTCCTTGATGAAAAAATCGAGCCGCTCGCGCAGTTCGGCCTTGATCGTGTCGATCGCCGCCAGCACGCGGTCACGCGGCGTCACGTAGTGGCTCGATGGGTAGATCGTGAAGCGGGGCACCTTCTGCCGGATGCGCCCGGTCAGCGGGTCCATCAGGCTGAGCGCCTCCACCTCGTCGTCGAACAGCTCGATGCGCACCGCGAGCTCGGAGTGCTCGGCCGGGAAGATGTCGATCGTGTCGCCGCGCACGCGGAACGTGCCGCGCGAAAAATCAGTCTCGTTTCGGGTGTACTGCATGCGGATCAGCTGCGCGATCACGTCACGCTGGCCGATCTTGTCGCCCACCCGCACGATGAAGCGCATCTGCGTGTAGTCCTCGGGCTTGCCGATGCCGTAGATCGCGCTGACCGAGGCCACGATGATGGTGTCGCGCCGCTCCAGCACGCTCTTCGTAGCGCTCAAGCGCATCTGCTCGATGTGCTCGTTGATCGACGAGTCCTTCTCGATGAACAGGTCGCGCTGCGGCACATAGGCCTCGGGCTGGTAGTAGTCGTAATAGCTGACGAAATACTCGACCGCGTTCTTCGGGAAGAACTCGCGGAACTCGGCATACAGCTGCGCCGCCAGCGTCTTGTTCGGCGCGAAGACGATCGCCGGCCGGCCCAGCCGCGCGATCACGTTGGCCATCGTGAAGGTCTTGCCCGAACCCGTTACGCCCAAAAGCGTCTGGTAAGCCAAGCCGTCGTTGACGCCTTCGACGAGCTGGTTGATGGCGGTCGGCTGGTCGCCAGCGGGCGGATACGGCTGGAAGAGCTGAAAAGGCGAATCTGGAAAGTCGATGAACTCGCCTTCGGGTATGTCGTGACCCTCGGTTTGCGGCATCACCTCAGAAATTTCCGGCATGGGGTTATCCCTGAATCAACCATTAAAATCGGCGCCGCTGCAAGGGCCTTGCCTCAACGCGCCGAACCTTGCAGCGTAGCGCAGCCGCGGGGCTTCTGCCGGAGCAAGCTGCGCACCCTACTGACACCGTCCTTTCAGGAAGTTTTGCGATGTCCTTGTTTGCCGCCGTCGAAATGGCCCCCCGTGATCCGATCCTGGGCCTGAACGAACAGTTCAATGCCGACCCCAACCCCGCCAAGGTCAACCTCGGCGTCGGCGTGTACACCGACGAAAACGGCAAGCTGCCGCTGCTGGCCTGCGTGAAGGCCGCCGAAGCGCAGATGGCCGAAGCCGCTAGCGCCCGCGGCTACCTGCCGATCGACGGCATCGCCGCCTACGACAAGGCCGTGCAGGGCCTGGTCTTCGGCGAAGGCAGCCCGCTGGTCGCCGCCGGCCGCGTGGCCACGGTGCAGGCGTTGGGCGGCACCGGCAGCCTGAAGGTCGGCGCCGATTTCCTGAAGAAGGTCAATCCGGGCGCGAAGGTGCTGATCAGCGACCCGAGCTGGGAGAACCACCGCGCGCTGTTCACCAACGCCGGCTTCACGGTCGAGAGCTACCCGTACTATGACGCTGCGAAGCTTGGCGTCAACTTCGAAGGCATGCTGGCCGCGCTGAACAGTGCCGCCGCCGGCACCATCGTCGTGCTGCACGCCTGCTGCCACAACCCGACCGGCTATGACATCAGCGAAGCCCAATGGGACGCCGTGATCGAAACGGTCAAGGCCCGCAAGCTGGTTCCCTTCCTCGACATGGCCTACCAGGGCTTCGGCGACGGCATTGCCGAAGACGGTGCCGTCATCGGTCGCTTCGTGCAGTCGGGCATCGACTTCTTCGTCTCGACCTCGTTCTCGAAGAGCTTCTCGCTCTATGGCGAGCGCGTCGGCGCGCTGTCGGTGGTCTGCGAGAGCAAGGAAGAAGCCTCGCGCGTGCTGTCGCAACTGAAGATCGTCATCCGCACCAACTACTCGAACCCGCCTACGCACGGCGCGCAGGTCGTCGCCACCGTGCTGACCACCCCCGCGCTGCGCAAGCAGTGGGAAGACGAGCTGGCCGGCATGCGCAACCGCATCAAGTCGATGCGCGGCGCGCTGGTCGAGAAACTCAAGGCTGCCGGCGTCAAGCAGGACGTCTCGTTCATCACCACGCAGCGCGGCATGTTCAGCTATTCGGGCCTGACCAAGCCGCAGATGGAACGCCTGCGCAGCGAGTTCGGCGTCTACGGCGTCGACTCGGGCCGCATCTGCGTGGCCGCGCTGAACGACAAGAACATTGGCTACGTCGCCGAGTGCATCGCCAAGGTCATCTGAACGTGACGCGACTGCAAAGGGCCATCAAGGCCCTTTTTCCGGCTTTGTTTATAAACATATTGTTTTCAAATTGCCGGTGACGCGGCATGATTGGCGCCTCTGTGCCTCACACGATGCCGCCATGTCCTCGCACCTCCCGCACCTTCGTCTCGCCCGCCCCGTCACCCACCTGGCCCGCAGCGTCGCGCTCTACCGCGACGGACTGGGCTTGAACGTGCTGGGCAGCTTCGAGGACCATGAAGGCTTCGACGGCGTGATGCTGGGCCAGCCTGGCGCCGGCCATCACTTCGAGTTCACCTGCTCCCGCAACCACCCGGTACCACCCACCCCGACCCCCGAGGACCTGGTGGTGCTTTACCTGCCGGACGCGGCCGAATGGCGGATGGCCTGCGAACGCATGCAGGCCGTCGGGTTCTTGCCCGTCCCCTCGTTCAACCCGTACTGGGACGAACGGGGCCGCACGTTCGTCGACCCCGACGGCTACCGCGTGGTGCTGCAGAACGCCGGTTGGCACAACGCCGAGCCCGGCTGAGACGGGCTCGGCTCTCCGCATGCAGCGAGCCTGCTTGAAGCAGGCCCCGGCGCGCGGCGCTCACCAGCCCGGCATTTCGTCCAGCGTGGTCACGTTCGGAGCCGCGTAGAGGTCGCGAATCATGTGGTCGTTGTCGTAGATGAAATCCGACCACTGCATCACCCACGTCCACTTCGGCTGCTGGCGCAGCAGGTCGGCCGTGGGCATGTATTGCACCTCGCCGATGGCGACCGGCTTGCCCTTGGCGAAGTTGACCATCGCGTCGTAGAAGTCCTGCCGGTACCAGCCGTAGATGTCCAGCGTGACCACGTCGTAGTAGTCCGCGCCAGGGTCGTACCGGTACAGGTCGTTGGGCATGTCGTCGAAGTCCTGCACGTTCCAGGCCCAGACGATGTTGGTGAAGCCCTTGGTGTGGACCAGGTAGTCGTGGGTGATCTGGTAGAGCCGTGCACTGCCGTTCGGCCCCTGGTGGCAGGCCCACCAGAACATGCACTGGTTCATCTCGTGCAAGGGGCGGAAGATCACCGCCACACCGTGGTCCTTCAGGTCCTGGAAGAACGGGGACAGTGTCTCGAGCCGGCCGATCCATTGGTCGTAGAGCCAGTGGCCAGGCGTCGTCAGTTGGCGAAATTCCTCGTCGGTCAGCTTGTCGACCTTCAGGTCATCGAAGGTGCAGCTTTCGTCCCGCTTGGGCGAACACGCGTGGTAGGTCAGCGCGACCAGCGCCCCCTTGGCGTACTGCGCCTTGGCCTCCCCGATCATCGTCCAGCGGTGCTGCACCTGATCCCCGAACAGGAAATCGCCACCCCACAGGCCGGATGGCCGTCCGGCGATTGCATCGTTCTCATCGGTGTAGCTGTGCGGCGTGTTCGAGTACTTGTTGTGCATGCCCACCACGGTGGCCACGCCGGATGTGTTGTTCAGGAAGTTCAGGATCTTCTGGCGGCCGCCGGATGCGCCGCCCTTCTTGATCTTGATCCAGTTGAAGTTGCCGACGTCGCCGTTGAAGCCGGCCCCCGGCGTGTCTTCATGCAGTTGCAACACATGACGGCCCACCGGCAGGTGGATCGTCGTCGTCAACGTGACCCAGTTCTGCCAGCCCCCCGTGTCGGGAATGGTCTGCTGCGGTGTGGCGTCGACGAAGTTGAGTTTGTAGTGAAAACTGCCGCCGCGCCCCAGGCAAGCCACCCGGGTGTGGATCGTGTAGTTGCCGGCCTTCTCCACCTTGATCGTGTAGTTGAGCCAATCACCGGCGCGTGCCCAGCCGACGTTGTAGCCACCGCCGGTGTCGGTGCTCTTTTCGAGGCTGACGCCTTCGGCCAGGCGGTACTGGCCGAGGTGGTTGATGTTGTCGAGGGTGTGATAACCGACGTTGTCGCCCCCGAGGTCGAAGTTCTCGGCCTGCACGATGCCCGGCACCAGCACCGGTTTGCCCCCATACGGCATGGATTTGGCGTGCACCGGCCCGGCCAGTACGCCCCCGAGGCAGACGGCGGCGAGCGCCAGGATGAAACGGCGAGTCAGCATGTCCACGTCTCCTCTTAATACCAATGTGAGACCGGTATGTACACCCGCAAGCCGCCGACGCCATCGCGCGGACACCGGTGGACACACCCGTTTCCTCGGGTTTTGAAGAATCCTGTGGTCGCGTGAGGCGCTAAAAGTGGTCGAAACTGGTCTGGTTACCGGTCGGCCGCAGCAGGTGTGCAAGCGCTGCCATGGCGGCCCAAATCCCTCTCTGCATCCCAGTTTATAAACATAATGTTTATTTATTGACCGAGGCCGGGCATGATCTCATCCATCTCGGAAGCCGACACCATGCCCGCCACACCCACCACCCGCCTCGAACTCCGTCAGGCCCTGGATGCCAGCCTGGCCTATGCCGCCACCTACCCGGCTGGCCGCCTGCGCCTGTCAAACCATCTGCCGATGGTGCTGACCTCGCTGTATCGGCTGCATGCACCGGCCGACGCACTCCAGACTCACCTGCAGCGCATGGCCCAGAAGCTTGCGCCGCTAGCGCCCGACAGCGACGACGCCCGGCTTGGCCGTGATTTTGCCGGCGAGCTGGAACGCGACGGCCGCGCCGCCGTCTTGGCGCGACACCTGCCCAGCTTGCTGGCTGCCAGCGAAACCGCAGGTTTTCACGGCCTGATCCGCCTCGCCTTCGCGCTGGACACCGATCACACGGCTGAACTCGCGCAGGCCCTGGCCGGCTGGAAAGCGTGCCTCGAAGCGCTCGGCCCGCCACCCCCGGCAACCGGGGGCCCCAACGAGAAGCTGGCCGATGTCCTGCAAGCCGCGTCCGAAGCCCCCACGCTGGCCAGCGCCCCGCAGCACCACACGACCATCGTGGAGGACATGCGTCGCAGCACGGCCCTGCCCGGCTTCGACGATTGGGTCAGCGGACCTCGCGCGCCCGCGGACGCGGCACTGACGCTCGACGCGCTGGCGGAAGCCTCGCTCGCGGTCTACCTCGCCAGCCGCGATTTCACGGCGCTGCACCTGGTCACCGGCTGCCATGCGCTGCGTCTCGTTTTGCCGCATGCGCGCCTCGACGCCGCGCGGAGCCAGATCGTGTTGCGCGGCGTCTGGCGGGCCTGGCTCGCAGCGTGGATCTCCATCGGCCGGCCTGCGCCGGACTGGTTGGCTGTCTACCTCGGAGGCCCGGCCAGTGAATCGGACTGGCAAGCGGCGCTGCCCGCATTGCTCGCGGCCGCCAACGATCACGGCATCAAGCTCGCCTGGACGGCACTGGACGAATGGCGCCACCGCGGCTGGCCGGGCTACGCCCGCGTGCTGCCCACCGTGCAGGTGCAGTCATGAGCCTGGACCGAGCTTCCGTGCGCCTATTGGTCGCGGTCTGTGCCGTCACGCTGCTGTGCACGATCGGCATGGCGATGCCCTACCCGATCCTCGCGCCGATCTTCGTCGATGGGCCGATCGATGACTTCACCCACTTCGCCGGCATGCCCCCCGAGTGGCTGCTGGGCGTCGCGCTGGCGGCCAACCCGGCCGGCATCCTGCTCGGCAGCCTGGTGCTGGGGCCCTTGTCGGATCGCCTCGGGCGTCGGCGTGTGCTGGTGACCACCCTGGCCGTCGGCGCACTGACCAATCTGTTGACGGCCGGCGCGCTGGAGTCGCGGCTGTACGTGCTGTTCGTGATCGCGCGTTTTGCCACCGGCCTGACGGAAGGCAACATCGCCGTGGCCCGGGCGCTGCTGGCCGATCACCACGGCGAGGCCACCCGGGTCAAGGCCTTCGCGTGGCTCAACGCGTTCCAGTACGGCGGCTGGCTGCTCGGCCCGTTGTTCGGCGGGTTCCTGCTGCGCTGGGGCGACGCCGTGCCGTTCGCGCTGGCGGCCGTCGCGATGCTGGGCTGCATCGGGCTGGTATGGGTCGGTGTGCCGGGGGGGCAAGCCCCTGCGACGGCCACGACGGCCGAGTCGAAGGGCGCGATGGCCGGCTCGACGCTGGCACCGCTGATCCACGACGCCGCCTTGCGCCGCCTGTTCCTGCTGCAGATGGCCTACATGTGCGGCGTGACGGCGCTGTACGACTATGCGCCGCTGTGGTGTGTCACCGAGGCCGGCTTCACCAGCACCGGCATCGCCTGGATCACCGCCGTGCAATGCGCCGCGATGCTGGTCGGCACCTGGCTCGCCGGACGCCTGCCCGCGCTCGATCACCCGCTGCGCACCACTGCGCTGGCAGCACTGGCCACCGCAGCGGGTCTGGCCTTGCTGGTCGTTGCGCCGGCCACGCCGGGCCTGGCGCTGATCGCCGCGCTCGGCCTGCCGCTGGCGGTCTACAACGCCTTCATGCCGGCGTGGGTGTCGTCGCGCTTCGCCCACCACGGCCAGGGCCGGGTGATGGGGCTGCTGACGACGATCTTCTGCTTTGCCAACGTGGCGGTCGCGCTGGCCGGCGGCGTCTTGTCGCTGTGGACGGTCCGCGGCGTGATGGCGCTGGGCGCGTTGTGCGCCGGCTGCGCCGCCTGGGCGTTGTGGCATTGGGCCCGGCGAGAGGCCACACAAGGCAAACTCGCGGCCGCCGCTGCCACCGCCTGACCTCGCCCATGGCCAACACCCCCGACCGACTGCTGTTCCAGCTCAAGAGCCGCGGCCCGCAAACCGCCGCGACACTGGCCGCCGCCTGCGCCATCACGCCGATGGGCGCGCACAAGCAGCTGCAGGCGCTGGCCGCACAGGGGCTGGTGAGCTTTCACGACGAGCCGCAGGGCGTGGGCCGCCCCCGCCGCATCTGGTGCCTGACCGGCGCTGGCCACGGCCGCTTCCCGGACCGCCACGGCGACCTCGCCGTGCAGCTGCTGCGCCATGCCGCTGAGCACCTCGGCCCACAAGCGCTGGAAACCTTGATCGCCGCGCGCGAAGCCGAGTCGGAGTCGTCGTACCAGCGCCGCCTGGGCGGGCTCGACGAGCTGGGTGAGCGCGTACAGGCGCTTGCCCAGGCCCGCAGCGAAGAAGGCTACATGGCCACCGCGCAGGCCGACGGCGATGACTGGCTGCTGGTCGAAGACCACTGCCCGATCTGCGCGGCGGCCACGCAATGCCAGGGCTTCTGCCGCTCCGAGCTGGCGCTGTTCCAGCGTTGCCTCGGGCCCGGCGTCGAGGTGCGGCGCACCGAACACGTGTTGGCCGGCGGCCGGCGCTGCGCCTACCGCATCCGGCCGGTCGGCTGATCACGGGCGCAGTTCGGCGAGAACTGGATCGCGCGGACCGCGCTTTTCCTGCGCTTGCTGCACCCGCACAAGGCGTTCAATGCGGGTGAATGCCGATCGTGTATCCACGTAGGCAAGTGTAGATGTTGCGATGCACAATAGCGGTGTAAACGTTTTGTCAGCCTGGGTTGAACGTTGACAGCACACGATGTGTCCTGATGTTTGACACTGATCTGAATCCCCATCGGAGCCTTGCCCATGCTGTATCAGCTGTATGAAACCCAACGCGCGCTGATGGCGCCGTTCTCAGAGTTCGCCAGCGCCTCGGCCAAGCTCTACAGCCATCCGCTGTCGCCATTCACGCACCTGCCGATGTCGCAGCGCGTGGCCGCCGGCCTCGACCTGATGCACCGGCTGGCCAAGGACTACGAAAAGCCCGAGTTCGGCATCAAGACGGTGAACGTCGACAACGTCGATGTCGCCGTGCAGGAACAGGTCGCGATCGAGAAGCCGTTCTGCCGGCTGATCCGCTTCAAGCGTTTCTCCGACGACCCGACCGCGCTGATGGACATGAAGGCCCAGCCCACCGTGCTGGTCGTCGCCCCGCTGTCGGGCCATCACAGCACGCTGCTGCGCGACACCGTCAAGAGCCTGCTGCAGCACCACAAGGTCTACATCACCGACTGGACCGACGCTCGCATGGTGCCCACCGAAGCCGGCCCGTTCCACCTCGACGACTACGTCAACTACGTGCAGGAGTTCATCCGCCATATCGGCCCTGAAGTGCACGTGATCTCGGTCTGCCAGCCCACCGTGCCGGTGCTGGCCGCCGTTTCGCTGCTGGCCAGCGCCGGCGAGTTCACGCCGCGCACGTTGACGATGATGGGCGGCCCGATCGACGCCCGCCGCTCGCCGACCGCGGTGAACAACCTGGCGATGAACAAGAGCTACTCCTGGTTCGAGAACAACGTCATCTACCGCGTGCCGCCGCACTTCCCCGGCGCGGGCCGCCAGGTCTACCCCGGCTTCCTGCAGCACACCGGCTTCGTGGCGATGAACCCCGACCGCCATCTCAGCTCGCACTACGACTACTTCCTGGACCTGGTCCGAGGCGACGATGACAGCGCCGAAGGCCATCGGCAGTTCTACGACGAGTACAACGCCGTGCTGGACATGCCGGCCGAGTACTACCTGGACACCATCAAGACGGTGTTCCAGGACTTCGCGCTGGTCAACGGCACCTGGCAGGTCGGCGACGCCTTCGTACGCCCGCAAGACATCACCACCAGCGCGCTGCTGACGGTCGAGGGCGAGCTGGACGACATCTCCGGCGCCGGCCAGACGCGTGCCGCGCACGAGTTGTGCACCGGCATCCCGAAGACGCGCCAGTTCCACTACGACGTGGCGGGTGCCGGCCACTACGGCATCTTCTCGGGCCGCCGTTGGCGCGAGAAGGTCTACCCCGAGGTGCGCGCCTTCATCCAGCGTTTCAACGAGCCTGGCGAGATCATTGCCACGCCCGGGACGACGGCCCGCAAGCCCCGCGCGGCCAAGGCGGCCGGCAAGCCCGCCGGCAAGGCGGCGGCCAAGACCACGTCCAGGCGGGCCCGCAAGAACGGATGATCGGCGGCTTCCTGCCAACCGGTGCACGCTGATGCTGCATCGATACGCGGACTGACCACTCAAGTCCCCGTCGCAGCGGTCGATACCTGACGTATGCCCGGCTCACCCGAGCCGGTGTGGCGCTTTCTCCTGTCACGGAGCGGCGCCTTCATCAGGTCACCTCCGCATGCGCCCGTTCTCGATCGCCGCCCGACACCTCCGCCAGCTTGGCCTGGCGGTGCTGGCCTTGTGCACGCTGGCCGCCCACGCCGGCAATGCCGACCTGCGCATCGTCACCGAAGAGCTGCCGCCCTACAACATGACGCAGGGTGGCCAGATCACCGGCCTGAGCACCGAGGTGGTCCAGGCGGTGCTGAAGGAAGTCGGCGTGCAGGCGCCGATCAAGAGCATGCCCTGGGCCCGGGCCTACGACATTGCGCTGAACGAAGAGAACGTGCTGATCTATTCGATCACCCGCACGCCCCAGCGCGAAAAGCTCTTCAAATGGGTCGGCGTGATCGCGCCGACGCATTGGGCCCTGTATTCGCGCCCCGGCCGCAACCTGGTCATCAGGCAGCTCGACGACGCCCGCAAGTTCCAGATCGCCACCGTCAACGAAGACGCCGGCGAGCAGTACCTGGTCAGCAAGGGCTTCGTGCTGGGCAAGAACCTGCAGTCCAGCAACAAGTACGAGTTCAACTACGAAAAGCTCAAGCTCGGCCGCGTCGACCTGTGGATTTCGAACGAGCTGAACGCGCTGTACCTGACCCGCCAGGCCGGTGACAACCCCGAAACCCACCTGGTGCGGGTGCTGTCGCTGCCCGATCTGGCCAACGACGACGGCCTGAACATGGCCTTCAGCTCGAAGACCCCCGACGCCACCGTCGAGCGCTTCCGAAAAGGGCTGGAAACCATCCGCCGCAACGGCACCTACGACGCCATCAAGAAAAAGTGGCTGTGAAGCCTCACGCCCCCTGAGCTCGTGTCCACCCCGCTCGAAGCCGGCCTCAGCAGCCCGCCGACCCTGACCTCGCCGACACCACGCGCCGGCTCGCTGGGCCGTCGGCTGGTGATCGCGACGCTGGCCTTCGGCATCGTGTTCACGATGGCGGCCGCAGCCTTGCGAACCTGGCAGGCCTGGCAGGCCAACCTCGCGTCGATGACCGCCGAGCTGACGTTGATCGACCAGGTCTTCCAGCGCACATTGTCCAAGGCCATCTGGGAGATGGATCGTGACGCACTGCGCACCCAACTCGACAGCGCGGCGCAAGTCGCCTCGGTCGGTCGGGTCGAGCTGCGCGTCCAGCAATCCGGCCGTGCCCCCGAGGTGATCGAATCACGCCGGCCGGGTCAATCGGTGTCGTCGATGACGCCGATCATCACCCGCGAGCTGACCTACGAGCCCTACGCGGGCGCCAGCGAAGTGGTGGGCCAGCTGACGCTCGTCGGGGATGAACGTGTGCTGCGGGATCGCCTGCGCGGCGAGGTGCTGGACATCGTGTTGACCCAGCTGGTGCAGTCCCTGTTGCTGGCCGGTCTGATCATGTGGCTGTTCAACAGCTCGGTCACGGTGCATGTGCGCTACATCGCGCGCCATCTCGAAGAATTGACGCCGGCGACGCTCGGCCGCGCGCTGCGACTGGACCGCCAATCGCGGCGTGGCGACGAGCTCACCCTGCTCGAAACCGGCGTCAACGACCTGCAGCACAAGCTCTCCACCTACCTCGAACGGCAGAAGCAGGACGAGCGTGACCTGGCCGCCCACCGCGACCGACTGGCCGAGCTGGTCGACGAACAGACCACCGAACTGCGCGCTGCCAACAAGCGGCTCGAAGAGCAGTCACGCGCCGACCCGCTGACCGGCCTGGCCAACCGCCGCCACTTCGACGAGTTGAAGGACATCGAATTCCGCCGTGCCCAGCGCCTGAGCCAGCCGCTGACCGTGCTGATGTGCGACGTCGACTTCTTCAAGCGCTACAACGATGCCTACGGTCACGCCCAGGGTGATCGCTGCCTGCAGCTGGTGGCCGGGGCGCTGAAAGACAACTTCGCCCGCGCCGGCGAGGTCGTGGCCCGCATCGGCGGCGAGGAATTCGCCGTGCTGCTGCCTGGCATCGACGCAGCGCAGGCCCGCACCGCGGCCGAGCGCCTGCGCCGCCGCATCGAATCCCTGGCCATAGAGCACCGCGACTCGGCAGTCAGCGGCTTCATCACGCTGAGCATCGGCCTGGCGCAGTTCGACCCGGCGACGATGGACCACTTCGACCTTTTGCTGCACCAGGCAGACCAGGCGCTCTACCGTGCCAAGAGCCAGGGCCGTGACCAGATTTCCGAGTGACCCGCCGACGACCACCTGAGGTGTCCATGCAGTTCCGCCTCCCCGCCTCGTTCACCTTCCTGCTGGCCATGCTGATCGCCCTGACCTGCGCGAGCGCCAGCACCAGCGCTCGCGCCGACGGCATCCGCATCGTCACCGAAGACTCGTCGTACACCTACCTGCATGACGGGAAGGTCGCCGGCCCGGCGACCGAGATCGTCGAGGCGACGATGAAGCGCGCCGGCCTGACCGACTACAAGATCGCGCTCTACCCCTGGGCCCGCGCCTACGACCTGGCGCTGCAAGAACCGAACGTGCTGATCTTCCTGATCGCCCGCACCGAGGCTCGCGAAGCCCAGTTCAAATGGGCGGGCGAGTTCATGCGCATCGAGTACCACCTGTACAAGCTGCGCGGCCGCAACGACGTGGTGGTGCGCAACCTGCAAGACGCCAAGGCCTACGCGGTGGGCGTCATGCGCGACGACGTGCGGCAGCAGTACCTGCAATCACGCGGCTTCGACAAACTCGTCGTCTCGGCCCGCAACACCGACAGCCTGCGCATGCTGCTGGACCGCAAGGTGCATCTGCTGCCGCTGCCCGACAACGACGTGATCCGCTTCTGCAAGGAAGCGAATGTCGATCCCGCGGCACTGGAGAAGGTGCTGACGCTCAACGAGATGACCACCGGCATCTACATGGCCTACAGCCGCCACACGCCGGACGACACCGTCTCCCGCACCCGCAACGCGTTCGACCTCATCAAGGCCGAGGGTACGGTGGCGCGGTTGATGCGCGCCAAGCCGTGAGCTGAGGCGCCGACGACCTGATCGGCATTCTCATGCCATGGTCGTGGCGGCAGGGCGACGGCGTGCCACGCGCAGGCACGCCTCCACGATTCCATGGTGGGTGGCTCGGGGGTGCGGGCACGGGCCCCATTCGCGGTCGCCCCAACACCGGCAAGCGCAGAACAGTGCTGACCGAGAGCCCGCTGCACGCCGAGCACGTCACCCCGCGAGCGTGGGCCGGAGAACGCACCCCCGGGCTACCCGCCACGCTCAACCCTTTGCAGGTGGAATGGCGCGACCTTCAGCAACGCCCCCTGACGCTCGGCGCTCACCCGCTGGGGATAATCCGCCGGTGATCCACCCCGCGCCGACCCAACTGACCCCAGCGCAGGCCGCCCTGGCCGAGCGCATCAACGACGCGCTGCCGCAGACGCAGTGCACCCGCTGCAGCTATCCCGACTGCCATGGCTACGCCGCCGCCATCGCTGTCGGCGAAGCGGCGATCAACCAGTGTCCGCCAGGCGGCGCCGAAGGCATCGCCCGCCTGGCCGCGCTGACCGGTCAGCCCCTCATCGCGCTGAACCCCGACAACGGCCACGAAGGCCCACGCGGTGTGGCGGTGATCGACGAGAACTGGTGCATCGGCTGCACCTTGTGCATCAAGGCCTGCCCGGTCGACTGCATCGTCGGGGCGCCGAAGAAGATGCACACCATCGTCGAGGCCGATTGCACCGGCTGCGAGCTGTGCATCCCTGCCTGCCCGGTCGACTGCATCTCGATGGAGCCCGTGAACCAGGACCCCCAGGGCCGGGCATTGCCCGCCCCGCCCCCCGAGGAGGTGAGTCGACTCGGGGGCGGCCCTTCGCCGACTCGCGCCCTCACCGGCTGGGCCGCGTGGAGCGTCGAGCAGGCGACGCGAGCACGCGAGCAGTACGCCTTCCGCCAGATGCGCGTGGCGCGCGACAGGCGCGAGAACGACGAACGCCTGGCCGCCAAGGCCACCCACAAGCTGGCCGACCTGCCGAACCAGACCCTGCACACCGAGCCCGAGGTGATCGATCGCAAGCGCGCGGTCATCGAGGCCGCACTCGCGCGGGCGCGTGCGCAGCGTACTGCGGCACCGGCCCCCTCACCCGCCCCCAGCGACGACGAACCGCAAGAATGAACCCGGCCACGATCGAACGCTTCTTCGCCACACTGAAGGCGGCCAACCCGCAGCCCGAGACCGAGCTGGAGTTCACCAACGTGTTCGAGCTGCTGGCTGCCGTGCTGCTGTCGGCCCAGGCCACGGATGTCAGCGTCAACAAGGCCAGCCGGGCGCTGTTCGCCGCGACCCCCACGCCGGCCAAGATGCTGGCGCTCGGCGTAGAAGGTGTCGAGCCGTACATCAAGACGATCGGCCTGTACCGCACCAAGGCGCGCCATCTGATCGAGACCTGCCGCATCCTGGTCGAGCAGCACGGCGGCAAGGTGCCGCCCGATCGCGAAGCGCTGGAGGCGCTGCCCGGCGTCGGCCGCAAGACCGCCAACGTGGTGCTGAACGTCGCATTCGGCGAGCCGACGATGGCCGTCGATACGCACATCTTCCGCGTCAGCAACCGCACCGGGCTGGCACCCGGCAAGAACCCGCTGGCGGTCGAACAGGCGTTGCTCAAGCGTGTGCCCGAGGCCTATCGCGTCGATGCCCATCACTGGCTGATCCTGCACGGGCGCTACGTCTGCCAGGCACGGCTGCCGCGCTGCGGCGCCTGCCAGGTGCGGGCGTACTGCGAGTTCGAGCCGAAGACGGCCGCGGTGTGATGCGCCAGTTCGCCGCCCTGCTCTTCCTGCTGGCTGCGGGCGTCCAAGCGCAGCCGATCAGCGTGGTCGACGACAGCGGCCACACCATCAGCCTGCCC
>NZ_DASUNH010000105.1:0-37079 GCF_036277275.1 Ideonella sp. | reverse complement strand
ACCGTCAAGGCGACGTCCCATTGGTTCTTGCGATGGATCGTGCGCAGTGTCAGGTCCACCGCGGTGAAGTCGGCGATCGGCTCGCGTGCATCGCCGGGGGCGCGCTCGCGGTCGGCCACCCAGTTGAGCTGCGAACTGGCCAGCATCCCGCTGGCGAAGTTCCAGTCCACCCGTGCGTACATATGGTGGTGCGGCGCATAGCCGGCGTCTTGGCCGGTGGCGTTGTCGACCGAACGCTGGTAGGCGTAGTTGCCGGCCAGGCGCAGGTGGCGGTTGAGGTCCGACACCACCTCCAGCTCCAGGCCGTGCCCGTCCTGGCGGCCGGTGTTTTGCATCGTGTTGGCGGGCGGCGGTGCGGCATTGGGAACGCCGCGGATGATGTCCCGCATGGCGTAGCGAAACAGGCTCAGGTTGACCTGCGTCTGGGCGTCCATCGTCCAGGCCAGGGCGGCTTCCAGCGTGTGGATGGTCTCGGGCCGCAGAGCGGGGTTGCCGCCGACCACCGGGTTGTTGACGCTGTATTGCTCGGTGAACGACGGCGCGCGAAAGGCGCGGCCGAAGAGCAGCTTGGCGGTGGTGTTGTAGCTGGCGTCCCAGACCAGCGCCATGCGTGGGTTGGTGGTGCTGCCGGAGTCCGAGTAGTTGTCGACGCGCACGCCGGCCGTCAGCATCCAGTCTCGCGCGAGGGCCCATTCGTCCTGGGCGTAGGCGTAGGTGACCCGTCGCCGCTGGGGCTGCAAGAACTTGAGCGTGGTGTCGGAGAAGTCGGTGACATCGTCGAACGACCCGGTGCCGATGCGGCTGAAGTCGGGGTTGAAGTTCTTGTACTCCGCCGTTTTGTACAGGTTCAGGTCGTCGTGGCCAATGCCCAGGCGCAGACTGTGCCCGTTGAACCCGGTATAGGCGGCGAAGGCCGACAGCCGAAGTTGCCGCTCCCATTTGTTGGGGCTGCCGATCAGGCCATCGGTGAACACGTTGCCCGGCCACAGGGTCGTGCCGGCCGGCAGCAAGATGAGGTCCGAGACGATGATGTCGGCGTAGTACAAGGTGCTGGCCACCAGCCCCACGCCCCAGTGCGGCGCGAACTGCGGGTCGGTCCATGAGAGATCGCCGGTGATGCGTTCGCTGCGCATTTTTCCTGAGGGGTCGAGTGCCGACGCCACGCCGGCGCCCGTCCCCACGTTGTCGCGCAGCTTGTAGCCAAGCCGCAATCGCCATTGCTCGTGGCCCAGGTCGAGGTTGCCGTCGACCGCGTCGCGCCCGGTGTTCACCGGGCCCGGGGCCAGCGAGACGGCAGGCTGGGCGCCGTCTTTCGTGACGATGCTTCTGAAACCGTCGGTCTGCCCCACGCGCAGGTAGGCGGCCACGTCCACCGGCCCGAGTTGGCCGCCATGCAGCACCCAGCTGTCCCAGGTGCGGAACGAGCCGCCGCGCACGCCGACCTGCGTGCCGGGCGTGTCCGCTGCGGTCTTGGTGATGATGTTGATCACGCCGGAATAGGCATCGGCGCCGTACAGGGCCGACCCGGGGCCGCGGATCACCTCGATGCGGGCGATGTGCTCGACCGGGTAGCCGCCCCAGATGTTGCCCTTGTTGCCAACGAACATCGTCGTCATCGGCACGCCGTTCTGCAGCAGCAGCGTCTGCGGCGTGAACTGGCTGTAGATGCCGCGGATAACGTAGAGCGGGCCGTAGACATTGGCGGCGCGGGCCACGTGCAAGCCCGCCACCGTTTCCAGGACCTCGTCCAGGTCGATGGCACCCATCGCGGCAATGTCTTGCGCGGTGATGACGGTGGCCACGGCCGGCGCACGGCGCAGCGGCAGCGGGCCGCCGGTGGCGATGCTGACATGGCCCTGGTCGCCATAGGCGAGCGCCAATTCCTCTTCGTCGGTCTGCGCTTGAACGCCGGTGGGCGTCAGCAGACCGGGGACCAGGGCCAAAGCGCAGCACCACCAGGGTGTCATACATCGTTGCCGGTAAGGGTGCGGCGTAGTCTATTCATTCGACCCCTCGGCCGCTACCTCCGCGAGCAGGGTGCTGTGACCGGGCCGTGATGTCATGCCCGGCGCCATGCAAGATGCAGCCGCGCGGCCAGCACCGCCAGCAGTTGGTCGTGGTCCACCGGCTTGGCCAGGAAGTCGACCGCGCCGGCGCCCAGGCCCTTCTCGCGGTCGGCCGCCGAGGCGTTGGCCGACACCAACACCACGGGCAGCTCGCGGGTCGTGGCATCCTGCCGCAGCCGCATGGTGGCCTGCAGGCCGTCGAGCGTCGGCATGCGCACGTCCATCAACAGCAGGTCGGGTTGCAGGCGCCGAGCCTGGTCGAGCGCCTCCTGGCCGTCGGCTGCTTCGTGCACATCGAAGCCGAGGCGGCGCAGCATTTCGCACAGCATCAGTCGGTTGGCGGGCACGTCGTCGGCGACGATGATGCGGCGTGCCGGCCCGTCGTAGCCCTGCACGGCGGGCAAGACGGGCGGCGGCGGGCTCGGCGTGTCAGCCAGCGGCAGCGGCAGCTCGAACCAGAAGACGCTGCCCGTTCCTGGCTGGCTGCGGACCTGCACATCGCCGCCCATCAGACGCACCAGCTGGCGGCTGATCGCCAGGCCCAGCCCGGTGCCGGCCGAACGGTGGCGGGCCTCGCCAGCCTGCTCGAAGGGCTGGAACAGGCGCTTTGCCGCTTCAGCGCTGATGCCCACGCCGCTGTCGTGCACCTCGAAGCGCAGCTTCACGCCGCGACCATCGGGCGGGAGGTTGCGCGCACGCAACGTCACATGGCCGTTGTCGGTGAATTTCACCGCGTTGCCGAGCAGGTTGATCAGCACCTGCCGCAGGCGCTTTTCGTCGCTCAGCACATGGGCAGGCAAGGCCGGATCGGCATCGACGACGAAGATCAGGCCCTTTTCCTCGGCCTTGACACGCACGATGTCGGCCACGCTGCGCACCAGGCCGGCGAGGTCGACCGGGCTGCTGTCGATCACGGTCTTGCCGGCCTCGATGCGGGCCAGGTCGAGGATGTCGACGATCAGCGTCAACAGGTGCTCGCCGCTGCTCTGGATGATGCCCAGGCCGGTCTGCTGGCGGCTGCTCAGGCCCGCGTCCATGCGCAGGATCTGCGCATAGCCCAGTACCGCGTTCAGCGGCGTGCGCAGCTCGTGGCTCATGCGCGCCAGAAACTCGCTCTTGGCGGCGTTCGCCACTTCGGCGCGTTCCTTGGCGTCCTGCAGTTCGGCGGTACGTGCCAGCACGGCGGCCTCGAGCTGGTCGCGGTGGCGTTGCAGCTCTTCCCCGCGGGCGTTCTGCGCGTCGATCATGCGGTTGAAGGCGCGTGCCATCTGCTGCAGGTCGCTCGGGCCGCTCAGCACGGCGTGCACGCCCGGCTCGCCACGCTCGGCGCGAGCCATGGAACTGGACAATTCGGTCAGCGGCCGCGTCAGCCGGCTGGCCAGCCAACGCAGCAGAACGACGAAGACGATGGCCAGCAGCAACGAGATCGCCAGGTTGGTGAAGAAGACCTGCGCCAGCATGCGATTCAGCGTGCCCTTGCCGAGCACGACCCGCACGTCGCCGAGCAGCTCGTTCTGGCTCTCGATCACCTCGAAGGGGCTGGTGCTGCGCCGCGCCACCACCGGTGCTACGAAGTGCCAGGCGTCGTCGGTCTCGGCCGCCAGGCGAGGCTCGCCAGGTGCCGGTCGACCGGCCAGGCCGGTGGTGTCGGCTCCCACCGCGCCACGTGCCAGCAGCACCTGCCCGTCGGCGCTGCGCAGCTCGACCCCGATCACGTCGGGAAAGGCCAGTGTCGCGCGCACCGCCTCGGCTGCGTTCTCCGGGGCCAGCGAGATCAGCGCCAGCGGGGCCTGGTTGGCCAAGCTCTGGGCCACGCGCTGGCCTTGGTCGACCAACGTGGCGCGCACCTGGCGGCTGGCCATCCACGAGCTGACCAACGACGACAGCAGCGCCAGCAGCAGGATGCCAGCGGTCGCAGTGGCGCTGAGCTGACCGCGGAAGCTCGATTCGCGCCACTCCCGCGAGAACGACGCGGGGGTGAGGGGGAAGCGCAGGAACCGCATCATGATTCGGGGTACAGCTTGCTGATGCGCAGGTTGCGCGGATCGAATTCGAGGCCCAGGTGTGCGGCGGTGCGCTGGTTGGCGGCCACCAACACGTCGCGCAGGGGCAACAAGCCGCGGGCCACTCGCCGGGTGCCGGCCAGCGTCTCGATCGCGGACAGGGCCAGGCTGCGGCCCATCGCCCGGTTGTCGGGGTACAGCGCAAACAGTGCCCCGCGGCGCACGTGCTGGGCATTGCTGGAGATCACCGCGAAATTGCGGCGCCACGCTTCTTGCAGCACCAGCGGCACCAGGGTGGCCTCTTCGACGGTGGTCGAATCCTGCGGCAGCCACAGCACGTCGCGCTGCGGTTCGGCTGCGGCGATGATGTCCTGGTAGGCCCGGGTGGCCCGCTGCAGGTCGCTGGCTTCCTGGGCGGCCAGTTCCAGCCCCAGCGGTCGGGCAGACTCTTGCGCCAGCCGCATCAACCAGGCGTTCTGCTGCGGGTCGTGCACCGCCCAGACGCGGCGGGCTGCGGGCAGCATGCGGCGCAGTTGCGCAAAGATCAGCGCCGGGTCGGGTGCCAGGCTGTGCACGGTGTAGGCCTGGGCCTGCGTCTCGGGCACCGCCAGCACGCAGCCGGCGACGACGCCGACCGAGCGATCCAGCGACTCGATGGTCTTCAGCCCGCTGCGGCCCAAAGCGATGACGACCCGCACGTCGCGCTTGCGCAGCTCGTCTGCAAGCGCCGGCACCGTGGTTTCGGCGCCAACGGCAAAGCCGGGCACCGCATGGCGGGCCTGTTCACGAATGCCTTCGATGATGCTGGCAAAGACTGAACGAAAAGGTTCGCCGATCTCGGGGTAGACCACCGCCATCGCGCCGGCCTCGGCCGCGCCCAGCAGGCCGGCCGGCCACGCGGCCGTCAGCGCCGCGATGCCCACCGCCTGCAGGTGCAGCCTGCGGCGTTGGGGTGGGGGGGGCGACGGCATGGGGGTGGGCGGCTGACAGCAGATGAAACACCCGAGGGCCGTCGAATCTAGCACCGCGCCGCACCCGTATGGGGCAAAGAGACGTCGAAGGCAGCCGCCGAACCGGCGGGACGCCACGCTATCAGGGCTTCACCTCCCTGGGAGCGCGGGCAACGCCTGCCTATCATGGGTGTCAACCCTGACAGGAGATTCCCATGACCGCACTTGCCGGCCAGATGATGACCATGCCATTGTTGATCTCGTCGCTGATCCGCCATGCCGCGCGGCACGCGGCGGACACAGAGATCGTCTCGAAGCGGGTGGAAGGCGACCTGCACCGCACGACCTGGGGCCAGGTCGAACAGCGCTCGCGCCGGGTGGCCCAGGCGCTGGCCCGGCTCGGTTGCGGCCAGGGCGACCGGGTCGCCACCTTGGCCTGGAACGGCTATCGCCACCTGGAGCTGTATTACGGCGCCTCGGGTTCTGGCCTGGTGCTGCACACGATCAACCCGCGCCTGTTCCCCGAGCAGATCGCCTGGATCGCCAATGATGCGACCGACAGCGTGCTGTGCTTCGACCTCACGTTCCTGCCGCTGGTCGAAAAACTCGCATCGGAGCTGAAGACCGTCAAGCACCTGGTGCTGATGACCGACCGGGCCCACATGCCGGCCAGCACCGGCCTGGCGAACCTGCTGTGCTACGAAGAGCTGGTCGAGGCCGAGAACGGCCACTACGACTGGCCGACGCTGGACGAGAACGCCGCATCGAGCATCTGCTACACCTCGGGCACCACCGGACACCCGAAAGGCGCTGTCTACAGCCATCGCTCGACCGTGCTGCACGCCTACGGCTCGGCGCTTCCGGATGCGATGGACTGCTCGGCGCGCGACGTGATCCTGCCGGTCGTGCCGATGTTCCACGTCAACGCCTGGGGCCTGCCGTATTCGGGCGCGCTCGTCGGCGCCAAGCTCGTCTTTCCCGGCCCGCACCTGGACGGCAAATCGCTGTTCGAGCTGTTCGAGGAAGAGAAGGTCACCTTCTCCGCCGGCGTGCCCACCGTGTGGTTGGGCCTGCTGACCTACATGAAGACCAACAACCTGAAGTTCAGCAGCTTCAAGCGCACGGTGATCGGCGGCTCGGCCTGCCCGCCGGCGATGATGAAGACGCTGCAAGATGACTTCGGCGTCGAGGTGATCCACGCCTGGGGCATGACCGAGTTGAGCCCGTTGGGCACCTTGTCCAAGCTGACGTCGAAGCAGGATGCGCTGCCGCGTGAAGCGCAGCAACGCCTGCTCGAGAAACAGGGCCGGGTGATCTACGGCATCGACATGGCGATCATCGACGACGACGGCAAGGCCTTGCCGTGGGACGGTGAGGCCGCCGGCAACCTGGTGGTGCGCGGCGGCTGGGTGATCAACAGCTACTTCGGCCATGCCGGCGAGTCGCCGCTGGTCACGGTGGACGGCGAGCCGGGCTGGTTCCCGACCGGCGACGTGGCGACCATCGACGGTGACGGCTTCATGCAGATCACCGACCGCAGCAAGGACGTGATCAAGTCCGGCGGCGAGTGGATCAGCTCGATCGACCTCGAGAACATCGCGATGTCGCATCCGGGCGTGCACGAGGCCGCGGCCATCGCCTGCAAGCACCCGAAGTGGGACGAGCGGCCGCTGCTGGTGGTGGTGCCCAAGCCGGGCTCCACCGTGACGCGCGACGAGCTGCTGGCGTTCTTCGACGGCAAGATCGCCAAGTGGCAGATCCCCGACGACGTGGCCTTCGTCGCCGAGATCCCGCATACGGCCACCGGCAAGGTTCAGAAGCTCAAGCTGCGCGATCAGTTCAAGGCCTACAAGCTGCCGACCGCCTGAGGGGCCGCCGCGTTGCCGAACGGTGCTGTCTCGCTGGCGACAGCGCCGTTCGGGGAACTCCCAGAGCCCGTTCAACGCTTTCGCCGCTACCGTGGGCACTTGCAGGACAGCACACAGGAGACATCCATGGCAACGCGACGTTCTTGGTCTCTGGCAATGGGCGCGGCGCTGCTGCTGCAGGCGGGGTTGGCCTGCGCCCAGGCAGGTGAAACGGTGAAGATTGCCTTCATCGACCCGCAATCGGGCCCGTTCGCCAACATCGGGCAGAACATCCTGCGCACCTTCCAGCTGGCCGCCGAACGCGCCAGCGCCAAGGGCGGCGTGAAGTACGAGGTCGTGGCCTTCGACAACAAGGCCTCGCCGCAGGAGAGCCTGAACGTGCTGAAGGCCGCGATCGATCAGGGCTTTCGCTACGTGGCGCAGGGCAATGGCTCGGGCGCGGCGGCGGCGATCCTCGACGCGGTCAACAAGCACAACGAACGCAACCCCGGCAAGGAGGTCGTGTTCTTCAACTATGCGGCGGTCGACCCCGACCTGACCAACGCCAAGTGCAGCTTCTGGCACTTCCGCTTCGATGCCGACACGTCGATGAAGATGGAGGCCATGGTCACCGCGATGTCGGAAGATCCGACGGTCAAGAAGGTCTACATCATCGGCCAGAACTACGCGCATGGCCAGCAGGTGTCACGTTATGCAAAGGAAGTCATCGCCCGCAAGACGCCGGCGGTGCAGGTGGTGGGCGACGAGCTGCACCCCCTGGGCCAGGTGAAGGACTTCGCGCCCTATATCGCCAAGATCAAGCAAAGCGGCGCCGACACGGTGATCACCGGCAACTGGGGTCAGGATCTGGCGCTGCTCGTCAAGGCGGCGAAGGACGCCGGGCTCGACGCGAAGTGGTACACGTACTATGCCGGCGCGCAGGGCACGCCGGTGGCGATCGGCAACTCGCTGGCGGGCAAGATCACCACCGTCTACGGCTCGTACTCGAACCTGCCCGGTGAATACAGCCAGTTCCGCGATGCGTTCCACGAGAAGTACAAGCAAGACTTCTCCACCTCGACGGTGCTGCATCTGTTTGCCACGCTGCAAGGTGCGATCGCGAAGGCCAAGTCGACCGATCCGGTCAAGGTCGCCCGGGCGATGGAAGGCCTGACGGTGCGCTCGTACGCCGGCGACATCACGATGCGCGCGTCAGACCATCAGCTGCAGCAGCCGCTGTTCTTCGCCACCTGGCAGAAGGTCGACGCCAAGCAGAACTACAACGTCGAAGGCACCGGAAACACCTTTGCGCTGACCAAGATGTACCCCTCGTACGTCTCGGCCACGCCCACGTCCTGCCAAATGAAGCGGCCCTGATGGAGCACCCGGTGGCGGCTAGCCGCCACCACCTTCCGCGGGACGCGTGGCTGTTTCGAAGCGGCCGCTCGCTGGCCGCGGGAGGCACCCCGTGGCAGCTACGAGCTGCCGGGCGAGTGCTCGTCCGCGTGCTGCGGGTCGGCGTGCTGAGCCCTTCGTGAGCCCTCCGTCTCGACCCTGGCCGTCTCGGTCCTGAACTTGCGACTGCCTACTGGCGCCCCATGACCCTCGAGGCCTTCGTCATCTCGCTGCTCAACGGCATCAGCTACGGCTTGCTGCTGTTCATGCTCAGCTCCGGCCTGACGCTGATCTTCAGCATGATGGGCGTGCTGAACTTCGCCCACGCCAGCTTCTACATGCTCGGGGCGTACCTCGGCTACACGATCTCCAGCTATGTCGGCTTCTGGCCGGCGCTGGTCCTGGCGCCCCTGGCCGTGGGCGCGATGGGGGCGATGTTCGAGCGCTTCGCGCTGCGCCGCGTGCACAAGTTCGGCCATGTGCCTGAGCTGCTGATCACCTTTGGCCTGTCGTACGTGGTGCTCGAGCTGGTGCAGCTGGTGTGGGGCCGTGCCGCGGTGCCGTATGCACTGCCACCGCTGCTGGACGGCCCGCTGTTCACGCTGTTCGGCACTCAGTTCCCACGCTCGCGTGGCTTCATCATGCTGGTGGCGCTGCTGATGCTGCTGGGCCTGTGGCTGTTGCTGACCCGCACCCGGGTGGGCCTGGTGATCCAGGCGGCGCTGACGCATCCGGACATGGTGGAGTCACTGGGCCACAACGTGCCACGCGTGTTCATGATGGTGTTCGGTGGCGGTGCCGCGCTGGCGGGGCTGGCCGGCGTGATCGGCGGCAACACCTACGTCACCGAGCCGGGCATGGCTGCCGCCGTCGGCGCGATCGTCTTTGTCGTGGTGGTGGTCGGCGGCATGGGTTCGCTGGCAGGCGCGTTCCTCGCGTCGCTGCTGATCGGCGTGCTGGTCAATTTCGCAGTCGCGCTGGACCATTCGGCCCTCAGCGTGCTGTCATCGCTGGGCGTGCCGGTCGGGCCGCAAACCTTCGGCCAGGCGCTGCTGCAGCTGAAGATCTCGCAGGTCGCGCCGATCCTGCCATTCCTGTTGCTGGTGCTGATGCTGGTGTTCCGTCCACGCGGGCTGCTGGGCACGCGGGAGGACTGACACACCATGAACAGCACCACCACCACCACCACCGCCACGGTGTCGGCCGGATCCACCAACCCGGCCAGCTACCACTGGAAGCCACTGAACGTCGGCCGCTGGATCGTCTGGGGTGGCTTCGCATTGCTGCTGTTCATTGCGCCCAAGCTCTTCACCAGCGGCACTTCGCTGACGATGTTGTCGCAGATGGGCTACCTGGTCATCGTCTGCCTCAGCTACAACCTGCTGCTGGGCCAGGGCGGCATGCTCAGCTTCGGTCATGCCGTCTACACCGGGCTGGGCGCGTTCTTCGCGATCCATGCGATGAACCTCGCGTCGAGCGGCTCGCTGCCGATCCCGCTGCCATTCATCCCGCTGGTCGGTGGCATGGCCGGGCTGGCTGTGGCGGCCATCCTGGGCTACCCGTCGACCAAGAAGGCCGGCACGCCGTTCGCGATGATCACGCTGGGCGTCGGCGAGCTGGTCTACGCGATGTCGCTGATGTTCCCCGACTTCTTCGGCGGCGAAGGTGGCATCAGCGGCAACCGGGTCTACGACACCCGGCTGTTCGGCTGGAGCTTCGGCCCGGCGGAGCAGGTGTACTACCTGATCGCCGTCTACTGCTTCGTCTGCACCGGTGCGATGTACGCCTTCACCCGCACACCGCTGGGCCGCATGCTCAATGCGGTGCGCGACAACCCGGAGCGGGTGGCGTTCATCGGGTACGACACCCGGCGCGTGCGCTACCTCGCATTCATGATCGCCGGCTTCTTCGCCGGCATCGGTGGCGCGTTCAACGCGATCAATTTCGAGATCGTCACCGCAGAAACGGTCAGCGCCGTACGCTCGGGCGGCTACCTGCTGTTCACCTTCCTCGGCGGCGCGACCTTCTTCTTCGGCCCGATCATCGGCGCCGTGCTGCTGGTGTTCTCGTCGGTGCTGCTGTCCGAGATGACACTGGCCTGGCAGATCTACCTGGGCTTTGTCTTCCTGTTCATGGTGATGTATGCGCCGGGCGGCGTGGCCAGCCTGATCATGATGAACCTGCGCGTCGCGGCGTTCGGCAAGCTGGGCCGACTGTGGACGGCGTACCTCGCGCTCGGTGGTGCGGGCGCCGTGCTGCTGGCGGCGGTGGCCTGCGTGGTCGAGATCATCTACCACCTGCAACTCGACTCTTCGGGCGAGGGTGGTGTGCGCTTTCTCGGCACCACGCTGCAAGTGGGCGGCACCGACACCTGGGTCGGCCTGGCGCTGGTGTCGGTGACGGCGCTGGGCCTGTTCGAGCTGGTGCGCCGCCGCTTCCTGCAGGAGTGGGGCGAAACCCAGGCCGAGATCGAAAAAGAGATCAAGCGGCGGGAGGCACAGCTATGACCCCCAAGACAGCGGAAGCGGTGTCGGCCCCCCAAGGCGGCGCGGCGTCCGTGGGGCGGCCCGACGGAGGCCCTGTGACTGCTGCGACCGCTGCGGTTGAATTGCGTGGCGTCAAGAAATTCTTCGGCAAGACCGAGATCATCCGCGGCGTCGATCTGGCGGTGGCCGCCGGCGAACGCGTCGCGATCATCGGGCCGAACGGCGCCGGCAAATCGACGCTGTTCAACCTGATCAGCGGCCGCTTCGGCCCGACCAGTGGCGAGATCCTGCTGCACGGCCAATCGATCGGCGGCTTGACGCCCTTCCAGATCAACCGGGCAGGCTTGAGCCGCAGCTTCCAGGTCAGCAACCTGTTCGGCCGTCTGTCGGTGTTCGAGAACATTCGCTGTTCACTGCTGTGGGCCATGGGGCATCGCTACGAGTTTTGGAAGTTCCTGTCGAACCTGCGCGATGTCAACGAGCGGACCGAACAGGTGCTCGAGCAGATCCGCCTGCACCGCAAGCGCGACCACCTGGCGATGAACCTGACCTATGCCGAGCAGCGTGCGCTGGAGGTCGGCATCACCATCGCCGGCGGATCCAGCGTGATCCTGCTCGACGAACCGACGGCCGGCATGAGCAGAAGCGAAACCACGCGCTTCGTGCAATTGATCCGCGAGGTGACGGCGGGCAAGACGCTGCTGACGGTGGAGCACGACATGGGCGTGGTCTTCGGGCTGGCCGACCGCATCGCGGTGCTGGTCTACGGCGAGCTGTTGGCCTTTGACACGCCCGAGGCGGTGCGCGCCAACCCGCGTGTCCAGGAGGCCTATCTCGGCTCCGTACTCGCGGAATCCCAAGCGGCGGGAGCGCATTGATGGCGAGCCTGCTCGAACTCAAGGACTTGCACGCCTACTACGGCAAGAGTCACGTGCTGCATGGCGTGCACCTGAACGTCGCTGAAGGCGAAATCGTCAGCCTGCTGGGCCGCAACGGCTCGGGCCGCTCGACCACGGTCAAGTCGATCATGGGCCTGGTCGATGCCACCGGTTCCGTGTGCTGGCGGGGGCAAGAGCTGGTCGGCAAGAAGGCCTTCGAGATTGCCCATCTCGGCCTGGGCTATGTGCCGGAGAATCGCGACATCTTTCCCAAGCTGACGGTGCACCAGAACCTGATGCTGGGCGAGAAGCGAAAGAAGGCAACGCCACGCTGGTCGTTCGACGACATGTACGGCATGTTCCCGCGCTTGAAGGAGCGCCAGCACACCGAGGCCGGCGTGCTCAGCGGCGGCGAGCAGCAGATGCTGACGCTGTGCCGCACGCTGATGGGCGACCCCGACCTGATCATGATCGACGAGCCGACCGAAGGCCTGGCGCCGAAGATCGTCGAGCTGGTGGCCGAGTACCTGCGTGAGCTGCGCCGGCGCGGCATCTCGGTGCTGCTGGTGGAACAGAAGCTCACCATCGCGCTCGAAGTCTCGGAACGCTGCCTCGTGATGGGCCACGGCCAGATCGTGTTCGAGGGCACGCCCGCCGCGCTGAAGGCCGATGCCTACATCCGCAAGGAGTGGTTGGAGGTTTAGGGTCTGTCTGTTGACACTACGCATCGGGGCTGCGTAGTGTTGACAGGCCCTGCGGTTTCAGCCGTCCAGGTCTTTGGGCCCGTGGCGACGAAGTACGCGGTTCTTGATGAATCTCAAGGAACCGAATGAATGGCCGAACGCTTGCCCTTCAGCCCCATCTGAGCGACCAGGGAGGCGATGGACGCCTGCCGCGAACCCGATGGAGATGCCCTTGAATACCCCGAATTGGACTGCGTTGGTTACCGCCGTTACGGTGGCCGCCATGACAATGGCGCTGAGCCTGCCTGCGCGTGCAGAGACGGCCGCGCACGATCACGGCGCCGCCGCGCCGCACAAGCTCGCATTGAACCAGGGCCACAAGTGGGCCGCCGACGAGGCGCTGCGCGCAGGCATGGGCCGCATCCGCAACCTGGTCGAACCTCAACTGGGTGCGGCGCACTCTGGAAAGCTCACGCCTGCGCAGTACCGTGCGCTGGCTACGCAGGTCGAGACCGAAGTCGGCGGCATCGTCGCCAACTGCAAACTCGAACCAAAGGCCGATGCGATGCTGCACCTGGTGATTGCCGACATCGGCGCTGGCACCGACACGATGGCCGGCAAGGACGCCAAGACGCGTCCGGCGCTCGGTCTGGTGAAGGTGGCGCAGGCCGTCAACCAGTACGCCAGCCACTTCGACGACGCAGGCTTCAAGCCGATCCGCAACGTCCACTGAGCGTCTGCGCAGGCGATCATGAAGCTCGTGAAGGCCCCGTCGACCCTCCCTGCACGAGCGGATGCGCCAGCCCCGGTGATCGGACATGCCGGCGGCCCCGCGCGGGCCCAGCCGGTGGCCTGAGCACCATGGCTCGGCGGGAGATTGCCTGCGCGGTCTTCCTGGCCGCTGTGCCGTTGTTCAAGGCACTCGATGCCGCCACCTTGGCGCGGTTGGCGGCTGCCACGACACGGCGCACGCTCAGGCGCGGCGAGACGCTCTTTCGCAAGGGCGATGCATCGACCGGCATGTACGTCGTCATCCATGGCGAAATCAAGCTGATGTCGACCACGCCGGTGCGCGGGTCACGACTGACCGGGATCGTCGGTCCGGGGCAGAGCTTCGGCGAACCGGTGATGTTCCTGGAGCGGCCCGCCCTGGTCGATGCGCAGGCGGCCGGCGACGCGCTGGTGCTCCACCTGCCCAAGCAGACACTGCTCGACGAAATCGAGCGCAACCCGAAGTTCGCGTTGCGCATGATCGCCGGTCTGAGCCAGCGCATCGAGAGCCTCGTGCGGGAACTGGATCGCCAGGCCATGGGCAGTGGCCGCGAGCGATTCATCGCCTACCTGCTGCGACACGGTCCGAGGCAAGACCATGCGGCGCCGCTCGTCGTCACCCTGCCGGCGGCCAAGGCAGAGGTCGCTTCGCAGCTCAACCTGACAGCCGAACACTTCTCACGCATCCTGCACGAGTTGGCGACGGCGGGACTGCTGCAGGTTCAAGGCCGCAAGATCACGGTGCCGGATCCGAATCGGCTCCAGCGGGCCGCGAGGCAGCGCTGATGCGAGCAGCCGAAATCGAAAGCGTGTTTGCAAGGCCCGCAATGCCGCGCACTTCGCGCTTCCTGCGCTGACGTTTCAACGAACCGGCAATCACCGACCTTCGCCACAACGCCGCAACGCCACAACACCGCAACGCGTCTGCTGGCGCTCTCAGTCGCGCTCGGTCGCCAACTCCTCGACCAGCAGGTCAATGAAACGCCTGACGCGCGGTTCCAGCCGGCGCTTCGTCGGGTAGATCGCCACGATCTTCACCGCGCCTGACGCCCGGCCCGCAAGGACTTGCCGCAGCCGACCGGCGGCCAGGTCCTGTTCGACCAGGAACGCCGGCAGGAATGCCAGGCCGAGACCGGCGAGGGCGGCATCACGCAGGCCCTCTCCGCTGTCCAGCCTCAAGCGGCTGCGCCCTTCGGCCTTCACCAATTCGCCATCGTCGTTGCGCAGGCGCCAACTCTGCCTGCGGCTGCGACTGCTGAAGACAAGGCAATCGTGGCGTGCAAGATCGTCGACGGTCTTCGGCTCGCCTCGCTTGGCCAGGTAAGCCGGCGAGGCACAAATCATCACTCGATAGGCGGCGACCACGCGCGAGACCAGCCCCGCGTCCAGGTCGGCGCCGCCGATGCGAAGGGCGAGGTCAAAGCCTTCCTCGACGATGTCGGCCAGCCGATCGGTGAGGTTCACTTCGACCTGGACGTCGGGCCACGCATCGAGATACTTCTTCAGCACGGGCAGGACCACATGCCGCCCGAAGGCATCCGGGACCGTGATCCGCAGCGTCCCTCTTGGCACGCCATTGGGCCCCATGACGCTTGCCTCGGCGCCCTCCACCGCTTCCAGGATCTTCAGGCCATGCTCGTAGAGCGTGCGCCCTTCATCGGTGAGGCTCAAGGCGCGGGTCGTGCGGTTCAGAAGCCGTGCACGCAGCCGCTCCTCCAGGCGGGCCACTGCCTTGCCCGCGGCGGACCGCGTCAAGCCCATGGCCTGCCCGCCGGCAGTGAAGCTGCCCCGGTCGGTGACGGCCATGAATACGAGGATGTCGTTCAGGTTGTCGCGCGGCATGGAAAGTAGCGCCGGCTCGGCGAACGGCACCGGTGGGTCGCAGGCCAAGTGATGCTAACAGCGCCCCTCATGCGTCGGCTTCGTGATGTGGCAGCGCCCGAGACACACGAAATGTCGTCGCCTGTGTGTCGACGCGCATTCGACAGTGGCCTGCCTACAGTGCTGTCGATACGCAATCAACCGAAAGCCCTATGTCTGTCACATTGATGAACCCGGAAGGACTCTTCAAGCCCGACGTTTACCGGCAGGTGGCCATCGCCACCGGCTCCCGGCACGTGCACATCGCCGGCCAGGTCGCCTACGGGCCGGACGGCCAGCTCGTCGGGCCAGGTGATCTGGCTGCCCAGGTGGCGCAGTCCTACCGCAACGTCGCCAAGGCGCTGGCGGCCGCTGGCGCGACCTTCCAGGATGTCGTTCGCCTGACCTTTTACGTGGTCGACTGGAAGCTCGAGCTGATGCCCGCCTTCGTGGCCGGCGTGGAGCGCGTGGCCGAGGAGCTCCAGATCGCGCCGGCGCCGGCCTCGCTGATCGGCGTTTCCGTGCTGTATGAACCAGGCGTCCTTGTCGAGATCGAAGCGACCGCCGTGGTGGATTGACGATTCGCGTGCTGGTGGGGCGAGCCGGTGCTCAGGCCCGCTGGCCCGCCGGCAGACCTGCGCGCATCAGCATCCACCGCCACTTGGCCACTGGCCGGTCGCCCTCAGGCAACTGGGGCGTCGGATCGGGCCGGCCATAGCGAAGCCGTTCGACCACTGCAACGGTGCCGGGGGCGGCGCTGCGGCAGGCCCAGTTGCGCCCATCCTGGATGTCGCAGTCGGTCAGCCGCCCAGCGGGGACCTTGGTCCTGGCGTCGATCACGGCGACTTCCGAAGCCGCGCGATCGATCCGCATCCGGTATCGGGAGGCCGCCACGAGCCGGCCGCCGCATCGATCGCCTTGCCAGGCGCCTGCCTGGCAGTGCACGGAGTACAGCGTCCAACTGCCTTGCGGCGTGATGCAGTCGGTCACCCACACCTGCAAGATGACCAAGGCCAGCATGCCGGCCAGGCCTGTGAGCAGAAATCGATGCAACTTGGCGACAGTGGCCATGGGCTCCTGGGCGGGGGGATGCGAAGTGCGCAGATTGCCACATCGCCGATGACATGGCCACCTTGCGCTGCAGCACCCGGCCGCGCGGCGACCGGGCGCTGTCAGCCCCAGTCGATCTGGTCGAACAGCCGCTGCAGGCGCTGAGCCTTGACGGGGTTCAACTGCGCGGCCCAGGCGACGCGGCCGCGCAGGTGTCCGCGCCAGTTCGGCACCTGCTCGCGGTTCGGCGTGTGCGGGCCGTCACGCACGCACTGGTGCAGCACGGCCTTCAGGCGGTCGAACTCGTGGCGCGGCAGGTTCGAGCGTTCGTTGACGACCACGCCACACACCTCTTGCCGCGTGCCGGTGCCGATGCAGCGGGACTTGCACAGGTTCAAGCTGAAGCCTTCCTCGCCGACGATGCGGGCGATCCAGGCCTCGATGCGGGCGCGGTTCTGCCGCAGGTGCGCGCCACCGGAGATCACGATGTCGTCGGCATAGCGCGTGTAGCGCGCACCGAGCACTTGTGCGAAGCCGTCCAGCCGCAGGTCGAGCCGGAACGCGCACAGGTTGGCCAGGGCCGGCGAGGTGGGGGCGCCTTGCGGCAGATGTGGGTCGCGCAGCCGCTGCAGTTGGGCCCAAGGCAGGCCGCCTTCGGGGTGCAGGCGGCGCAGCACCGGCTCGGGCGTGGCCGTCGTGCACAACGCGGTCAGCTCACGCGCCACTTGCGCGGGGTAGCCCAGCGTCGCGAACAACGCGTGGACCCGCGATGCACGCACGGCATTGAAGAAGTCCTGCAGGTCGAACTTCAGCAGCACCGGCTGGCCGGCGTGCGCCCGCGCGTGGTCGATCACGGAGCGGCCCTTGGTGTAGCCGCAGGCCGCCTCATGCGCCGGCAGGTGCGCGAGCAACCCGTGCAACAGCCGCCGCTGCAGCGCCATCAGGTAAGGCTGCGGCACCTCGAGCAAACGCCAACCGCCGCTGCGCTTGGCGAGCAGTCGGTGGCGGTAGTGCTGCTCGCCAAGCGACGCCTTGCGTTGCCACGCGGCGGTCTTGGTCAGGCGCCAGAGACCGCCGCTCGACATCCGAAAGGCATCGGCCAATGCGGCGCTGTGCGGCCATTCGGGCAGCAACACCTTGTCCAACCCGAGCGGCGGGGGCAGTTGTCGGCGTGGCCCATTCAGCAGGTAGCCGCGGACGTATGGCCGCGCATCGCTGCGCCAGGCGCCGTCGAAGCCGTCATCACGCTCGATCAGGTCGGCGAGGCTGCGTGGGGTCAGCCGGCGCCAGTGCTCGCCCGGCATGCGGCTACAGCGGCGGGCCAGCTCGGTGGCCCACGGCGCGGGCGCGTCCACGCAGGCCTCGATGCGGGCTTGCAGGCCGCGCTCGTCCGCCGGCCCGCACAGCATGGCGCGGGCGATCGACAAGGCAGTGAGGCGGATGATGCTGCGCATGAAAAGGGGCGGCACGCTGCCCAACCTGCAGGTGAAGCGCTATCAGTGGTCGCGAAACGCGACGGACGATGGCGCCCCGGAAGGACGATGCTAACCAACCACCGTGGGGGAGCCCCACGGTGCGACGCCGGACTTGCGAACGACGGCGCGATACGCTTGGGCAGCGGCCGCGGGGCGGATTATCAGCTGGCCTGCTCGTGGCCCACTTCACCCGCGGCCACGTGCGACGCCGGTGTCCGCACCAGCGCTACGCTCGCCAGCGCGCAAGCCGCCAGCGTCCACACGATCACAGCGCCCGATGGCAGATCGAACAGTGCAGACAGCGCCAGCCCCAGCGCATAGCCGAGCGCACCGATCGCATAACCGACGGCGAGCCGGCGGCGTCCGCGCAGCGTGCGCGTGGCCAGCGCCGGGATGATCAGGCTCGAGAACACGAGGTAAACGCCGACCAGTTGCACCGAGGCCGTCACGGCCACCGCGAACGCGGCGTAGAAGCCGAAGCGGCCCAGCCGCCGCACCCAGCCCAGCCACATCGCCGCGCACAGCAACGCCGACACCGCGGCCAGCCAGACCAGCTGTTCCTGGTGCACCCACAGGATCTGGCCGACCAGCAGGTCTTTCAGGTGCTCGCCACCGTGCGGGTTGCCGGCGAGCAGCAAGATGCCGGCGCACGCCGCGAGGATGAACAGCACGCCGATCAGTGCTTCTTGTTGTTGGGGAGCGCGCCGTTCCGTCCATGTCAGCAGCAGGGCGCCAAGCAGGGCCGCGGTGACCGCCGCGGCCTGCACCGCGAGGCCACCTTCGGGCAGGCCCAGGCTGTCGGCTGCGATCACCCCCAGCCCGGCGATCTGCGCAATCGCCAGGTCGATGAAGACGATGCCGCGGTCCAGCACCTGGGTGCCCAGCGGCACGTGCGTCGTCAGCACCAGCAGCCCGGCGATCAGGCCGGGGCCGAGGATGGTCCAGTCCAGCGCGCCCCAGTTCATTTGGGGCTCACGGCGGCCAGCAGCCGCGCCACGGTGTCGTCGAACAGGCCGAACAGGTCTTTCGCGCCGTCGCTGCCGCCCACCGTGAAGGGCAGGGTGACCGCGGCGACGCCGGCGTTCTTGTTCAACCAGTCCGAGGGCTTCGAGTCCTGGTAGGCCGCACGCAGCACCATCCGCGCCGGCGAGGCCTTCAGCGTCGTGAGCACCGTCTGCAGGTGCGCTGCACTCGGCTCGACGCCGGGCTTCGGCTCCAGCACCGCCACTTCCTTCAGGCCCAGCCAGTCGTACAGGTAGACGAAGGCCTTGTGCTGAGACACGACCGGCACGCCTTTCAACGGCGCGGCCTGGGTGGCCCAGCGGGCCATCGCCTGCTGCCAGCGCTGCGCAAAATCGGCCTGACGCCTGGCGTAGTCGGCCGCATGGGCCGGGTCCACCTGCTGCAACCGGGCGCCGAGTGCCGTGGCCACCTGCGCGATGTTGCGTGGGTCGGTCTGGATGTGCGGGTTGCCGGCGGCATGCACGTCGCCCTGGGAGCGGTCCACCTGGATCGGCAGTTCGAGCTTGCGCACATGGTCGGCCGCCGCAAAGTTGCCCGGCTGGCCGGCCTGGACCTTCGCATTGCCCGACTGTTGCAGCAGGATCGGCAGCCAGCCCGTCTCCAACTCGGCGCCGGTGCAGACGACGAGGTCGGCGTTGCGCGCCCGTGCGATCAGGCTGGGCTTGGCCTGGATCTGGTGCGGGTCCTGCATCGCGGTGGTGGCGACCGACACGTCGACCAGGCTGCCACCCAGCTCCTGTGCCAATGCGCCCCACTCGGGCTCGCAGGCGAAGACGCGCAGTGCCGCCTGCGCGGGCAGCACCGGCAGCAACAACGCCATCGCCAGCAGGCCGGGCAGGGTGAAGCGGTTCATCGTCATGGGTACTCCTGGATCAAAGGTCAGAAGCCGTGGGCGCCGTGCGCGCCGAGGCTCATCTGGTATTGCAGGAAGATCTGGTTGTCGGTCACGCCCTCGCGCGAGCGGTCTTGGCCGAACTGCAGGCGAAAGCGCGAGAACTCGCTCGGGCTGAAGTCCAGCATCAGCGTGTTCTTGCGCGGTTGGTAACCGGTGCCGGCCAGGATCGCCGCGTTCACGCCGTAGTCGGGCGAGCCGGCGTCCAGCTGCTCGGTGCGCAGGCCGACACGCCAGCGCGGCATGAACTGGTAGATGCCCTGCAGGTACCAGCCCGACTGCGTGGCGCGGTAGGCGCCGACGCTGTTGGCACCATCCAGATCGTAGACGAGGTCACCGCTGCGCGTGCTGCGCAGGTACTCGCCCTGCAGCTTGAAATTGGTGCGCGTCGCGTTGCCGTTCGGCGCCCACTTCCACACCGCGTCGGCCACCCACACGCGGCCCTTGCCGGTGAAGGTGTTGGTGACCGCGGTGCCATTGACATCGATCGCCGCCAGCTCCTGGTCCCAGGCTTTGGCTCTGAGCATCGACACGCCGGCGCGCCAGCTGTGGCTGTCACCCATGTCGCCGCCCGTGTGGGCCCCGAGGGACCATGTACCGACGCCGTGGCCCCCGTTGCCGCCGCCGGGGAAGCTGTCACCGCGGCCGATCTCCGCGGTCAGCTCGATGTACTGGTCGGTCGGCGCGAGCCAGGTCAGGCGCAGGCCATCGTTGCCGTGTTGGGTGCCGAGCAAGGCCTGGTAGGCCAGCGGGTTGTCGACGAAGTCCCACGAGTGGGCGTGCTGCGGATTCAGGTAGCCGATGCCGGAAAAGAAGCGGCCGCCACGGAGCGTGAAGCCGTAGTCCAGCGCGGTCGTCTCGACGAAGGCCTCTTCGACCTCCACGCCATCTTCGGCGATGGCCAGCGTCACGTCGCCGCGCAGCCACGGGTCGATGCTGGCGGACAGGCGCAACTCGGTCTCGCCCAGGCCGAAGCCGCGTTCGCCGGGGCCGAGCTCGGCGTCGGCCGGCAACTGGAAGCCGGTGATGGCGAAGTCGGCCGGGTCCTGCGACAGCCGGACGTATTGGCCCGAAAGGATCAACGAGATCGCGGGGTTGAAGGTGTTGCCGCCGGCATTGGCCACAGCGGTGGGCGCCGGAGCGGGGGCTGGCGCTGCGGCCACCGGCGCCACCGGCGCGGGTACAACCGCCGTGGCCGCCGGCGGTGGTGCCGCAGCGGCAGCTTCGGCGGCCTTCAGGCGTGCCTCGAGGGCCTGCAGACGCGCCTCGTAGGCTGTGCGCATCGCATCCATCTCTTGGCGAATCGCCTTGATGTCGGTGCTGGTGGCCTGGGCTTCAGGCGTTGATGGGGCAGGGGTGGACGTCGCGGCACTGGCGGGCGCAACCAAGGCGAGCGCAAGGCCCGCCGGACACAGCAGATGCATGTTCTTCATTCCAGGAGAAAGCGTTCAGACACGCCGGCGGCCGCCCTTGGGGCCAGGCCAGCAGGCGCTGGGAGCAACGATCAGCAGGGAATGACGGTGGGCGGTGCGCGGCTTTGGTAAGCCGGCCAGTCGGCGGCGCGGGAGGCTCCGTGGTCGGCAGCCTGGGGTGCCGCGTGGCTGCCGGTGGGCAGCAGCAGGCTCGCCGGTGCACTGGGCAGCGCACCGCTGCCGACGACGGCGGCGCTGAGGCACAGCGCGCAGCTCGTCGCATGCAGCGCCTTGCTGTCGCTGTCGGTCTCGCCGCCGATGGCAGACGCCGCCGCGTGCGACAACGCATGCCAGTTCGCCGCCGTCTGCGCCAACGGCAGCAGCAAGGCAAGCCACAGCAGCCACGCAAGGTGGCGGCGTGAGGCGGGGGCGGGGCGGTCGACTCGCATGGCGAAGACCGCGATCTTAGTCGGCTCGCACTACTCCTGTGTAGCCGAGTTGTTCAACGAGTGTCTTGGCGGTGGTGCTCAATCCAGGCGGAACGCCGAGACGACCTCGTTCATCCTGGCGGCCTGCTGCTTCAGGCTCTCGGCAGCCGCCGCGCTTTCTTCGACCAGCGCGGCGTTCTGCTGGGTGACCTGGTCGAGTTGGGCGACGGCGTTGCCGATCTGGTCGATGCCTTGGCTTTGCTCCAGGCTGGCGGCGCTGATCTCGGCGATCAGGTCGGTCACGCGGCGGACCTGGGCCACGATGTCTTGCATCGTGCGGCCCGCGTCGCCGGCCAGCTGGCTGCCGGCCTCGACCTTGTCGACGCTGTCGCCGATCAGGGACTTGATCTCTTTCGCGGCCTGCGCGCTGCGCTGGGCCAGCGAGCGCACCTCGCCGGCCACCACCGCGAAGCCGCGGCCTTGCTCGCCGGCCCGGGCGGCCTCGACGGCGGCGTTCAGCGCGAGGATGTTGGTCTGGAAGGCGATGCCGTCGATCACGCCGATGATGTCGGCAATGCGGCGCGACGCCTCGGTGATCTGCTCCATCGTCGCCACCACCTGGCCGACGACCTGGCCGCCTTGCGCCGCCACACCCGATGCGCTGGACGCCAGCTCGTTGGCGGCGCGCGCGGTGTCGGCGTTGTGCTTGACGGTGGCTGCCAGTTGTTCCATCGACGCTGCCGTTTGCTGCAGGTTGCTGGCCTGTTCCTCGGTACGCTGGCTCAAGTCCGCGTTGCCGTTGGCAATTTGCGCCGAGCCGGTGGCGATCGAGTCCGAACTCGAGCGCACCTGGCCGACGATCACGACCAGGCCTTCGTTCATGCGCTTCAGTGCAGCCAGCAGCTGGCCCGTTTCGTCATGCGAGCGCACGTCGATGTGCTGGCTCAGGTCACCATTGGCCACCGCCTCGGCCACCTTCACGGCCTGCGCCAGTGGCTTGACGATCGAGCGGATCAGCCTCCACGCCAGCAGCCCGGCAGCCAGCACGGCCACCGTTGCCATCAGCACGTTGCTCCACAGCACGGTGACCGTCTCGGCTTCGCTGGCCTCATACTCGTGCGCCGCAACGTCGAGTTGAACCTGCACCAGTGAGTTCACCACGTCGCCGATCGGGTCGATCGCGGGGTACATCTCCTTTGCGGTGAAGGCATGCAGCGCTTCAGGAGCACCGTCTTTCATCAGGCCCAGCAGCTTCTCGGCGGCCTGGTCCGCCTGCTTCATCAACGGCAACGCCTTGGCAATCAACACGCGTTCATCGTCGGTCAGTTCGGTGGCGACGAAGGCCTTCCAGTTGGTATCGATCTGCTGCCGCGCTTCGGACAGTGTCTTGATCCCGGCCTCGGCGGTGATCGCGCCATCGCGCACCTTGTGGCCGGCGTCGACCATGCCGATCGCGTAGGCGTCGGCCACCATCTTCAATTGCTTCAGCGGCACCACGCGGTCCTTGTACAGGTCGCGCAGGGTGTCCCGGGCGTCGTCGACGTGGTGCACCGTGCTGTAGGACGACAGGATCAGCAGCGCCAGCAGCGCGCTGACCAGCAGCGCCAGCCGGGTCTTGATGTTGAGTTGAATCATGGTGGTACCGCTTCATCGTCGCGCCAAAATGGCCTTGACGCTTGGCCGGGGCCGAGTTTGATGGTTTGGTTCTCGGACCAAGGGCTGAAAACCGTGACCGCAGCGGTTCAATTTGGCGTCAAAGCCGCCCCCGGGGGGCATGAAACCGTTTGCGAAACGGCCATCGGCAAGTTTTTCAGCCCCAACGCAGCGCCCAGCTTGCCGGGCGGGGAATCTACGCCTTACGCCTTTACGGCGGCCCGGTCACTGCCAGCGGTCGAGATCGGGCTTGCTTCCACTGCCGACACGGGTTGGTGCCGCAGCAACGATGCCACCTGTTCCGGCGGCACGGGCCGGCTGAAGTAGTAGCCCTGGATCTCGTCGCAGGCGATGCCGCGCAGCACATCGCGCTGTTCCGCGGTTTCCACGCCCTCGGCGACGACGGTCAGGTTGAGCGTCTTGCCCATCGCGATGATCGCTTCGGTGATCGTCCGGTCGGCCGGGTCGGTCGTGATGTCGCGGATGAACGAGCGGTCGATCTTGATCACGTCGACCGGAAAACGCTTGAGGTGCGCGAGCGACGAATAGCCGGTGCCGAAATCGTCGATCGCGATGCGCACGCCCATGCGCTTGATCGCCTGCAACAGCTGCACCACGCGCTCGATGTCGTGCATCACCATGCCTTCGGTGATTTCAAGCTCAAGCAGGGACGGGTCCATGTCGGCGCTGCGCAGCGCATCGGTGATGTCGTCCAGCAGGCCCTCGTGCATGAACTGCCGCGCCGACAGGTTGACCGACACGCCGATTCGCGCGAAGCCCTGGCGCTGCCACGCCATGTTCTGGGCACAGGCCTGCCGCATCACCCACTGGCCGATTGGAACGATGAGCCCGCTCTGCTCGGCCACCGGAATGAACCGGGACGGGCCGACGGGCCCCAGCTCGGGGCTGTTCCAGCGCAGCAGGGCCTCGACGCCGGTGATCTGGTTGGTGTTCAGGTCGACCTTGGCCTGGTAGTGCAGGGCGAGTTCCTGGCGCGGCAGTGCATTGCGCAGGTGCAGCTCCATCGCCATGCGCTCGAGCGATTGCGCCGTCACGGCCCGCGAATGGAACTGGAAGTTGTTCTTGCCCTGGTCCTTCGCCGAGTACATCGCGATGTCGGCGTTCTTCATCAGCGTGTGCTCGTCCTGCGCATCGTCCGGGAACAGGCAGATGCCGATGCTGGCCGTCACGCGGCAATGCAGGCCATGAACCTGCACCGGCTCGACCACCGCTGACAGGATCTTGCGCGCCACCGCAGCGGCGTCGTCGCTGCCGTGCAGATCCTGTAGCAAGACGACGAACTCGTCGCCGCCCAGTCTGGCCACCACGTCTGCGCTGCGCAGGCAAGACTTCAGCCGCTGCGCGACGGCCCTCAGCAGCTCGTCGCCGACCCCGTGGCCCAGCGTGTCGTTGATCGACTTGAACTGGTCCAGGTCGATGAACAGCACGGCAAATTGCCGCCCATGGCGACCCGCCCGCTGGATCGCCAGCTGCAACAGCTCACTGAACCAGACCCGGTTCGGCAGGCCGGTCAGGTCGTCGTGCGTGGCCAGGTAGCGGATGCGCTCTTCGGCACCGCGCTGCTGCGTGATGTCGCGCCCCACGCCGCGGTAGCCGGCCAGGCTGCCATCGCGCGCCAGGATGGGTGTGCCGCTGACACGCACGTAGGTGGCCGGGCCGTCCGGCGGCGTGCGCCGCATCACCACGTCGCGAAACGGCTTCTGTTCGGCCAGCACCTGGTGGTGCGCTTCCCAGCCCTCTTCGATCTCGTAGCCGAGTTCCCACCAGGTCTTGCCCAGTTCCGCATCGAAGGCCGTGTTGTCACCGGCGGCGTGCCGCCCTTCGAGCCGGGTGAAGCGGTGATCGGGGGCCTGCTCCCAGAACCAGTCGGACGACAGCTCGGTCAGGCTGCGAAAGCGCGCCTCGCTGTCGCGCATCGCGCGTTCGGCCTGCGCGCGCTGCGTGACGTCGGTGTAGATCGTCACGAAGCCGCCTTCGCGCATCGGCATGCCGCGGATCTCGAGCACCGTGCCGTCGGGCCGTTCGCGCTCGAAGCAATGCGGCTCGAACTTGCTCGCGATCGCGACGCGTGTGCGCACCTGGTCTTCGACAAGGCCCTGCCCGTAGTCGCCACGCTTGGCGTTGTAGCGGATGAAGGCTTCGAAAGGCGTGCCCCGCTGGCACAGTGATTCGGGGAAGTCCAGCAGCTCGCGAAAGCGCCGGTTCATGCCCAGCATCGTCAAATCCTTGTCGGCGATGCTGATGCCCTGATCCATCGTCTCGAAGGTCTTCTCGAGCAGCAGATTGGCCTGGCGCAGCGCGCGTTCGGCCCGGGCGCGCTGGGTGATGTCGGCGTAGATCGTGACGAAGCCACCGCCCGGCAGCGGGCGACCCCGTACCTCGAGGATCGTGCCGTCAGGCCGTTCGCGTTCGAACTGGTGGGCTTCGAACTTGCGCGCGATCTCGACCCGTTCACGCACCTGCTGCTCGACGTCGCCGGCCCCATAGTCACCGCGCTCGACGTTGAAGCGCACGAAGGCCTCGAATGGCGTTCCCGGCACGTACAGCGCATCGGGGAACGACAACAGCTCGCGAAAACGCCGGTTGACCGTGACCAGCCGAAGATCGGCGTCGAAGACGCTGACGCCTTCTTCCATCGTCTCGAACATGCTGTCGAGAACGGTGCGATGGTCGAACGCCGGCTTGCTCGCGTTGTCTTCGGCGTTGTCCTGGGGCGATTCGTGCATGTCCTGTTGCTCGGTGGGGCAGCGCGACATCACTGCTTGTCGAATAGCACTGGAGGCGGGTTCATCCTGGGGCTTGCTGGCGGAGGTCCGCCGTTGTCGGCGTCTGCCGGATCGAATCAGGGCGATCGGAACCTGTCAGGCGAGCGGCCACGGGTGTCGGCCTGACGGCACGGTCACAGTTACAGCGCTATCGGCGCCGGCGCCGCTGTCTTGACCGGTGACGGCGAAAAGGGCGCTCGGCGACACGGATGGCGCCAACTGTTGCGCACATCGGGATATCCGGATCGAGCGGCGAGCCGCCGGTGGCGCCGGTGGGTGGCGCCCGGCTGTGACACCTTCTTGCACCGTGTCGTCGGGGCCGCCTCGGCGCTTCAGGCATCATCCGCGCAACGCAACTTTGATGAGTGCTGTTGTCATGACCCCGATTCGCCGCTTCGTCACCTCGGCCGCTTTGCTGACCCTGGCCACCACCACGCTGCCGGCCCTGGCGGCCAGCTCGGCCGCATCTTCGGCGTCTGACAGCCTGTCCACCTCGGTGGGCAGTGTGTCGGACTCGTTCAAGAACTCCAGCGAAAGCTCGGACCGGCCGAACCGCACCGCCGACGGCGACTACAAGGTGATCGAGGTGGCCGCCGCTGAAGAACGCCCCGGCACGCTGCGCCTGAAGCTGCAGCCTGCCGCCGGCGAAGGCGAAGCCTTCGAGCTGTACCTGCCGCAAAAGGCCGCCGACATGGGCGGCGTGGCGGTGGGCCAGGTGGTCAGCGCGCGCAACCGCGACTACGGTGTCGAATTCGCCCGTGCCGACACCCGGCAACCCTTCTTCCTGGTACTTGAAGACGCCTGGTACCACGAACTGGCGTCGAACCCCGTCACGCTTTGAATCTTCGCTTCCCCGCGGGCCGGCTCACCGCCGCCCGCGTCGCGGCGGTCGCGTTGCTGGTCGCGGCATCGTGCGTTGGCGTGGCCCAGGCCGCGTCGCTGCGCTTCTGCGACCGCCAGGCCAAGGTCAGCATCGACGAGCAGGACGCGCTGTTCCGGTTTGCTGGCGTCGTGAAGGCCGAGCTCGAAGCCTCGGGCCAGCCGCTGGCGCTGATGGCGCGCTCCGGGCTCGACCTGAGCTGGTTTGGCCTGCGTTACTCGCATGCGGGCGTCAGCCTGCAGGCCAGCCCGAACGGGCCCTGGTCGGTGCGCCAGCTCTACTACGCCTGCGATGAACAGCGCCCGCGCATCTTCGACCAGGGGGTGTCGGGTTTTCTGCTCGGCACCGACAACCCGGCCGAAGGCTATGTCTCGCTGATCTTCCTGCCGGCGGATGCGGGCGCGCGGCTCGAACGCACGGCGCAGAGCAAGCCGCAGGTGTTGGAGCTGCTGGCCGCTGGCTACAGTGCCAACGCCTACCCCTACAGCCTGCGCTACCAGAACTGCAACCAGTGGGTGATGGAGCTGCTGGCCAGCGCCTGGGGCGGCCTGCCGCTGGTGGATGAGCCGGGTGATGCCGACACGCCGCGCGCGCAGGCGCAGCGCTGGCTGAAGCAGCAAGGCTACGAACCGACTGCCTTCGACCTGTTGCGCCCCCTGATGTGGTTCGGCGCGTTCATCCCCTGGCTGCACAGCGACGACCATCCGGCCGATGACCTGGCCAACGCCGTCTACAGGGTGTCGATGCCGGCCTCGATCGAGGCCTTCGTGCGTGCGCAGGCACCCGGCGCAACACGGGTTGAGCTGTGTCACGCCGGCCGCCGTGTGGTGGTGCGGCGCGGGTGGGAGCCGATCGCCGAAGGCTGCTTGCCTGCCGAGGGCGACACGGTGATCAGCCTCGACTGAGCGCCTGTCGCGTTCGGCTTCTCGGGAACGTCGGGGATCCAGCGCGGGCGCATCGCCAGGCGCGTGCCGTTGACGCACGAAAAGGTTGCCTCGGAGACCACCCCCATGCGGGGGATGGGCCCCGCCGAGGTGCTCGACGACAGTCGCGCGTTGCCGCACTTCGCTGGAGTCGCCGTTGAACGAATCCTGCCACGCTGAGCCCGATGTTGCGGGTGGCGCCGCTTCCGGGGGGAAGCGGGCGCACGATCCACGCTTCGCTTCGCTGTACGCCGAACTGCACCGAGTCGCGCACCGCGAGGCCCGGCGTCATGGCGCGCTGGGCCAGTTGAGCACGACCACTGTGCTGCACGAGGCCTATCTGTCCTTGGCGCAGCGCGATCGATCCGAGTTTCACGACGAAGGCCACTTCATGGCCTACGCGGCGCGCGCCATGCGCGGCCTGGTGATCGACCGGATTCGGGCGCGAGGCGCGATCAAGCGTGGCGGCGGTGTCCAGATCACCGTGCTGGACGCCGAAACGGCCGAGGACCTGCCCGATGCCCAGGTGCTGGATCGCATCAGCGACGCGCTGGATGAGCTGGCCGAACTCGAGCCGGACCTGGCCCAGGTGGTCGACCTGCGCTTCTTCTGTGGCTTCTCGATGGGTGAAATCGCTGCACAACGAGGCGCCTCGGTGCGCACGGTGCATCGGCAGTGGGACAAGGCGAGGGCGCTGCTGTACCGGGCGATGACCTCTGGTTGACAACCGACGGGCGCAGCTGGCGCCGCCAAGGAGGTCATCGCATGAACATGCCGGATCGGCAACGCTGGCAGCGCTTGAGCCCATTGCTCGACGAACTGCTGGACCTGGCACCGGCGCAGCAGGCGTTGCGTTTGGGTGCTCTGTTGGGCGAGCACCCGACACTCGCCGGCGAACTGGCAGCGCTCCACGCAGCACACCAACGTGCCGGCGGCGAGCACTTTCTCGAAGACGCTGCGGCCGATGCGGCCACTGAAGCCGCGCCGCCCACGTTGGCCGGCCAGAGGCTGGGGCCCTACACGCTCGTTGCGCCATTGGGCCACGGTGGTACTGGCAGCGTCTGGCGGGCCCATCGCAACGATGGGCGCTTCGACGCGCAGGTGGCCGTCAAGCTGTTGCACCTGTCGCTGGTGGGCCATGCGCCGGCCCAACGCTTTCGCCGCGAAGGCTCGATCCTCGCCCGCCTGACGCACCCGAACATTGCGCACCTGCTGGACGCTGGTGTCAGCGATGGCGGGCAGCCCTACCTGGTGCTCGAATGGGTGGATGGCGAGCGGATCGACCACCATTGCGACCACCAGCGCCTGAGCGTCGAGCAGCGGTTGAGCCTGTTCGATGACGTGCTTGCCGCGGTGTCGCATGCGCACAGCCACCTCGTCATCCACCGCGACATCAAGCCGACGAACATCCTGGTCGACCGGCAAGGGCAGGTCAAGCTGCTCGACTTCGGCATTGCGAAGATCCTCGAAGACCAGGCCTGGAACGCCGAAGCGACCGCCATCACCCGCGAAGGCGGCGGCCAGTCGTTGACACCCGAATACGCGGCGCCCGAACAATGGCGCGGCGAGCCGGTGACCACCGCGACCGATGTCTACGCACTCGGTGTGCTGCTGTACCAATTGCTCGCAGGCCGGCATCCCACGGCAGCCGACCACGCCACCGTGCAGCAGGTGATGCAGGCGACGCTGGAGTCGGAGCCGGCACGCCTGTCGGCCGCTTGCAGCGCAGAGGCGGCGGCGTTGCGCGAGACGACGCTCAACGGGCTGACCCGTCGTCTTCGCGGTGACCTGTCGAACATCGTTGCCCGTGCGCTGGCCAAGGCCCCACCGCAGCGCTATCCCACCGTCGACGCGCTGGCTGAAGACCTGCGGCGCCACCGCAACCACGAGCCGGTGACCGCGCGGGCCCACGCCTGGCCCTACCGGTGGGGCAAGTTTGCACGGCGGCACCGGGTGATGGTCGGCGCTGGCGCGCTCAGCACGGCAGCCGTCGTGGCTGGCCTGGCCGGTACGTTGTCGCAAGCGCGCGTTGCCGAGTACGAACGAGACCGGGCCCTGCGACAACTGGTGCAGACCGAGGCGGTGGAGGAGTTCCTGGGCTTCCTGATCAGCACCACGGCGAATCGGCCGCTCAGCACCCTCGAACTGCTCGACCGCGCCCGCGAGATGGCCAACGCCCAGTTCGCCGGCAACCCCGCCGTCAGGGCCCGGCTGCAGCTGACCCTGGCTGACCTCTATGGTGAGATCGATGCGCAGGACGCGACGCTCGAGCTGCTCGCCCAGGCCGGCGTGGCGGCGCAGCAGGCTGGTGACATCGACCTGCAGGCCCAGGCCGAGTGCGCGAAGGCCGCCGAGACCGGCCTGGAGCCCGACAGCAAGCGCGCCGCGGCACGCTTCGAGCAGGCGATGGCCATGTTGCGTGCGCAACCCGGCAGCGACACGGTGGCGCTGGCCTACTGCCACCACGTTCGCGCGATACGAGCCTTTGACCTTGGCGAGAACCTGCAAGCCATGACCGATGAGCGCGAGGCGCTTGCGCTGATGGGAGCGTCTCGCCCCGGCAACCGCGCACTGCAGGTTGCCATGCGCCAAGGCCTGGCTGGTGCGCTGGCCAAGACCGGCGACCTGGCCTTGGCGATCGAGCAGATTCAGGCGGCGATCGACGAGTTGAAGGCGATGGGTCGCTCCAACACGATCGGCGTGCAGACCCTGCTCAACAACAAAGGCGTGCTGTTCTCACGCGCGGGTGATCCACTGCGTGCATTGGCGGCGTTCAATGGTGCGATTGGAGACCTGCACGACGGCACCACCGCCAGCGGAGCTGCGAGCTTCGGCAATCGAGCCAGGGCGTTGCTCGATATCGGTCGCGTGGCCGAAGCGCAGCAAGCGCTTGCGCAAGGGTTGGCGTTGGCCGCCGAGCGCGGCGATTCACGCAGCCCGCCGTTTTCGATCGCCTCCTTCGGCTGGTGCGCGCCCGGTGAGTTGCCTCGATGCGAGCAGCGAATCGAAGCGGCGCGCGACAGCATGGCGGCGCTGTTGCCGCCGAGCCACGCGTCCCTTGGCTACGCCGACATCAGCCATGCGCGAATGCTGCTCGACGCCGGCCAACCCGAGCGCGCCAAGCCACTGCTCGAACGGGCCGTGTCGATCTACGGCGCCCCGGAGCGCGGCGAGCCGGCTCGAATCCGTGCCCTGACGCTGCTGGCGCGCGCCGAACTGCAGCTGGGACGCGTCGAGACTGCGCTGGAAGTCGCCGAGCGTGCCGTGCAACAGGCGCGTTCGGCTGCGGTTGGCTTCAACCACAGCGAATGGCTGGGCAGTGCGCTGTTGGCGCAGGGTAGCGCCTTGCGTGCACGCGGCGACGCCCAGGCTTCTGCTGCCGTACTGCACGAGGCGTTGGCCCAGCTCGTGCCGACCGTGGGCGACGAGGCACCGTCCGTCATTGAAGTCAGGCGCCTGCTCGCTACTCACTGAGCCTCACGGCGCCGCGTGCGACAGGCACCCGATGAAGTAACGATTGGTAAGCGCTGGCAGAACCTGTCGGCCACTTGCGAATAGCACAGTGGGCAGGCGCGTGATTCAACGCGCCGCCCCTGGCAACGCAAGGGAACACGATGGAACAGCAACAGGCGGGGGCCGGCGCGGCAGGCGCGGCGATCTCGCTGCCCAAGGGCGGCGGCGCGATCAAAGGCATCGGCGAGACGTTTCAGGCCAATCTCTTCAGCGGCACGGCCAACCACAGCGTGCCGATTGCCCTGTCACCGGGCCGGCACGGTTTCGGCCCCAAGCTGTCGCTTGGCTACAGCTCCGGCCACGGGAATGGTCTCTTCGGCTTGGGCTGGCAGTTGTCGCTGCCGCGCATCACGCGCAAGACCGAGAAGGGCCTGCCCCGCTACGGCGATGGCGATGTGTTCGTCATGTCCGGTGCAGAAGACCTGGTCCGCTGCCTGAAACAGGTGGTCGACCTTGACAGCGGCGAGTCGAGTTGGGTGCCGCTGGACCCGATCGAGCGATCGGACCACCTGGTGTTTCTCTACCGCCCCCGCACGGAGGGCCTGTTCGCGCGGATCGAGCGCTGGGTGCACACCGGCACCGGCGAAACGCACTGGCGCACGATCACCAAGGACAACGTTACCAGCCTCTTCGGCAACACCGCCACCTCTCGCCTGACCGACCCGGCCGATGACGGGCGCGTCTACGAATGGCTGCTGCAAGAGACCTTCGATGCGCTGGGCAACCACGGCCTTTTCGAGTACGCCGCCGATGACCCGGCGTTGTATCGCGGTGGCAGCCCCGACGGACGGTTGCCCGAAGCCTTCGAACAAGGTCGCATCGCCACGCAGCGCTACCCGCGCCGCATCTACTACGGCAACCTGCCCGAGCCGCTGCTGGATGCGCAAGGGCAACCGATCACCTACGCTGACGGTTCGGCCGTGGGGCATCTGCGCAACGGCCGCCGCTATGCGTTCGAGGCGGTGTTCGACTACGGCGATTGGGACGGCCCCACCTGCCTGCCGCATCCGTCGCCGCTGCCTGAGGCCCGGCAAGAGCTTTTCGGCGCCGACCCCCAGACGTCGTCGACCGGACGCCTCGCGCCGATCCGATCCGACCGCTTCTCGCACTGCCGGGCTGGCTTCGACATCCGCACGCTGCGGCGCTGCCAGCGCGTCTTGATGTTCCATCACTTCGCCGAGCTGGGTGGGCCGACGCTGGTTCGCTCCACCGACTTCAGCTACAGCACCGACCCTGACACGCAGGCGTCGCTGCTGAGCGCCGTCACGGTGACCGGCTACGACAAGGACGGCGCTGGCGTCTACCGCGCGGCCAGCATGCCTCCGGTCACCTTCGACTACGCGCCGTTCAAGCCGCACGAGCAGCGCTATCAGCCGCTGAAGGCACTGGGCGGTGACATGCCTTCGCTGCCGCTGAGAGACCCGAACATGGCGCTGGTCGACCTGTTCGGCGACGGCCTGCCGGACATCCTGCACACCGGCCCGAATGGCATTCGCTACTGGCGCAACCTGGGCAACGGCGTGCTGGACCGCCCGCGCCTGCTGCCGCAGATGCCGGCCGGCTTGTCGCTCAGCCAGCCCGGCGTCGGTTTCGGCGACATGGCCGGCAACGGGATCGTCGACTTGCTGGTCAACACCGGCCCGTTGCCCGGCTTCTTCGAGACGACGCCCGACGGCGCGTGGAAGCAGTTCACGCCCTATGAGACCGTGCCCGGCTTCCTGCCGGGCGACCCCAACCTGCGCATGCTGGACCTGACCGGCGATGGCCGGGCCGACGCCTTGCTGACTCGCGACCAACAGTTCCTGTGGTTCGAATGCCTGGGCGAGAAGGGTTTCGGGGCCGCGCAGGGCATTGCGCGCATTCACGACCTGGCCCAGTTCCCCGACGTCTTCTTCGACGACTCGACCGGGCGTGTGCGGCTGGCCGACATGACTGGCGATGGCCTGACCGACATCGTGCTCGTTCACGAGGGCCGCATCGACTACTGGCCCAACCTGGGCTACGGCCGCTTCGGGCCGCGCGTCACGATGGCCAACGCGCCGCGCCTGAACGCCAACTTCGACCCCAAGCGGCTCATGCTCGCCGACCTGAACGGCACCGGCTGCGCCGACCTGGTCTACGTCGACTTCCAGCGGGTGCACTTCTGGTTCAACCAGTCGGGCAATGCCTGGAGCGAGCGCCAAACCATCGTGGGAACGCCGAGCACCAGCGACGCCAGCGCGGTGGAGTTCGCCGATGTATTCGGCACCGGAACGGCCACGCTGCTGTGGAGCCACGACTTCGTCGATGCCGGCGATGGGCACTACAAGGCGCTCGACTTCTGCGGTGGCGTGAAGCCGTATGTCCTGATCGGCATGGACAACAACATGGGCTCGACGATCCGCGTCAGCTATGCCTCGTCGACGCGCTACTTCTTGCAAGACCAGGCCAACGGCACCCCCTGGCTGACGACGTTGCCGTTCCCGGTGCAGGTGGTGGACAAGGTGGAGGCCATCGATCACATCGGCCAGACCAAGCAAGTAACGACCTACCAGTACCACCATGGTCACTACGATGGTCGCGAGCGCGAGTTCTGCGGCTTCGGCCGGGTCGACCAGTTCGACACCGAGTCGTTCGAAGACTTCCTGGACCTCGGCTTGCATGGCGATGACGTCCCGTTCACCAACGCCGACCCGGCGTTCCACGCGCCGCCCGTGGAGACGCGAACCTGGTTCCACACCGGTGTCTACTTCGACAGCCGCGGCAGCCAGCCTTTCGACTACCGCGACCTGACCCAGCGTTTCCAGCAGGAGTACTACGGGCAGGACGACCAGGCGGTGCCGCTGGAGGAGCACGCCGTCGAGACCGGTGACACACCGGCCGAGGCCTACCGCGCGCTGCGCGGGGCGCAGCTGCGCATCGAGGTGTATGCGCACGATGGCAACGCGAAAGCCGCGCACCCGTATCAGGTTGGCGAAAGCCGCTACCAGGTGGCACAGCTTCAGCCCCGGGCGGACAACCACCACGCCGTCTACTTCAGCCACCAGCTGGAGAGCCTGAGCTACCACTACGAACGCAACCCCGCCGACCCGCGGATCGGCCATGAGCTGACACTGGCGGTGGACGCGTTTGGCAACCCGTTGAAGACACTGAGCATTGGCTATGGGCGTCGGCGCGGCGATTCGGGCTTGCCGACCGATGCTGATCGCGAGCGGCAAACCAGGACGCTGATCAGCTACACCGAGGCGCGTTACACCCAAGCCATCGACGACCCGCAGGTCTACCCGGATGCGCACCGTGCGCCGGCGCCGTGCGAGAGCTTCAGCCACGAATTGACCGGCTTCGCGCCGATCGTTCCCGGGGCGCCGCGCTTCAGCCACGCCGAATGGCGGGCGGGTGATTTCGCCCGCATCAACGACGCTCAGAGCCTCGGCTACGAAGAGCAAGCCGATGGGATCACCCCACAGAAGCGCTTGATCGAGCAGTCCCGCACCTGCTATCGCAAGGATGATCTGAGCGGCTTGTTGCCACTCGGCGCGCTCGAACCGCTGGCGCTGCCGGGCGAAAGCAGGAAGCTCGCGTTCACGCCGGGCCTGCTGGAGCAGATCTACGGTGACCGCGTCGACGACGCGATGCTGGGCGATTGCCGCTATGTGCGAGATGAAGACCAGGGCACGTGGTGGATCCCTTCCGGGCGGGTCTTCTATTCGCCTGGGCTGAGCGACACACCGGCCGAAGAACTGGCCTTTGCGCAGAAGCACTTCTTTGCCGCGCAGCGTGCGGTCGATGTGTTCGGCAATGCAGCACTCACCGTCACCGACGCGTACGTGATGCTGACCACCGAGAGCGTCGATGCCCTGGGCAACCGCAGCCTGGCCGAAGTGGACTACCGGGTGCTTCAGCCGCGCCGCTTGACCGACCCCAACGGCAACCGTAGCGAGGTGATCTTCGACACGCTGGGCCTGGTGGCCGGCAGCGCGGTGATGGGCAAGGCGGGTGAAACCGTGGGCGACAGCCTGGCGGAGTTCGAGCCGAACCTGACGCCGTCGCAACGGGCCGCCTTCCTGGCCGACCCACTGGCCAACACGATCGCGCTGATTGGCTCGGCCACCACGCGCATCGTCTACGACCTGGCGCGCTACCAGCGGGAGCAGCAGCCTGTGTTCGCCGCGGTGGTGGCGCGCGAGACGCACGCCAGCGATACGCCGCCCGACGATGGCTTGAAGGTCCAGCTGAGCCTCAGCTATTCCGACGGCACTGGGCGCGAGATCCAGAAGAAGGTGCCCGCGGAACCTGGCCCGTTGGCCGATGGTGGCCCTGTGGTCAGCTCGCGCTGGGTCGGCACCGGCTGGACCTTGTTCAACAATAAGGGCAAGCCGATCAAGCAGTTCGAGCCGTTTTTCGACGACACGCACGCCTTCCGCTTCGATCACCGGGTCGGTGTCAGCTCGACCTTGTTCTACGACCCGCTGGCACGGGTGGTGGCCACGCTGCACCCGAATCACAGCTGGGAGAAGGTGGTGTTCGATCCGTGGCAGCAGGCCAGCTGGGACGTCAACGACACCGCGTCGATCGAAGACCCGGCGGACGACGCCGATGTCGGCGGCTTCTTCCAGCGACTCGTCGCGACCGACTACCTGCCCACATGGTTCGCGCAGCGCCACGGCGGCGGGTTCGGCGATGCCGAGCGGGCCGCCGCCGCCAAGACAGCGGTGCACGCGGCCACGCCCTCGGTGGCCCATGCCGATGCGCTGGGCCGACCGTTCCTGACGATCGCCCACAACCGTTTCGAGCGGGACGGCAACACTGTCGACGAGCAGCACGCGAGCCGGGTGCTGCTCGATATCGAAGGCAATCAGCGCGAAGTCATCGACGCCAACGGCCGCGTCGTCATGCGCTACGGCTTCGACATGCTCGGTGTGCGCATCCACCAGGCCAGCATGGAGGCGGGTGAGCGCTGGATGTTCAATGACGCGGGCGGGCAACCCGCCTTCGCGTGGGACAGCCGCGAGCACCGGTTCCGCAACACCTTTGACGCGCTGCGCAGGCCGCTCGAGATCTTCTTGCAAGAGGGCAGCGGTGCAGAGAAGCTGATCGGCCGCACCGCGTATGGCGAAGGCGAGGTCGATGTCGAAGCGCGCAACCTGCGTGGCAAGGTCTTCCAGCACTTCGACCAGGCGGGGGTGTCGACCAGCGAGGCTTACGACTTCAAGGGCAACCTGCTCAGCGGCAAGCGGCAACTGGCCGCCGACTACAAGAGCACGCTGGATTGGTCGACCAACCCGGCACTCGAACCCAAAGTCTTCGCCAGCAGCACGGCCTACGACGCGCTGAACCGGCCGATCGTGCTGACCGCGCCCGATGGCAGCGAGACCCGGCCGCGCTTCAATACCGCGGGCTTGTTGGAAGCGACGTGGGTGCAATCGCGCGGCGCGACGTCGGCCACACCCTTCGTCACCAACATCGACTACGACGCCAAGGGCCAGCGCACGAGCATCGCCTACGGCAACGGGCTGCGCACCGACCATGCCTACGACCCGCTGACCCTGCGGCTCACGCATTGCCAGACGCTGCGCGGCGGCGAAGCGCTGCAAGACCTGGCCTATGTGTACGACCCGGCCGGCAACATCACGCACATCGAAGACGCGGCCCAGCAGACGATCTACTTCAGGAACCAGGTCGTCACGGCCAGCGCCGACTACACCTACGACGCGCTCTACCGTCTGCTGGTTGCCGAAGGGCGAGAGCACATCGGCCAGGTCTCGCAACCCGAGACGAGCTGGAACGATGCCTTTCGCGTCAACCTGTCGCACCCGAGCGACGGCCAGGCGATGCGCCGCTATGTCGAGCGGTACTCATACGACCCGGTCGGCAACATCGTGCAGCTGGTTCACCAGGCGGCGAATGGCAACTGGACGCGCGGCTGCAGCTACGACGAAGCCAGCCTGATCGAGCCGAGCAAACTGAGCAACCGCCTGAGCAGCGTGGTGGTCGGTGACAACGAACCACAACGCTTCCCCTACGACGCCCACGGCAACATGACCGCGATGCCGCACCTGAGCGGCATGGCCTGGGATTTCCGCGACCAGTTGCGGCGCGTGGACCTGGGCGGGGGTGGCATCGCGT
>NZ_DASUNH010000104.1:0-147488 GCF_036277275.1 Ideonella sp. | reverse complement strand
AGCCGCGAGGCGTCGCCGCGGCCCGGATCCAGCCCGCTGCCCGCTCGGCCATCATCAAGGTCGGGCTGCAGGTGTTGCCGCTCGTGATGGTCGGCATCGCGCCGGCATCGACCACGCGCAGCGCATGCACGCCGCGCACGCGAAAGCGCGAGTCCAGCACCGCCAGCGGGTCGCCGTCGGCCCCCATCTTGGTGGTGCCCACCGGGTGGAAGATCGTCGTGGCGATGTCGCCGGCCAGGCGAATCAGATCACCGTCGCTGTCGAATTGCGGCCCGGGCTTGATCTCTTGCGGCTTGTACCGGGCCAGCGCCGGCTGCCCGGCGATGCGCCGCGTGACGCGCAGCGAATCGGCCGCCACGCGGCGATCCTCGGCGGTGCTGAGGTAGTTCGGCGCGATGGCCGGCGCGTCTTCGGCACGCCCACTGCGGATGCGGACGGTGCCGCGGCTCGTCGGGTTCAGGTTGCAGACGCTGGCGGTGAAGGCCGGGAACGGGTGCAACGGCTCGCCGAACGCATCGAGCGACAGCGGTTGCACGTGGTACTGGATGTTGGGCCATGCGTAGTCGAGCGAGCTGCGCGTGAAGGCGCCGAGCTGCGAAGGCGCCATGCTCATCGGGCCGCGTCGGCCCCACAGGTACTCCAGCGCGATGCGCGCCTTGCCGCGCAACGTCGATGCCAGTTCATTCAACGTCAACGCGCCCTGCACCTGGTAGACCGCGCGGATCTGCAGATGGTCTTGCAGGTTTTCGCCGACACCGGGCAGATCCACCGTCACCGGGATGCCGTGCTGGCGCAGCAGCGCCGACGGCCCGATGCCTGACAGCTGCAGGATCTGCGGCGAGCCGATGCTGCCGGCGCACAGGACCACCTCACGCTGCGCCCTCGCCTCCACCATCTGCCGCCCGTTCCACACCCGCGCGCCCACGCAGCGCGGGCGACCGTCCGCTGCCGTCTCGAACAGGAGCTGCGTGACGCGGGAGTTCACCCACAGCTCGAAGTTGGGCCGCGCGTCGCAAGTGGGCCGCAGGAAGGCCTTGGCCGAGTTCCAGCGCCAACCGGCGCGCTGGTTGACCTGGAAGTAGCCGACGCCCTCGTTGTTGCCGCGGTTGAAGTCGGCGCAGGCCGGCACGCCGGCCTGCTGCGCCGCCTGCGCGAACGCATCGAGGATGTCCCACCGCAGCCGTTGCTTCTCGACGCGCCACTCGCCGCCCACGCCGTGGTAAGCGGCGAACTCTGCGTCGCCTGCCATTTCCCCGGGTTGGTCGCCGAGGTAGTGGTCCTCGTGTTGCATGAACGCCGGCAGCACGCGGTCCCAGCGCCAGGCATCGTCACCGGTCAGCTCGGCCCAGTGGTCGTAGTCCCGCGATTGGCCGCGCATGTAGATCATGCCGTTGATGCTCGAGCAGCCACCCAGCGTCTTGCCGCGCGGGTAGCGCAACCGCCGGCCGTTCAGGCCCGTGTCCGGCTCGGTCTGGAACAGCCAGTCGGTGCGCGGGTTGCCGATGCAGTACAGGTAGCCGACCGGCACGTGGATCCACGGGTGGCGGTCGCGGCCACCCGCTTCGATCAGCAGCGTGCGGTGGTCGCGGTCCTGCGTCAGCCGGTTGCACATCAGCGCACCGGCCGTGCCGCCGCCGATCACGATGTAGTCGAAGGTGTTGGAACTGCTCAATTGCGACTGCTCAGGTTCGTTGATACGGCGGCGGCCCGCGCGCCTTCTTCGGTTGCCCTACTTGCCCGCGATCTCGCGGGTCCAGTTCTGGTTGTTGCCGTTGTTGCACGGGTAGGTGATCAGCTCCGTCTCCTCCTGGTCCGTCCCGCCCGGCACATCCATGCATGCGTTGGTCGACCGGCTGCGCAGCGTCGAGCCGACCACCGACCACTGGGTGGCCGCGCCCGAGTTGCAGGCCAGTTGCACCAGCGAGCGGATCGGCGCGGTGGTCACCGGGCCTTCGGCCAGACACAACCCGCTGTGCTTGACGACGAACTGCTGGTAGCCATCGACGTTGTTGACGGCGAACACCTCGTTGTCGGCGGTGCCGCAGCGGTACAGGATCGCCTTGGCGCCGCTGTCGGTCAGGCGCTTGCCGATGTTGATGCAGTACCTGTTGGGCAGGTTCGAGCGGATGCGCAGCAGCGCACTCGTCGCGTCCAGCGAGCGCACGTAGGCCGCCAGTGCCTGCTGGTCTTCGAGCGAGAGCGCGCCGCTGTTGCCGTGCCCGAACGCGAACAGCTTCTCCAGCGTCGTCACCTGGCCGTTGTGGAAGTAGTTCGGCGCCGACCAGGTGCCGAACAGCGTCGGCGTGTCGAAGCCGATACCCGGCAGCGGCTGGCCGTTGCCCTGGCCGGACGACGGCTGGATCGTGCCGACGTCGTGGCGCAGCCCATCACGCAGCGTGATGCCGCTGTGGCAGGTGACGCACTGCGCCGTGTCGAACACCTGCTTGCCGCGCAGCGCCTTGGCAGTCATCGTGCCATCGGCAGTGCGCGCCGGGCTGCGGGTGTGGCGCGACAGCGAACTCACGTAGACGGCCAGGTCATCGAGCGCCGCGCTCTTGCCGGCCTTCGGCGGGCCGAGCGTGTCTGAGGTGGCCGCGAAATCCGCATTGCTCATGAAGCCGGTGCCTCCGAAGGCGTTGCGGATGTCGTTCTCGAAGTCCTGGATCTCGTCGAAGTTTGCCGTCCAGTGCACGCGGCCGTGGCCCAGGCCCTGGCGGCCGAGCAGGTTCACCGTGCGGCGCAGGCCTTCGCGGCGCTGGGTGAAATCCCACACCATGCCGTCGTCGCCGCCGTCGGCGTGGCAACTGGCGCACGACATGTAGTTGTCGCGGCTCATCCGGCGGTCGCCCGCGTTGTAGAAGAGCTGCTTGCCGCGCAGCGCTGCGGCCGTCATCGTCTCCTGGGCCACCGTGCTCACCGATTGCACGAAGTTCGCCGCCCCGCTCTCGCCCGACAGCACCGGCGCCACGTCGTGCACCGACACCGATCGCGCCAGGAAGTTGTTGACGAACAGGCGGTTGCGTGCCTTGTCGAGGTAAAGCCCATGCGGCGCGCGGCCGACGTCGGTGATTTCGCCACGAACCGCGCGGCTGTAGGTGTCGACGATCGCGACGCGGTTGCCCTCCATCTGCGCGACGAAGATGTAGTCGCCGTTGGGCGCGAACAGTGCCGCGCGGGCCGGAGCTCGGTCGTCGAAGTCCAGCTGCTCAGCCGGGACCTCCTTCGCCGCGGCGAGATCCACCTGCGACAGGATGGAGCGCACCGTGCGGTCATGCTCGAGGTTCTGGCCGTCACGGAACTTGCCGCGCACGATGTTGTCCTTCTTCGACGGCAGCACCGCGCGCTTGCCGTCCGGCGAGATCACCACCTGGCTCAGGTAGTTCGGCACGCCACGCGAGCGGCTTTCGTCGTCGATCGTCGTCGTGTCGACCTGCAGCGCGACGGTGGTATTGGCCGTCAGGTCCAGCAGGTTCACCTTGAACAGCTGCCCACCGTTGGCCGACGACTTGAAGCGCGTGACGTAGGCCGCCTGCGAGTCACCCGCGACAGCGATGCCACGCACCGCGCCTTTAAGCACCAGGCTGCCGTTGGCAACGCCGCTGGTCGGGTCGAAGCTCTGCAGCGTCGACTTGCTCTCCAGCGTCAGCAGGCCCTTCGAGCGATCCGGCGTGAAGACGACACCGTAGGGCCCGCTGCCGTAGGGCAACGTGACGGTGGCCGAGACGGTGCCGTCGGCCGCATTCAACGCGACCAGCTTGTCGTCGTCCTGCACCGTGACCCAGATGCGCCCATCCGGGCCGACGGCGAGCGTGCGCGGCTCGTTGCCGACGCGCACTTCCCAGCGCTTGGCCAGCGATTGAGCGTTGAGCGCGGTCACCGTTCCGCTGTCGGGGTTGACGCTGTAGACCGAATTGGCGTCACCGGTGATGTTGGTGGTGTGGGTCGGCTGAACAGCCGTCACCGGCGTGATCACCGTCAATTGGAAGGTGTAGTAGGTCTCCTGGCCGTTGGCATTGCGCACCGTCAGCGTCACGGTGTAGTGGCCCGCCTTGGTATAGGTGTGCGTCGATCGCGCCTGGCTCGAGAAAGGCGAGCTGGTGCCATCACCGAAGTTCCAGCTGTATTGCGCCGAGCCGCCGAGCACGGTCGGGTTGAAGACGACCTGGCCATTGACCAGCGCTGGCCCATCGCCCAGGCCCGGGTCGCCGACGACCGGCAGCGAGCGCAACGCCGTCACGTCGCCATCGCTCAGCACGCGGCCGAAGACGCGCACATCGGCGAGCGTGCCGCGGAAGAAGTCGCTGTTGCCCTGGATCTGGCCCAGCATGTTGAAACGGTTCTTCAGCCCCATCGCGCCGGTTCGGCCGACCGACGAAGTCTTCACGCCATCCACGTACATCGCCTGTGCGCCGGTGGCCGCATCACGCGTCATCACCACGTGGTGCCACTGGCCATCGTTGATTGCGTTGATCGACTTGGTGCCGGGGTTGTTGTTGGCCACGTCACCCACCGAGAGGTTCAGGCGGCCGGTGTTGTCGAACCAGCCCCAGAAGACGTCATCGGAGCCGCCGGTCTGGTCGCGGCCGAAGATGCCGGGCGCCGTCCAAGGCGCGCTGGTGCCCGTCTGGGTGCTCTTCAGGTAGAGGCTGACCGAGGCGGTACCGCCCAGCACCGAAGCGACGGTGTCGTCCTTCAGCGCCACGCCACCGAGGCGCGGTGCGAAGTTCAGGCCGATGCTTTCGAAGGCATCGTTGGCGGTTGGCACACCGTCGTCCTGGCCGATCGGGTCGTCGAGCGTGCTGGCCAGGCTCCAGTGATGCGCCAGCGCGATGTCGAGCGCATTGCCGGTGGTGAAGGTGGCGAGATAGTCGGGGCCGATCGCGTTGCCGGCATAGTCTTTCACGCCGCCGGCCGGCAGGTAGACCTCGTAGCTTGTGTTGGGCTGCAGCGGCTGGTTCGGCGAGAAGTTGATGATGCCGAGCTGCACGCTGTAGGTGCCGGCGAGCGTGTTGCCGCCCACGGGCCGCACGATGAAGGTGCCGCTGTTCACGCTCTCGGGCAGGATGCTGTCGCTCAGGCCCAGGCCGATGCGCGAGGTCAAGGCCTGCTGGCGCGCGCCGTTGGCCGGGGACACCTGCTTGACGACCGGCTTGGTCGTGTCGGGCGCGGTGGCGTGCACCATGAAGCCGCTGCCGGAGCCGTGATCGTTGCCGATGAACACCAGGTTGCCGAAAGGCGCCACCTGGCCATGGTCCGAATGCTCTTCGTCCGGCGAGCCCGGCGGAAACAGACCGCCGCGGCCCACTTCGACGTGCTGCAAGGGGTTGCTCACGTCGACCTTGTGCATCTTGTGTTGCGCGCCCTGGAAGACGTAGTTGTCCTGCGTGCCGCAGTACAGCTGCTCGTCGATGACCAGGCGGTTGTCGTTCGCGACGAAGCGGGTGCGGTCGGCCAGGTCGTAGCCGAACATCTTCGCGCCGCCGCCGCGCACCGACGCGTAGAGGTGCCGTCCGTCGAAGCAGGTGGCGTAGTAGTTCGGGTTCGAGCTGACGCTGTCGAGCACCTTCGGGTTCAGCGGGTCGGAGATGTCCAGGCTCGCGAAGCCGTCGGTGTTGTCCATCGAGGTCAGCACCATCTGGTTGCCCAGCGTGAAGATCGGCCCGATGCGAAAGCCACCCAGCTCGCCGATCGGCACCGGGTTCGGCTTGCCGGCGCCGCGGTTGGCGATCACCGCATTGGCCGGGTCGCGCGCGTCGACGATGTAGACACCATGGTTGGCCGAGGCCACGTAGACATATGGTGCCTGCCACCACAGCTGCCAGCTCACATCGGCGTAGTCGCCGGCGTTGGTCGTTGGCAGGCGCAGCTTGTTGACCTGCTTGATGTCGTTGATGTCGGTGAAATCCCAGAATTCCACGCCACGCGTCGTCGCGATGACGATGTAGTTCTTGCCGCCAATCGTTGCCGTGCCCATCGAGTGCGCTTCACGGAACTCGGCCGTTCGGCCCTCGGGCTCGTAAATGCGCTTGACCAGCCGGATCGAGCGCGGATTCGACACGTCGTAGAGCAGAAAGCCGCCCGGGCCCCAGCCGCTGTCCGGCGCGAACAGCGTCAGGAAGTAACCGTTGTGCATGATCCCGACGTTCAGCCCGAAGTCCTTGCGGTTCGGGTAGGTCGGTGGCACGCCGTTGTCGTCTCGGCGGATCCACGAAACCGGCGTAAACAGCTCGGACTGGTTGTAGGTCAGGTTGCCCAGGCCCGGGCCGCCCAAGGGCAGCAAGGCCTGCTCGGGTTGCGCCTCGCTGGTACCGACGGCCGCGCCCAGCTCACGCAGCGTGACCAACAGGCTGCGGCCCGTGACGGCCGCATGGCTGACCAGGGCCGCCAGGATCAGCCCCAACACCAAGATGACGGATTTGAGTTTCAACACCGATGTCTCCTCGTTGTTCACACACAGGCGTGACCTGTCCATGACGGCGGGTCGTTATGAATCGATCGACGGGGAGCTGGTGTCCTGTTCCAGGAATACACCGCATTGGACGAGCCGAGATGGGGATGATCGCGAGTCGGCGAGCCAGGCAGATACCAAGTCGTATCTGCCTGGCTTGGCGGCGCTGCGAGCGCCCCATATCGGCCCGCCCCGGAGGGGTTCGGCCAGATGGCGCCCTCGCGCGCCCGGCCATCAGGGCAGATACGCTGGGTATCTGCCCAGCCGTCCGAACTCGCGATCATCACCATCTGGTCGAATCTCAATGCGGCGTATTTCTGGAACAGGACACCTGCCCTTCCCCTGGGTTGTTCGTTGCGCCAGTAGCCCGCTATGCGGGTTCGCGGCACTCCTCACGGGCAGAAGCTGCCGACTGGTACAGGTCCCAGGCCGCCTCGGCGCTGGCACCGCGATGCACCATCGCCATCAGCGCCTTCACGACGGCCGATGGATCGGGGTGCTGGTAGACGTTGCGGCCATAGACCATGCCCACCGCGCCCTGGTCGAGCAGCACGCGCGATTTGCCGAAGACCTGCGGCAGTTCTTCCTTGCCGCCGCCGCGCACCAGCACCGGGCAACGCGCCGCCTGCACGACACGATGGAACTCGTGCGGGTCGGCCGTCGGGTCGGCCTTGATGATGTCGGCGCCCATCTCGCGCGCCAGCCGCACCAGCGTGACGATCTTTTCCGCATCGCCATCGACCATGTAGCCGCCGCGCGCGCTGTTCGGCGCCATCACCAGCGGCTCGATCATCAGCGGCATGCCGTAGCGGTCGCAGTCCGCCCGCACGCGCGCGATGTTGGCCACGCACTGGCGGAACAGATCGGGCTCGTCGGGCAGCATGAACAGGTTGACCACGACGCATGCGGCATCGAGCTGGACCGCCGGCAGCACCGGGTCCTGCCCGTTCTGCAGCAACGCCCACATCACGCGATGCGTCGTGGCGTTGTAAGGATTGCCCATGTCCAGCCGCATCACCAGCGCTGGCTTGTCGCGACCGGCACGGTGCTGCAGCAGGTCGGCCTGGCCATAGTTGAGCTGGATCGCATCGGGGCCGGCGGCCACCAGTTGGTCCATCACCTGCCTCATGTCCTCCAGCCCCTGCAGGAAGCTGGGTTCGTTGCAGACACCGTGGTCGACGGCAATGTCGAGGCAGCGGCCCTGGCGCAGCAGGCGGGCCAGTCGGGGTTGTTTTCTGTCGAGCATCGCGCTCACTCCTTGCTTCGTGTGGGGTTCACCAGTTCGTCAGCGCGTTCAGGTGCCGATCGGCCGCGCGTTCGATCGCGAGCAGGTCATCGTTGCCCGGCAGCACGCGCGTGGCGCCGGCGTTGTCGGCCGCTTGCTGCGCATTGCGGGCACCGCACAGGGCCACCGTGACTCGGTCGTTCGCCGTGGTCCACGCGATCATCAGCTGCGCGAACGAGCATTGAAGGCGCGCACGCACCGGCTCGATGTCGGCGAAGAAGGCGTTCAGCTTCTGGCGGTTCTCCGCAGAAAAGCGCGGGTTGCCGTTGCGCTGGTCGTCGCCATTGAAACGTCGTTGTGCGTCGATCGGGCCAGTCAGCAGACCGAGTGCGAGCGACGAGTAGCCGAGCACCGCGGTGTCGTGCTGCCGGCACAGCGGCAACAGCGTCGCCTCGATCTCGCGGTCGATCAGGCTGTAGCGCTCCTGGATCGCATCGACCGGGCCGTGGCGCAGGTAGTCGGCGAGCGTTGGCGCATCGACGTTGCTGACGCCGATCGCGCGGATCTTGCCCTGCCGCTTCAGGTCGAGCAGCGCGCCCATCGTCTCTTCGACAGGCGTCTTCGCGTCCTGCCAGTGGGTGATGTAGAGATCGATGTAGTCGGTCTGCAGGCGCTTCAGGCTTTGCTCGACTTCATGGAAGATCGATTCGCGCCCGAGGTGCCGGTAGACGGGCTGCCCTTCCTCGTCGAAGAAGTGCGTGCCCTGCTGCGTGTGCCACACCAGCCCGCACTTGGTGGCGATGACGGCGTCGCTCCGCCGGCCGGCGAGCGCCTTGCCAACCAGTATCTCGGCATGGCCCAGGCCATAGGCCGGCGCGGTGTCGATCAGCCGCACACCGGCATCGAGCGACGCGCGGATCGCTTGAATGGCGGCGGCATCGTCGCTGCCGCCCCACATCCAGCCGCCCATGGCCCAGGTACCCAGGCCAACGCTCTCGCAGGCGATGCCCGACGAGCCCAACTTTGTCTTGTTCATCTGAGGATCTTCTTGACGTTGAGGAGATGGTCGACAGTGACGGCGACCAGCAGGATCAGGCCCTTGATGACGTCCTGCCAGTACGGCGAGACATCGAGCAGGATCAGCGAGCTGCTGACCACCGACAGCAGCGCCAGGCCGAGCACCGCACCAAGCACCGTGCCCGAGCCGCCCTTCAGGCTGGCCCCGCCGATCACCACCGCGGCGATCGCATTGAGCTCCATGCCGATGCCGAAGGTGGGCGTGGCGGCACCGAAGCGCGCGGTGTAGATGACGCCAGCCAGCCCTGCCATCGCCGAGCACAGCACGGTGACCCAGAACTTCACATGGCCGGTGCGGATGCCCGAGTACAGCGCGGCCTTCTCGTTGCTGCCGGTGTAGAACACCTTGCGCAACAGCGCGGCGCGCCGCAGTGCAAAGTCGCTGGCGCCGACGATCAGCGCGAAGATGATGATGACCACCGGGATGCCACCGAGCGCGCCCTGGCCGATGAACTTGAACTCCGGCGGCAGCGAGAACAGCGACTGTGGCGTGCCCTGCGTCAACGCGAGCGACATGCCGCGCACGATCACCATGAAGGCCAGCGAAGCGATGAAGTGGCTGAGCCCGATGCCGGTGACGCAGCCACCGATCATCGCGCCGATCAACGCACTGCAGCCGATCGCCACCAGCCCGGAAGTCCACGGGTCCAGCCCCAACAGGAACAGCTTGCCGGTGATCACCATCGCCAGGCACACCACCGAGCCAACCGAGAGGTCGATGCCGCCGACGATCAGCAGCACCGTCATGCCGACGACGACGATGCCCTCGATCGAAAACGAAAGCAGCATCGCGCGCACGTTGTCCCAGGTCAGGAAATACTCTGACGCGAAGCTCATCACGACGCACAGCGCCACGATGATCAGCAGCAGGCCGGCTTCGCGCAGCTTGATCGGGCTGGCTCCTGCCTTCGCTCGGGGGGCGGCGGCCAATGCGGGCGGTGCGATCGTCTCAGACATTCATCAACTCCTTCGCCACGAGGCCGGAGGCCAGTCGCAACAGTCCTTCTTCGCTCATCTCATGCGCCGGCACTTCACCGGCGACCAGGCCTTCGCGGATCACCAGTGCGCGATCGCACAGGCCGATGATCTCGGGCAGCTCCGACGAGATGACGACCACGCCCACGCCCTGGTGCGCCAGTTCGCGCAGCAGGTGGTGGATCTCGGATTTCGCGCCAACGTCGACACCGCGCGTCGGCTCGTCCATCAGCATCACCGCCGGGTTGGTGGCCAGCAGCTTGGCGATCGCCACCTTCTGCTGGTTACCACCCGACAGGCTCGCCACCTCGCAGCTTGTGCCAGCCGACTTGATGCCGAGCTGTTCGCTCAGCTGCTCGCCGAGGCTGCGCTCGGCCGAGCGCCTGAGCAAACCCCAGCGCGAGCTGACGCGCTCGGAGGCCATCGCCGAGATGTTCTGCGCGACCGACATCTCGAGAAAGACGCCGGCGGCCTTGCGGTCTTCGCTCAGGTAGGCGATGCCGTGCCGCAACGCGTCGCCGTACTGGCCGATCGTCAACGGCCGGCCGTTCAGGCGCACGCTGCCGCGCCGCGTGCGGCGCAGGCCGCAGACCATCTCGGCCAGCTCGGTGCGGCCCGCGCCCATCAAGCCGGCGATGCCCAGCACCTCGCCCTGGCGCAGTGAAAACGAGATGCCGTGGACACATTCGCCATCGCCGATGTCCAGCACCTCCAACAGCGGCACGGCATCCGCGCCCGGCGCGGCCTTCGGCGGAAAGTAGTTGCCCAGATCGCGGCCGACCATCGCGCGCACCAGCACATCGGGGCTCACATCGGCAATCGGCGCGCAGAGCGCGTCGCGCCCGTCGCGCAGCACGGTGGCGCGGTCGCAGTGCGTGAAGATCTCGGCCATGCGGTGGCTGATGTAGATGATGCCGATGCCCTGCGCCTTCAGGTCGTGCAGCACCCGAAACAGCGCGGCCGATTCCAGCTCGGTCAGCGCGGCGGTCGGCTCGTCGAGGATCAGCACCTTGCAATCCAGCGTCAGCGCCTTCGCGATCTCGACCAACTGCTGCTGGCAGATCGGCAACTCGTCGACACGCCGATGCGGGGCAAGGTCCTGCCCCAGCTTCGCGAGCACCCGGCTGGCCCGCTCGTTGAGCGCCGCGTAGTCCATCCACGCGCCGGCACCGCCGGCCACTTCGTGCATGAAGATGTTCTCGGCGACGGTCGCATCGCCGCACAGCGCGATCTCCTGGTGCACCAGGCCGATGCCCAGCCGCATCGCGTGCGCCGGGCCGTCGATCACCACCTTCTCGCCTTCGAGCACGATGTCGCCGGCGCTCGGCTGGTGGATGCCGTCGATGATCTTCATCAGCGTCGACTTGCCGGCGCCGTTTTCGCCGCACAGCGCATGGATCTCGCCGCGCCGCAGCGAGAAGTGCACCCCGGCGAGCGCACGCGCCGCGCCGAAGTGCTTGTGGATGCCGCGCAACTCGAGCAATGGCGCATCGGGCGAGGACGGCCGGTCAACGCTCATTCGTTGATGCCTTTCGTGCCTCGGCGAGCGAGGTACTTGTCCCAGTAGAAGTCGTCGGCGTTGACCTTGCTGACGATCGACAGGCCGTTGTCGAGGAACGGCACCGCCATCGGATTGTTGCCACTGCGCTTGGCGTCGTTCATCGGGTCGATGAGTTGCGCATTGCGCGCCAGGAACAGCAGCATCATCCCCATGTAGCCCTGCACGCCCTGGTTCGGGTTGACCGAGCCGAACACGTCGCCGGACTTGATCATGTCGAGGATCTTCGCGTTGACGTCGCAGCACATCACGCGGATGTTCTTCTTCGTCTCGACCTTCGCTTGCGCCGCACCGAGCGCCGAGTTGGCCTCGGGCATGAAGATCGCGCCAAGGTTCGGGTTGGCCTGCGCGAGGCTGAGCGTGGCCTGGTAGGCCTTGTTCGGGTCTTGATTGCTCGCCGCACGGCCGACCAGCTTCATGCCGGGGTGCTTCGTCTTCATTCGGTTGACGAAGGCGCTCACGCGCCGGTCGTGGTTGTCCTGGCCGGGGTTCTCGAGCACTGCGTACTCGCCCTTGTCGCCCAGCGCGGTGGCGATCGCATCGGCCGCATACGAGCCCTCGCGCTCGTTGTCGGAGGTGACGAACGAGACGCGCTTGGAGTTGGGTGAATCGGCCGCGAAGGTCACCACCGGGATGCCCATCGCCGCGGCGCGGTTGATCGGCTCGATGAACGGGTCCGGGTTCATCGGGTGCAGCAAGATGCCCGCCGGCTTGCGCGCCAGCTCCTGCTCGAACGAGGCCAGCTGCTTGTTGACGTCGTATTCGGGCGTGCCGGTGTAGCGCGTCTTCACGCCCAGCGTGCGGCCCAGCTGCTTCATCATCTCGTAGACCGGGAACCAGTACTCGACGCCCGAGACCATCACGTTCATCACGTACACATCGCTCGGATTGCCGCGCAACCCGGCGGCAGCGGCGCCCTGTGCAAATGCAGAGCCGCCTGCCAGGCCCATGCCTGCCGCAGCCGTCGCAGCCTTCAAGAAATCTCGCCTCATCGCGTTGTCTCCTGTACTTCCGTTGAATCCGCAAGGGTCTCTTGCGCTTCGCCTGACACCTGAACTCTCCATCAGTTGTCATGACAACGACGAAATGTAGAGGAGTCGGGTCAAGCTGTTATTAGGGGAAACGCTGCTACTATCGACCAATTCTTCCGCAATGATGTTATGACATGCGAACAGACATCTACCTCGGAATCGACATGGGTTCCACGGGCCTCAAGGCGGTCGCCTTCGAGGCTGGCAGCGGCGCAGCGCTGGCGTCTTCGGGCGTCGCGCTGCCCTTTCGCTCGCTGCCGCACGGCGGCTGCGAGCTGGACGCACCGGCGATCCACGCGGCGTTGTTCAACGCACTGCGCGGCGTCGCCGGGCAACTCGGCCCGCGGCTGCGCGAGGTGCGCGCCATCGGCTGCACCGGCCACGGCGCCGGGCTGTATGCACTCGGCACCGATGGCCAGTTGGTGGGCGGGCACGCCGTGGCTTCGACCGACCAGCGCGCCTGTCTGCGTGCACGAGCGCTGGCGGTGCGCGATGGCGCCGCGTTGCTGGCCGAGGTCGGCTGCTGCCCATGGCCGGGGCAGCCGACCCTCATCGCTGCCGAAATGTTCACCGCGCAGCCTTGGCGCCGCCAGGCGACGAGCCGCCTGCTGTTCGCGAAGGACTACCTGGCCTACCTGCTGACCGGCGCGATCGCCACCGACGCCAGCGATGCCAGCACCGCGGGGCTGCTGTCGCTGGCGACCGGCACCTGGTCGAGCGCCGCGTTCGAGGCGGTCGGGCTCGATGCCGGCGCCTTCGAGCTGCCGCCCATCGTGCCGAGCGGCACTGCGATCGGCACGCTCACACGCGCCGCCGCGCAGGAATGCGGGCTGCCGGCCGGGCTGCCGGTCGCCATCGGCGCGATCGACCTGCTCGCGTCGTTGAAGGCGGTGGGCGCCGACGAGCGCGGCCAGGCGGTGGCCGTGTTCGGCACCTGGTGTGTCAACGCCGTGGTCGGGCCGGTGATCGAGCCGCTGCCCACAGTCGGCGCGGTGGTGCACTTCGGCTCCGCCGAGCAGCGGCTGTACCTGGAGAACACCCCGTCCTCGATGGCCAACATTGCCTGGCTGGCCCGCACGCTGCAGTTCGCGTCGGCGGCCGCGGTGGTGGATTGCGCGATGTCGATGCCGCTGGGCGCAGCCGGGTTGCGCTTTCTGCCCTTCATCAACGGCGGCAGTGCGCCGCCCCATGCGATGGCCGGCTTCGTCGGTCTGCGAGCCCACCATGACCGCGCGCACATGGCGAGAGCGGTTGTCGATGCGGTGGCGGCGCTGCACGCGCGACACCTTGGCCACCTCACATCGCAAGGCCTGGGCATGCCACATCAAGTGGCGGCGCTTGGTGGCGGCGCGCGCGACGAGCGCCTGGTGCGGCTGCTGGCCTCGTTCCTCGGTCACCCTGTGGAGCGTTGCGGTGACGACGAAACCGGCGCGCGCGGCGCGGCGCTGTACGCCGCGCTGTCGCAAGGTGCAGGTGGCGTCATTCCGGCCAGCCGCAGCCTGGTCGAGCCGGACACGGCCGCCTCCCAGGCCTACGCAGATTACCTGACCGGGTTCGACGCGATGATCGACCACATCGCTCCGGTGTTCGCGCAGCTCGCGGGGGCCGGCCGGTGAGCGGCGGCGCTGCGCCGTCGCCGCACGTTCGGCCCGCCGCGCTGGCGGGGCGGCACTTCACCTGCGTGATCGTCGGTGCCGGCATCAACGGCGTCGGCGTGTTCCGCGACCTGTCGCTGCAAGGTGTCGATTGCCTGATCGTCGACAAGGCCGACTTTGCCGCCGGTGCCAGCAGCGCGCCGTCGCGCATGATCCACGGCGGGCTGCGCTACCTCGAGAACGGTGCGTTCTCGCTGGTGGCCGAGGCCACGCGCGAGCGCAACCTGCTGCTGCGCAACGCGCCGCACCTGGTGCGCCCACTCGAGACGGTGGTGCCGCTGTCCAGCCCCTTCGGTGGTCTGCTGAGCAGCATGCTGCGCTTCTTCGGCGTCTCGATGGCGCCCAGCAACCGCGGCCTGTTCGTCGTCGCACTCGGCCTGCGGCTTTACGACCTGCTGGGCCGCCGGCGCCGGGTGATGCCCAAACATCGCATTGCACGCGTGTCGACCAACGACGGTGCCTTGTTCCGGCCGACGGTGCGCTGGACCGCCACCTACTTCGATGCCTGGATCAGCCACCCCGAATGGCTGATCCTCGAGCTGATCGCCGATGCCGGCATCGACCAGCCACGCTCCGTCGCCACGAACCACTGCAAGGTCACTGCCCTCGGCGGCAAGGCGCTGACCCTGCGCGACGAGTTGACCGGCGAGCAGGTCCAGGTCACCGCCGACGTGGTCGTCAACGCCACGGGGGCTTGGCTCGACCACTCGGCCGCGGCGCTTGGCGGCGCCGGCGAACGCGTCATGGGCACCAAGGGCTCGCACCTCGTGCTCGACCACCCGGCGCTGCACCGGCAGCTCGAGGGCCGCATGGTGTACTTCGAGGCGCCCGACGGCCGCGTCTGCATCGTCTACCCCTTTCTGGACCGGGTGCTGGTCGGCTCGACCGACATTCCGATCGACGACCCCGATCAGGTCGTCACCGAGATGGCCGAAATCGACTACTTGCTCGACGTGATGCGCGAGGTGTTTCCGCAGCTGGCGTTCGCCCGCGACGACGTGGTCTACACCTATGTCGGCGTGCGGCCCCTCGCCCGCTCCGACGCGGACAAGCCCGGTACGATCTCGCGCGACCATTCGGTGGTGATCGACCCGCCGAACGCCATGCGAGAGGTACCGCTGGTGTGCCTGGTCGGCGGCAAGTGGTCGACCTTTCGTTCACTGGCCGAGCAGGCCACGGACGAGGTGCTGCGCCTTCTGGGCCAGCCGCGCACGCGTTCGACCGAGGCGCTGGCGATCGGCGGCGGCATGAATTTCCCGATCGACCCATCCGGCGTCGACAGGCTCGTGGCCCACATTGTGCTGACCCGTGGTGTGAGCCGGCGTCGCGCGGCGGCGCTGGTGGGGCGCTACGGCGCCAGCGCCAGCGAGCTGGCGGCTCGGTTCGCGGCGGCAGGCGATGTGCCGCTGCGGCACGCGCCCGGCTATTCGTCGGCCGAGATCGCATACCTGTGCCGGAACAGCGCCGTTCACCACCTGGATGACCTGGTCATGCGCCGCACGCTGCTCGCGATCCGTGGCCAGGTGACCGATGCACTGCTGGCCGAGCTGGGCGATGTTGCCGGCCACACGCTCGGCTGGGACGCCGCGCGCCGGCGTCACGAGGTGCAAACGTGTGCGGCGACGCTGCGCGAGCGCCACTTCGCGCGAATGGCGGCATCCCCGGCACCGGCCGGCGCCCCTTTCGATGCATCATTGACCGTTGAGCTGATTTCCAGCCCCCTACCCACGTGAACAGCCTCGCAGACATCGCCCCCCTTCTGGACCGGAACGCGGAATCACCGCTGTGGACGCAATTCCGGGACTCTTTACGCGGCCTCATCCTGAACGGTGAACTCGCCATCGGCGCCAAGCTGCCCACCGAGGCCGAACTCGGCGAGCAGTTCGGCATCTCCCGCATCGTCGTGCGCGAGGCGCTGGCCGACCTGGTGCGCAGCGGCCTGATCTACAAGATCAAGGGGCGCGGCGCCTTCGTCTCGGCGCGCGAACGCGACGAAGACTTCGTCTCCACCGTGCTCGGCTTCTCCGACGAGATGGAGCGCAAGGGCCGCACCGTGCGCACCCAGGTGCTCGTGCAGGAGCTGCGCGCGCCCACCACGCCCGAAGCCCATGCCCTGGCGCTGGCCGAAGGTGACCAGGTCGTCGCGCTGAAGCGGCTTCGCAGCGTCGACGGCGAGCTGCAGCTGCTGGTCGAAACCGCCATCCCCGCGGACCTGGCACCGGGCCTGCACCGCACGCGGCTGGAGAACCGCTCGCTCTACGATGTGCTGCGGCGCCAATACGGCCTGCGCATCGTCCGTGCCGAACGGTGGATCGACGCCGTGTTGCCTGATGCCGAGACCTGCCGCCTGCTGGAGCTGGCCACGCCCGAGGCGCTGTTGCGGATCGAATCGATCGCCTACGGCCCCTCGGGCCGGCCGCTGGAGCACTACCGCGCGTTGCACCGCTGCGCAACCAGCCGCCTGCACGTGCAGACGACGACCTGAAGTGGTGGCCCGAGCAGCCCTGGCTTGCCGCGGAAGAAGCCCATCAGGCAAAGACGTCCTTCAAACAGGGGCTCATCTCGAGCGGCGGCTACTTTGAAGGCTCCCCGTGGGATGGTGCCTCTCCCAGGAACCGGCGAATCTCCCGCAGCAACTCGCCCGACTCGATCGGACGGCGCAAGTAACGTACGGCGCCCAGTGCCAGCCCCCGTTCCCGGGCCGCATCGTCCCAATGCGTGGACGACAGAAATATGAACGGGACGCCGCATAGTTCGGGATCTGCCTTGACCATCGCGATGAAGTCGAAGCCGCTACCGACCTGCATGCCGACATCGCTGATGATGAGTTGTGGCCGCACGGACTTCGCCAGCTGCCACGCCGCAGGCGGGCTGTCCGCCGTCACGACTCGGTAGCCCAATGGCTCGAGAAGGTCTCGCTTGAGCCGCAGGTTCGCGGGCGTGTCGTCCAGCACAAGGACGGTGGCTCCAGTACTTGGCTTGCGCAGCGGAGCCGGCGCCGGCGCCGGCACCGGCACCGGCACCGGGACACCCAATTCCTGAGTCACGCTCAGGCCCGGAACCAGCCCTTTCAGGACACTGATGAACGACAGCGGATCGATAGGTTTGGACAGGTAGTCGCTGAATCCCGCGTCCAAGATGCGGTCACGGTCGCCCACCATGGCCAGCGCCGAAACCGCGATCATTGGAATCCCACACCACGCGGCGGACGACCTCACTCGTCGTGCAAACTCATACCCATCCATCACCGGCATCTGGATGTCGCACAGGATTGCATCGATCTGCGTTCGCTCGGCCAGAACATGCAACGCCTGCTGTCCGTGTTCTGCCGAGATGACTTGGCAGCCGGCGCTGTTCAGCAGATAGCTCACCAGCTCGAGATTGATGGGGTTGTCGTCGACAACCAGAACGCAAGGGACTCTCATGTCGGCTCCACGACGCCGTTGCGCTGCGGCTCAACCGCCGGCAGGACGAACCAGAATCGGCTCCCCACCCCGGGGTGGCTGCGCACTTCGATCGAGCTCTGCTGCAATTCGGCCAGCTTGCGGCATAGATACAAGCCCAATCCGGTGCCCTCGCTGCTGGCCCGCTGACTGGCCAAGCCCACCTGGGTGAATGGCTGGAACAGCTGGGCGACTTCATCGGCGCTCATTCCTACTCCCGTATCTGACACGCCGATCGCCCAAAGACCATTGCCGGCCGACTCGACGAACATCTCGATCGCGCCGCGCTGGGTGAATTTGATGGCGTTGTTGGCCAAGTTGATCGTGATCTGCTGCAGTGCTCGTCGATCCGCCATCACCCAGGCGTCCTGCGCCACGTTGGTTGCCAATTGCAGGCCCTTGGCTGACGCCGCGGGCCGAAGCGTCGTGGCGACCTCCTCGATCAAGGCGCTGCAATCCAACGGCACGACCCGCATCAGCGCGCCAGCGGCATCGATCTTGGCCAAGTCAAGGAGGTCGTTGATCAGCGACAGCAGGTGCTTGCCGCTGGACTGGACCATCGTCAACTGCTTTTCTTGATCGGTCGTCAGGGGGCCCGGCAACCGCATCAGCAAGATGCCGGTGAAGCCGATGATGGCGTTCAGGGGGGTGCGAAGCTCGTGGCTCATCGCCGCCAGAAACCGGTCCTTGGCTTGATTGGCCCGCTCCAGTTCGAGGTTCTTTTCTTCCAGGACTCGCTCGACACGACGCCGCTCGCTGATGTCCCGGATCGCGCTCAGCGCGAACTGGCCGACATCGGTGCGCAAGGGGCTCAGGCTGATCTCGACCGGGAACTCTTCGCCGCCGTTACGCTGGCCGTAGAGCTCCAGGCCCTCGCCCATCGGGCGTGTGTGGGGCCGATTCATGTATCGCTCCCGGTGCCGCCAGTGTCCCGCGCGGTATCGCTCGGGCATCATCGTTTCCAGCGGCGCCCCGACCAGCTCGTCCGGGCCATATCCGAACATGTGTTCTGCCTGCCGGTTGACCAGCGCGATTCGACCGATCTCGTTGACCACCACGACGGCGTCGGGCATCGAGTCCAGCAAGTTCCGGTAGCGAGCCTGCAACAGCTGAGCATCGCGGCGCGTGCGCAGCTGAGTCACATCGGCCAAGCTGTAAAGCTCTCCTATCGGCTTGCCATCGGACCGCAATCGGCGTGAGGCCACGTTGATGTAGAGCAGCGCACCTGTGCCGCTGCGAGCTACGGCGTCGAAGGAGACGCCGGGCCTGTCTCCGAATTCAGAAGCCATGGGTCTGTCGTCGTCTTCGGCTTGTAGGATGAGGCGGTGCAACCGCTGGCCAACAGCCTCTTCGCGCCGATGGCCGAACATCGCCTCGGCCGTTCGATTCCAGAATCGAATGAGGCCGTCATTGCCGACCAAGACGAGACCGTCGGGTGAATCCTCGGCAATGATTTCAAACAGCTCTACGTCACGCATTTGCCTCCTTCGAGCTTTCGCTGAAGCTCCGGGCGGTCGCCACTGCTCCGTCTACCGAACGCAAGCGGTCGGCGCGGCAGCCGTTGTTCGAAGGCCGGCGGAAATCGGGTCCAGCCGTGTTGGGGCACAACTCGTGCCCCCCAGGCAAATGCTTGGAAGAAATGCCCACGCCCACCGGCTCGTGTCCTGCTCGTCAGGCCGCGTGCAACGAGGTGCTCGTCCTTCAGGATATGCGCCTGGGCTTGCATGACTCGAATCAAGTCGCCGTCCGGTTGAAGGGAACGCAAGCAAAGCATGTTCTCAATCTGACCGGCAGCACGGCGACTTGCCCGTCAGCCCTACGCGGCAACGCCCAACCTGGAGAAGATCCCGTCTCCTGGGGCCCCGAGGACGCCCCATTCCCCCGCACCGCCAGCGAAGAAAACACCGGCGCCCCTGCGCCGGGCCTTGCACCCGGCTTGCGCCCGATCACGCGGCCCCGCCCGTCGCGGCCAAAGAATCGCCAACGTGGTTTCGATTCTGACGGCACGATGGTGGCTCCGCCGTGCAAGATCGGGCGCAGATCGAGGCCGCCGAAACCATGGGGGCAATGGGTGGATTCCGCAGAACCCGCAAGACCAGTACCCGCCGGCCGGCGTGAAGCCCGCCAGTGGCTGAACGCCGCGCGACGCGGGATGATCGCCGGGCTCGTCGCGCTGGCGTTGAATGCAGGCGCGCAGCCCGGGCCGACCGATTGGGCCCCACTGGACGCAGCGGTGCGGGGCCAGATGGCGGCCGGTGCGGTGCCGGGCGCGGTGGTGATCGTCGGCGATGCGCAGCACGTCTGGCTGCGGCGCGCATGGGGCCTTCGAGCGGCCGGGCCGCAACCAGAGCCGATGACGGCGGACACGGTGTTCGACCTTGCCTCGCTGACCAAGGTCGTCTGCACGACGACCGCCGTGCTGCAGCTGGTCGAGCGTGACAGCCTGCAACTCGACGCTCCCGCTGCTCGCTACTGGCCCGCCTTTGCGGCCGCTGGCAAGGGGGCGATCACGGTGCGCCAGTTGCTGTCGCACAGCTCGGGCTTGCGGCCGGGGCTGACGCTGCGGCCGACCGACGACGCCGCCGCGGTCTGGAAGCGGCTGCTCGCCGAGACGCCGGTCAGTGCGCCCGGCAGCCGCTACCTGTACAGCGACCTGAACTTCCTCGCGCTCGGTGTGCTGGTCCAGCGCGTGGCCGGCCGATCGCTCGAAGCGCAGTGCCAGCGGCGTGTGTTCGAGCCGCTGCAGATGCACGACACCGGCTTTCGGCCGCCGAGGCGGCTGGCGCCACGCATCGCCCCGACCGAGCCGATGACCGATGGCTGGCTGCGCGGCACTGTGCAAGACCCGACCGCGCGCCGCGCCGGTGGTGTGGCCGGGCATGCGGGCCTGTTCGGCAGCGCGGACGACCTGGCCCGCTTTGCGCAGGCGATGTTGCGTGCCGGGCCGACGACACCGCTGTTCCGCGGCACGATCAATGACCTGCAGCGGCCGCAAGGCGCCGCTTCGGCCACCGGCTGGCACGGCCTGGGCTGGTCGTTGATCGCGCCGCTGCAGGCCGAGCGCGAGGCCCTGCCTGCCTGGGGCGCCGTCGGCCACACCGGCTACACCGGCACCGGCATCTGGCTGGATTTCACCCACCGCCGCTTCGTCGTGCTGCTGACCAGCCGCCTGCACCCCGACGGGCGTGGCGACGCCCGTCCGCTGCGCCGCCAGGTGCTCGCGCTGGTGGCCAGCCTGCAGCCGCCGTCGCCGCAAGACGGCGAGCCGCCGCTGTACCCGCAAGCCCCGCGGCCGGACGATGGCCCGGCGCCCGTGTGGACTGGCATCGACGTGCTGCGCCAGCAGGGCTACGCGATGCTGCAAGGGCGCCGGATCGGCCTGGTGACGCATTCGGCCGCGATCGACCGCCACGGCTGGCGCACGCTGGACCGCCTGCGCCACGCACCGGGCGTGCGATTGGTGCGCCTGTTCACGCCCGAGCATGGGCTGAATGCCGATGCCGAGGGCCGCATCGACGCCGGCACCGAGCCCTTCAGCGGCCTGCCGATCGTCAGCCTCTATGGGGCCACGCAAAGGCCGGCCCCCGAGACGCTGCAAGACCTCGACACGCTGGTCATCGACCTGCAAGACGCCGGCGTGCGCTTCTACACCTACCTCGCGACGCTGGGCGAATGCCTGCGTGCCGCGGCCAAGGCCGGCATCCAGGTGGTCGTGCTGGACCGGCCGGACCCGGCGCGTGCCGACCGTGTCGCCGGCCCGAAACGGGATCCGGGCCTGCAGTCGTTCACCGCCTATGCCGCCTTGCCGGTGCAGCATGGCATGACGATCGGTGAACTGGCCCGCTACCTCGCTGCCGAGCTGAAGGCCGACGAGGGGCTCTCGGTCGACCTGCAGGTGGTCGCGATGCGCGGCTACCGCCGCGCCATGGACTTCGAGTCCACCGGGCTGGACTGGGTCCCCCCCTCGCCCAACCTGCGCCGGCCCGACAGCGCGCGCTTGTACCCCGGCGTCGCGTGGGTCGAAGGGGCCCCGGTGAGCGTCGGCCGCGGTACCGACCATCCTTTCGAGTGGGTCGGCGCGCCCTGGATCGACGGTGACCGGCTGGCGCAGGTGCTTGCCGAGCAGCAGTTGCCCGGGGTTGCGGTGCGCGCGATCCAGTTCGTGCCGAAGGCGGCACCCCATGCCGGACAGCGTTGCGAGGGCGTGGCCTTGCGCGTGACCGACCGCGAGCGCTTCGACGCCTCGCTGCTGGGCGCGGCGCTGGTGCAGGCGCTGCACCGCCTGTGGCCGCGGCAGTTCTTCGCCGAGCGCACGATCGGCATGGTCGGCTCGGCGCAGACGCTGCAGCAGTTGCGCGACGGACTGCCGCCCGCCCAGGCCCGCGAGCGCTGGGAAAAGGACTGGGGCGACTTCCTGCAGCGGCGCGCCGCTGCGCTGCTGTACGAGGGGTCGCCGCTGCCGCGCAGCGCGGCGCAGTTGCCACCCGTTCCGCGATGACGAAGCTCGGTCACACCGCGCAGATCCGTCCGCATGGATAGTCGAAGGCTCAAATGGAACTTGTCTTGATAGGCGTTGCGGCATTGGTGATCTCTGCGCTGACACTCTTCTCCGGTTTCGGCCTCGGGACCGTGCTGATGCCGGTGTTTGCGCTGTTCTTCCCGGTTCCGCTGGCGATTGCGGCCACGGCTGTCGTGCATTTCGCCAACAACATTTTCAAGTTCGGCTTGATGGCCAGGCAGGCCGACTGGCGGGTGGTGGCACGCTTCAGCGTGACTGCCGCCGTCGCTGCCATGGCTGGAGCCAGTCTTCTCCATCTGTTCGACGAGATGCCGGTCGTGGCGAGCTATACCCTCGGCGGATCGACGTTCGAGGTGACAGTGATCAAGGCCGTCATCGGCACCTTGATCGTGGTATTCGCCCTGTTGGAGCTGTCACCCCGCTTTCAAGCGCTGGCGTTCTCGCCGAGTTGGCTGGCGCTGGGCGGCGCGTTGTCCGGCTTCTTTGGTGGCCTGTCGGGGAACCAAGGTGCGTTGCGCTCGGCCTTCTTGCTCAAGAGTGGCTTGTCAAAAGAGGCGTTCGTCGCGACGGGTGTCGTTTCGGCGGTCATCGTCGATGCCGCCAGGCTGGTGGTCTACGGCACCGGCTTCATGGCGAGCCATCTGGCCACGTCGAATGCACTGCTCACGCCGGTCGCCGTGGGCACCATCTGCGCCTTCGTCGGTTCATTCGTCGGCAAGCGTGTGCTGCAGAAAGTCACGCTGCACGCCGTCCAGATCACCGTGGCGGTGGCAATGCTGCTGATCGGTGCTGGACTGGCTGTCGGTCTGGTCTAGGGCCTTCCCTGGCGGCCCATTCAGCAGCGACGTGAACTCGGGCGTGGCGGGCTTTTCTTTCTCTTTTCCGAGACACCCTCTTTTTCGCCAAAGCCCGCCCCCTCGGAGCCGCGCCGGAACAGGTGCTCCAGCTCCAGGCGCTTGCGCATGAGTGTGGACTGCGCGCGTGCCTGTCGGAACGATCGGTAGGCGTGCAGCTTGTCGAATGCCGCCCGGGCCTCGAGGGCCTCGGCGTCGCGGCCGGCTGCGTGCAGGGCCCGGTATTCGAGCTCGCGCTGCCGCAGGCGGGTGTTGAGCTCGTTGCTTGTACCTTCGGACTGGCGCAGACCATCGAGGATGTCGAGCGCCGGTTGGGCGGATCCATCATTCAGCAGCATCTCGGCCTGCAGCAGGTCGAGGTGGCGCCAGTGCGCGTTCAGGCCGGCCGCCTGCGCGCCCTTCATGGCCTTGGCGAGGAACGAGCGCGCCTTGTCGCCGTCGCCTTGCAGCATGCTCAGCTCGACCTGGTGCAGGTCGACGAACGTGACGATGCGCAGGTCTTGCAGGCCGTCGGCGGCGAGCACTGCCCGCTCCACGCTGTGCGCGGCATCCTCGATGGCCTGCTGCGCGGCCTCGGGGTCGGCCGCGTCGCGTGCCATGCGCGCCAGCTGCAGGCACAGCGAAGCGTGGTTGCAGCGCATGGTCGCTTCCAGGCGCAGTTCCGAATGCGGTTGGTCGAATTCGCTCGTGAGCACCGCCAGGATGCGCTGCGCGGCCCAGAGATCGCCCAGCAGCAGAAACGCCGAGGCCGCGGTGCCACGGGCACGAACGTAGTGCGCCAGGCCGCCGATCCTGCAGGCCAGGCCCAGCAGTTCGGTGAGAAGGTCGAGGCACCGCTCGTACAGCGCCAGCTCACCGGCCGCCACCACCGCGACTGCCAGGACGGCGAACCGCTGTTCCAGCGCCGATTCGACGCCCGGGTCCACCCGCTCGAGGAACGACCGCGCGCGCCTCAGGCTGTCATCGAGCTCGCCAAGACGGAAGGCCGCGACGCAATGCAGGTGATCGATGGAGGCGACCAAAGGGATGGGCAACCCGCTGCGCTCCATGGGTGCCAGCAGCCCGATCGTGGCGACCAGCCGCCCGTTGGCGAAGTGTTGTTGCGCAAGCTCCAACACTTCGGTGGCTCGCTCTGGAGAGGTCTTTGGCATTCGCGATCGTCGCAGGCCGGCGCAAAACGGGCGTGCGTCCTGGATACCGCGTGATTCTCACCGCTGCCGCCCACGCGGTGAAGGCAACGACCCTGCGCAGTCGCCGCATATCGCACACCCGGACGCTTCTGGTCCCGGCCGTACTCGTCACATTTGACCTGCGCTTCCCGACCGATGCCGCGCGATCACGGTGGCAGATCCACTTCGACGGCGGGTCCTGCGAACGCAAAGCCGATGTGGCGCAGCTTGGCGCGGTACATCGCGGCATCGGCGGCCTTGAGCAGGCCCTCGGTGTTGTCGGCGTCGACGGGGAAGATGGCCACGCCAATGCTGGGCCGAACATCGAGCCGCAGGTTGTCGAGGCTCAGCGGCGCCGATACGGCGTCGAACAGCTTGCCGGCCAGGTGGGCGAGTTGTGGCCCGCTCAGAGGGCCGGACGGCAGGCAAACGAATTCGTCGCCTCCCAGGCGGCAGACGACGTCGCCGGCCCGCACCACGCGGCTCAGGCGGGCGGCCACGATGCGCAGCACCTCGTCGCCGGTTTCGTGCCCATGGCGGTCGTTGATCGCCTTGAACCCGTCCAGGTCCAGATACAGCAGCGCCGCTGTGGTCTGGTGCTGGGCTGCCAGCGCCAGGGCTTCGTCGAGTCGTTCGCGGCAGTGGCGCCGGTTCGGCAAGGCGGTCAAATCGTCGTGAAACGCCAGGTGACGGGCGTGCAACTCGCCGGCTTGGCTGTCCGCGAAATCCAGCCGGGCCCGTGCCAATGCCGAGCGAGCGCCGCCCAGCTCGCGCTCCATTCGGCGCAGATCAGCCCGATCGAGGGCCATCGCGGCCTGGAGCTGATTCAGCGCCGCGGCGCATTCGAGGGCCATCGCGTAGGTGCGGGCCGCCAGGGCCCGCGGTTCCGCCTCGCCGGGCCCGGGTGCCGTGCTCTGCAGGATGGCTTGCAGCCGCTCGGCGACGGCGTCGTGCATGTCGTCCCAGTCGTCGGCCGCCGGGCTGCCCGGGTCACTCACTGCCGCGTGCGCAGGGCGGACTGCACGGGGCACGTTTTCTGCGGCGCCGACGGCAGGCAGATCCTGCACATCGGGCAGGCCCGGCCGATGGCGGGTGCGGGCGTTGGTGCGGTCGCTTTCCGAACTCAGCATCGCGGGCTCAGTCACGGCGCCGCAGCGCCATCAACAGCACGGCCATCAGCCCGGCCAGCCACAGCGCTGCGGTTTCGGCGCGAGGCAGCAGGTTCGCAGCCTTTGCCTCGCCGACATCGGCGACGGCGGTTGCGGCGCGCGTCGAGCGCCGACCGGCGATGCCGTCGATCATCGATTGGGTTCGCACGGCGTCGTGTTCGGCCAAGGGCACGAGATCGTAGGCATTGACAGTCACGCCCTCCTCGATGTGCATGCTGTAGTCGTCCACGGCGACGGGGCTGGTTGCAGGAATGGCCCGTGAGGTCGCACCGTTGGAGTTGAGCTTGACCGGTGCGACCTGGCCGTGCGCGGTATCGCCCGTCGTCGGTGCGGCAACCGCCCAAGACGCCCGCCCCGTGGTGAGGACGGCGGCCAGCACCAGCAAGGTGACTGGGATGATCTTCGTGAGCATGGCCTTCTTTCGGGGATCGCCGAGAAGCAAACAATCGCGCGTCCCGGCGCATTGGTAGTCTCGTCGCGGGGCCGCGTGCGCGTCAGTGCGGCAACGCACACAGCGGCCCGCCCGAGCCTCGGCTCAGTCAGGGGCCATGCGTGGGCGCGGCTTGCGCGCCAGCACGTTGAAGCCGAACACCGGGCGCAGGTCGTCGGTCACGCCCACGCGGTGGCCATGGGCGTCTTCGAACACCGCGGGGTTCGCGGCGAAGCCGGAATCCGCCACTTCGCGCTGAAGCTCGGGCAGGGTCGTGTAGTGGGTGACCAGCCGCCAGCCGCCGGCGAAGAAAGGCGCCACGGCCCAGCCGGTGCCGGCCTCGAGCAGTGCCCGGCCGTGCCAGTAGCGGGTGGTGTGGGTGGGCACGCGTGCCAGCGCACCCGCCCATTGCAGCGTGTGGCGCAGCCACGCGCCCGGTCGATCGTCGGCCGGCGGCACCAGCGGCAACCACGGGCGGTAGCGCGCAGCGGGACCGCTCGCGTTCAAGGTCGAGAACCAGAAGGTGCCGCCCGGCACCAGCACGCGCCAGGCTTCCGCCAGCACGCGCAGGCGGTCTTCGTGGCTGACCGAGTCGATGCCGTGGTAGCTGAACACGACCAGCGCCTTGCTCTCGCTGGCGAAATCGCCGAGATCGCGTGCGTCACCCAGGCGAATGTCGGCCTGCGGGTGGTTGGCACGCGCGGCCTCCACCATCGCCGGCAGGTAGTCGATGCCGACATAGTCCGTGCTGAGCGACTGCAGCAGGTCCACCGTGCGGCCCGGGCCCACGCCCAGGTCGAGGATGGGGCGCTGGTGCATCTCATGGGCGAGCAGCCGATAGGCGGCCCGTTCACCTTCGTCAGTGAAGCCGCACTGGGCGGCCATGCCGGCGACGGAGCCGGGCTCGGCATACCAGGCCCGGTTGACCCGGTCCAGCAGGTCGGCGTTCATGACGCTGAGCCCTCAACCCCGTATGAACAGCTGGGAGATTGCATGGCGTGGCGCTCCGGCGGCGGCGGCGGCGATGGTCGGATTCTGGACTGACGGGTCGCCCCACGGATCAATATCAATGCCCTTCGTCGACTTCGGCCTATGTCGCCCTGCCTTCAGAATCCGCCACACAGGCCGACGCAGCGACCGCGCCCGCCCCAGGAGCGGGGCGGCGAGACGGTGGCTCGAAGAAGGCATAGGCGCTGTGCTGCTGCCTGGCCTGCAGCATCGCGCTGCACGCCCCCGCCAGCATGCCGGCGGCCCCGGTGGCAGAGGCGGCGCCGTGGGCGATGCCGACACTGGGGTTCACGTGCAGCCACAGGGTGCCGACCCGCACGGGGGCCGCCATGGCATCGACCATCTTGCCGGCGACCTGGCCGAGCTGCTGGCGGTCCATCGCGCCGACCACCAGGCAGCCGAACGCCTGGAAGCCAATGCGGCTGATCACATCGCTCGAACGTACCGTGCGGCTCAGCCGGGCGGCGGTGATCTGCAGCACGCGATCACCAACGTCGGGCCCATGGATTTCCGCGATCGGCCCGAAACCATCCAGATCGATCGCCAGCAAAGCCAACGGCGTGGCGGCTTGCCCGTCGGCAGCCAGGACCTGCTCCAGCTGTTGCCGGAACAGCCGGCGTTGGGCCATCGGGGTCTGGTGCTCGCGCGATGCACGCGGTGTCAGCAGGCGAGCCACACGCTTGCCGGCCGGCCCATCCGATGGCTCGGGGCGAGCCTGCGCCAGCGCGGCCTGTGGGGGCACCGTCACTTGTTCGAGTCGATGGCAGTGGCGCAGTTCGCGCAACAAGGCCTCGTTCAGCAGGTTGATCGCCGACGCACACTCGAGCACACCGATCTGGATCTCGGCTCGTGCATCGCTCACCGGCAAGCCGGATTCAGTCACCAGGCGCTGCCCGACGATCTGTCGCAGCCTCAGCGGCACGGCGTTCAGTACGTCGCTCCACTCGGCCAGATGCTCGTCGGTGGGGCTCTGCAGCGGGATGCGGCTGCCCTCACTGGCGGCAGGCACGGTCGTCCGAAAGTCACCGTTCCGTTGGAAAGCAACGTGGACCGTCGGCCGGCGATGGTTCGAAATCAGCATCATGGTGGAGTTGCCGGCGGCAGCGGGCCGCCGGCAGGCGCCTCTTGTAGCGCGGTCGTTCGAACCGGGTCGGTGCGCCAGCGCACACCCCCGTCACAAGCGACCGGTGAGCAGCAGCACGAGAACGACCACCAACACCAGTCCGAGGACGCCGCTCGGGGCGTAGCCCCACGAGGCGCTGTGCGGCCAGGTCGGGATCGCACCCACCAACAGCAAGACCAGCACGATCAGCAAAATGGTACCGAGGCTCATGAACTTTCTCCTGCCAAGAAAATAACTCCAAAAGTGCCCGGATCATGGGGTGACCCGTCACCGTCTGGCGGACTGACCGCCCGACCGGCCCGCGCACCGTCATCGTGCGGTCATGCCTGCCAGGCTAGCCATGCGCGGCGCCAATGTCTGTGCGCTGCCGAACACGAAGGGCTGGTGGCAAAACTCGATCCCGGTGTTGCGCCCACTGGAAGGACGCCGTGAAAACCGATGCACAACTGCCGGCACCGTGAGCAAGGTCCCGCAGTGGATCCAGGGCGTCCAGGTCGCGTGCACAGCGTGGTCGACCGGATGACGCTGGTGGTGTGAGCGACCGGGCACCTCAGCGCACGTGGCGCGCGTAGGCCTGCCGGTCGGCGGCATAGCAGCTGCACGCGGCGGCTTCCAGGCCACTGCGGTCGAGCACCCTCACCTCGCCTCGGCGATAGGCGATCAAGCCGGCGCGTTGCAGTGAACAGGCCGCCACGGTGACCCCCACGCGGCGCACACCGAGCATGTAGGCCAGGAACTCGTGGGTCACATGGAAGTGGTCGGCGTGGGCGCGGTCCTGGCTCATCAACAGCCACCGCGCCAGCCGCGGCCCGATCAGGTGGTAGCGCAGGCAGGTGGCCGCCGAAGCGAGCTGGGCGATGCTCACGTACAGGTACCGGTCCAGGCCTTTTTGCAGCGCGTCGTTGCGTCGCAGCTCGGCCAGGAAGCTGCCCGAGTCGATGCGCCAGGCGGCCCCGGCCCCTTGCACCAGGGCGCGCAACGGTGCGGTGGGCACCCCGAGGGTCAGCGGCGCTCCCAGCATGCCTTCGCGGCCGACCATGCCCACCTCGAGCCCCGGATGGCCATCGATCACGGCCACCAGAGAGATGAATCCGTTGACCGGGAAGTAGACATGGTGAATCACCTGGTCCGCTTCGCACAGCACCTCGGACAACACCAGTTCAACCGGCTCGCACAGCGCCAGCAGATGTCGGCGATCCTGGCGAGGCAGTTGTTCGATCAGGTGGTTCTCGGCGTGCGGCACTTTGACTTGGGCGTGGGCAGAATTTGGCCCGATCGTCCATTACGGCCAGCGCGAGTCAGAAGGCCCCGGGGCCCCCGACCCGGCTGATGCTCCCGCAGGGTCGATCGGTGCTGCGAGTCTCGCTTCGCGCCCCTTGCCCATCTGTCTGCCAGCGCACATAGGCGCCCGAAATAGGCGCCCGAAATTCAAGGCCGGTGAAATCAGGTGGCCAGCATGTCGGGCAGCAAACGGGCGTACTCCTTGCGGACCACCTCGTAGCATTCGCAGGTCCTGGCCTCCAGGCCCGCACGATCGAGCAATTGGATGCGCCCACGGGCGTAGCTGATCAGGCCGAGCTTCTGCAGCTTCAGCGCTGCTTCGGTGACGCCTTCGCGGCGCACGCCCAGCATGTTGGCGATCAACTCCTGCGTCATCACCAACTCGGTGCCTTCGAGCCGATCCAGGCTGAGCAGCAGCCAACGGCACAGCTGCTGGTCCAGCGTATGGTGGCGGTTGCAGACGGCCGTCTGCGCCATCTGCGTGATCAGGGCCTGGGTGTAGCGCAGCAGCAGGTGCATCACCGGTCCGGCCCGGTTGAACTCTTCTTTCATCGAACTGGCCTTCAGCCGGAACCCCTCACCGGCGCTTTGCACCACCGCGCGGCTGGGCGTGGATTCACCGCCCATGAACAACGAAATGCCGACGATGCCTTCGTTGCCAACCACCGCGATCTCCGCCGACGCGCCGTCTTCCATCACATACAGCAGCGAAACGATGGCGGTCGTGGGGAAGTAGACATGGCTCAGCGGACGGCCGGACTCGTAGATCACCTGGCCGAGCGGCAGGCTGACCCACTCCAGCTGCGGCAGCCAACGCCGCCATTCGGCCTCGGGCAGCGCTGCGAGCAGCCGGTTCTGGCGGGGAGATGTCTGGGAGTTCATAGGCTGCGGCACGGGTGAGGCGGCAAAGGAAAGCTCGCCAACCCGCATGGCCAGCAACGCATGCCGAATGGTAAGAAGGTCAGCCTACTCCATATGTTCGGCAGCGAACAGACTCCAGCGCGCGAAGCAGCTAGGTTCCGCCGGTGAACAGGTGTCCAGTCGGACGCCAGCACGCCAGCGTGAAGGAGAGGCATGGGCCCGTTGTCCCTGGAACACAGCAAGGCGGCCTGCCGGCCCGATGGATGGCCGCACGGCCCTGTCGTGGTGAGGTGGGCGTCATGAACACTCCGCCCATGGCCGAACCGGCCTGGACCACCTCATCGTTCGGCGACGCCCCCGGCGTCTCGCCCCGGGAGTTGACGGCACTGCGCGAGCACGCAGCACACTGCCGCAGCGCACCTGTGGGCTTGTTCGTGTTGTGGTGTGGCGCCGAGGCGATGGCCGGCTTTGTCGCCGGGCGCCAGGTCACCACGCTGGCGATCCTGGCGGCACTGGCTGCCATCGTGTCGTGGTGGGCTTAGAGCCCAGTCACACGACGCAAACCCGTGCGCACGTCTAGCGTCGTTGCAAATCCTCGCGATGCCACCGGGCATCGCTGTGGTTTTGCGCCTACCCGGACGACGACATCCATCGGTTTCCCCAAATTCCGCCCAGCATCAAACACTGCACCAGGCGCCGCATCGTGAGCCGCTGGCACATCCCCGCACCCTCACTGCAACGCCTGCTGCCAGGGGCCTCGCCGCAACTGTGTCGCCTTCTGGATGGCCGGCACGGGCCGCTGGGGCCTCCGATCCGCGCCGAGATCTTCGGCCCGCACCGGTTTGCGCAGCATGGCCGAAGCCTGGCCGAGACCCACCGCGCCGAGCGGGGGGGCTGGCGTGCGGGCACCTTCTTTCCGCGCCTGCGCAGCAACATCCTGACGCTGCGCGAGGCGCACGGTTACATCGCGGTCCAGGCGGCCACCGGGCACGACGTCAGCCCGGCGGCCGAATGGCTGCTCGACAACTTCCACCTGATCGAGGCACAGCTCAAGGAGATCCACGAGGGCCTGCCGCGCGGCTATTTCCGCTCGTTGCCGGTGCTGCAGGCCGAGCCGCTGGCCGGTCTGCCGCGCATTTACGGCGTGGCCTGGGCGTTCGTGGCCCACACCGACGGCGGCTTCGACGAGGACCTGCTGGTGCAGTTTCTCGGCGCCTACCTCGACGTGCGTGAGCTGAACCTGAGTGAGATGTGGGCATTGCCGACCACCTTGCGCGTCGTGCTGATCGAGAGCTTGCGTCGCCTGGCCGAGCGCGTGGCCGCGCAGACGGCCGCGCGCGAGGTGGCCAACCTGTGCTGCGACCGCCCGCAGGATCACGCGCCGCCGGTGCTCGACGCGGTGCATCGCCTGCTCGAGCGGCGTGGCGTCGGCCTCGAGTTCGTGGCGCAGGTGGCGCAGCGCGCGCACGACGACGGGGCGCCGGTCTCGCCCCTGCTCGCCTGGCTGGCGAAAGCCCTGCCGGATCCAGTGGCCACCCGTGCGCGCCAAAGCGCGGACCAGACCGCCGACAACCTGAGCGTGAGCAACGCCGTGACCTCGCTGCGCGCGATCGGCGACGCCGACTGGCCCGACCTGGTGGCCCGCACCAGCACGCTGATGCGCCTGATGCTGCGCTCGCCGGTGTTCGAGGCCGAGCAGGTCGCCACGCGTGACCAGACGCTGCACGGCATCGAGCGCCTGGCGCTGCGCAGTGGCCACGGCGAACGGGCTGTGGGCGAGGCGCTGCTGGGCTTGATGCAGGGCCCCGCTGGTGACGAGGGACCAACGACCACGGCGCAGCACTGGCTGTTGGGTGCCGGCCGGCCGGCGCTGGTGCATGCCCTGGGGATGAACGAACACACGGCACGGCGCTGGCAGGGCGCGGTGCGCCGCGGCACCTGGCCGGTCTACGGCAGCGCGTTGCTGTTGGGCAGCTTCGGCGGCGTGGCCTGGTTGTTGTCGCGTCATGCCGAGCTGCTCGTGGCCGCGCCGGGCTGGCTGATCGGGCTGGCCGCGGTGCTGATGCTGCTGCCGGTTTCAGAGGCCGTGATCGCGGTGGTCAACCGGCTGATCAGCGAATCGGTTCGGCCCCAGCACCGGCCGCGCCTGACGCTGGCCGGCGGCGTCCCGCCGGGACACCGCGTGATGGTGGTCATCCCGGCCCTGTTGACCGATTCGGCATCGATTCGTGGCCTGGCGCGGCGTTTGCGCCTGCACCATCTGGCCAACCCCGAGCGGCATGCCCAGTTCGCACTGCTCAGCGATGACCTCGATGCCGACACGGCGCAGCGCGCCGGCGATGCGGCCTTGCTGGACAGCGCCATCGAACAGATCGACGTGCTCAACGCCAGCCACCCGGCCGACCCAGGTGCCCCGCCACGCTTCATCTTGCTGCACCGTGAGCGGCGCCACAGCCTCAGCGAGCGGCGCTGGATCGGCTGGGAGCGCAAGCGCGGCAAGCTGGAGCAGTTGATCGCGGCACTCGCCGATGGCGACTCGGCGGCCTTCGTCGACCTCGGCGAGGCCTCACGCATCGCACCCAACACGCGCTACATCGTCACGCTCGACAGCGACACCCAATTGCCACCTGGCCGGTTGCGCGACCTGGTCGGCGTGGCCGCGCACCCCTACAACCAGCCGCGGCTGGACGCCAGGGGCCGGCGGGTGATCGGCGGCTACGGCATCTTGCAGCCGCGCATCGTCACGCCGCTGCCCAGGCGCGGCGAGGCGACGTTGTTCCACTGGCTGTTCTCGGGCCAGTGCGGCATCGACCCGTACAGCGTCGCCACCTCCGAGGTCTACCAGGATCTCTTCGGCGAAGGCAGTTTCACCGGCAAAGGCTTGCTCCATGTGCAGACGATGCACGCCGTGCTCGGTGGGCGCCTGCCGGAAGGCCGGGTGTTGAGCCATGACCTGATCGAAGGCTCGATGGCCCGTTGTGCCGCGGTCACCGACGTTACGGTGATCGAAGAGGCGCCCTTCCACGCCGACGTGGCCGCCTCGCGGGTGCACCGCTGGATGCGCGGCGATTGGCAATTGTTGCCCTTCATGGTCCAGCCGGCGCGCTACCCGCTGAAGGCGGTCAACCGCTGGAAGATGTTCGACAACCTGCGCCGTTCGCTGGTGACGCCGGCCTCGCTGGGCTTGCTGCTGCTGGCCCTGAGTGGCGTCATCGTGTCGCCGTGGATCGCCTTGGCGCTGGTGCTGGCCGCCTTTGCCGCAGGGCCGATGTTGGGCGCCGCCGCCGGGTTCTTGCCCCGCCGCGACGACGTGGCGCGGCTGCACTTCTTCGCCCACGCCGGCATCGAGCTGGTGCGGGCGTTGTGCGGTGGCGTGTGGCACCTGGTTCTGCTGCCGGCCCAGGCGATGGCCAGCCTGGACGCGATCGGGCGCGCCCTCTGGCGCATGGGCGTCAGCCGCCGCCACCTGCTGCAATGGACGACCGCCTCGTCAGCCCAGGCCGCACTGCGCACCGGCTTTCGCGCCACGCTGCGGCGGCACGCAGGCGAAACCGGCCTGGCGCTCGGCCTGTTCGCAGCGCTGTCGGCGGCCGGTACGCCGCACATGGTGCTGGCGGCCGCGCTGTGCGCGCTGTGGGCTGCAGCACCGGTCTGGGTCTGGTGGGGCAGCCGGCCGCGCGCCAGTGATCCCGAGCGGGGGCTGTCGTTCGACGAACAGGCCTACCTGGCCGGCGTCGCGCGCGACACCTGGCGCCTGTTCGAGCGCTGTGTCGGTCCCGACGACAAGCACTTGCCGCCCGACAACCTGCAGACCTTGCCGCACGAGATGGTGGCGCACCGGACCTCGCCGACCAACATCGGCCTGTACCTGCTGAGCGCGGCCTGCGCGCGGCAGTTCGGCTGGATCACGTTGCCCGAGCTGCTGTCACGGCTAGAGGCCACGCTGGCCACGCTGCTGACGCTGCAGCGCCACCGCGGTCACTTCCTGAACTGGTACGACACACAGACCGGCGCGCCGCTGCTGCCGATGTACCTGTCCACGGTGGACAGCGGCAACCTCTGCGGTCACCTGCTCGCGACGGCCGAGGCTTGCCGGGCGTTCGCCGCTGCCCCGACCGGCGGCGACGACGAGATCGACCTCGCCAGGCTGCAGACGGTGGCCCAAGACTTCGAAGCACTCGCCTGGGCGCCCGACTTCGGCTTCCTGTACCACCGCCGTCGCCACCTGTTCCACATCGGCTACCGGGTCAGCGAGCAGCAGCTCGACGCCGGCTTCTACGATCTGTTGGCCTCGGAGTCGCGCCTGACCAGCCTGCTGGCGATCGCCAAGGGCGACGTGCCGGCCAGCCACTGGGTCGCACTGGGGAGGCCGTTCTTCGCGGTCCGCGTCACGGCCGGGCTGCGCTCGTGGTCGGGCTCGATGTTCGAGTACCTGATGCCCAGCCTGGTGCTCGACGAGCCAGCCGGCAGCGTGCTGCATGATGCCAGCCGCACCGCGGTGCGCGAGCACGTTCGCTTCGGGCGCACCCGCGCGGTGGTCTGGGGCGTCTCGGAATCGGCCTACGCCGGGCGCGACCACACGCTGGCCTACCAGTACTCGCCGCAGGGCGTTCCGCGGCTGGCCCTGCGTCGCACGCCGCCCGAGGAATTGGTGGTCGCCCCCTACGCCACCGCGCTGGCGGCACAGATCGACCCGCGCCGCGCACGGCGCAACTTCGCGGCACTCGAAGGGCTCGGCGTCCGAGGGGTCTACGGTTTCATCGAGGCGCTGGATTTCACCCACGCCCGACGCTCCGGCGTCGATCCCTTCGCGCCGGTCGCCACCTTCATGGCGCACCACCAAGGCATGAGCATCGTCGCGCTGGCCAACGTGCTGCTGGGCGGCGTGGTGCGGCGTTGGGGCATGGCGCACCCGCGCATCGAGGCGGTTGCGTCGCTGCTGCACGAACGCGCGCCGCGCGAGGTCTCGCGTTTGCACGCGCCGCTGCCGGGGCCGCCGCCGTTGGCGGCAGAGCGGCGGGCCCCGGGCCTGCTGCGCGAAGTGCTGCCTGGTGCGGCCGCGCTGGAGCCGACCCACGTGCTGTCGAACGGCCGCTACAGCGTGACGCTGCGCGCCAACGGCGCCGGCAGCAGCCGCTGGGGGGCAACCGGCATCACCCGCACGCGCGACGACGCGCTGCGCGACGCGTGCGGCAGCTTCTTCTACCTGCGCTGGGACCGGCAGCCACGACCTGTCTCGATCACCCAGCACCCGGCGCCCGATGCGGCGGCGCAATACCGCAGCGTCTACCACGCCGACCGGGTCTGCTTCGACGCGTCGTGGCCCGATGTGCAGGTGCACTGCACCGTCTGGGTCAGCCCCGAAGACGACATCGAGTTCCGCCAGATCGAGCTGCACAACCTCGGCGATCGCTGCCTGGAGATCGAGCTGATGTCGGCCTTCGAGCTCACGCTGGCCGAGCCCCGCGCCGACGAGGCGCACCCGGCGTTCTCGAACCTGTTCGTGCGGGCCGCCTGGCAGCCTGCTCACCGGGCCCTGCTGTTCGAGCGCCGTCCGCGGCTGGCCGGCGAGCCGGCGATGCATGCCGCGCATTTTCTGGCCGACGGCGACCCGCCGCCGGAGAGTCTGCGCGTGCAGACCAATCGCCAACGCTGGCTCGGCCGCAACCGCGCGCCCAGCCGGCCGCTGGCCTCGTTCGACCCGCTGCCACCGCCGGCGCCTGGCGGTAGCGATCCCACGAGCATCACGCTCGACACCGGCCTGGACCCCGTTTGCGCCTTGGCGGTGCAATTGCGCATTGCGCCTCGCGGCCAGGCCACGCTGACTTTCGCGACCGCAGCGTCGGACCATGGCCCCACCTTGCAGGCGGTGATCGACAAGTACCGCCAACCCAGCCACGTGCAGCGAGCGTCGCTGATGTCGGCCACGCTGACCGGTATCCGACTGCGGGCGTTGAACGTGGCGACCGCGGACTTTGCCGTCGTGCAGTCGCTGACGACCGCGCTGGTGTTGACGCTCACGCGCCCACCGGCCCGGGCCGTGATGGCAGACGACGCAAGGGCGCCGGCCTGCGACCGGCGCCTGCTGTGGCGCTTCGGCATCTCGGGCGACCGCCCGATCCTGCTCGTGTCGGCCGGCGTGATACAGGGCCTGGGCTTGCTGCGCTCGCTGGCGCAGGCGCTGCGCCTGTGGTCGTGGGGCGGCGTGGCCTGCGATCTGGTGGTGGTGAATGCCGAGCCTGCCTCGTACCAGATGCCGGTGCAGCACGAAATCGCCGCGCTGCGCGATCACCACGCGGCTGAAGAAGCCGCGCGGCATGGCCCGGCGCTCACCGGGCTGTATGCGCTGCATGCCAACGAGCTGTCGGCCGACGAACTGAGTACCTTGCAGGCGCTGGCGCGCGTGCGCATGCAGGCTGATGGCCGGCCCCTGACCCACCATGTGAGCGAATGGGCCGAGCGCCACGAGCGGGCTTTCGAATGGCGGCATTCCACGTCGACGCAAGCCGTTCCCCAGGTCACCAGCGCCGGCACCGCGACGCCACTGCGCACCGGCGACTTCGTGCCCGGCTCGGGCGACTTCCGCTTCGACGTCGGCGCCGGCAGCCGACCCTCGCGCCCGTGGGTCAACGTGCTGGCCAACCCGACGTTCGGCTGCCAGGTCTCCGAGGCGGGTGGCGGCTACACCTGGGCTGTCAACAGCCGCCTGAATCAGCTCACCGCCTGGTCGAACGACCCGGTGGCAGACACGCCGTCCGAGTGGTTCCTGCTGCAGGACCTGGACACGCGCGAGGTGTGGAGCGTGGCACCGTCGGCCTGGGGCGACGCCGTCGCGGTCTACCGCATCAACCACGGCCAGGGCCACAGTCACATCAGCCACCGACGCGGCGAACTCGAGGTGACCGCCTCGTGGTGCGTCGATGCGACCCACGCGGTCAAACAAGTGCGCATCGTCGTGAAGAACCATGGTTCGCACACCAGCCGCCTGCGGCTCGTGGGCATCGCCGAGTGGATGATGGGCTCGAGCCGCGCCGACCGCGCCACCGTCCGCACCAGCCTGCTGCGCCAGCGCCTGCCGGCGCACAAGCTGACAGCCCTGTTGTGCACCCAGCACGAGCGCTCGGCCGGCTTCGGCATGGGCACCGCCTTTCTCGGCGCGGCGGGACCTGCCGACGAGCAGGAAGACTGGAGCTGCGACCGGCGCGAATGCTTCGATGCCCGCGGGCGCCTGGTGCTGCCCGATCATTTCGGTCGCCGCAGCGGCGCCGGGCTCGACCCTTGCGCCGCGCTGTCGCTGCAGCTCGGCGTGGCGTCGGGTGAGTCGGTCGAGCGGGTGTTCCTGCTCGGTTATGCCGACAGCCCGGCGGCCGCGCGCCAGCTGGCGACATTGGCCGCCGCACAAGATGCCGGGCACCGCCAGGCCCAGGCCGACGCCAGCTGGGACCGGTTGCTCAACGCCACCACCGTCCGCACGCCGGACCCGCTGTTCGATGCGATGGTCAACCGCTGGCTGGTCTACCAGACCGTCGCCTGCCGCATGTGGGCCAAGGCGGGCTTCTACCAAGCCGGCGGCGCCACCGGCTACCGCGACCAGCTGCAGGACGCGATGGCGCTCGCCTGGGCGGCGCCCGAGCGGCTGCGCGAACAGATCGTGCTGGCCGCCTCGCGCCAGTTCGCCGAGGGCGACGTGCAGCACTGGTGGCACGCGCCCACCGGCGTCGGCGTGCGGACGCACTTTTCCGACGACCTGCTGTGGTTGGCCCACGCCTGCGTGCACTACCTGCGTGCGACCGGCGACACGACCGTGCTCGACGAGCGCGTGCCCTTCCTCGAAGGAGCCGCCGTTCCCGCGGGCGCCGAGGACCTGTACGAAACGCCCACGGTGAGTGCCGACGACGCCACCGTGTACGAGCATGCGGCCCGCGCGATCGACCACAGCCTGCACGTCGGCGTGCATGGTCTGCCGCTGATGGGCAGCGGCGACTGGAACGACGGCATGAACCGCGTCGGCCATGAAGGGCGTGGTGAATCCGTCTGGCTGGGCTGGTTCCTTTGCCGCCTGGTGGCCGATTTCTCGCCGCTGGCGCATGCGCGTGGCGACGGGCCGCGTGCGCGACGCTGGGAGCAGGTCGCCCAGTGCTGGCAGGCGGCCCTGCTGGGCCCGGCCTGGGACGGGCAGTGGTTCAAGCGCGCCTTCTTCGACAGCGGCCAGGCCCTGGGCTCACATGCCAACCCCGAGGCCCGCATCGACCTGATCGCACAGGCCTGGGCGGTGCTCTCCGGCGTCGCCCCACTGGACCTGCAGCGCCGCGCGATGGCGGCCGTCGAGGTGCTGCTGGTCGAGCCCGAAGCCGGCCTGATCCGCCTGCTCGACCCACCACTCGTGCATGCGGTGCCGAGCGCCGGCTACATCCAGGCCTACCCGCCGGGCGTGCGCGAGAACGGCGGCCAGTATTCGCACGCCGGCGTGTGGGCGTTGATGGCCCGCGCCGAGCTGGCCAAGGTATTGCCGGGCGCCGATGACTCGGCCTACCGGGACTTCACCTGGCTGAGCCCTGCCCACCGCGCCGCCCACCCGCTGCACGGCCAGGCCTATGGCCTCGAACCCTATGCGATGGCCGGCGACGTCTACAGCCAACCACCGCATGTGGGCCGTGGCGGTTGGAGTTGGTACACCGGCGCCGCCGGCTGGATGCACCGCGCCGCGATCGAGGCCATCTTCGGCCTGCGTCAAGGGGCGCACGAGCTGAGCTTCATGCCGTGCCTGCCGTCGCACTGGAACCTGGCGGAGTTGACGCTGAGGCGAGACAAGCTGGTGCTGCATTTCGTTTTCGTGCGGACCACCGAGCTTGCCGCGCTTGCAGCCGCGACCGCCGCGGTCGACCTGCCGGCCGGCGAGCCGGTGCGCCTGCTGCGACGAGGCGAAGGGCTGGCCTGGTCTCAGGTCGGCCACTGCGCCAGCTTCGTCATCCCGCTGCTGGGCCGTGCGATGCCCGAATCGGCGCCCAGCAGCCTGCCCGTCACGGCAGAGTCGTAGAGGCTGCACGGCGCACCGGCAAAGCGATGGGGTGATCCAAGAGCGACCGCCCGTCGAAGGCAGGCTGGCACGCGCGCGCCCTGCCCGCTCAGTGCGCCAGCGGCACCAGCAGGCTCGCGGTCCAACCCGCGCCCGCCGGGCGTGCGCGGCCCCTGCGCCTGAGCACAGCGCGTGTCATGACGTTGCCAATTCGTCCGGCAGGTGCTTCAGGCACTCGTCGAGTTGCAGCGTGAGGGCTTCGATCAGGAAATAGGCCTCGAGGTACTTCTCCTTCGGCCCGGCCACCCGCCAGGCATCGCAAGCGGCCTGCACCTCGCCAATGCGAATCCGCAGGGCGGCGATGTCTTGTTGAATCGTCATGGGGGCGCCAGCACCGAACCAGGCGTCCACCAGCAGGCGGGTGGCCAGCGTGCGCCCTGCAGCCTGCAGGCGTCCCGACCGACGGCCCTGTTCCTTGGTGGTTGCCTTGATGGTCATCTGAGCGGGAACCTACGCCCACGGCCCGCCGACGTCTGTGCGACAACGCACGGAAAGCCACCGTCACGAGACGCACCATGTCCATGAAGGTCGTGGTCGCATTCCGAAGCGCCGGCCTCAAGCTCACGAACGCCCAACCTGTCACCGTGCAGCCCATCCCCCTCAAGCAAGCGCAGGTGCACCATGTCCATTTCGACCTTGTGGCGAAATCCGCTCGCCGCCGCTGATTCATCGGTCACGCCGGAAGGCGGGGCCGTCGTCGGCGTGCGGCCCCGCCTGCCGGGCCCTGGCGTGGCTGCGCTGCGCGTCCGGCGCCCTGTGCCGGGACTCCGTCGCTTGCCCCCGACCGACAATGGAACATGCCCGTTAGCGTCGAGTGGGCAGCCCATCGACGATGCCACCGGCCTGCTGCACCAGATCGATGCGACGCTGAGCGACGTGGTCTGGATCTACGAGCCTCGCAGCGAACGATTCCTTTACGTGAATTCCGCCTATGAACGCGAGTGGCAGCGAGATGCGCGCGAGCTCTACGCCGACTCGCGGCAGTGGCTGCGGGCCGCTCACCCGGATGACCGGCCCCTGCTGCGGGCCTCGTTCGCCCGATTGGCGCGCGGCGACGGCTACGACGTGGAGTACCGCACGACGCTGGGTTCCGGCGCGCAACGATGGATTGCCGAACGGGCGCTGCCGGTGTCCGTGGAGGCCGGGCAATGGCCCCGCTTCGCAGGCGTCTCGCATGACATCACCCGCCACAAGGTCGAGCAACTGGAGCAGCTCCGATCGTCGCGGGCCCAGAACGAATTCCTGGCAGTTCTGTCGCATGAGCTTCGCAACCCGTTGCAGCCCATCAGAAGCGCCGTGGCCCTGCTGGCGCAGCAGCCGGCCGACAACGCCGCCCCGGCGAGAAAGGCCGTCTCGATCATCGAGCGCCAGGTCGACCACATCGCTCGCCTGGTCGACGATCTGCTCGACGTGTCGCGCATCAAATTCGGCAAGCTTCGCCTGCACCCGGAAGCCATCCGGATCGGTGACGTCATCGAATCGGCCGTCGCTGCCCATCAAATGTTGATCGACGCCCAACGGCTTTGCCTGCGGCACACGGGCCCGCCGGGTCCGGTTTGGGTGCAAGGTGACACGGTGCGCCTGACACAGGTGTTCTGCAACCTGCTGCACAACGCCGCCAAGTTCAGCCGTGCCGAGGGAACCATCGAGATCGCCGTGCACCCCGAAGACGGCAGCGGCAACGTCGCCATTTCGGTCCGCGACGAGGGCGCGGGCATCGCACCGGCGTTGCTCGACTCGGTATTCGACCTGTACGTTCAGCATGATCAGTCGGTTGCGCACGACCACGGTGGGTTGGGCATCGGCCTGTCGGTGGTCCGCAGCCTGGTGGAGCTGCATGGTGGTCGGGTCGCGGTCCGCAGCGACGGCCCGGGCCGAGGCAGCGAGTTTGTGGTGACCTTGCCCGGGGCCAGAGACCCGACAGCGGCTGCAGCGATCACCCGACGAATCGAGCCCACCCGAACCAGCAAGCGTCGCGTGCTGCTGGTGGACGACAGCCGTGACGCGGCCGAGTCGATGCAGGCATTGCTGGAAGCCGAAGGACATGCGGTCTTGCTGGCTTTCACGGGCCAGTCGGCTCTCGAAGAGGCGCAGCGGGCACAGCCCGATGTCGTCATCCTTGACCTGGACCTTCCCGACATCCACGGTTGCGAAGTGGCTCGACGGCTGCGCTCACAAGCGCAGAGTGCCACGGCGCTGTTGTTCGCGCTGACAGGATCCGATGGCGAGCAGGACCGACAAGCGGTTCTCGCCGCCGGATTCAACCAATACTTCGTCAAACCGGCCAACCCGGCGACCTTGCTACAGGCCTTGTCGGCCTGAGTCGCCCTGCTGCGGCGCCCTGAACGCCAAGCAGACCCGCACGGTCATGTACGTCAGCAGACAGACGTCGTGGCAGCAAGCCCTTAACGTCGCCACGTCGGCCTCACGTTCGTCGCTCGGGCTGCGTTCTTGAGAGGACTGCCTTGAACGTCCCCGCTGATCCCTGCCTGTGCCTCTTTGAAGGAGACGAGATGACAAAGCGCCAACACGGCAACAAGGAATCGAAGAAGCCCAAACGCGCGGTACCGCCCACCAAGCCACCGGCCACCGCGGTCACCACCACCCTCGATCCCGCGGTGGTGGCGCCCCGACACAAGCGATAGCCAAGGGCCATAGGCAAGCACTTGCCGAATCGATCGGAAGCGGCGTCGCTTCGATCTCGTGACATGGGCTCGGGCCAGCCACTGATCCGACGGCCGCTGCCGCCTTTTGTGGCAGTCTGATGACAGGCCGCATGAATCAAGCGCTTGGGCCTCTTGTGTCCCGCTTGTCCACAGGCTTGTCCCCTGCCGGCGGGGACAAGTGGGTCAAGGCGATTCGCCTACGGGGTTCGGCTCATCGGCCGACATAGGCTGCCAGGTGCTCGCCGGTGACGGTGGAACGGGCCGCGACGAGATCGGCAGGCGTGCCTTCGAAGACGATCCGTCCACCGTCGTGCCCGGCCCCTGGCCCGAGGTCGATGATCCAGTCGGCATGTGCCATCACCGCTTGGTGGTGCTCGATCACGATGACCGACTTGCCGGCGTCGACCAGCCGGTCCAGCAGGCCGAGCAGTTGCTCGACATCGGCCAGGTGCAGGCCGGTGGTCGGCTCGTCGAGCACGTAGATGCCGCCCTTGTCGGCCATGTGGGTGGCCAGCTTCAACCGTTGCCGCTCGCCGCCCGACAGCGTGGTCAGCGGCTGGCCGAGGCTCAGGTAGCTCAAGCCCACGTCGGCCAGCCGCTCGAGGATCTTGTGCGCGGCCGGCGTGTGCGCCTTGCCGGCGCCGAAGAACTTCTCGGCTTCGGTCACCGACATCGCCAGCACCTCGCTGATGTCGCGGCCGCCCAGCTTGTATTCGAGCACCGAGGCCTGGTAGCGCTTGCCCTCGCACTCTTCGCAGGTGGTGGACACGCCAGCCATCATGCCGAGGTCGGTGAAGATCACGCCGGCGCCGTTGCAGGCCGGGCAGGCGCCTTCGGAGTTGGCGCTGAACAGCGCCGGCTTGACGCCATTGGCTTTCGCGAAGGCCGTGCGGATCGGATCGAGCAGCCCGGTGTAGGTGGCCGGGTTGCTGCGCCGCGAGCCGTGCACGGCACCCTGGTCGATCGACACCACGCCCTCGCTGGCCGGCATCGAACCGTGGATCAGCGAACTCTTGCCGGAGCCGGCGACGCCGGTGACGACGACCAGCACGCCGAGCGGGATGTCGACGTTGACGTTCTGCAGGTTGTGCGTCTTCGCGCCGCGGATCTTCAGCGCGCCACTGGTCCCGCGCAGCTGCTTCTTGAGGGTGGCGCGGTCGTCCAGATGACGACCGGTGAGGGTCTTGCTCTTGCGCAGCTCATCGACAGAGCCTTCGAAGCAGACGGTGCCGCCAGCGGTGCCGGCGCCCGGCCCCAGGTCGACGACATGGTCGGCGATCGCGATCGCCTCCGGCTTGTGCTCGACGACGAGCACCGTGTTGCCCTTGTCGCGCAATCGCAGCAGCAGGCCGTTCATGCGCTGGATGTCGTGCGGATGCAGCCCGATCGTCGGCTCGTCGAAAACGTAGGTGACATCGGTCAGCGACGAGCCGAGGTGGCGGATCATCTTGACGCGCTGCGCCTCACCGCCGGACAAGGTGCCCGACGGCCGATCGAGCGACAGGTAGCCCAGCCCGATCTCGACGAAGGCGTCCAGCGCCGCGCCGAGCGCCTCGAGCAGCGGCGCAACCGATGGCTCCTTCAGGCCGCGGACCCACTCGGCCAGGTCGCTGATCTGCATCGAACAGACGTCGGCGATGTTCTTGCCCTTGATCTTCGACGACCGCGCCTCTTTGCTCAGGCGCGTGCCCTCGCAATCGGGGCAGGTCGTGAAGGTGATCGCCCGGTCGACGAAGGCGCGGATGTGCGGCTGCAGCGCGTCGACGTCCTTCGACAGGAACGACTTCTGGATCGTCGGGATCAGGCCCGCGTAGGTCAGGTTGATGCCGTCGACCTTGATCTTCGTGGCTTCCTTGTAGAGCAGGTCGTGCAGCTCGTTCTTGGTGTACTTGCGGATCGGCTTGTCGGGGTCGAAGTAGCCGCAGCCGCGGTAGATGCGGCCATACCAGCCTTCCATGCTGTAGCCGGGGATCGTGAGCGCGCCTTCGTTGAGCGACTTGCTGTCGTCATACAGCGCGGTCAGGTCGAAGTCGCTGACCGAACCCATGCCTTCGCAGCGCGGGCACATGCCGCCCAGGCGGTTGAAAGTTTGCTTGACCGCCTTCGACTTGCCCTCGCCGCGCTCGACCGTGATCGCACCCACCGCCTTCACCGAAGGCACGTTGAAGGCGAACGCGCTGGGCGAGCCGATGTGCGGCTTGCCGAGCCGGCTGAACAGGATGCGCAGCATCGCGTTCGCATCGGTCACGGTGCCGACGGTCGAGCGGGCGTTGGCGCCCATGCGCTCCTGGTCGACGATGATCGCGGTGGTCAGGCCGTCGAGCACGTCGACCTCGGGCCGCGCCAGCGTCGGCATGAAGCCCTGCACGAAGGCGCTGTAGGTCTCGTTGATCAGCCGCTGCGATTCGGCGGCGATCGTGCCGAACACCAGTGAGCTTTTGCCCGAGCCGGAGACACCGGTGAACACCGTCAGCCGGCGCTTCGGGATCTGGACACTGATGTCCTTGAGGTTGTTCACGCGCGCGCCCTGCACGCGGATCTGATCGTGGCTGTCGGCGCCGTTCAGCGCGGGCGACTGTGTTTTCTTCGACCTCGTGGCCATGCTTTTCGTGTCTCCATCAGTTGGACAGGCTGCTTTCGCGGCCTGCCGGCGGGTCATCGGGCTTGATCGGGTGTCACGTCTGTCCAGCGATGCTTCGCCCACCACGCCATTTGACGGCATACGGCAGGATGAACAGGTACAGGCCGGTCAGCGCCAGCAGGGCCAGAGGCAGCAGCGGCACGTACGACATCCAGAGCACGGGCTTCTCCTGCGCCAGGGCGATGGTCGTGGCGATGACGGTCAATGCGAAGGCCACGGACACCCAGCGGTGAAACTGCCGAATCCACTTGTTCATGGCAAGCTCCTCGAGCGCTGGTTCAACGCTGCTGCTGGATACGGATCATGTTGCCCGCGGGGTCACGCACGCCGCAGTCGCGCACGCCGTACGGCTGGTCGGTCGGCTCCTGGACGATCTCGGCGTCGCTGGACTGCAGGCGATCGAACGTGCTCTCGAGATCCTTGGTGGCCAGCAGCAGCATCGCGAAGGTGCCCTTGGCCATCATCTCGGCAATCGTGCGCTTTTCGTCTTCGGTGATGCCGGGGGTGGCGCCCGGCGGGTACAGCACGATGGACGTGCCGGGTTGGCCGACGGGGCCGACCGTGATCCAGCGCATGCCGTTGTAGCCGACGTCGTTGCGCACCTCGAAGCCGAGAATGTCGCGGTAGAAGGCCAGCGACACGTCCGGGTCGTTGTGCGGCAGGAAGGTCGAGTGGATGGTGATGTCCATGGTTTCAGTCTCCGTTGAGGGTGATGGAGGTCCTCGGTTCCGGTCGCCGCCGGTGCTGCCGAAGTCCATGGAAGTCAGTCTAGGTCGGGCTCGGTGATTGGCGCTTCTCGATTCCTGATCGGTCGTGTCACCTGCTTCGCCACGCACGACGGCATGCCCGCCGTTGCTTGCCCCGCCTGGCGCTTGTAGACGCTGGGCGGCACGCCGACCAGCTCGGTGAAGCGGGTGCTGAAGGTGCCCAACGAAGAGCAACCGACCTCGAAGCAGACATCGGTGACGCTGAGGTCGCCACGGCGCAACAGCGCCATGGCGCGCTCGATGCGCCGCGTCATCAGATAGGCATAGACCGATTCGCCGTAGGCGAGCCGGAACTGACGGCTCAGGTGGCCGCCCGACATGTACGCGTCGCGGGCGAGCGCCTCGACGTCCAGCGGCTGCGCGTATTCCCGGTCGATCCGGTCGCGAACGCGGCGCAGCCGTGCGAGATCACGCAGTGACTGTGCTGCGGCGGGTTTGCTGGTCACCTGCTCGATCGTGCCATGCCGCGCCGTGGCGCTCAAGTCCGTGGATACGTAAGGTCTTGCGCCCCACTGCCCGCCCTGAGTCGCTCAGGTGGCAGGCAGCTCGTGCTTCAGCCACTGCCGCAACACCGCTTCGAGCTTGTCGAGGGTGCAGGGCTTGGTGAGGAAGTCGTCCATGCCGGACCCTCGCGCCTCGTCGAAATTGCTGGCAAGCACGTTGGCGGTCAGCGCGACGATGGGCACGCGTTCGGCGCCCCGCCCTGCTTCGATCTCGCGCCAGCGGCGGGTCGTCTCGAAGCCCGAGATCCCCGGCAGCATGCAATCCATCAGGACCATGTCGTAACGGGTCGACGACAGCCGCTGCAACGCCTCTTCGCCATCCACCGCCACGTCGCAGGCACATCCCAGGCGCGACAACTGCGCCTCGACCACCATGGCGTTGATCGTGTTGTCTTCGACGACCAGCACGCGCAGCGCCGACGGATGGGCCGGCTTCTCAGGCGTCGTCGGCGGCATCGGCGTCGCCCCGCCATGGGCAAAAGTCCAGTCGGAGTATTCGTGGCCCGGCCCGTCGAACACCGGCCCGGCGACTTCGGGCAGCGGCAGCTCGATCCAAAAGCAGCTGCCTTCGCCGGGTGTGCTGTCGAAGTCGATCCGACCGCCCATCATCGTCACCAACCGCTTCGAGATGGCCAGGCCCAGCCCGGTGCCGCCGAAGCGGCGTGAGATCGATCCGTCGGCCTGGGCAAAGGGCTGGAAGATGCGATCGCGGGCTTCCACCGGCACGCCCACGCCGGTGTCGCAGACCTCGAAGCGCAGAACGTTGAGCCCGTCGGTGCCCATCGGCCAGCTCACGTTGACCTTCACGCTGCCCCGGTCGGTGAACTTGATCGCATTGCTGACCAGGTTGCCGACGATCTGCTTGACCCGCTGGGCATCCCCCCCCAGGACCGGCGGCACCCGGTTGTCCACGTGCATGGCCAGGCCCAGACCCTTGCCCGAGGCATAAGGGGTGAACAGGCTCAACACATCGTGCAGCACGCTTCGCGGGGAAAACGGCGCGACATGGATCTGCAGTTCATCGGCCTCGATCTTCGACAGGTCCAGGATGTCGTTGATGATGGACAGCAGGTTCCGGCCCGAGGTCAGCAAGGTACTGGCGAGTTCGAGCTGCTTCGGTTGCAGGCCGCTTCGCACCAGCAGATCCGCGGTGCCGAGGATGCCGTTGAGCGGCGTTCGCATTTCATGGCTGACGGTCGCCAGGAAACTGGTCTTCGCCTGGCTCGCCGCCTCGGCCTCGGCCCGCAGGCGCTCGACTTCGAGCAGGTGTTTCTCACGCCGGCGCAGCACCCTGACCAGCGTCGAGAACGTGCCGAGGATGAAGAACGCCGTGACCGCCGCGAACGCGCCCACGCCTTGCGCCTGCTGGCGCCATTGCGCGAGGTAGAACTGATCGCCCAAGGCCACCGCCACCCGCAGCGGAAACCCTTCGACCTCATCGGTGGCCAGGATGAAGCACTCGGGATCCTGCGGCTGTGCGTCCCACGGTTCGAACGCCGGTCGGGCGACCGGATCCAGCTGCGGCGTCCACCCGATCTGTGCATACGGGCCCCGCACGCTGATCACCCGGCCGAGCGCCTTGTCGTCGTGCGGCGATCGCGCCATCACCGTGCGGTCATTTCTCAGCAGCGTCATCGCGGTGGCATCGGCGCGTGGGCTGGCACGGTCCGGTCGCAGCACCACGTAGAAATCGGAAAAGTACTGCGGCGACAGCCCCACCATCACGACCCCGATGAACTGTCCATCCGCGTTCTCCAGCCGGCGCGACAGGGAGAAGGTCCAGCGCCCGTCGATCAGGTTGGTCACCGGCCCGCTGACATGAACGCCCGGCTGCGGCCGGTCGCGCGCCACCTGGAAGGCCTCGCGCATCGAGAAATCGACCTGCGGCGGCGGGTAGACGTTCGAATTGTTGATCAGCTCGCCTGTCGGGCCGACGATCGACAGCAGTTCGATCCCGTCGAAACTGGCCCGGCGAAGCGCCAGCAGCCGATGTTCTGCCTTCGAGCCGAACGCGCGGGCCAGCTGGTCGCTGTCACGCAAATCGGCCTCGGTGATGGTGCGTGCCAGGCTTTCGGCCATGTTGTCTGCGGCGGTCAACGCCTGCCCCGCATGCACGGCCAGTGCATAGGCATGGTCGTTGGCCATGTTGCGCGCGCCTTGGTCGGCCTGTGTTCGCAGATGGGCGATGGCCACCAACGCCACGGCGATCAAGCCGATGGTCAGCATGGCGCCGACCGCGCCGGCTGCGCGGCTGGCTGATTCCGATCCCTTGAAAAGGAGGATGCGAGTGGCCAGCACAGCGTGAGTCAGCCCTGCGGCGGCAATGGATGAAAGTACCTTTTCGCCGGTGGGGGCAACCTGCGTTCCGGGCCGAAAGATACTTGTACGGCCCATTCCTGCATCCCACACGGCGAGCGGCGGGTCCACACCGCCTGCATCGCCGCCCCACGGCGCGCCCAATTGGCTCGATGGCTGCGCGGTCTTGGCCAGGAAGTTTGCCTCTGCAGGCACATGACCCTAATATGCCCCGCGACCCCGCCACCCCATTCTGGAGTTATGCCATGGCTGCAAGCCCATCGTTGGAATCGAAAGCGGCCGAGACGCTGCTGCGCCACGCGCAGCTGCCGGCCGAAACGCACGAAGCGCTCAAGACCCAGTTCAGCCAGTCCGCGTTGTTGCAGGGCGCCGGCTGGCACGGCCCGTCGGACATCAAGACGCTGGTCGGTCTGGAAGGCCAGTTTCTGTGGCCCGAAGACGTGTTCAACGTCGGCACCATCCGATTCAGTTTCGACCTCGGCAAGATCGGCTATGAAGGCCGCTACGAGCTCGCGCGCGGCTGGAGCGTCGCCGAGAAAGGCCTGTTCTACTGCGTGCCCAACAACCCGGCGATCGGGTTCGCCGCGATCACGCTGATGCCCGATGGCGGCGAGGTGCGGTCCTTCGTGGTCAACGGGATGATGACCGACAACGAGTGGAAGATCTATGTCGCGGTGCTGAACAAGCTGGGCCCGAGCGGGCCGCTGCAGCCACCGATGTCGATCGTGCGAATCGGCTGAAGCCCGTCCAGCGTCCCACGCCCCTCATGCGTCAGCAGCGTGACGAAGACCTTGCCGCTCGCGCGGGCATGTGCATCAGCGCCACGCTGAGCCAGACGCCGACGCTGAAGTACAGCGTCATCCACACGACCTCGGTCTTCCAGTCTTCCCAGCGGTGAGACACGACCCATCGCTGGGAAGCATCTCGCACGCCCTGCATCACCGTGAGGTAGGGCCGCCCCTGGTCCATGTCGGCCCACCAGCGGTTCCAGTACATCGGCACATCGACCCAGGCCATGTAGGCGACATAGGCCGCGCCCAGCACGCAGGCCGCAGCGATCATGGGGCGCAGCGCCGGCTCGCAGCGGAGCCGGACAAGGCCAAGGTTGACCACCAGCAGCGCGCCGCAGGCCGCCCAGATCGACTCCTCGGCCACGTGGCCGAGGTTCGAGGTGGTCAGCACGGCGTGCCAGGAGCACAGCTCCGCCACCACGATCAACGGCAGCATGACGCGGGCGCTGTTCTCGGCGATCGTGTGGCCGGTGGCGCGCGCCAGGTGGCGCAGCAACAGCGCCCACTGGGCAGCAAAACAAAGCTCGGCGATCGTTGCGACCGAACGCCCGACGATGACACTGGACAACCACGAATCGACCATGCAAAGGCGCTGCACGTCGTAGACCGGAAAGGCCGATCGATACCCGCAGCCGAGCACATAGACAGCCGACAACACCATCTGCAGGCGAACCAGGGCCCAAAGCTCGGCATGGCAACTCGAACGGCTTTGCCACAGCCAAGCGGCAGAGGCCGTCCAGGCCAAGACGTTGAGCAGGCTCACCGCACACAGCAGCAGCCACCAGATCGATGCGTCGGTCGCCATGGGTTCGCTGTTGACTTATACGCTTTCCCCCACGAGACACAACGCCTTCGCCCGCCCAAGCTGGGTCGTGGCACGGACGGCGTCGAATTGAAGCGCCCTCAGCCGGATTGGCGCCGCTTGGCGGCTGCTCGCCTGACGGGCTCAGTCAGCGGTTCCCGCCACCGCTCCCAGTACGGCGGATCGCCGAATGCCGTCCGCAGCCACTCGACCATGGCCCGCAGCTTCGCCGAGGCGCGGCGCCCTTCGGGGTGGGCCACGTAGAGCCACTCCTGCGGCGTCTCCAGGCCGATGTCGACCGCCTGCAACAGCCCCTGGCGCAAGCTCTCGCCGGCGATGAAGCTCGGCATCAGCCCGAGCCCCAGGCCAGCCGCCACGGCGTCGTGCATCACGTCGCCGTTGTTGAGCCGCAGCGCCGCCCTCGCCCGCACGACGACGGCGCCCTCAGGCCCCTCGAAGCGCCAATCGGCCACGCCGCGGTTGGTATAGAAGATGGCGCGGTGGTCTTGCAGTTGCTGCGCGCTGCTCGGCGTGCCGTGGCGCTTGAGGTAGGCCGGCGATGCAACGAGCACCCGCCTGCTCGGCGCCAGCTTCCAGGCCACCAAGCGCGAGTCCAGCAGCGGCCCGTGCCTGACCACCGCGTCGAAGCCATCGGCGGCCGCATCGACTCGGCGATCGTCGAACTCCAACGTCATCTCGATCGCCGCGTGCTCCGCCAGGAAGGGATACAACGCCGGCCCAAGGTGCATGCGGCCAAAGGTGACCGGCGCGGAGATGCGCATCGGGCCCGACAAGGTGCCGCGGCGCTCGGCCATGTCTGCGCTCGCGTCTTCGACCTCGCGCACGATGCGCGTGGCGCGTTCGAGAAAGGCGGTGCCGTCCTCCGTCAGGTTCAGCCGACGGGTCGTGCGATGCAGCAGCGTGGCACCGAGTGCGCGCTCGAGTTCGGCCAGACGCTCGCTCACCACTGACTTGGCCAGTTGCAGCCGCCGCGCGGCCTCGCTGATCGAGCCCGATTCGGCCACCGCGACGAAGCTCGCGATGCCATCCAGCTTCAAGCCCATTGTTCGAATTTTCCGGAAAGAAGAACCATGACCTGCACTCTAGTGCGAACGAGGTCTCGCCGCCACCATGGCGCCTTCCTCAACAACACCTTGGAGATTTCATGGGACGCCTGGCTGGAAAAGTAGCCCTCATCACCGGCGCAAGCGCGGGCATCGGACGCGCCACCGCGCGGCTGTTCGCCGCCGAAGGGGCCAAGCTCATCGTCGGCGCGCGGCGCCAGGGTGAGCTGGACGACCTGGTCGCGCAGATCCGCGCATCGGGCGCCGAGGCGGTGGCCCTGGCCGGCGATGTGCGGTCGGAAGACTACGCCCGGTCGCTGGTCGCGCTGGCCGTGCAGCATTTCGGCCGGCTCGACATCGCCTTCAACAACGCCGGCACGCTGGGCGCACGCGGGCCCAGCACCGAGCTGGCCGAGGCCGGCTGGAACGACACGCTGGCGGTCAACCTGACCGGTGCCTTCCTGGGCGCCAAGCACCAGATCGCGCAGATGCTGAAGAACGGCGGCGGCTCGGTGATCTTCACCTCGACCTTCGTCGGCCACACGGCGTCGTTCCCGGGCCTGGCCGCCTACGCGGCGAGCAAGTCGGGCCTGATCGGGCTGACGCAAACCCTGGCGGCCGAATTCGGCCCGAGTGGGGTGCGCGTCAATGCCATCCTGCCGGGCGCCGTCGACACCGCGATGTACCGCATGAAGAACGACACGCCCGAGTCGCAGGCGTTCGTGAAGAGCCTGCACGCGCTCAAGCGCGTTGCCAAGCCCGAGGAACTCGCGCGTGCAGTGCTGTTCTTCGCCTGCGACGATGCAAGCTTCGTCACCGGCACCGCGTCGCTGGTCGACGGCGGCGTCTCGATCACGCGGACCTGACGGGCCATCGCCCGATCGGCGCCCCAAGGGCCATGACGGCAGGCGCGACCCGGGGCCCGCGCTCGCCCGTCAGTCGTGGTGCCGCAGGACGCGCTGGAAGGTCTGCTCGCCGATCTGCCGGCCTTCGATGATGCCGAACCCGAGCGAGCGGGCCGACTCGAAGAACTGGACGGTCTCGCAGATGCCGTTCGTCTGAACCACGCGATAGATACGGCCTTCAGGGTCTTCGATGCCGATGGCCATGCCATTCTGGGCGGCTGAAGAGCCCAGGCGTGTCACGGCACGCATCAGCGGGGCATCCCAGGCGGGCACGGGTTCCGATTCGAAGAGTCTGGATTCCATCGCGCGGACCTCTGCTGAAGGGGGGGAGGCCAACGTAGTATCCACCCGGCCTCCTGCGGGTGGGGCGAAAGATTCGTTTGCATCTGCAACACCGCACCCGCCCCTCCTGGCGCGAGGCTTCAGACCCCCAGGGCGTCGCAGAGTTCTTCGAGCTCGACTTCGGTTCGCTCGAACACCGTTTCGCACTCGGCCTCGCTCAGCGACACGCGGCCCCAGGCGTCTGCCGCCAGCGGCGGCACCATCTCGTCCGGAACGCCGGCCAGATCGAGCCCATGCACGAAGACATCGGCCACGTGCACCAGATCGGTCAGGCTGACGGTGGCCCCGGCGGGCGGGGCGTGGTGCAGCCGTATCGCCTCGACCACGTCGTTGCCGAAGTGCCAGCGGCGGGCCACCTGCGCGCCGAGCTCGGCATGGTCGGTCCCCAGCACATCGCGCTCAGCCTGCAGCATGGTGCAGTCCAATTGCCGCCGCTGGTCATAGACTGGTTCCAGCCACTCGGGCGCCAGGCTGGCCAGCGTCAGCCGGCCCAGGTCGTGCAGCAAGCCGGCGGTGAAGGCCGTGCCGTCGTCGAGCCGCAAGCTGCGGGCCAGATGGCGGGCACACAGACCGCAGGCGATCGAGTGGCGCCAGTAGGCAGCCAAGTCAAAGCCACGGCAGCGCGGCTGGGCAAAGCAGCCGCTGACGGCCGCGGCGGTCAGCGCCGTGCTGAGGCTGCGCAACCCCAACACCCCGATCGCATCGCGGATCGAATTGACGCGCCCTCTCAGGCCGTAGAAAGAGCTGTTCGCCAGCCGCAAGGTCTTGGCGGCGAGCGCCTGATCCTGCGACAACGTCGCGGCCAAGTCGTCGATCGCCACGTCTTCGCGCTGCAGCGCCTCGAGCAGGCTGGCCAGCGCCTGCGGCAGGGCCGGCAGATCACGCAATCGGCCCAGCAGCGCCGCCGGATCAGGCGCGGTCATTTGGGTGTCCGCTCGCGGTATCGGCGCATGACGGCCAGCAAGGGGTGGATCTGCTGCCGACGCAATGAATCACGAAAGAGCCACATCAAGCGCTGCTCGGCAGGCGTGGACGCGGCGACGCCAGGCCTGTCGGGCGCCGGCGAGATGGTGGTGTCGGATGACATGGTTGTTCGTTCCTTCCTGATGGCTCTCGAGGCCTCTCAATGCGGCTCTGCGGCCGTTGCATTCGGGATCACCAGCAACAGGCGGCCCCGGGTGTCGCCGTCGGCCGTCATGGTGCGGCTGATGCAACGGCAAGGCTGCCCATTCAGGATGAGCGTGGCCGGCACTTCATCGGGCCACTGCAGCATCGGTCGCAAGGCCGGCGGCAAGGCCTCATCGGCGTCGCGGCCGACCAACGCGGTGCACTCGGGCAGCAGCAATTCGGCGTCGCGGTTGACGAAAGCAACCAGCCCTTCATCGTCGATGCCGATGAGCGGCACCGGCACGCTGAGCAGCAACTCGAGCGCGCTGCTGCCCCGCGCCTCGATCAACTTCAGCTGCTTGCGCTGTTCGGCCAGCGCCGATTCGAGCCGTTGGTTGACCTCGGCCAGTTCCTCGTTGGCCTTGCGCACTTCGAGGTCGAGCCGGCAGTTCTCGTCGGCCATCTCCTTCTGGCGAAAGGCCTCTTCGATGTTGGCCCGCAACAGGTCGTCTTCCCACGGCTTGGTGAGGAACTTGTAGATCGCGCCTTCGTTGATCGCATCGGTGATCGACTGCAGCTCGGTATAGCCGGACAGCACGATGCGCACGGTCCCCGGATACAGCGTCTTGGCCCGGCGCAGGAATTCGACCCCGGTCATGCCGGGCATGCGCTGGTCCGAAACGATCACGTCGACCTCGCATTCGGCAAGCCGCTGCAGGCCCTCGGCCGCGCTGTTGGCCGTCAGGATCCGGTAGCCGCCGCGCCGCAGCGAGCGTCGCAGCGCCGCCACGATGTTCTCCTCGTCGTCGACCAGCAGCAGCGTACGTTGACGCGGCGGAGCGGTGATGTACTTGCTCGGCAGGCTGCGCTTTTCCTGCCACAGGGCCTCGATGTCTTGGGCCGACACCGGCCGGCTGAAGAAGTAGCCCTGGATCGCGTCGCAGCGGTTGGCCATCAGGAGCGCCAACTGGCCCTCGGTCTCCACCCCTTCAGCCAACACCTTCATGTGAAGGCTGTGGGCCATCGTGATCACGGCCCGGGTGACCGACACCTTGGCTGGCGCCGCGGTGACATCGTGGACGTACGAGCGATCGATCTTGAGCACGTCGATCGGCAACGAGCGCAGCACGCTGAGGTTGGAGTAGCCGGTGCCGAAGTCGTCGAGCGAGATCTCCATGCCGATGGCGCGCAGCGCATGCAGCGTGCGCGCGGCACGGGTGGCATCGCCGACCAGCATGGCTTCGGTGACTTCCACGCCGAGCATGGCGGGGTCGGCGCCGGTCTCGAGCAGGATGGCCTGGATGCGCTGCGCCAGGTCGTCCTGCTCCAGCTGACGGCCGGAGATGTTGACGGCGATGCGCAACCCGCTCATGCCCGCTCGCCGCCACGCGGCCGCCTGGGCGCAGGCGGTGCGCAACACCCATTCGCCAATGGCGGCCATGTGGCCGGTCTGCTCGGCCACGGCAATGAACTCATCCGGTGCCACCTGGCCCAGCGCCGCCGAATGCCAGCGCAGCAAGGCCTCGACGCCATACATGGCGCCGCTGCGCAGGTCGATCTGAGGCTGGTAGTGCAGGCTCAGCTCTTGCTGATCGAGTGCCTGGCCGAGTGCCGCTCCCAAAGCCGCCACGCGCTGTTCGGCATCGGTTGGCTTGGGTGATGCGGGTGACTCGGGCGGGGTGGCCCTTTGCACCACCACGTCGAGAGCTTCGGGCGCGAGCGCCGTGGCCCACACACCCATTGGCAGCGAGCACGAAGGCTCCGAATGCAGCGGTTGAATCGGCATGACCATCCCTGATCTGTTTCACACTAGATGCCAAACCCCAAGCACAGGGCCTGTCGACGCTTGCTGCTCGACAGCCATGCACGCTCGGTATGGCGTGCTTCGATCTCGACTGTGATGCCTATTCTGCGCATCCGTTTGACGACCCACAAGCGATCAATTGACCATTTCGGCCGGCGGTGGCGGCGCCTCGAGCGCATCGTCACAACTGACGGGGATCCAGATCCTGAAGGCACTGCCCTTGCCGAGTTCCGACTGCACCTTGAGCTGGCCCTTGTGCTTCTGCACGATGGAGAACGACAGTGACAGCCCGAGCCCGGTTCCCTTGCCCACCGGCTTGGTCGTGTAGAACGGCTCGAAGATGCGCTTTTGCACCTCGGGCGACATGCCGCTGCCGGTGTCGCTGACCTCGACCCAGACCCACTCGCCGCAGTGCCCGCTGGACAGCGTGATGACACCGGTGCCCTCGATCGCATGGGCGGCGTTCACGATCAGGTTCATGAAGACCTGGTTCAGCTGCGCGGCCAGGCAACGCACCGGCGGCAACTGGCCGTAGTTGCGGCGAACTTCGGCCTTGTACTTGATCTCGTTGTTGACGACGTTCAGCGTCGACTCCAGGCCGGCGTTCAGATCGGCCTCCTGCCAGTCGGCGTTGTCGACGCGCGAGAAGTCTTTCAGGTCCTGCACGATGCGCTTGACACGGGTCAGGCCATCGGCGCTTTCGCGCAGCAGCACCGGGACGTCCTCGCGCATGTACTCGAGGTCGACGTCCTGTTTGATCGCCTGCAGCTGCCGGCGCGCGTCGTCGCCCAGCACCGCTTCGTGCGACTCGTAGTCGGTCAACAGGCGCAGCAGGCCGTCGATGTAGTTCTTGAGCGAATTCAGGTTCGAATTGACGAAGCCGACCGGGTTGTTGATCTCGTGCGCAACACCGGCCGCCAACTGGCCGATCGACGCCATCTTTTCCGACTGCAGCAGCTGGTTCTGCGCTTCCTCGAGCATGCGGTTGGTTTCCTTCAGCCGCTCGTAGTTCGATTCCAGCGCCTCTTGCGCACGCCGCACCTCGCTGCGGTCCTGCACCAGCCACCAGGTGCCGGCGGTCGGGTCGTCGATCCGGGAGACGTAGGCGATCATCTGCACCCACAGCTGCTTGCCGTCCAGTCGCCGCAGCGTCATCTCGTGCTGCAGCGGCTTGCCTTCGGCCAGCACGGGGAACGCCACATCGCTGAAGGCCGCGTAATCCTCGGCGCTGCAGAAGAACTCTTGCGTCGCCAGGCCGATCAGGCTGCCGGCGTCCGTCGCGAACATCTCGGCGAACTTCTTGTTGTGCCGCGTGATCTTCCCGCCGACCGACGCGATGATGCCCACCGAGGCGTTTTCCATGAAGGCGGCCAGCTCCCGGTGCGTGCTGTTGAGCTCGGCCGTGCGTTCGCTGACCAGCAACTCCAGCTGGTTGCGGTGCCGCATCAGCTCTTCTTCGGCAGCGCGGCGTTGCGACACGTCTTGCAGGGTCTCGATGGCCCCGACGACCTCGCCCTGGGCATTGCGCAACGGCGCGGAGGTGAAGAACAGCCAACGGCCGCCTTCGCCGAAGTTGGGGAAGAAGTTCTCGCCTTCGAAAGCGCCTTCGACCGCCTTGGAAGGTTGAATGCGGCCGTGGTACAGCTGTTTCATCACCTCCATGTCGACGCCGTCGACGATCAGGTCGCACAGCAAGGGCCGCTCGGTGGCATAGAAGACTTGGCCCTTCTCGACCACCCCTTGCATGTCCCAGTAGTCGCGCCCGGTCAATTGCTCGCAGGCCCGGTTCCAATGGGTCACCCGGTGTTCACCGTCGATCACGAAGGTGGCCACCGGCGTGCTGTCCATGATCTGGTTCAGCACCTGGCTCATGTTCAGCAGGCTGGTCTGGACGTGGCGGATGTCGCTCAGGTCCTGGCAGGTCGACAGCACGGCGGGCTGGCCATCGAGGTCGATCCGCCGCGCCGTGAGCTCGACAAAGCGGTCATCGCCAGTGGCGGTGCGCAGCACCATCTCGGTCGCCGCTGGCTGGGGATCCTCTTCGAGGCAGGCCATGCCGTAGATGGCCATCTGGCTGACCATCTCGGGGCTCGCCAGGTCGGCATGCGTCATCGCCAGCAGGCTTGCCTCGCTGTAGCCGACCAGCCGGATCAAGGCCTCGTTGGCGAACAGCAACATCCCGCCCTGGTGCAGGAAAGCTGGCACGTTCAAGGCGCCCATCACGGCGCGGCACATGGCCTGGGCCGGGCTCGGGGTGGCCGCCGGCAGCATATGGCCGGGCAGGTCGCGCTGCATGGCCCTACTTCCAGCCGTCGCGAAGTTCGGGCAACAGGGCGTCGGCATCCATCACCACCGAGCCGTCCGGTCCCCACTGAACCTGGGTGATGCCAGGCTCCATCTGCTCCAGGCGCTTCATCTCCAGTTCGGCGACGGAGAGCTGGCCACGCTCGCAGCGCATCTGGTTGGCCAGCGCTTCGTTCTCCATGCGCAGCGCGCGGATCTGCAGGATCTGCGACAAGGCGCTGACGAGTTCGAAGTCGTTCCACGGCTTGGCAATGAAGCGGTCGATCTGGGCCTCGTTGATGGCACCGATCAACCCGTTCAGGTCGGTGTAGCCCGACAGAATCACCCGGGCGCAATCCGGCTGCAGCTCGCGCATGCGCCGCAACACCGCCACGCCGTCCATCTCGGGCATGCGGAAGTCAGAGACGACGAGGCTGTAGGCACGCTCTGCGGCACGCGCCAGGGCTTCGCGGGCCGAGGTGAAGACCTCCACCTGCGGATGGCAGGGCCGATCGGCAATGACCAGCGGTGTCAGCCGCAACAGGCGCGACAGCGCGTTCAGCACACCGCTTTCGTCGTCGACCAACATGATCCGATGCGTTTGCATTGTGTTGTCCTTTCCCTGGGCCTGTCAGTGATTCGGTAGATTCGCACCGCCGGGGTTGTCCTTGCGCACTCGCAGGGTCAGCTTGACCCCCTCGCGCTGCGCGTACTCGCGCACCTGGCGTACCACCCTGGCGTCGAACATGTAGCCGGCGGCCAGCAACAAGGTGCCCTGGGTGCTGACGAGGTCACGCGAGAGCACCATGCCGGGCACCAGGTCGAGCGCCGAGATCTCGCGGTCGGATTCGCAATCGGGCAGCGGCTGCTTCAGCACCTCGACGAAGGCCGCCACGACCTTGGCGTCGTAGCGGGTGCCGGCCCCACGGCGGATGCTGCTGGCGGCGTCCTCGGCGGTGAAGCGGCGTTCGGCCAGCGTGCCGTTGATGAGGTTCTCGTAGTCGACGACCGGCGCCAGGATGCGCGCGCCGAGCGGGATTTCGTCGCCCTCCAGGCCGTCGGGGAAACCGTTGCCGTCGATCCGCTCGTGCTGCGAACGGATGATCCGGGCCACCGGCTGCAGTTGCGCCAGCGGCATCAGGGCCGCTTCGGCGTTGAGCGTGTGCTTGCGGTACCGGGCGGTCTCGTCGGAGCTGAGCGTCGACAGCGGCTTGCCGAGCATGCCGTCGGGGAAGCCGATCTTGCCGATGCCGTGCAGCAGCGCGGCCACATAGGCGTCGTGGGACTGCCGCTCGTCGAGCTTCATCTGCACGCACACGCGCTTGACCCATTCGGACACGCGTGACGACTGGCCCGCCAGGCCGCTGTGCCGCAGGTCCATCAGGCCCGAGAAGATGCGCATCGAGAGCATGAAGTTGGACTTCAGCTCGTCGTAGGCGACATTCAGCATGTCGTTGATCTGCTCGATCTCCGCCGTGCGGTGCTTGACGCGCTGTTCCAGCTGGCCGTTGAGCTGGCGCAACTCTTCGTTCTGGCCGGCGATCAGCGTGCTCAGCTGCTGGTTCTGGCGCTCCAGCTGGCGTCGGGCCAGCGCCTCGCGCACGACCAGCACGATGTCGTTGTCGTCCCAGGGCTTGGCGATGTAGCGGTGGATCTGGCCGCAGTTGATGGCCGCGATGGTCGACGAGATGTCGGCATAGCCGGTCAACAGGATGCGCGCGGCATCCGGTTGCATCTGGCGCATTTTTTCCAGGAACTGCGCACCGTCCATGCCGGGCATGCGCATGTCGGAGATCACCAGGTCGACAGGGTCGTTGCGAACCAGCTCCAGCGCGGCGGCACCGCCTTCGGCGATCAGGATGCGGTAGCCCTGCGGGCGAAAGAGCCGGCGCAGTGCACTCAGGATGGACGGCTCGTCGTCCACCAGCAGCAGGGTCGCAGTCGACGCCGGCGCCGCGCCGGCGGCGGGCGCCGCGACGAGGGCCTGTGCTTCTGTCATGGGTCACTCCAGAAATGAAACCGGCAACCAGCCAACTTGCCACGGCTGCCGGGAACGACCGGCCAGGACAGCACCGTCGAACATGGCGACGCACGCGTCTGCACGCCGAACCGCACCGGAATGCTAGGCCTGCGCGTTCGGGCCGATCCTGCAAAAACATCGGCAATCCGCCGGCACTTGTGAGGTTGCGCCCGTGCACGACCGGCGCGCCGGCGCGGAATCCGCGACGCAATCACGCTTTCGGCCGGCAAGTGCCGCGCCAACGATCATTCGACGGTGCGTGACAGCAGCCGCGCCACCAGCCCTTCCAGTTCCTGAAAGGTGTTCTGCTTCTCGAGCAGCCAGCGCACACCCGCTTCGTCGGCCTGGGCACGCAACTCGTCGGTGATGTAGCCGGAGCTGATGGCCACCGGCAACCCGGGACACAGGCGCACCACTTCCCGGGCCACCTCCAGCCCCGAAAAGCCCGGCATGTTGTAGTCGGTCAGCACCAGGTCGAAAGCCTTGGGCTGCTGGCGCAAGGCCTCGATCGCCAGCGCAGAGTCTTCGAAGGTGCTGACGCTGTAGCCCGCGCGCTCGAGCATCCGCTGGACCATCAGCACCATCGTGGGGTCGTCGTCGACATACAGCACGCGTTCGCCACGGCCCGGGGCCGCTGGCGGTGGCGCTTGCTCAAGCGGCGGCCCGCCGGGCGCGTCGGTGGCCGGCAGGTACAGGTGGAAACTGCTGCCCAGCCCCGCCTGGCTGTCCACCGTGATGACACCGTTGTGCGCGGTCACGATGCCGTGCACGACGGACAGGCCAAGCCCGGTTCCCTGGCCCACCGGCTTGGTGGTGAAGAAGGGCTCGAAGATGCGCTCGCGGGTTTCGGGGTCCATGCCGATGCCGGTGTCGCTGACCCAGAGGTGCGCGTAGCGGCCAAGTGGCAGGCCGGCCACGCCGCGGTGGGCGCCGACACCGTCGTACTGCGCCGCCTCGAGGCCCATCGTGATGCGGCCCGCGCCATCCTTCAGCGCATGCCAGGCGTTGGTGCACAGGTTCATCAACACCTGCTGCACCTGGGTTGCGTCGGCTTTCACGTACACAGGGTCTTCGGTCAGCACGACCTCCAGCTCCACGCGCGCCGGCAGTGTGGCCCGCAGCAGTTGAAAGGTTTCTTCATACACCGGGCGCAGCAGTTGCACGCTCAGCTCTTGCGGCTGGCGCCGACTGAAGGTCAGGATCTGCCGGACCAGATCGCGCGCACGCAGGCTGGCCTTCTGGATTTCCTCCAGGCTGGATTGGGCATCGTGGTCACCCCCCAGCATGCGGCGCACCAGCGTCACGTTGCCCAGGATGCCGCCGAGGATGTTGTTGAAGTCGTGGGCAATGCCGCCGGCCAGCGTGCCGACGGACTCCAGCTTCTGCATGTGGCGCAGCTGCGTCTCGAACTTGCGCCGATCGGCCTCGGCCGTCTTGCGCTCGCTGATGTCGGAGATCGTCACGCGGGCCATCGGTGCGGCCTGCTCTGCCACCAGGCAGGCAAAGTCGAGCTGGGCGTGCAGGTGCGAACCATCGTCGCGCCGCAGGACCAGTTCGATCCGCTGCCGCTCGCCGTGATGAACGGTCCGACTCAGGCGAGCCCGCCAGACGGCCGCGTCCCCCAGGGCCACGAACCGATCGAACGACGTGCCCTGCAGGCGCTCGCGAGGCTCGCCGAGCATCTCGGCCCCGGTCTGGTTCAGCTGGACGATCAAGCCTTCGCCCGACAGCGTCAGGTAGCCGACGGGTGCGTAGTCGTACAGGTCGACATAACGATCACGCGACTGCACGAGCTCGATCTGCGCCCGCCGGTGCGCGGCCCGGATCCGCGCCTGGGCCAGCTCCCGCTCCAGCGCCGGGGCCAGGCGCGCGATGTTGTGCTTCATCACGTAGTCGCTGGCGCCGGCCTTCATCGCGGTCACGGCGATCTCTTCGCCGATGGTGCCCGAGACGAAGATGAAAGGGATGTCCAGCTCGGTCTCGCGAAACACCTTCAGCGCGTCGACCCCCGTGAAGCCCGGCAGCGAAAAATCGGACAGCACCGCGTCCCACTGCTCTTCGCTCAAGGCAGCGCGCAGGGCCGCCACGTCCTGCACGCGCCGATGCCGGGGCTCGAACCCGGCTCGCCGCAACGCGCGCATGGCCAGCCGGGAGTCGTCTTCCGAGTCCTCGACCACCAGAACGCGAATGGCTTTGGTCACGACGAATTCCGTTGCGTCGGCGTCTGGTTGAGCATCAGCCAGAAGATGCCGAGCACCTTGACCGCATCAAGGAATTCGACGAAATCCACCGGCTTGCGCACGTAGCTGTTGGCGCCCAGCGCGTAGCCTGAGATCAGGTCTTGTTCCTCCTTCGACGAGGTCAGGATGACCACTGGCAGGAACTGGGTGAACGGGTCGGCCCGAATCGCCTTGAGCACGCCGAGCCCGTCGAGCTTGGGCAGCTTGAGGTCAAGAATGACCAGTGTGGGCAATGGTGCGTTTGCGCGACTGGCGTGGGCGCCGCGCCCGAAAAGAAAGTCCAGCGCCTCGATGCCGTCGCGAGCGACCTCGATCGGGTTCATCAGGTGGCTGCGCTTGAACGCACGCAACGTCAATGTCACGTCGTCGGGGCTGTCCTCGACCAGCAGGATGATCTTGTCAGACTCGTTCAAAGCTTGCTCCTTCGGCCGGCGCAACCGGGCCGCCGTTCAGCGGGTTCATGGAATTCACCTGGGTGGACAGCGATCCGGCCTCTTGCTCGCTCTCCTGCGCGTGGTCCGGCAGGCAGAAGCAGAAGGTGGCCCCCTTGCCGGGCTCGGCCCGCACGCTGATCGTGCCGCCATGGCGCCGGATGACCCGTTGCACGATCGCCAGGCCGATGCCCGTGCCGGCGAACTCGTTCTCATGGTGCAGGCGCTGGAAGGCGCCGAACAGGCGGCCGGCATAGGCCATGTCGAAACCGACGCCGTTGTCGCTGACGAAAAACTCGCGGTGACCGTCGACATGGCGCATGCCCACGTGGATGGCCGCGGATGCCGTCTTGCCGGTGAACTTCCAGGCGTTCTCCAGCAGGTTCTGCATCGCGATGCGTATCAGTGCGGGATCGGCCAGCACCGTCATCCCTTCGTCGATGCGCAGGCTCACCGCGTGGTCGGGGTGGTGCCTGACGAGCGCCTCGGTGATTTCCTGGGCCATGTGACTGAGGTCGACCTGGCGGATCGACAGTTCCGTGCGGGTCACGCGCGACAGGCCCAGCAGCTCGTCGATCAGTCGGCCCATGCGTTGGCTGGCGGCGCGTATGCGATGCAACGCGTCTTCGCCGTCTTCGTCGAGCTTGCCGCTGTAGTCTTCCAGCAGCGCCAGCGCAAAGCCGTCCATGCTGCGCAGCGGCCCCCGCAGGTCATGTGAGACCGAATAGCTGAAGGCCTCGATCTCCTTGTTCAGTGCGGCCAGCTCATGGTTGCTGCGCTCGATCTGGTGAAACGAGTCGCGCAATGCATGGGTCATGGCATTGAAGTGGCGCGCCATCTGCGCGATCTCGTCCTCGCCGTGCGTCTCCAGCCGGTAGTTCCAGTTGCCGGCAGCCACCTCGCGGGTGGCCTGCTCGAGCCTGGCGACGGGCAGCAGCATCTTCCGGTTGACCCACCAGGCAGCGCCGCAGGTGCAAGAGGCGATCAGGGCCAGCCCCGCCAGCGTGACGACCGCGACCCGCCGTTGGGCCGCATCGATTCGCTGAGCGGCCAGCTCGCTCAGTTCGAAGGCATCGGCCATGGTTTCCTGCTGCAGGATCAGCAGGCGGCTCGACAGTTGCGCTTCGAAGCGCTGCGTGGCCGGGTCGACCATGCCGGCCGATGGATCGCCGACCGGCGAAGCAAGCAACTCGGCAAACAGGCGGTCGGCCGTTGCGTTGCGTGTCTGCAGGTCTTTCGTCAACTCGGCGGCGGCCCGGTCGTAGGCGCTGACGCCGGCCGAGAATTCGGCGAGCAGGCCGTCCAGCCGGTTCGAGACATCACGCTGCTGCTCGCGGGCCCGTGCTTGCCGGTGCAGGATGAATTCGAAGGTCACCAGGCGCAGGCCGTTGAGCGCCCGGGCAATCTCGGTGGTCTGCCGGCGCTGCCGGTCGGCGCGCTCGACTTCCCCGATCGCCCACCAGGTCATGACCGCAATCAGGCCGATCGCGCCCAGCACGATCGCTGTTGCCAGCTTGCCCTTGGTGCTGATCTTCATCTAGTGTCCAGAGTCAGAACTACGTGCCATTGGACGTGCCGCAATGGGGATGATCGCGAGACGACGAGCCAGGCAGATACCGAGTGGTATCTGCCTGGCTTGGCGACGCTGCGAGCGCCCCATTTCGGCTCGCCCCGAAGGGGTTCGACCAGATGGCGCCCTCGCGCGCCCGGCCACCAGGGCGGATACGCTCGGTATCTGCCCAGCCGTCGGGACGCACGATCATCACCATCTGGTCGAATCTCTATGGCACGTATTTCCTAGTGCACCACGGTCACCCGCTCGGGCCGCACCGCAGACAGCGCGTCCAGGGAAAGGTTGGTCATGAAATTCGGAATCGGCCCGTCCTTGGCGTAGCCGCGCGCGATGACCCAGCGGGCCTCGTCTTCCAGGGTGACCAGATGGTGCTGCAGCAGGTTCACCCGAAGGTCGAGCTCTTTCCACGTCGGCCGCAGGTCATCGGGCAGCAGCTTCAGCCGATCGGCGATCAGCGCCAGCGCACCGGCGGGCTCGGCCTTGACGAAGGCTTCGGCCTTGAGCAACGCGCGAACCACCCGGCGCATCGCGTCGGGGCGCTGCTTGAGCGTCGCGGCGCGCCCCAGCAGCACATGCGTCACGGTGTAGGCATCGGGATCGGACAGCGTCACGCCCTGCGCGGCCAGGGCCGCCTCGGCGCTGCGGCGCACCGGCTGCCATGTCGAGACCGCATCGATGCGGCCCTGCTCCAGCGCGGCCACCAACTGGCCGGGCGGAATGTTGACCATCGTGACGAGGTCGGGGGCCACCTTGTGCCGAATCAGGAAGGCCCACAGAAAGTACTCGCCGCTGGTGCCGAGCGTGACGCCGACCTTCTTTCCCGCCAGGTCGCGCGGCCCTGTGATGCCCCGGTCGCGCCGGGCGACCAGCGCCATCTCGGTGGCCACGCTGGCGATGCTGGTGACGATGGCGAGCTCCTCGCCCTGCAAGACGGAAATGACGAAAGGAACCTCGGCGGCCGCCGCCAGATCCACCTTGCCTTGCGTCAGCAGATCCAGCGCCGCCTTGCCGTGGCTGACCGGCGTGGCCACGACATCCAGCCCCTCCTGGGCGAAATACCCCTTGGCGACGGCCAGGTGAAGCAGCGCCGCATGAGGCGTTGACGACATGGCAATTGTCAGCCTATCGCCCGAGGCCGAGCGCCCATCGAACCCGAGCCGGCCGGTGGCGAATGCCGCGACGAGCAGCACGAGCCCACCCGCGAGCATCGCCCACGCGGCGAGCCAGCGTTTGCGCAGGCGGCCTTCCCGCCGAGGCCCCACCGAAGCATTCATGCTTTCTACTCTCCCTGGCGAGGTGCGACCGTACCTTCCATGCGTCGGCATGGCTGAGTGCACTCGCGAGTGGAGAGTAGATGTCCGATCACTCGCTGACAACCCCGCCCCGATTGCCCTCATGGGATCATGGACTTCGCGTGCGCCAAGTTGCGTTCTGGGTCTCCAATCCCGGTGAACTGAAAGAGTTGTCATGCTTTTGGTGCCCGCCCGATGAGCGCCCGCCGCGCACCGTTCCTGGTGTTGGCTCACCATCGCTCGGGCTCGAATTTCCTCAACGACCTGCTCCAGGCGCACCCGGCCGTCGAGTGCCTGAACGAGCCGCTGTCGATGCACACCAGCCTGTTTCGCCAATGCGACCTGGTTCACTGGGGGGCCCGGGAGTACGACCCCGGGTCGCTGCATGCGAGCCTGGCCGGTGAGCCCGAGTTGCGTGACTTTCTGATCGAGTTGCGCGCCTATCTTCTGCAGTCGACTGCCACGCGCATCGCCGGATTCAAGGAGACGGTACTTTTCGGCAAGCTGGGTTGGTTGAAGGCCTTCTTGCCGTCGCTGAAGATCATCTTTCTGCGCCGCAACCCACGCGCCATCGTCAACTCGGTGCTGCGCAGCGGCCTGATCGATTTCTGGCGCTACCAGGAAACCGTGCCCCCGGCGTTCCAGCGCATGTTCCCCGCCTATGCCAGCCAGCTGCAACCCGGCGAACACGACGCGCGGGCAGCGGAGCTGGCAGCGATGAGCGTGGCCGTCCGCTATGAGATGGCGCGCGACACGATCGGCGCGTTCGACCATTGCGTGTTGTCGCTGGAAGGGTTGATCCGCGACCCGGCCACGGAGCTGCTGAAGGTCACCGACCTGCTGGACGTGGCGCCGCACCCGGCGCTGTTGAGCTTCGTGAACGAGCGCGCCGCCGACAACCGTGGCGGCATTTATTCGTCTTTTCGGCGAGGCAGCGAGGTGACCAATGCGTGGCAAACACGTTTGAACCCGCGCCAGCGCCAGGTCATCGAGGAGGTGTTGCACGTCGCCGGCGAGCGCGTGGTGGCTTGATTGCCTTTCGCAGCGGCGGCCTGGCCGCTGCTGCTGCGCCGAGGGATGAGTCGACCCGGCGGCAGGCACTTATCGACTCCTCGCGCTGCCCTGGTGACGGGGCGGCATCGAGCGGTTGTGAGCAGGGAGCAAATCAACATGAGAAACCCACTGGTTCATGCCTACATCGACAACGCCGTGCGCTTCAGACCCCGAACGTCACGCCAGGCCTACGGACCACCGCTGCGCGTGGCGACGACCTTGCTCACCTGTGAGACCGCGGTGGCGTTGCTCAACGAGATCGGCCTGCCGCCGGAAGGTGAATTGGCCTATCGCTATGTCAATGTGCACAACCCGCGCTGCCCCCTCGTCTGCGAACCTCGAACACGCCGCTGGACCTGCGTGCCGGCGCAGCGGCTGCACCCGGTCAGCGGCATCAACTGGGCCGGCGCGAAGCTGCTGGCACAGCAGCTCGGCGGCCGACTGCCACTGTGCGCGGAGTGGGAAGCCGTTGCTTCGAACAACGAGCCGACCCGCCTCTACCCATGGGGCGATCTGGACCCGACCCCGGCGCTGGCCAACTTCGATGAGCACATGGGCGGCACCAGCGCCGTCGGCAGCTTCCCGGCCACGGATCTCGGCCTCTACGACCTCGCCGGCAACCTCAGCGAATGGTGCGAGGACCGGCTCGACGAGCAGGCCGGCGGGCTGCCCGGGGAGCGTGTGATCAAAGGCGGGGCGTGGAGCAAAGGGCCCCATCACCTGAGAATCGCGGCGGTGCGCGGCAAGTGGGCGCGCCTGGGCACCACCACCATCGGCATCCGCCCCGTCTGGGACGACTGACGCCATTTGCGGGACAGGACACCAACATGAGCGACCACAGTGCAGTGAACCTGGTGATCTTCGATCTGGACGACACCTTGATCGACTTCGCCACCACCCGACAGGTGGCCTACACGCAACTCGGCCAGCACCTCGATCTCGAGGGCATCGATTCGGCCGCGTACCTGCACGCGTGCGCGGCCTGCGACCGCCCCTTGTTCGTGCAGTTCGAGCAAGGCCTTCTGACGCGCGCGCAGTACCGGCTGCGACGCTTTGCCGACCCCTTCACCGAACTCGGCATCGCGCCAAGAGACGCGCTGATCGAAGAGTTGAACAAGATCTTCATGGACTGCGTCAACGACAGCCCCAAGCTGTACGAAGACGCGTGGCCCACGCTCGAGCGGCTTCGTGCCCAAGGCCTGCGCCTGGCGATCCTGACCAACGGCCCATCCGACGGCCAACGGCGCAAGCTCCAGGCCACCGGCCTGGAGCAGATGGTCGACACCGTGACCATCGGAGAGGAAATCGGCTTCAGCAAGCCGTCGCCGCACGCCTTCCATTCGGTGCTGAAACGCTTCGATGCCCACGGCGCCGAGACCTTGATGATCGGCGACTCCCCGCAACTCGACTACGACGCCGCGCTGCAGGCCGGCCTGCAGGCGGTGCTGCTCGACCGCGCCGGCCAGCACCGCGACAGCGGCCGCGCCGCGGTGGAGTCACTGCATGCCGTGTTGCTGCAAGCCGGCGGCTGAAGGTGCTGCGACCGTGGTGCGCCATCCATCGGCGGTGCCGCCCGGCGATGGCCAGGCCATGCGGGGAACTGCGAAAAATTGCCGGGTTGGCCCTCGATCCACCGACCATGGTGTCAACGGCTCTGCTTTTCCGTCGATAGCCGACTCACAAAATAAACCAGGGAGCAGCAGGCGTCTCCACAAGGCCGTCTGCGACACCATCCATGAATGAAGCCGTAGAGGTCAATCACCACTACCTCGACCGTGTGGTGGCACTGTCCGAAGACAGCGGGGTCGAGGCCAGCGAAGACATCATGGCCCGCAACGGCATGAAGCTGCTGGCCAAAGGCGCCAGGATCGACGCCCGCGCCCGAGCCCGGTTGCTCGAATACAAGCTCACCAAGCCCCTCGAAAGCATGATGCGGGTCGTCGAAGGCGTCGGCTCACGCAAGATCGACCGCGTGGCCGAAGCGCTGCTCGAGCGCCACCCGCTGCTGTCGCGCCTGTGCGGCGCGGCCACCGGCAAGCTGCTGAGCACCTCGCTGCGCGACCTGATCCTCACATCGCAGGTCGACTCGCTGCTCAGCGTCTACGCCGCCCAGGGCCCAGCCAAGCTGGAGCATGCCGTCGGCATCGCGCTGGTCAGCGCGGCGATGGCCAACCAGATCTCCGGCGGTCCGCCGATGGACCTGATGCTCCTGGCCGGCCTGCTGCACGACGTGGGCGAGGTCTACATCGACCCGGCCATCCTGGCCCCCGGTGCCAGGCTGACGCCGCAGCAATGGAAGCACGTGGCGGCCCACCCGATCGTTGGCGCCCGCGTGCTGAAGGACATGCCCGGCGCCGGTATCAAGGTGGCCAACGCGGTACTGCACCACCACGAGCGACTCGACGGCTTCGGCTACCCCGCCGGCCTGCGCGGCGACGCCCTGCCCCTGCCCGGCCAGGTGCTGGCAATGGCCGAGATGCTGATAGGCCTGCTGGAAGCCGGCAGTCACAACGCCGAGCGTGCCGCGGTCGCGGTCAAGCTCATTCCTGGCGAATTCAACCGCGCATTGCTCGACAAGGTGGCGACCGCCGCACACGCCGAGACCAAAAACCGGCCGGCACAAGACGACGCCGGGGCCTCGGTGCAAGAGCTGGCCGAGCGCGTCATCACGGTCTACGGTGCAGTGCAGCGCTTCCGCCAGAACCGCGAGTTGATCGTGAGCAAGATACCGACCGCCAGCGCGTCGCTGAAGAGCCTGCTGGAACATGCGGTGGAGCGATCCCAACGCATCAGCCTGGCGTTCTCGAGCACGGGGCTGGACAGTCACCAGCCCGACGAGCTGACCGCGCGGCTGACCGAGCTGGATGCCAACGTGCGGCTCGAAGTCTCCATCGTGCTGCGCGAGCTGCAATGGCGGCTGCGCGAAGTCAAGCGTGAGGTGACGCTGCGCTCGGCTCAGCTCTCGCCGCCCGATGCCGCGATCGTGCAGGAGCTGGTCGAGTTGACGAGCCGCTGACGCGGGCCGCGGAGCCCCCGCATCGCGACACGGGATCGGCGGCCCGCCATTGACGCTGGTTTCACTGGGCTTCGCCGACGATGATGCCTCGCCCATTCGTGCCAACGTAGACCCGCCCGAACACGCGCGGATCACCGGTCAGCGCTTCGCCGAAGTTGCCGTACTGGTGCTCGTCGTCGTTGATGCGTTGCCAGGTCGCGCCCGCATCCACCGAGCGGAACAGGCCGCGCACGCCCCCGATCTTGGCCACGGCGTAGAGCGTCACGTAGTCCGCCTCGGGTGCCGCTTTGCCGAACCCGATGTTGTCGGCCTGCGGCACACCCTTCACCTTGCCGAAGCTGGCGCCGCCGTCGGTGGAGTGCCACAGGCCGTAGAGGCCGGAGTCGCTGCCACCGGCCAGCCAGATGTCACCTTCGCGCCCCGGCACGGCCTTGAACTTCACGTTGCCGGTGGGCGGCAGGTTGTTCGCCGCCGTGGCCGAAAACGAGGCACCACCGTTCGTGCTGGCGTAGAAGCGGCCGCCGGAGAAAGCGTAGAACCTGGCTGGGTTCACACGGTCGGACCGGACCTGGGCACCCGCGGGCACGCCCGAAGACTGCGCCCAGGAACTGCCCCGGCTGATCGAATAGACCACCGGGGCACCACCCGACGGGCTCCACACGAACGTGCTGGCGTCCGCCGCCACGGCGATCACGCCCGAGCCGGCGCCGCCGGCCGGCTCCTGGCCTTGGTACCAGTTGTGGCCACCATCGGCCGACACGCCGATGCGGTTGACGTTCGGGTTGGCGGCCTTGTCGATCTGCCCCACGCGGGCCATCACCTCGGGCTTCAGCTCGGCGAAGTCGATGCTGCTGTTGCCGCCCAGGTTCGGCGTGATGTGCATCATCGCCGGCACCTTCGTCAGGTCATCGTGCCGGAAGCCGGCCACGTCGTACATCGCCGAGAACAGCGGCGCACCGGCCGGGGGGCTGACCAGATCGAGCACCGCGGTTTCTTCCAATCCCTTCACCATCGGCTTGATGGTGATGCGCCCGTCGGCCTGATCCCAGTTGAGCAGGTTGTTGCTGCCGTAGAGCGTGGCGCCGGTGCCGTACATGAAGCGATTGGCGTTGAACGGGTCGATCTCGACCGCCTGGGTCATCCAGCCCAGCTTGGGGGCCACCTCGGGCGGTTGCGGGTTCGCACCGAAGGTCAGCCAAGGCACATCGCTGATGTCCATCGTGTAGCGGAAGCTGCGGTTCGGATAGCTGGTGAACTCCCACGCGCGCGACCAACTACCGCCGCCGTCGGTGCTGCGGAAAAACTGCGCATCCGGCCACCACGAGATCTGGCTCGCCACCATCAGCGTCTTCGGGTTCTGGCGGTCGACGGTGAGGCCGCTGTAGCCGAAGTAGGCATCAGGGCTGGAAGATGGGATCGGGCTGATCTGAGTCCACGTGCCATCGGCCGTGGCCAGCTTCCAGACGTCGCCCTTGGACCCGTCATAGGGCCCGCCGGTATCGCTGGTCGCGATGTAGAGAAAGCCGTGCACCGGCTCCAGCACGCCCTTTTGCGGCAGATAGCCGACGGGTTGGTTGGCCACCCGTTCCCAGGTGGCGCCGGCATCGTTGGAGCGGTAGATACCGTTCTGCTTGTCCGCCACGCCGACATAGATCACGCGAGAAGACTTGCCGGGGCTGCCGCTGCGCGGATCGAAGGCCACCCACAGCACGCCCTGGTTGTCGGAGCCGTAGCCCGAGCTGTCGTTGGGGTCGGCGACATAGTTGCCGGGGTTGGGGAACGACTCGACCACCGCCCACGTGACGCCGCGGTCGACGCTGCGCCACAAGCCCTTGCCGCTCGGGGCGCCGAAGTACAGCACCTTGGCGTGGTTCGGGTCCACGGCGAGGCGCTCCCCCATGCCGCGGCCCGGCATGTTGCCGCCCAGCTTGAAGGGCAGCTTGGTGACCTGCCAGGAGCGGCCCTGATCGGCCGAGCGCAGGATGGCGCCGTTGTTCGGATCCCAGCTGTTGGTGTACATGCCCACGGCGGCGTAGACGCGTTGGGCATCGCTCGGATCGGCGGCCACGCTGACCACGCCGTTGAAGCCCCAGTTCTTCCACCCCACCCAGTCCAGCAGCGGCTTCCAGCTCTTCGTCGACTCGCTCCACCGGTACATGCCGCCGATGTCGGTGCGCGCGTAGATCAGGTCCTTCTGGGCTCGGCTGAACACGATGCCGGAGATGAATCCACCACCGCGGATGGGCACGTTCTTCCAGGAATAGGTCGGCGCGAGGGGCGCTGCCTCGGCGGCAGGGACAGCAGGACTCGCCGCCTGCGCCGAAGCCATCGCCAGCATGGCGATCAACATAAAGGCTGGCAATTTCGAGGGCAGCGTCATGCAGATTCCAGAGGCTGTATGCAATGGCCGCTGTTGTATCCGCGGTCATATAGTCATACAAGTCGCGGAATGCATGTGGTGTAACAACCAGTCAGCTGGTCAGTTAGCTTCGACCGCGACCCATCAGGCCTGCAGCTCGTAGTGAAAGACCTTGGCGATGACCTGCCAGCGCCCGTCGACATGGATCAGCGTGAGCAGGTCGGTGAATTGCTTGGGCAGCAGCGCGCACTCGACGCGCGCATGCGCAGTCACCGGGCCGGCCATTTCGATGGACAGGATCCGGTCGCTGCGGGGGTCGCCGCGGCTGGCTGGCGAGACACGCTTCTCGACGATCGGAAAGTACTCGTCCATGCGCAGGATGACCGCCGGCTCGGCCGTGGCGCAGGCGTAGACGGCCTGCGGGTGGAAGACGCCGCGCAGGCGGGCCACATCGCTGTGGTACAGGCCGTCGAAGTAGGTCTGCAGCATGACTTGAATGGCCGTCTGCGCTGCGTCACCCATGGCGTACCCCGGCCGATGCCGCTTCACGCCGCCGAAGCTGGGTGACCGTCTCGCCGGCAATGCCCCAGTGGGCAGTGTCGACCTCTTCGATCAGCACAAACGTGGTCGCCGGGTTCTTGTCGAGCACATGCACCAGCAATTCGGTGCAGCCCTGGATCAGCGCCGCCTTCTGTTCGGCAGTCGCCCCTTCACGGGTGATCTGGATGGTGACGATTGGCATGAGAGCTTTCCGAGAGGAAGTGTTTTGGCAGGTGCCGGCCCGGGCGCAACGCGCGGGCCGCGCATCGAGGGTCAGGCCAGCAAGCCTTCGGCACTCATCGCCTCGCGCACCGCGGGACGAGCCGCCACCCGGGTGATGAACGCCTGCACGTTGGCCAGCGCACTGATGTCGAGCTTGACGAACTTCGCCCAGCCGAGCACCACGAACAGGTAGGCATCGGCGGCGGTGAACACGTCGCCGGTCAGGTAGTTCCTCGATTGCAGCTGCGTGTCGACCCACTGCAGCTTCTTGCGCAGCAACGCGGTCAGCTCGGTCTTTGCGGCGGCGTCGAGCCCGTCGTGAAACAGCGGCGTGAACGACTTGTGCAGCTCGGTGCCGACGAAGTTCTGCCACTCCATCTCGCGGTAGCGGGCCAACGTGCCGGCAGCCGGCATCAGCTGAGTCGCGCCGGCGGTGTCGGCGATGAACTGGGAGATCACCGGGCCTTCCGAGAGCAGGCCACCGTCTTCGAGCACCAGCAGCGGCACCTGGCCCTTCGGGTTGATCGCGTAGTAGTCGGTGCCAGCGGCCGTCAGGTGCCTGGCCGTGTCGACTTTTTCCAGCGTGAACGGCAGGCCCGTTTCGCGCAGCACGATGTGAGGGGCCAGCGAACAGGCGCCAGGGGCGTAATAGAGCTTCATGGTGGGGACCCGCGGGTCGAATTGAGAGTGGATTCATCGTATTGATGATCTCGACTGCAATAAACTGACATATCTTTAATTCACTGATTACATGAGATGACTGAATGGCGCGGCAGTTCGACGACCTGAAGCTCGGCAGCATCGAGCTGTTCTGCCTCACGGCCCAGTGGGAGGGCTTCACCGCCGCGGCCAAGGCAGCCGGCCTGACGGCGCCGGCGGTGAGCCGCTCTGTCGCGCGCCTGGAGGCCCGGTTGGGCGTGCGGCTGTTCCAGCGCACGACACGGCAGGTGCGCCTGACCGACGCCGGCCGGCGCTACTACGAGCAGTGCCGCCAGGCCCTGGGCCAGCTGACCGAGGCCGAGCGCGAGCTGGCAGGCGCGCAGCAGAGCCCGGCCGGCCTCGTGCGGCTGAGCCTGCCGACGTCATACGGCCATTGCCGCATCCTGCCGCTGCTGCCCGAATTCAGCCGCGCCCACCCGTTGGTCGAACTCGACCTGCAGATCAGCAACCGCAACGTCGACTTCACCGAAGAAGGCTTTGACCTGGCCGTGCGCGGCCGCGCGCCGCCAGACTCTGGCCTGGTGGCCCGCAAGCTCGAAGATGCGGCGCTGGTGATCGTGGCTTCCCCGGCCTACCTGAAGCGCCGCGGCCGGCCACGCGAGCTGGGCGAGCTGTCGCAGCACGAGTGCATCCAGTTCGTGCTGCCGAGCAGCGGCCAACCGGTGCCATGGCTGGTGCGAGACGGCGACGGGCGCGACACCGAACTCTTGACGCACGGCAAGCTGCGCTGCGCCGACGACATCCTCGGCCCGGTCACCTTGGCCCGCGCGGGAGCCGGCTTGCTGCAGACCTACCGCTTCATCATCGAGCAAGACCTGCGCAACGGCACGCTGAAAGAGGTGCTGACGCAGCATGCCGGCGCATCACGGCCGTTCTCGCTGATGTACCCGGCCAACCGCCACATGCCGCTGCGGGTGCGCGCGCTGATCGATTTCCTGGTGCAAAGGCTCGGGCCGGGCACGCTCGCGGCGTGACGACTCACGCCTTGCAGCGCGCGTAGATTGCCGTGTCGCGCGGCAGGCCGCCGATGTTGGGCCGCCAGGTCGCCATGCGCAGCACGCCTTCGCGTTGCAAGCCCAGCCGCTCCAGCACCTTGGCCGAGCGGTGGTTGTCGATGTCGGTGGTGGCCCAGATGCGCAGGATCTGTGGCTGGCGTTCGAGCCAGCCGATCAGCAAGGCCCCAGCTTCGGTAGCCACACCGCGGCCCCAGGCCGAACGCGCGAGGAAGTAGCCGAAGTCCGCGGCATGTCCCTTGACGCGGCACGCGACGCAACCGAGCAGCGGGCCGCCGGCGCGGCCCTCGATGATCCAGTGGTACTCGGCACCGCTGGCCCAGCGGCCCGCGCAACCGTCCAGGTAGGCCTGCGCCTCGGCCACCGACCGATGGGCCGGCCAGTCCATGTAGCGCATCACCTCGGCGTCGGCCGCGGCGTCGAACACTGCCTGGGCATCGGCAGGGGTGGATCGCCGCAGGCGCAACTGCGCGCCGACGATGGACTCAGGGACTTGCTTCAGCATGGCGGGGCGAGGAACACGACCGCGCGATTTTCGCAGTGCGGCGTGCCCCTCGCCCTGGGCTTCAATCCGCCAGGCGCGGCAAGGTCTGCACGGTCTTGGGCAGCGGGGTCTTCAGCTTGACCGCACCGGCCGGATCGCGGATCAGCAGCGTGCCGCCGGTGCCGTCGGTGCTGAAGCGCACGGTCGCCGTGTCGCCATTGGCCAGTGTGATCTTGGCGCCGGTCTTGCCGTCCGCATCCGAGCGCACGGCAGTGCTGAACGCGTCGTCGGCACCCAGCACGTGCAGGAACTCGCTGCGGTCGCCGCTGCTGTGGGCCACGTCGACACGGCGCCCGGCGTTCATGTCGTCATCGAGGTTCGGCCAGTACAGCACCTTCGAGGTCAGCCCCGTCGGCGCGAGCCGCACCACGTCGAGCTGGTGGCCGCCGTTGGTCATCGTCAGCCTGTTGCCGTTGACGGTGGGCTTTTGCGGCAGGTTCAGCGTCCAGACGCGGCGCATGCCGCTGCCGCTGGTCTGCACCCGGTCGAAGACGACGAAGGTCGAGGGTTTCAGGAACAGGAACTCGCGTTCGACCTTCACGACCGAAGGCTTGCCCGCATACATCGGCGTCACCCGCGCCAGGCCGTAGGCGTACAGCGGCTTGTCGGCCAGCGCGAGCATCTTGCACGACGTGTCCCAGGTCTGCGGCACAACGTTGCCGTCCTTCTCGATGCGCACCAGGTTGTGCGTCGACTCATATTGCGCGATGCCGGAGTGGCTGTTGATGTTCTCGTCGAAGGCCAGCCAATTTCCCTTGTACATCACGAAGCTGCCCTGGTCGTGGTGGGCGTGGCTTTCGGTGTACGGGCCGCAGATCAGGTTGGCGTAGGTGCCGGTCTTGGCCCAGGCCGAGCGCATCGAGAACTGGCCGGTGCCGCTGCTCCAGTGCGCCGGGTACAGCTGCTCCAGCGGCCGGCCGGCGAAGCTGGACTGGTCGAACACATAGTCGACCCAGAACTGGAAGCCGTTCTCCATCTTCGGAACCGAAGACTGCGCCAGCAGCGTCTTCGACAGGCCTGTCATCGGATCGTTCGGGTACAGGTGCGACAGCACCTCCAGGTACTCGCGGTGGTAGTCGAAGAACGCCGCGGTCGAATCGCGCGCATGGTCACCGGTGGGCGCCAGGCGGTTCAGCGTCGGCACGATGTCGTGCATGAACTTGCCGAACGAGGCCAGCGTGTGCGGTGTCAGGTCGGCGATGCGGTCGGTGGTCGACTTCTCCCACAGGTAGTACAGGTCGAACAGCTCGCGCATCGCCGTGCCGTAGCCCGTGCCCTCGCGCGAGCCGCCGCCGGTCAGGTCGCGGTTGAAGGTCGGCACCAGCTGGTTCTGGATTTTTTCGTAGCGGAACTTGTCGATCCACTGCGGCGCCAGGCTGTTCTCGTCGTGCGAAGCCAGGCCCAGCAGCATCGTCGCGCGAAGGAACGAGTAGTAGTAGTTGTTCGACGGGTTGTCGACCGACCAGCCCGACCAGGGGTACAAGGTGTTGCCCCATTGCGCCTGCTCGTGGTTCCAGACGTTCCACACCGCCTGGTTCGCGTAGGTCACCCAGCGGCTGCGCTGCGCGGCGCTCATCTGCGCGCGGCACCAGTCGTAGACCATCGAGAGATTGCCGATCGTCGGGCCGACGTAGAGGTAGCTGTCGCCGGCCACCGTGGCGCGCTGGTTCTGGTTGATCAGCGCCTCTTCCGACTTGACGAAGTCGTCCGTCATGTCGACCGCATAGTTGCAGTACGCAGCCGTGCCGGTGACCTGGTACATCAGCGCGGCGTGCCAGGCGGCGAAATCGTAGTAGTCGGCGCCGTCCATCTGGGCATCGACATAGTTCTTGAACCGGGTGGCCGCCGGGCTACCACTCGACATCGAGGTCTTGAGCCGGTTCAAGGTGGGCGCATCAGGCACCAGAATGCGCGGCGTGCCCAGCGGCGTGATGATGATCGCAGCCTGCGCGGCGGCCCCCAAGGCGGTGCATGCGGCCATGGCGGCGGCCATGGCAACGCGACGGATCACGAACGAGGAATCAGAGGACGTGGCCATTCGGGTGTCTCCTTGTTGTTGGGATCAGGGCTCGAATGGTGTGTCGACTGGCGACTGATGTCAGCTTCTCTTGCGAGGTGTTTCAGGACAAGCAGAACGGTCACGCCTCGGGGATCGTGGGTGAGACAGCTCCTGCTCATTTACAGTCGCAGGCCGTTCAGTTGCCGCCAAGGCAAATGAACACCACCAGAAGACCGAGGACTCGCTTGACCGCCACTTCAAAACCTGCCCGCCGCCAGGCGTTGGCATTGATCGCCGCTTGCCTGACACCTCTCGCCGGGTGGGCCGGCGAGGACACGGACAAGATCCGCGGCATCGTGGATTCGACGATTCGCCCCCTGATGGCCGAGCAGGATGTGCCCGGCATGTCGGTAGCCGTGACGATCAACGGGCAGCCCTTCTTCTTCAACTACGGGCTGGCCTCCAGAGAGAGCGGGACACCCGTCCGCGAGACCACCTTGTTTGAGCTCGGTTCGGTCAGCAAGACATTCACCGCCACGCTGACGGCGTATGCGCAGGCGACAGGCAAGCTCTCGCTGGACGACCATCCGGGCCGGTATCTGCCGCAATTGAAAGGGCGCGCGATCGACAAGGCCAGCTTGCTGCATCTGGGCACCTACACGGCCGGCGGGCTGCCGCTGCAGTTTCCAGACGAAGTCCCCGAAACCCACGACGGGATGATTGGCTACTACAGCCAATGGAAGCCTGACGACGAGCCCGGCGTGCAACGTCAATACTCCAACCCGAGCATCGGGCTCTTGGGGTACATCACCGGCCTCGCGATGAAGGCTGATTTCTCCGAGGCGGTCGAAAAGCTGATCTTTCCCGGCCTGGGTCTGGGCCGCAGCCACATTCGGATGCCCGACAGTGCCATGCCCGACTACGCCTGGGGCTATGACCAGACCAACAAGCCCGTGCGCGTACGCCCGGGCCTGCTGGACGGCGAGGCCTACGGCGTCAAGTCCACCTCGTCCGACATGATCCGCTACGTGCAGGCGAACATCGACCCGAGCGGGTTGGCGGCGCCGCTGCGACGCGCTGTAGCTCTCACTCACGTCGGCCACTTCAAGGTTGGCCCGATGGTGCAAGGGCTGGGATGGGAGCAGTACGCCTACCCGGTTTCGCAAGAACAGCTGTTGGCCGGCAACGCCCCCAAGATCATCTTCGATGCGAATCGCGCGGAGCGCGTCACCGTGCAGCCCGCAGCGGCGCCTCGCCTGTTCAACAAGACGGGGTCGACCCGCGGCTTTGGCGCCTACGTCGCGTTCGTTCCGGCCAAGAAGATCGGCGTCGTGATGCTGGCCAACAAGAACTATCCGATTCCCGCCCGCGTCAAGGCGGGGTTCACGATTCTCGAGCGACTCGCCCAGCTCGAATCGGGCGCTAGGTAGCGGCCCGATCGGCGGTGCGTAGGGCCGGCTGCCCGGAGGGTGACGACATTTGACCGGGCCCGCCCACTGGCTGCACTACAACGACTTGCGCATGCGCAGCAACGGCACGGGCGCCCCACCCCGGTCATCTTCGATGCGCTCGATCGGCACGTAGCCGCAGGCCCGATAGAGTGGCTCACCGGCCATCGTGGCCATCAGCTCGACAGTGCCGAAGCCCTCGCTGCGGGCGGCCGCCTCGCACAGGCCCAGGATCATGCGGCCGATCCCCCTGCGGGCATGATCAGGGTGGGTGTACATCGCCCGCACCCGCGCCGCATCGCGCTTCGGATCCAGCAGCGCAGCACTGCGACCGGGTGTCTGATCGCTCCCGTAAAGCGTCGCACGCCGGCTCCAGCCGCCGCACCCCGCCAGCTGGCCGCCCGCTTCGACGACGAAATAGGTGCCGTCTTCGATCAGCTGCGTGTCGAGCCCCATGATGGCTCGACTCGACGCAATCTGACGCTCGTCGAGGAAGTCCTTCTGCAGCTCGGAAATCGAGGCGCCCATCAGCGCCCGCAGGGCATCCAGTTCTTCGGGACGTGCGAGTCTGTGAGTCATTTCGGTGCTGCGCATGAAAGGCCTCCGGAGTTCAGCTTACGCCAATCGCCCATCGGGGATGGCAAGGGAAAGCGCTGCGATAGCTTCGCCACCATCGCGCGGCACGCCCGGCTCAGCACGGCCTCCCCGGCGCCCGGCGCCTGCTTCGGCCTCCGTGAGCAATGCGGCCGGGCGCTTGCATTGCGCCTTGTCGATCGCATTGGGTGCGCGGAAGAGTCGCTCAACGCTGCGGTTCGGCGGCGGCGCGCAGCGCCGTCCGCTGCTACCGGTTGTCAGCCGCGCTCGCGCCGGTAGTGCATGGCGACCGTGCCGTTGTGGAGCGGCTTCGCCGAAACCAATTCGAGCCGTCGCGTGCTGGGTAGCCCGCTCTGGTACAGGGTCGGGCCGTGGCCGGCAATCCTGGGGTGAATGAGGAATTGGTACTCGTCGATCAGATCCAGCCGATCAAGCTCGGTCGCGAGCTTGCCGCTGCCGAGGAGCACGCCGGCCGGGGTCGCGTCCTTCAGCGCCTGCACGGCCGTGCGCAGGTCGCCGGCGATGTGGTGGCTGTTGGTCCACGGGAAGTTCTTTCGCGTCGTGGACACCACGTACTTCGGCTTGGCCTCAAGCTTGACCGCCCACTCGCGCACTGCCACTGGTGGCTCGGAGCCGATGGCGTTCCACGGCAGGTACCTCGAAGGAGGCGCTCGACGAAGCCATCGGCTCCGGGAGCACCTGCGGGATGGAGGAGACGTTCAACCAACTCGACGAGCTTCTCGCCTCGACAACCAGCCTGGAGTAACTCATGCCAGCACTCAAGCGACTGCAATGGTCGGTAGACATTGCGGCCTCGGCATCAATGGTCTACCAGATGCTGGTCGGGCCCGAGAGCTACGCGAAGTGGACATCGGCCTTCGGCGACGGCCCGTACTTCGAGGGCACATGACAGCAGGGCCAACGGATTCGATTCCTGACTCCGGAGGGACATGGCGTGACCTCGGAAATCGCCGAGAACAGACCAAACGAGTTCGTTTCGATCCGGCACCTTGGCTACATCGCAGACGACGGCGTTGAAGACACGAGCAGCGAAGCCATCCGTGCTTTGGCTCCGGCCTACGAGAACTACACCTTCACGGCCACACCTCAGGGAACGAAGCTCACGGTCGACCAGGACATGGCGGCGGACTTCGAAGGCATGGGGGAAGCCTGGCCGAAGGCACTGGAGACATTGAAAGCGCTGTGCGAGAGCCGCGCTCGGTGACGCGCAAAGCTTTGTATCGCCCAGCCGCATGAGCTTCGCCGGCCACGCCTCGGGCCGCAGACCAACGCTTTCGAGGCGTGCAACGCCGAACCGCCGGAGGCGTCCGACAGCAGTCCGTTGATTTGATCGGTCAGCATTGAAGCCCGGTCGATGCCGCCAGGTGCCGACGCCTGCTACGATCCGCCCGCTCTGGCAGGACCGGCCTTGCCGGCATCACCCTCTTGATGGCGCAGGTCGACTCGGCCTGCTTCTTGACGGCCCGTTCGCAGGGAGCCTGACATCGATACCGGACTGCTGAAAGAACTACGAATTGACGTAGCCCACCGTGAAGACCATGACGGCGGTGGGCCGCCGAAATGGGTCTGGGGCCTGATCGCCAGCCTGCTTGCACTGGCCCTGCTGGGCGCGGCGGCCTGGTGGGTCCTGGCCGGCAACAGGCCCGTCGCCGTGCAGGCCGTCACCGTGCGTGCCAACGGCCAGGGCCCCAGCGCGGATGCCGTGCTGCAGGCCACGGGCTATGTGACGGCGCGGCGTTCGGCCACGGTCTCGGCCCAGATCACCGGCACGTTGACCGAGGTATTGATCGACGAGGGCTTTCGCGTCAAGAAGGGCCAGGTGCTGGCTCGCCTGGACGACAGCGGCCTCAAGGCCGGCCTGGCCACGGCCCAGGCCCAGGCGCGCAGCGCCCAGGCCGCGGTGGTCCAGCAGCGCGCGCAGCTGGCCCAGGCCGAGGCCGACGCGCGCCGCCAGTCCGAGCTGGCGGCCCAAGGCATGACGACACGCCAGAGCCAGGAACAGGCAGCGACCGCCGTCAGGGCCCATGCCGCCCAGCTCGACGCGACCCAGCGCCAGGCCGAGGCCGCACAGGCCCAGGTCGTGCAGGCGCGCGTGAACTTCGACTACGCCACCGTGCGCGCGCCGTTCGATGGTGTCGTCACCGCGCGTGCCGCGCAGGTGGGCGAAATCATCTCGCCGCTGTCGGCCGGCGGCGGATTCACCCGAACCGGCGTGGGCACCATCGTCGACATGGATTCGCTGGAGGTGGGGGTCGACGTCAACGAGGCCTACATCGCCCAGGTCAAGGCCGACATGCCTTGCGAGGCCGTGCTGGACGCCTACCCTGACTGGAAGATTCCCGCCCACGTGCTGGCCGTGATCCCGAGCGCCGACCGCGGCAAGGCCACGGTCAAGGTGCGCGTGGCCCTCGAAAAGAAGGATGAGCGGGTCGTGCCCGACATGGGCGTGCGCGTGACCTTCCTGGCGACCAAGCCGAAGGTGCAGGCAGCACCCGTGCCCGGCGTGCTGCTGCCACCCGAAGCACTGACGCAGCGCGACGGGGCCAACGCGGTATTCGTGGTGAATGAGGGCCGGGCGCAGCAGCGCGCGGTCAAGCTCGGCGCCGATGTCGGCAAGTTCCGCCTCGTCACCGAGGGGTTGAAGGCGGGCGAGACGGTCGTCGTCGCGCCGCCAGCCGAGCTGAAGAATGGTTCCAACGTCGTGAGCAAGGAATGAGTGTCGGCCGACGGCGCGACGCCCGAGGCCAACACAGTAATGCGAAGCATGGAGGTATGAGATGACCCGTTTGATCGAGATCCGTGACCTCTCCAAGGTCTACACCCGCGGCAAACAGAAGGTCGAGGTGCTGCACCACATCGACCTCGACGTCAATCAAGGCGATTTCCTCGCGCTGATGGGCCCTTCGGGCTCGGGCAAGACCACCCTGCTCAACCTGATCGGCGGGCTGGACGCGCCCACCGGCGGCTCGATCAGCGTGGCCGGCGAACGCATCGACCAATTCAGCGGCGCCCAGCTTTCGAAATGGCGCGCCGCCAAGGTCGGCTTCGTGTTCCAGTTCTACAACCTGATGCCCATGTTGTCGGCGCAGAAGAACGTGGAGCTGCCGCTGCTGCTGACCAAGCTGTCGGCCGCCGAGCGCAAGAAGCGCGCGGCCATTGCGCTGCAGCTCGTGGGCCTGGGTGACCGCGCCACCCACAAGCCGACCGAGCTCTCGGGTGGCCAGCAGCAGCGCGTCTCGATCGCGCGGGCGATCGTCTCCGACCCCACGCTGCTGGTCTGCGACGAGCCGACCGGCGACCTCGACCGCCAGTCGGCCGAAGACGTGCTGACCTTGCTGCAGGTGCTCAACCGGGACCACGGCAAGACCATCGTGATGGTCACCCACGACCCCAAGGCCGCCAGCCGCGCGAGCCACACGCTGCACCTGGACAAGGGCATGCTGGTCGAACAGGCCGAAACGATCGCCGCCTGACATGAGCCCGCCCCCGAAGCGCTTGGCGCCCCCCCCTCAAGGGGGCGCGCCCAGTGGCCTGGCAAAGCCAGGTCCACGGGCTCCGCTTGGCAAGACTCGACTGGAGCATTTGGCATGAAGTATCTGCACCTCATCTGGGCGGCGCTGTTCCGGCGCAAGCTCCGCACCTTCCTGACACTCGTCTCGATCGTCACGGCCTTCTTGCTGTTCGGCCTGCTGGACGCCGTGCGCGTGGGCTTCGACCAGGCGGGCCAGAGCGCCAACGGTGCCACACGGCTGCAGACGGGCTCCAAGCTCAGCTTCATCCAGCTGCTGCCGATGTCGCTGAACTCGCGCATCGCGCAGGTCGATGGCGTCAAGGACACCACCTACGCCAACTGGTTCGGCGGCGCCTACCAAGACCCGCACAACCAGGTCTTCAGCTTCGCGGTGGCGCCCAACTACCTCGACATCTACCCCGAGATGGAGGTCTCGGCCGATGCACGCAAGGCCTTTGCCGAAACCAAGATCGGCGCGCTCGTCGGCGAGGGCCTGGCCAAGCGCTACGGCTGGAAGGTCGGCGACCAGCTGCCGATGCAGTCGACCATCTTCCCCGACAAGTCCGGCAGCCTGAACTGGACGTTCAAGATCGTCGGCCTCATCCACGTCTCCGACACCAAGTCGGCCGGCTGGTACGACCAGCTGATGCTGCTGCGCTGGGACTACTTCGACGAGACCACGCCCTACAACCGCGGCCAGGCCGGCTGGTATGTGACCCGCGTCAAGGACGTCAACCAGGCCGACCGCGTGGCCAAGGCCATCGACGCGATCTCGGCCAATTCCGACCACGAGACGCGCACGCTGACCGAGCAAGCCGCCACGGCCGCCTGGATGAAACAGCTGGCCGACATCAACCTCATCGTCACCTCGATCATGGGCGCGGTGTTCTTCACGCTGCTGCTGCTGTCGGGCAACACGATGATGCAGGCGGTGCGCGAGCGTACCAACGAGATCGCCGTGCTCAAGACGCTCGGCTTCTCGGGCCAGAGCGTGCTGGCCATGGTGCTGGCCGAATCGATGCTGCTGTTGCTGCTGGGCGGCTGCATCGGCTTGGGGCTGGCCAGCGTGGTCGGGCCTGCCGTTGGCGCGGCCAGCGGCGGCGCGCTCAACCTGCCGGCTGCGGGCGTGGCCAGCTGGGCCATCGGCGTGGGGTTGATGCTGTTCTTCGGCGTCGTCGTCGGCGCATTGCCGGCACTCAACGCGATGCGGCTGAACATCACCGACGCCTTGGCGGGGAGAGCTTGACATGAAATTCTTGAAGAACTTGGGACTCGTCCTGCTCACCGCCATCGTGCTCGCAGCCTGGGTGATGCTGCCCTGGCAAGGCGCGCTGGCACTGCTGCTGCTGTTGGCGGTGTGGCTCTATGTCTTCCGCGGCGGGGCGCAGGCCCGCTCGGTGGCCGCGGTAGGCATCAGCACGCTGAACCAGCGTATCGGCTCGTCGGCCGTCATCGTCGTCGGCATTGCCGGCGTGGTGGGCGTGCTCGTCGCGCTGCTGGCCATGGCCGAGGGCTATGCGCAGACGCTGCGCAGCTCGGGCGGTTTGGACACGGCCATCGTCCTGCGCGGCGCCTCGGCGGCCGAGGTGGCCTCGGCCCTCAGCCGCGAAGACGTGGTGCAGATCGCCCAGGCCGCCGGCATCGCACGCAACGACAAGGGTGAGCCGCTCGTCTCCGCCGAAACCGTGGTGGCCGCGAATCTGCCGGTCAAGGGCACCACGACCGACGAGGAAGGCAGCGCCCAGGTGCGTGGTGTCGGCGACGAGGCTTTTGCAGTGCGGCCGCACCTGAAGATCGTCGAGGGCCGGCGCTTCCAGCCTGGCCTGCGCGAGCTGGTCGTCGGCAAGGGCGCCGTGCGCCAGTTCGAAGGCCTCGGCGTGGGCGCCACGCTCAAGCTCGGCAACCAGCCCTGGACGGTGGTTGGCGTCTTCGCCTCGGGCGATGCGATGGAGTCGGAGCTCTGGGCCGACGCCAACGTGGTCAACGATGCCTATCAGCGCGGCAGCGGCCGCAACTCGGCCACCGTCAAGCTGACGAGCCCGGAGGCTTTCAAGGGCTTCAAGGAAGCCCTGGCCGCCAATCCGCAGCTCAAGGTCGATGCCAACACCACGCTGGACTTCTTCGCCAAGCAGTCCGAGAAGATGACCCAGATGCTGCGCATCATCGGCATCACGGTCGGCGCCATCATGGCCGTGGGCGCGGTGTTCGGCGCGCTCAACACCATGTTCGCGGCCATCGCGTCGCGCGCCCGCGAGATCGCCACGCTGCGGGCCATCGGCTTCCGCGGCCTGCCCGTGGTGGTGGCGGTGATGCTGGAGACAATGTTGCTGGCCTTGATCGGCGGCACCATCGGCGGCCTGGTGGCCTGGTTGCTGTTCAACGGCTTCGAGGCCTCGACGATGGCGGCCGGCTCGGTGGGCAAGCTCAGCTTCAACCTGCGCGTCTCACCCGGCCTGCTGTGGGAGGGCGTCAAATGGGCGCTCGCCATCGGCTTCATCGGCGGGCTGTTCCCGGCGGTGCGTGCCGCCAGCCTGCCGGTGACGGCGGCACTGCGGGAGCTATGAAGGCGACATGACCGATCACGCCGCGCCGAGTAAGGATCGCCCGGACACGGCCGCTCTTTCAACAGCGTTGGCGGAAGGCAACCCCGACGAGGTTAGGCGGCTCCTCTCTCGAGGTGCTGATCTCCGATACCGGCTCGAGCATGGATACGACGCGCTGATCACCGCTGTACATGGGCGCAACGTCTTTGGCGACGAGCGCTTGCTCGAGCTTCTTCAAGTGCTGATCGAGCATGGCGCGGAACTCAGCAACGTCACCAGCTATGGCGAATCGGGACTTCGTGTCTTGTCACGGCTGGGGCGTTTTGACGCCGTGCGCCTGCTGTTGGATGCCGGTGCCGACAAATCGCATTTGGAATGGACGCCGCTCATCAAGGCGGTGGCACTCGGTACGCTCACCGATGTGCAATCGTTGTTGGCCGCAGGCGCGCTGCTTGAGGATCGGGACTGGTGGTCGCGCAGCGCTTGGCATGTCGCGCTGCAAGTCGGCGATCTCAGCAAAGCGGCCCTGCTTCGAGACCACGGGGCAGACGTCAATGCGGTGGGCCGCTGTGGCCAACCGCCTTTGTTTTACGCGATCCAAAGCCATCGCACGGCTGTACTTCGGTGGTTGCTGGAGCTTGGGTTCGATGTCGAGCGAACGGACGACTTCGGTTGCACAGCATTGATCGAAGCAGTCGAAGTCGGGCACGAAGAAGGCGTCGAATTTCTGTTGCAGGCCGGCGCCGAAATCGATCGCGAGCACAACGGCGGCACCGCTTTGAGCGATGCAAGGTCGGCGCACATGGTGACACGCTTGCTTGATGCAGGTGCAAACCCCCGCTACCTGTCAAACGGAGGGCGCCGAGTCCTGCTTGGCCTGCCGCCGGACGAGGATGAGTCGCTTCTCGACGACGTGTTGCCGGATGACTTCGTGCGCGCACGCACGCGCCGGTTCGGTGTGAGCAATCCGGAGCGGATGGTCGAGCCTTTCTGGGTCGGCATGATCCGTTCGGGTCTGACGGGCTATCAAGCCAACCAGCGGTTCGGCGGCCCTTCATCACTGGACGCACAGCCCGTTTGGTGCGCCTGTCGTTTCGGCCAGTCGATCACTCGCTTGCCAGACGGACGCATCGTGCAGATCGCGGGCGAGCACGAGGATTCCTACGATCCCGATTTCTGTATCTACAACGACGTGTTCGTTCACGACGCAGACGGCACGATCCACATCTATGGCTACCCGCAAGACGTCTTCCCGCCCACCGACTTCCACACGGCGACGCTGGTCGACGACTTCATCTACATCATCGGATCTCTTGGCTATTCGGCTCAGAGAGCATACGGAACGACACCCGTGTACCGGCTCGATATCCGTGACTGGAGCATCCAACCCGTCCCGACGACTGGAAAGGCCCCGGGCTGGCTTCGTGACCATCGCGCCATGCGTGTCTCCGGACATGAGATACGTGGGGTGGGTGGACAAGTACTAACGCTGGTGGAGGATGAGGTGCAACAGTCAGAAAACGTCGGTGCCTTCGTCCTCGACATCCAGCGTGGCGTCTGGCAGGAGGCCCGTGAGTAGCGTGGTCGAATGCGGCGTCTTTGGGGATCCTGTCATCGCCCAGCACGCTTCTGTTCGCGCAGCATGAACAGGTACAGCCCTTCGACCTTGTCCCGTGCCCACGGCGTTCGGCGCAGGAACTTGAGGCTCGAGCCGATGCTGGGGTCGATGGCGAAGCAGCGCACCGGGACTCGGTCGGCGAGGCCCGGCCAGCCGTAGGCGGCAACCAGCGCCTCGAGCATGGCGTCCAGCCGGACGCCATGCAACGGGTTGCGGGGCTGGCTGGCGGATTCAGCAGGTGGGGCTGGCGGGGCGGCAGGCATGTCGGGCATGCCCGATTGTCGACCACCCTCCTCCGCTCACGCCGACTTGGGCGTGCGCCGCCCGCGGCGCGGCGTCACCCCTCGACTTGCATGGCCGGCCTCGCCTGCACCTTGGCCAGCCACGCCTGCACATGCGGGTGCTTGGCCACCGGCGCGCCAATGTAGATGCTGTAGCCCATGACCGAGCCGACGAGCAGGTCGGCCATCGAATACTCGGCGCCGAGCATCCACGGCTGCGTGGCGAGCCGCGCGTCGAGCAGGCCGAGCAGCTGGTCGAGCCCGTCGCGAGCCGCATCGGCATGCGCCGCGCTGCGCAGCCGCTCTTCGCCCATCGTCGCGAGTTGCAGGCGCACGAGCACCGCGCCGTAGGTCACATAGGCCCAGGTACACCAGGACATCGCCTGTAGCCGCTCGGGTGTGCCGGCGGCGGGCCAGAGGCCCCTCGCAACGCCGTACTGCTCGCCAAGCCACAGCTGGATCGCGAGCGCCTCGAACATCGGCGCGCCGTCGACCGTCAAGGTCGGCACCTTGCCGTTCGGGTTGAGCGCCAGGTAGTCGGGGCGGCGCTGCTCACCGGCCTTGATGTCGACCTTGACGCGCTCATGCGGCACATCGAGTTCGGCCAGCGCGGCGGCGATCGGCGTCGCGCTCGACATCGGGTGCCAGTACAGGACGATGGACTTCGGTGCGGACATGGATCTCTCCTTCGGAAGGGTTGAGGGTTTGCTGTTGACGACGGATCCACTGTAGGCACCATTGCGGACAGATTCGGCCCTCGATGAGAGCTAGCATTGCCGGATGCTGACCTCGTCCTCGCGCCTTCTGCGCCTGCTCTCGCTGCTGCAGACGCGCGGCCACTGGGCCGGTGCCGAACTCGCCGAGCGGCTCGAGATCCACCCACGCACCTTGCGGCGCGACATCGATCGCCTGCGTGAGCTGGGCTACCCGATCGAGGCCAGCAGCGGCGTCGCCGGCGGCTATGCGTTCAAGCCGGGCCAGGCGCTGCCGCCACTGCTGCTAGACGACGATGAAGCGCTCGCCGTCGCGATCGCGCTGCGCACCGCGGCCTCAGGCATGGTCGGCGGTATCGAAGAGACGGCCCTGCGTGCCGTCGTCAAGCTCGAGCAGGTGATGCCGGCGCGATTGCGCAAACGCGCCGACGCGCTGCGCACGGCGATCGTGCCGCTCGACAGCATCGGGCCGGTCATCGACGCTGCACAGCTCGCCGCCCTGGCCGGTGCCTGCCGCGACCAGCTGCGGGCGCGCTTCGCCTATACCGACATCCGGGGTTCGGCGAGCGAGCGCACGGTCGAACCGCAAGGCGTCGTCCACACCGGCAGCCGCTGGTACCTGGTCGCGTGGGACCGAGCCCGCGACGACTGGCGCACATTCCGCATCGACCGCATCGCGGCCCCCGTCGAGATCGGTGGCCACTTCGCGCCGCGCCCGGGGCCCGATGGCGGCGATCTGAAGGCCTTCGTGTCGCGTTCGTTGGCCGTCTCGCCCTACCCCGAGCGCGCGCGCATCGTCCTGCACGCGCCGCGCGACGCGATGGCACGGCGCATTCCGGCCGCATACGGCCTGCTCGAAACGATCGACGCCGACCGCTGCTTGCTCCAATGCGGCGCCCATGCGCTCGACCAGCTCGTCTACTGGCTGCTCGCGCTCGATGTCGACTTCGAGGTGCTCGAGCCCGCGGCCCTCCAGCAGCGGCTGATCGCCGCAGGCGAGCGCGTCGCCCGAAGTGTCGGCGCGGGTGTGGTTACTCCGCCGCCCCCGCCCTCCCGTCGCTGAACAGATCGAACAGCAGACCACGCAGCCAGCGGTTGGCGGGCGAGCGGTGGTACTTCGCGTGCCAGAAGACGTTGATCGCAATGTCAGGCAGCTTCGCAGGATGTGCCACCTTGACCAGACCGAAGGGGTCGAGCAACCGATCGGCAAGACGCTCAGGCACGGTCGCGATCAGGTCCGAGCCTTGGAGGATGTGGCCGACGCTCACGTAGTGGGGCACGGTCAGGCGAACCATGCGCTCGACCCCGCTGCGCTGCAGCAGTTCGTCGACCTTGCCGTGCCCGGTGCCGGCCGAAACGACCACCAGGTGCTCGGCGGCAGAGAACTCCACCAGCGACATCTTCCGCTTGTCGAGCCGGTGGCCGCGGCGCATCAGGCAGACATAGCTCTGCATGAAAAGCCGGCGCTGGAAGAACCCTGCCTTCAGGTTGGGCAGCAGGCCCATCGCGATGTCCACCTTGCCGGCCTCCAGCTCGTCGCGCAGGTTGATGGCCGTGTTCCTGACGGTGCTGAGCGTCACGCCCGGTGAATCGCGACGCAGGCGATCCATCAGCGTGGGCAGGAAGTAGATCTCGCCGATGTCGGTCATGCCGATCGTGAACGAGCGCTTCGCCGCCGCCGGCTCGAAGCTGGTGCGCTGGTTGACGCCGCTGTGGATCATCGCCAGCGCATAGCTCACCGACTCCGCGAGCTGGTCGGCATACGGCGTGGGCTCCATGCCCCTGGGCGTGCGCAGGAACAGCTCGTCGCCCAGCAGCTTTCGCAGCTTGGCCAGCGAGTTGCTCACCGCCGGCTGCGAGACGCCCAGGCTGTCAGCCACCTTCGACACCCGGCGATCGATGAGCAACTGGTTGAAGACGACGAGCAGATTGAGGTCGAGCTCGTGCAGTTCCATGTTCCCTCCTGGCTGGTTTTCATATCACCAGCAGTGATACAGCCTATATTCTGAATCCCATTGGCTGATCATGAGGCGGCGCAGAACATGCCGCCGATGGACGTGCTCATCCAGCCGCTGCAGAAGATCATCCAGGTCGAGCCCGGGGCCAACCTGCTCGACGCCTTGCGCCAGGCGCAGGTGCCGATGTCGTACAGCTGCATGGCAGGCCGTTGCGGCACCTGCCGTTGCCGGGTGGTCGACGGCGACGTGCTCGACTCGGGCGGTGCGCAACAGAACCCCCTCGACGGCCGCGACGCGTACGTGCTCGCCTGCCAGACCTTCCTGACCGAGCCGTGCACGATCGAGATCCCCGAGCCCGACGAGGTCGTCGTCCACCCGGCACGCATCGTCAAGGCGACCGTGCAGGCGGTCGAGACACTGACGCACGACATCAAGCGGGTCGTCCTGAAGCCGGCCAAGCCGATCGAGTTCTCACCCGGCCAATACGCCCAGCTGCAGTTCACCCCCGAGCACGTTCGCCCCTATTCGATGGCCGGCCTGGCCAATGACGAGACCCTGGAGTTCCACGTTCGCGTCGTGCCCGGCGGCCGGGTGTCGGGCTACATCGCCAATGCGCTGAACCCGGGCGACGCCGTCCGCGTCAGCGGGCCGCTCGGCACGGCCTACCTGCGTCGCCGGCACGAGGGACCTGTCCTGTGCGTCGCCGGGGGCACGGGGCTCGCGCCGATCCTGTCGATCCTGCGAGGTGCCATCGCCAACGGCTTGTCGAACCCGACCCACCTCTACGTCGGCGCGCGTTCGCCGCGCGACGTCTACGGGCTCGACTGGCTCGAGGAGATCGAGCGCCGCCACCGAGCTTTCAAGCTGCACGTCGTCGTCACCGCCGGCGGTGACCCGCGTGAACACCGCGCTGGACTGGTGACCGAAGCGATCGAGCAGGATATGGGCAGGCTCGACGGCTGGCGTGCCTACCTCTGCGGCTCGCCGCCAATGGTCGAGGCGGCCACCGTGCTCGCGCGCCGGAAGGGTATCGACGCCGCGCGCATCCACGCCGACGCCTTCTACACCCAACCGACCTGATGGAGCGTTCGATGCCTGCCGCCAAGCCTTCCCCGGATGCACAGCGCGCTCGCGCCGCGTACTACGACCGCATCGGCGAGCACCACATGACACCGCTGTGGGAGGTGCTGCACGCGCTCGTGCCACCGCTGCCGAGCCCACGAGCGCAGGCCACGATGTGGCGCTATGCGCAACTGCGTGAGCGCGTTCTCGAAGCCGGCCGGCTGATCAGCGCGCAAGAGGCCGAGCGCCGGGTGTTGATCCTCGAGAACCCGGGCCTGCGCGGCCAGTCGTGCATCACGCAGACGCTGTACGCCGGCCTGCAGCTGATCCTGCCCGGCGAAGTGGCGCCGGCGCACCGGCACACCCAGTCCGCGCTGCGGCTGGTGCTGGACGGCGAAGGTGCCTACACGGCGGTCGACGGCGAGCGCACGACGATGCGCCGCGGCGACTTCATCGTCACGCCAGCGTGGACGTGGCACGACCACGGCAACCTCGGCGACCAGCCGGTGGTGTGGCTCGATGGGCTGGACATCCCGATCGTGCGCTTTTTCGACGCCGGCTTTTCCGAGAAGAGCGACCAGTCGACGCAACAGCCGCTGCGGCCCGAAGGCGATGCGCTGGCGCGCTACGGCGCAAACATGATTCCCGTCGACTACGCGCCGAAGCCGGCCGACCCGTCGCGGGTGTTCGTCTATCCCTTCGAGCGCACCCGCGCGTCGCTGCAGGCGATTGCGCAGGGAACGCCCGATGTGCACCACGGCTTCAAGCTGCGCTACGTGAACCCCGCCACCGGCGCCTCGCCGATGCCGACGATCGGTGCCCTCGCCCAGTGGTTGCCCTGTGGCTTCGAGACGAAGCCACTGCGCTCGACCGACGGCACGGTGGTCGTCTGTCTCGAAGGCGGTGGCGAGGTCAAGGTCGGCGACGTGACCTGGCGCTTCCAGGAGAACGACATCTTCGTCGTGCCGTCATGGCAGGCGCTGCAGCTGCGTGCCGATCGCGATGCCCTGCTGTTCAGCTTTTCCGACCGCCCCGTGCAGCAGGCCACCGGCCTGTGGCGCGAGCAGCGTCTCTGATCTCCCTCCTCACGAAGCACTCATGAAGCTCGCCGTCGAAGCCCCGCCGCTGCGCACCCTCACCGTCGCCGGACGCGACGAGAAGTTCCCGGTCCGTCGGGTGTTCTGCGTCGGCCGCAACTACGCCGCCCACGCCCGCGAGATGGGCAAGGACCCGGACCGTGAACCGCCGTTCTTCTTCATGAAGCCCACCAATGCTGTCGTCGACGCCGCCCGCCCGACGAGCGTGCCCTACCCGCCCAAGACGAAGGACTACCACCACGAGATCGAGCTCGTCGTCGCGATCGACAAAGGTGGCCGCGACATCCCGGTTTCCGAAGCGCTTGGCCACGTCTACGGCTACGCGGTCGGGCTCGACACGACGCGCCGCGACCTGCAGCTCGAAGCACGGGACAAGGGCCGTCCGTGGGAATTCGGCAAGTCGTTCGCGCAGTCGGCACCGATCGGGGCGCTGCACCGCGCACAGGAGATCGGGCACCCGTCGTCTGCGGCGATCACGTTGCAGGTCAACGGCCAGGCGCGGCAGTCGTCCGACGTGGACAAGCTGATCTGGTCCGTCGCCGAGTGCGTGGCCTGCCTCTCGGCCTACGAGACGCTGGAGCCGGGCGACCTCATCATGACCGGCACCCCCGAGGGCGTGAACGCTGTCGTGGCCGGTGACCTGATGCGCGGCGCGATCGCCGGCCTCGGCGAGATCGAGGTCCGCGTCGAAGGCTGATACCGCCGCCCGCAGAACCCCAAGGAGACAGCCATGAACGACACGTCAACGGTCTTCCCGACGCAGGCGCACTGGGAAAGCGACGGGACCTCGCGCATCCCGTTCGTGACCTACACCAGCGACGAGCTGTACAAGCGCGAGCTCGAGCGCTTCTTCTACACCGCCCACTGGTGCTACGTCGGCCTCGAGGCCGAGGTGCCGAACCCGGGCGACTTCAAGCGCACCGTGATTGGCGAGCGCTCGGTCATCATGACCCGCGACGCCGAAGGCGGCATCAGCGTGGTCGAGAACGTCTGTGCCCACCGCGGCATGCGCTTCTGCCGCGAGCGCCACGGCCACCGCAAGGAATTCGTCTGCCCTTACCACCAGTGGAGCTACACGCTCAAGGGTGATCTGCAGGGCGTGCCGTTTCGCCGCGGCGTGAAGCAAGATGGGCAGGTGCACGGCGGCATGCCGGTGGACTTCAAGACCAGCGAGCATGGCCTGACCAAGCTGAAGGTCGCCTTGCGCGGCGGTGTCGTCTTCGCCTCGTTCGACCCCGACGTGGAGTCGCTCGAAGACTACCTGGGCCCGACGATCCTCGGCTACTTCGACCGTCTGTTCAACGGCCGCCAGCTGCGGATCCTCGGCTACAACCGCCAGCGCATTCCGGGCAACTGGAAGCTGATGCAAGAGAACATCAAGGACCCATACCACCCGGGCCTGCTGCACACCTGGTTCGTCACCTTCGGCCTCTGGCGCGCGGACAACAAGTCGCAGCTGCGCATGGACGCGAAGCACCGCCACGCCGCCATGATCTCGACACGCGGCACGGCCGGCAAGGCCGAGCAGGTGACGCAGGTGTCGAGCTTCAAGGAAAGCATGCAGCTCAACGACCCGAGCTTCCTCGACATCGTGCCGGAGCCCTGGTGGCAAGGGCCGACCGCGGTGATGACGACGATCTTCCCGAGCGTCATCCTGCAGCAGCAGGTCAACAGCGTCTCGACGCGGCACATCCAGCCCTCCGGCCACGGCAGCTTCGATTTCGTCTGGACGCACTTCGGCTTCGACGACGACACGCCGGAGATGACGCAGCGCCGGCTGCGCCAGGCCAACCTGTTCGGGCCGGCCGGCTTCGTCTCGGCCGACGACGGCGAGGTGATCGAGTTCTCGCAGCAGGCGTTCGAGTCCAAGCCGTTCCACCGCACGCTGGCCGAACTGGGCGGACGCGAGGTCGAAGACACCGAGCACATGGTCACCGAAACGCTGATCCGCGGCATGTACCGCTACTGGCGAAATGTGATGGAGGCCCCCACGCCCCCGAGGGGCCTCGCGCAGCGGACCGGCGAAGCCGGATCCGCGCACGCCATTTGAAGGCGGCGGCTCCTTCGGAGCGCCAGAGAAAGACTGAGATGTGCAATATCAACTTCGAGGACTGGCTCGCGCTGACGCAGCTGTACGCCGACTATGCGAGCGCCGTGGATTCCGGCAACTGGGATCTCTGGCCCGAGTTCTTCGCCGACCCGTGCATCTACCGGCTCCAGCCGCGCGAGAACCATGAACGTGGGTTCCCGCTCGCGACGCTGTCGTTCACGAGCAAGGGCATGCTGAAAGACCGGGTCTACGGCATCAAGGAGACGCTGTTCCATGACCCCTACTACCAGCGGCACATCGTCGGCACGCCGATCGTGCGCAGCGCGCACGGCAACGAGTTTCGCTGCGAGGCGAACTACGCGGTCTTCCGCACCAAGTTGTCCGACGCCTCGACGGTGTTCAACGTCGGCCGCACGCTCGACACGGTGGTCCGCACGCCCGAGGGACTCAAGTTCGCGTCGCGCGAGTGCATCTACGACAGCGAAATGATCCCCAACTCGATCATCTACCCGATCTGAAGGCCAACGATGAGCCCTGCCCCCTGGGTCGACGCACTGTCGGCCGATGACCTCCCCATCGACGACGTGGTCGGCGTCGTCGTCGCCGGCCGCGACATCGCGGTCTACACCGTCGGCGACGCGGTCTACGCGACCGACAACACCTGCACCCACGGCCAGGCCCGGCTGTGCGACGGCTTTCTCGACGGCCACGAGATCGAATGCCCGCTGCACCAGGGCAAGTTCGACGTGCGCGACGGCACGCCGACCTGTGCCCCTGTCGCCGAAGCGCTGCGCAGCTACCCGGTGAAGATCGACGGGCAGCGCGTGTACCTGCAGATCGACTGGCCGCCCCCTGACGCGCCCCCTCCCTGAGCCAGTCAAAAATCGTGCTTGATGCCTGCACCGAAGGCACGAACGGCCACGTTGCTCTGGCTCGAGTCGACGCCGTCGCGGTCGACGAACGCCTGCAGCTGGGTCCGCTTGGACAGGTCGTACAGGTAGGCGGCTTGCCAGCGCCTGCGCTTGCCCGTCAATGACGTTTGCACATCACGCTGCATCAGGTTCAAGACCACGGCATGCGCGCCTGAGATCGCCTTTGCGCCGATGATCCAGTAGTCGACGCTGCGACGCGACGTGGCGGTGTTCTCGTAGCGGTCCCTGCCGTACAGCATGTAGGGCGCGACCACGCCAAGGTCATAGCGGGCGCCAAGCTGCCACTTGTCGTCGAACTCGTTGTCGGCCAGCCCACCGGGTCGCATGTCCTTGCCGAAGCCGAGTGCGGCCTTCAGCGCACCAGCCGTGTAGTTCAGGCCCACGTCAAGGGACTTGGCGCCGTTCTCCACGTCAGGCGTCGCGGCGGCGCCGCGCAGATAGCCGCGCAGGCGCAGGTTGAAGCCGTTCCACGTCGGGCTCATGTAGCCCAGCGAATTCGACGTCCGATTGCGCGCGTTGAGCATGGACGTGCCGATGGCCGTGGCACCCGCGTCGTTGGCAGCGAAGCTGGCGATGGCCGTCACCTGGGAATACAGCGCAGACCCGGTGGGGTTGGCCGAATCCAGCCGCCCGAGGGCCACGGTGCCGAGGCCGCTGCCCAACGCCACATACGCGTTTCGGTAAGCGGGCGTGGTCGACGCGCCGGTGTCGGCATTCAGGCCCATCTCAAGGCCGAACTGGGCTTTCATGTCGCCACCAAGATCCTCTGTGCCGCGAAAGCCAAGGCGAGACGCGTTGTCGGTGATCTGCTTCTGGTCGTCGGCATCGCCGGTCTTGACGCTGTTGGCCGATAGAACGATCCGCCCGTAGACGGTGACGCCCTGTGCCGAGGCAGGCGCCTGCGCGAGTGCCAATGCGGCCGAGGCCATTGCGGTGAAAGAGAAGATCCTGAAGGTACGCATGAAAACCTCGTGGCTGACTGTTGATGAAGGAGGCGACGCCGCGTTCGGGCACGGCTGCGCCCGGCCGAGCGGCAAGCGCTCAGCGCAAGAAAGGGCGCGAAGGGAACTGGGACGGGCTCAGCGGCGCAGTGGCTGGCCCGGGTGATCGATGGAGAGGCCTTGTGCCATTTCGCCGACGAACAGCCGGAGATGGCTCACCAGCCGGCTGTAGCCTTCGGTCTTCGCGAACGCCGCCTCGTCCATGTAGAGGGCTCGGTTGAGTTCGATCTGCACGCTGTGCCGCCCTTGGTCTGGCGCGCCGTGGCGGCGTATCAGTTCGGCCCCCTGGTAAGGGTCGTTCACGCCCACCCGGTATCCCATGGCACCAAGGGTTGCCGCGATCCATCGCATCAGCATCGGGCTGGCACACCGCCCGTTCAGATCGCTGACGACGATGTCCGGCCTGGGCATGCCCGCATCGTCGTTCATTGCATTGCCCACCGACTTCATCGAGTGGCAGTTGATGTGCAGCACGAACCCGTGTCGTTCATGCGTGGCGTTGATCAACGAAGCCAGCTTCGCGTGGTACGGGTCGTAGCAGTGGCGCAGCCGGTGCTCAATGTCTTCCAGCGCCAACGGCCGGTCGTACAGGGGCGCGTCAGGCAAGGCGAGCCGGCGAATCAAGCCGAAGCCTCGGCGCGACTTCTCGCCCGGGTTCAACGCAGTTGGCCAGGGCTCGGCCAGCATCGACGGGTCGATGTCGTCACGGGCACGGTTGGCATCGATGTAGGCGCGGTGGAAATGGGCGCACAGCAGCGGTGCGGCGCCAGCGATCGCTTCACGCCAGATCTCGTCGACCCAGGCGTCGCAGCTGCTGCGCAAGGCGGCTGCCGGGCAGACAGTGGGTGGCGCATCGACCGGCCAATGCGGCCAGCTGTGGGGCGAGTCGAATACCAGCGCCGAGCCCGCTGAAGCGGCTTCGGCATGGACCTCGAAAAACGACGACATGGTGTTCAAGACAAGATGCGAAGCCGTTGCCGCTCAATCGAACTTGAGGTTGCGCTGCTTGATGATGCGCTGCCACAGCGTCGTTTCCTCTTCGATGTACCTGGCCAGCTCGGCGCCCGTGGTTGTCGCGGGCTCGGCTCCCTCGGCACGAATCGCTCGCTGAATGTCCGGGTGCGCCAAGGCCTGCGTCACGTCGACACGAATCTTCTCGATCAGCGCAGGCGCAGTCCCTTTCAGAGCGAACAGGCCATAGAAGGCGCTGTAGTCGAAACCGGGCAGTGTTTCGGCCACGGCCGGCACGTCCGGCAACAGCGATGTGCGCCGGGGGCTGCCAACGGCCAATGCGACCACCTTGCCGGTCTTCAAATGCGGCAGTACGGACGGCAGGGTCGCAAACCCGACCTGGACGTGGTTGGACGCGAGGTCCACCAGGGCTGGCGCTGCCCCTTTGTAGGGCACGTGGACCATGTCGCCGCCGGTCAACGACAACAGGTACTCCATGCCGAGGTGATTCGGCGCGCCGATGCCGCTGGACATGTAGTTGAGCGCGTCGGGCTTGGCCCTGATCGCATCGGCCAGCTCCTTCAACGACCTGATGCCCAGCGAAGCATTGGCCACCAGCACGGGGGGCAGCGTCACCAGGCGCGCGATCGGGATGAAATCTTGCTGCGGTCGGTAGGGCAGCCTGGCGATGACGATGGGCGCCGTCACCATGGTCGAGCCAGCGCCGAACAGCAGCGTGTAGCCGTCCGCCGGTGCGCTCAGGACGGCTTGCGGGCCTGCAGCCACACCCGGCCGGTTGTCCACCAGCACCTGTTGACCCCAGGCCTTCGACAGCTGCGCCGCCAGGGGGCGGGCCACCGCATCAGCCGCGGCGCCGGCCGAAAACGGCACGATCAACCTGACCGGCTTGTCAGGGAACACGGCTTGCGCGGCGCAGGCCAGAAAAACCAGTGGCGCAGCGGCAAACAGCTGACGAAATCGCATGTCGAACTCCAGGGAAAACGGTTGGCAACTTGAAGAAGCGTTCCGCTATTCTTTGACCACGTCATCGCATCGGCAATGACTTCTGCTGCGCGCATGCCCCCATAGCACCTGCACATAGACCCATGGACTTTCGACAGCTCGAAGTGTTTCGCGCAGTGATGGACTGCGGCTCGGCCACCGCCGCCGCACGGTTGCTGAAGATGTCCCAGCCTGCGGTGAGCCGACAGGTGAGCCAGATCGAAGCGGAGCTGGGGCTGGAGCTGTTCCTGCGCGGTGGCGCCAAGTTGAGCCCCACCCCGGAGGCCATGGCCCTGTACGACGAAGCCACACTGGCGTTCGAGAGTATCGAGCGTGTGCTCAACCTGGCTCGTCGCATGCGCGAGGACGACCGTGGTGTCTTGCGCCTGGCCGTGCCCTTCGCCTTCTGCGAATGGCTGTTGCCGCGGGTCCTGGCCGATCTGCAGCAGCAGCGGCCACAACTGCGCTACTCGGTCGAGTTAGGCAGCTATGAATCGATTGCCACGATGCTGGCACGGCGCCAGGTCGACATCGGCATCGTCAAGGCGCCATGGTCGACGCCCGGCATCGCGACGCTGCCGCTGGCCACATGCGGCACCGTGTGTGTGCTGCCCAAGGGCCATGCGCTGGCGCGGCAAGCGAGCGTATCCATCGATGCGCTCAGCCGTGAACCCCTGGTGCTGCTGGGCCGCGACACGACGTGGCGCAGCGACCTGCAAACCCTGCTGCGCACGGTTTCACGCACACCCGTCGTGCGCATCGACACGCACTCGTTGGCGGCCGTTTGTGCCTTCGTGGCCCAGGGAATGGGCGTGTCGGTTCTGCCCGCGCTGCTGGCGGCACAGTTCACCGACAAGGGCCTGGCCCTCAGGCCCTTGCAGGCGACCATCGAGCACGAGTACCTGATCGGGTGCCCGGTCTCGCTGCAACGCTCAGGGCTCGTGAAGGACTTTGCCCGGATGGCCGGCGACGTGGCGCAATCGCTGCTCACTCGTTGAACGACACCGGCGGCCGAACGGCACCGTCACGTCATCCAGTCGCAGTGGACAGCCGCAACCCGAGGGTCAGGCCGGCTTGTCTCCGAGTGCCGCCGCCAGCGCGTGCAACACCAGCAAGCCATAGGCGCCGTCCATGTGCATGAAATCGTCCCTCGCAAAGCGCGCCGCCGTGAAGCAGCCGCCGACGATGGTCTCTGGTGGCTGCGGCAAGAATCTGCATCCCATGCCGGCGAGTGATGCCCGTACACCTTCCTGGTAGTTCGCGTAGCTGAAGGCACCGGCCTGAAACGGCCGACCCAGCTTCGGAATATTTTCCGCAAACAGTGGCTTGTGGGTCGCGAACACCGGTGACTGCGTCCCGCTGCGGAGCAATTCCGCCAGCGCCGCGATCGGCGACTGGTCGTAGCGGACCTTCACATCCTGCCGGATGTCGGCCTGGTAGGCGCGCATCAGGGCGGCACTGTAGTGGTGCCCCTCCAGCGTTGCGGCGGACCCGTAGACCAGCCGTGGCTCCGGCCCGAAGGAATGAATCAGGAAGGCGTCGTAACGCTGCAACTCGATGTGATCGATGCCGGCAGTCTGCACAAAGCTTTGACGCAGTTCCAGGCTGTCGCCTTCGATCACGCCCCCCTTGAGCCGCAAGCCATCCAAGCCGCCCTGGCCATTGGGCCGCGCAAAGACACTGAGCGAGGCGATGCCGGCAATGTCGCCACCTGCCGCCTTCCAGCCCAGCCCGAGCGCTGCTGCGTGGGAGTTGCCGAGCACCGCCACCCGCCAGCCGGTCATTTCGGCTCTCCAAATGCTGCGAGCAGCTCTTCGTCGCACACCACGTCGTCGAGCTGCGGCCAGGATGTGTCCTGGCTTTCCTTCGGCTCACCCGGCGGCACGTGCTCGCTGAAGAACTGTCGCATCACATGCTCGACACCGGCGTACTCCACGCCGCGCATGTCGGCAGCGTAGAACTGGCCCTTCATCACATGCGCCGAGATGATCTCGAAGGATGGGAAGTAGTCCACGTGGTCGTGCCGCCCGGCGAGGAAGCCTGCGACCGCCCGCAGGACCGACTTCGAATACGTGCTGGCGACGACGACCTGGTCTTGCGTGGCGGTGGCCATCAACGGCACCGGGCTGACAGTGAGAAGGAACTTCATCCGCGGATTGATCTGCCGTGCACGCGACATGAAGCTTTCAAGATCCGCGAGCACCTCGGGGTAGCTGAAGTTGATGAACGCGTAGCGCGCGGCATCGAACGTGCCGCCCTGGGTGCCGGGACAAACGGGGAAGACGCTGCCATCCTCGCGTGACAGCCACCCCTCGGTCAGCCCGAGGGTGAAGACGAAAACATCGGTCTGCTGGAACAGCCGCAAGACCGACGCCAGATGGCTCTTCTGGCAGGCCTGCACTTCGTCGATGCTGGCCATCGGATGCGGCTCGATGGTCGGGCGAAACGGGTCGACGAAGCCGTCCTTCCATTCCCAGGCGGGCTCTGCGGGCGTGAACTCGCCCGTTGCCCGCTGCAACAACTGGAGCAACTGTCGCGTGGTGTAGACATTGCCGTAGCGCGCCGAATAGATCCCGAACCCCCAGTCGGCGGCGTGTTCCGACGAGAACAGACGCGGGATCGGTTCGACATCGACGAAACGGAAGCCGCTGCTGCGCAAACGGGCGCCAATGTGCTGGGCAAAGCAGCTCCCTGCCGTCGCCACCCGCGCATCGGTGATGTCCCACTTCTTCTTGTACCAGTCGGCGATCTCGGTGGCCGGCCTGTCGCCGACGACCTTCTTCCAGAACGCCTTGGCAGGCTGCCGCCTGTAAGGGTGTTCGTTTACTGCCATGGAAAGACCGCCGTGCTCAGACTGTGGACAGAAAATGATAGGGCTTCTTGAAGCCTGAGTGGGTGGGGCGGTGGAGTCCAGGCTGGCGGCCGGGGTCAAGCGCAGGCGACGACACAGCGAGCCCTTGATACGTGTGAATACAAGTCGCAACCAGAAGCTGACGTTTCGCGCGACGGCGCTGCTGGGCAGCATCGCCGTCGTGCGCTTAGAAGTACGCCACTGATTCGCGGTCTTGCCGTCCGATGCGTCGCCTGCGTCAGGACTGCGGGTCGTACATGAACTCGCGCAGTTCCTGGTCGCATCGGCATGCCGCCGCGATCTTCGCGGCCCAATGCACGGCCGACGGCTGTCGTGAAACGTCCGCTCGCGTCGCTTGCCTGGCCAACTCGCCCGTCACCGCTTTGCAACCTGCACCTTGCGTTCGACCTGAAGGCCGGCCGCCTCCCATTCCGGGAGACCTCCGCGGAACCAATAGACCTGCTTGAAGCCTTTGGCCAGCGCCGCGCGACTGGCCTTGTATGACTTCCAGCACTCGGGGCCGTTGCAGTGAAAGATCGTCGGCTTGGTGGTGTCGAGGCGGGCAATGCCGGAAAAGTCGTCCACCGAGTCCTGGTAGACCACGTCCTTCAGACTCTTCTCGTGGTACGGAACGAACAACGCGCCCGGAATGTGCTTGCTCTGGTACTCGCGCTCGTTGCGGGTGTCCACGACCACGGCCCCCTTGGCGACGAGCTGGTTCACCTGCGTGGCCGTGACAACCGTGGCGCCCGGAAGGTGCGTGGGCGTGAACGTTCCAAGCTGGGCGACGGCCTGATACTGCGTCAGCGCGGCTTGATGGGCGGCTGGCTTCAACCCGCACTCACCGGGTGGCGCAGCAAACCACTTGGCCAACTTGGCACGCACATCGGCCGGAAGGTCCTTCTTCACAGCCACCGACAGCCCGCCAGGCACCGAGCCCGAGCTGGCGAGCACTTTGGCCGCGCGCGGGTTCTCGCCCTGCCAGGCTTCCCAATCTGCGTGGCGCACCACCGTCACATCCGAAAGGTTCAGGCTGACAGCCGTCAGGCCGGCCACGGGGTAGCGGGCGTATTCCACTGAGCGCAGATCTCGAAGAGACAGCCCATGCGCCGTCAGCATTCCGCGGGCCATGTAGGTGTAGATCGAGTCTTGCTGCGGAAGGTAGATGCGCCCCAGGCGCGCGTCCGCCGGTGACGCCAGCGCTGCACGGCCCACCAGCACGTATTGCTCGTTCGGATCGGTTGAACCAACCAACTCGTAGCCATGCGCTAACGCCGACGCCGTCACCTGCGCCGGCGCGATGAAGACGTCGTAACCACCGCTGCGCGTTGCGCGCATGACGTCGGTCAGATCCTCGGACGTCACGACCTTCACTGTTTGCCCCAGCAGCTTTCCAAGCTGCGTCTCGGTCGCGACTCGCGAGAGCATCAGCCCCATCTTGCGCGCAGTCGGCTCTATCGCCACCATCGCCGAGATCTCGGCCCACGATCGTGTGGGCGCAAGCAGAACCACCGCGCACGACAGTGCGCAAGCAAGCATCTTCATCGGAGCATCCCCCAAGAGCCAGTTCACACTACGCAGACCCGATGCCTGTCCGGGCTCATCCCTCGGCGAGGCCCCGCAACGCCGCGCGCGGCTGTTCCGGTGTCAACGCTTCGGGAGCTGGGCCGTCCGGGGCGGCGGCAGGGTACCTTGCCCTGCATCCCTGGACGCCCCATTCGCACGGGTCTGCGTAGTGTGAACAGGCCCTGGCGATGTCGCGGCAGCCATGAGCACATGCCGCCGATCTGGGCGCGATCGTGCCGCAGCATCGGCCGCCAGGTTGTAACCATCCACTACAAATGGACGTTACTTTCGTCCAAGGCGAATGCCCCTTCCGTGTGGCAGCGCCAACTCGCCCGACGGAGAAGGGGCGGTGTCGACGGCCGGCCGCGTGCAGATCGTCGGCGTGGCCATCGACGCTTCGGATCAGGCTCGGCCCCAAGGTCACCCACCGAGCGCCCCGTCGCGTCTGGCACCGTACAGGTAACTCGGTGCCTGCCCGGGCACGTCATCGAGCGTGCCGATGCGCTGCATGCCGATCTTTTCCAGCACGCGGATCGACGGCGCGTTGATCGGCCGCACGATTGCGAAGACCTCGGGTTGGCGAAGGACCTGCAGTGCGAAATCGAGCGCGGCTCGCGCCAGCTCGGTCGCGTAGCCCTGCCCCCACGCTGACACGGCCAGGCGATAGCCCAGGTTCAACGCATCGGCCTCGAGGTACTTGCGAAAGGCCACGCCGCCGAAGCCGATGACGCGCTCGGGCTCTTGCTTCGTTGCCACCGCCCACTGGCCAAAGCCGCGTTCGGCCCAGTGGTCGATCCAGGCGTCGAGCACGCTGCGTGACTTCTCGATGCTCGGGTGCGGACCGAAAGGGTTGAAGGTATTGGTGGCCGGGTCGCCGTAGATGGCGAACAGGTGCGCCACGTCAGCGGCCACCGGTTGCCGCAAGACCAGTCGGGCGGTGGATCTGGGGTCGATGTGCATTCGATCGATTTTGACGGCCGTCTCGAAGGCGGCGCCGCCAGGATGTTCATCTCGTTGGAACCGGTCCCAAACAACGCTGGATCGGCGTCGCTTTCCATGCGGATCAACCCGCAAGTGGTATCGATCTGTTTCGCAAATCGCAGCAGGATTAGACAAATAAATCAGCAACTTAGGGATGGAACCGGTTCACTGGCCTGACACTGGTATTACCCCGAACACACGCTCGGAAAACGCTCCCTAGACTGCGGCGCGAATCGTTGCCGGGGCCCGGGGTGCCGGCCTCCTGCATGACATCGAACCACAGGTGAAGGTATGAGCGGCCCATTCATGTTTTCGACGCAGCACCGTGCCGTGCTGTCACTGCTGGCGGTGCTGACGGCTGCCGCATGCGGGGTCGTCGCCGGCTGCGGCGGCGGTGAAGCCAACGCATCCGAGCAACCCGAAACGGCCACACAGGCGGCGACCGTCGCCGCCGGTACGGCCGCAGCCGAACAGGCTGATGAGGCGGCCGAGGCTTCGAGTGCCGTGCTGCCCGGCGCTACCCGCTATGTGCTGGTCAATGCCAACAGCGGCAAATGCATCGACGTGGCCGGCGCGAGCCAGACCGATGGCGCGAACATCCAGCAGTACAGCTGCAACGGCACGCTGGCCCAGGCCTTCGACATCGTCGAGATCACGCCAGACGTCTACAAGCTGCTCAACGCCAACAGCGGCAAGGCAATGGACGTGGCCGGCGGCTCGAACGCCGATGGCGCCAACATCCAGCAGTGGGCTGACTCCGGCGCAGCGGCGCAGCAGTTCCGCCTCGAACGCAGCCAGGGCAACCGCTACGCCCTCGTCAACGTGGGCAGTGGCAAGTGTGTCGACGTGGCCGGCGCGTCGAACGCCGACGGCGCCAACATCCAGCAGTTCACCTGCAACAACAGCGCGGCGCAGCAGTTCTTGCTCTACCCGCGCGGCGGCAGCGCCACGTCGGCCCTGCCGATCGGCGTGTACAACGCGACCGCGGCCTCGTCGGGCCTGTGCCTGGACATTGCCGGCGCGTCGCCCGACAACGGCGCCAAGGCCCAGCAGTCCACCTGCGACAAGAAGGCCACGTCGCAGAACTTCGAGATCATCGGCGACGCCGGTGGTAGCTACCGCATCACCAACATCAACAGCGGCAAGGCACTCGACATTGCCGACAGGTCACTGGCCAATGGTGCACGGGCGCAGCAATGGGTGCCCGGCAACAGCGACAACCAGCGCTTCGAGATCACCGCAGACGGCACCGGCCATGCGATCCGCGCCAAGCACAGCGGCCGCTGCCTCGACGTGGTCGACAACAGCAAGTTGCCTGGCGCCGAGATCCAGCAGTGGGACTGCGCGGGGTCGGCCAACCAGCGCTGGCAGCTCAAGCCCAAGGGCGCGCAGGGCTCACCCTTCGGCCCCAATGTGCTGGTGTTCGACCCGTCGATGCCGGCCAGCACGATCCAGTCGCAGGTCGACAGCGTGTTCTCGACGCAAGAGGCCAACCACTTCGGCCCCCAGCGTTACGCGCTGCTGTTCAAGCCTGGCAGCTACAACGCCAACGTGCGCGTCGGCTTCTACACCCAGGTCTCGGGCCTGGGCGCGCTGCCGGATGACACCACGATCACCGGCACGGTCGAATCGAACGCCCGCTGGTTCAACGGCAACGCGACGCAGAACTTCTGGCGCATGGCCGAGAACCTGGCCGTGGTGCCCACCGGCGGCACCGAGAAGTGGGCCGTCTCGCAGGCCGCGCCCTTCCGCCGCATGCACGTGCGCGGCAACATGGTGCTCGACGATGGCGGCTGGTCCAGCGGCGGCTTCATTGCCGATTCGAAGATCGATGGCCAGATCAACTCCGGCGGCCAGCAACAGTGGCTGACGCGCAACTCGCAGATCGGCAGCTGGACGGGCTCGGGCTGGAACATGGTGTTCGTCGGCACGGCCAATGCGCCGGTGACCGGCAACTGGCCGAACCCGCCCTACACGACGCTGAACCAGACGCCGCTCGTGCGCGAGAAGCCGTTCCTCAAGTGGACGGGCACCAAGTACGCCGTGTTCGTGCCGGCGCTGCGCAGCAACAGCAGCAACACGACGTGGGACAGTGGCAACCCGGCGGGCCAGACGCTCGCGCTGTCGAGCTTCTACGTCGCGCAGGCATCGAAAGACACCGCCGCAACGATCAACAGGGCCCTCGGCAAGGGCAAGCATGTGCTGTTCACGCCGGGCATCTATCACCTGACCGAGCCGATCCGTGTGAACAACGCCAACACCGTGCTGCTCGGGCTTGGGCTGGCCACGCTGCAGGCCGACAACGGCACCGTCGCCATCAAGGTGGCCGATGTCGACGGCGTGAAGGTCGCCGGCCTGCTGATCGACGCCGGTGAGACCAATTCGCCGCTGCTGATGGAAATGGGCCCGAGCGGCAGCAACGCCAATCACTCGGCCAACCCCAGCTCTTTGCACGACGTGTTCTTCCGCATCGGTGGTGCCGCGGTCGGCAAGGCCACGGTGAGCCTGCAGATCAACAGCTCGCACGTGATCGGCGACGACCTGTGGATCTGGCGCGGCGACCACTCCCACGGCATCGGCTGGAACGTCAACACCGCCGACACCGGCCTGATCGTCAACGGCGCCAACGTGACGGTCTACGGCCTGTTCGTCGAGCACTACCAAAAGTACCAGACGCTGTGGAATGGCAATGGCGGCCGCGTCTACTTCTACCAGAGCGAAGCGCCCTACGACGTGCCCACCCAATCGGGCTGGATCGGCGACGGCGGCGTCAACGGCTTCGCCTCGTACAAGGTGGCCAACAGCGTCACCTCGCACGAGGCCTGGGGCCTGGGCGTGTACTGCTACTTCTCGACCAACCCCGGCATCAAGCTACACAGCGCGATCGAGGCGCCCACACCGGCCGGCGTGCAGTTCCACAACATGACGACGTTGTCGCTCGGCGGCGTCGGCGAGATCACCCACGTGCTGAACAACCGGGGCAACGCGGCCAACTCGCAGTCGGTGGTTGCACGGCTTGCTCAATGATCATCGAGGAGACATCCATGCCCCGATTCACCAAGACTTTGGCCACTGCCGCGTTGACTGCCGTGCTGCCACTGGGCACCCATGCCGCCACCGCCGTGGCGCCCTACTTCGAAGCCTGGGCCTACTGGGGCGGCTACACACCGACCACATTGATGGAGGCGAAGAACAACGGCGGCGTGATGGGCGCGACGATGGCCTTCGGCATCTCGGGCGGCGGCTGCACGCTCGGCGGCGGGCTCGAGAACCTGATGAGCGGTGACGGCCTGGCCGACATCACCGCCTTCCAGGCCGCCGGCGGCAAACCCATCCTGTCGTTCGGCGGTGCCGCGGGCACCTACCTCGAGGCCGCCTGCAGCGAAGACGCGATGGTCTCGCTGCTGCGCAACATCATCGACACCACCAAGGTGAAGGCACTCGATTTCGACATCGAAGGCGGCCAGCTCGACAACACCTCGCTGAACAGCAAGCGCAACAACGTCATCAAGCGACTGCAGGCCACCTACCCTGGTCTGTACGTCTCGTTCACGCTGCCGGTCGACCCGTGGGGCCTGCCCGGCAGCGCAGTGACGCTGCTGCGCAGCGCCGAGGCGGCGGGCGTCGTGACCTCGGTGGTCAACATCATGGCGATGGACTACGGGCCCGATGCCGACCAGGGCCGGCCGATGGGAGACCTGGCGATCATGGCCGCCAACGCGACCTTCAACCAGATCAAAGGCATCTACGCCGGCAAGACCGATGCGCAGCTGTGGGCCATGATCGGCATCACGCCGATGATCGGCGTCAACGACGTGCAGACCGAGGTCTTCCGCCAGAGCGACGCACAGCAGGTCACCGCCTTCGCGAAGGAGAAGGGCCTGGGCCTGCTGGCCTACTGGGCCATCCAACGCGACATGCCGGGCGGCACCGACTACAACACCCACAGCCTCGTCAACAACTACCCGTACGAGTTCTACAAGCTGATGTCGGCGGGCGGCGGCAGCGGCCCGGTGAAGGACGGCCGATACCTGATCAAGTCGACCTTCAGCGGCAAGTGCTTCGAGGTCGAGGACGGCTCGCTCGACGACTCGGCGCAGATCGTGCAGATGAGCTGCCGTGCCGTCGGCAAGCAGCGCTTCAACGCAAAGGACATGGGCGGTGGCGCCTACCGCCTGCTCAACCAGCGCAGCGGCAAGGCGATCGACATCGCGGCCGCCTCGAATGCCGACGGCGCCAAGGTGCAGCAGTACACCGACAACGGCACCGGCGCGCAACGCTTCAGCTTCGTGCCCACCGGCGTGACGGGCGAGTACACCATCGTCAACCAGCACAGCGGCAAATGCCTGGACGTGGCCGACAAGAGTCAGCAGGACGGCGCCAGGATCCAGCAGTGGACGTGCACCGGCGGTGCGAACCAGAAGTTCCGCTTCAAGAAGCAGTGAACTGCCTGGTTCGCTTCTCGGCGCGTGCGCGCGGGAGTGCAGTGTTTCACGCGATGCAGCACTGAGGGCGCCGCGCTTTTGCCGGCCCGGCGTCGCTGGCTTGGCCAGCGCGCCGCACCCCGATGTGCGTCGATCAGTCGCAGCTGTAGCGGAACGCGTCGTTCAGATTCAGCGGCAGCACCAGCGTGCGCAGGTTCATCGCCCTGGCCTTCGCGCACATCTGCGCGCGGGCGTTGGCGTCGTCACGCCAGAGCTTCTTGTACTCGGCATTGAAGACCGGCTTGCCCTTGCTGGTGAACACCGAGTAGCCGCTGCATTCGCTGTATTGGTTGCATTGCTCGTTGACCGCGAAGTCGAAGCTCGGCTCGAGCGCCTTCAGCTGGTCGACGTCGTTCTTCAACCCCACCTTCAGCCCGCGCGCACGCGCCTCGGTGGCGAGGAAGCGGTTGTAGTCCAGCTGCGTCGAAGCCGTCAGCGGAAAGCCTGGCTTGTTGGTGTAGGCGTCGACGTTGTCGGGCTCGACGCCATCGCAGCCGCGCGCCTTGGCCTTGTCGAGCCGGGCCTTCATGATGTTGCGCACGTTGGCCGAGCGCGTGTCGAGCCAGCGCTCGCCTTCCCACTGCGGGTCCAGCCGGTTGCCCTTGTCCGATGCCTTGAACTGCTTGTAGTCGGGGCGCCAGTCTTCCGAGCTGCCGGCCGAGAAATAGCAGACGATGCGCTTGCCCTGGCTGCGCAGCGTGGCCAGCACCGAATCGGGTGCATCGAACAGATCGATGTCGTAGACGGTGACGTTGTACTTCGTGTTGATGGTGCCGCTGAGCTGCCATTGCCAGGTGTCGGTCACCTGGGGGACCCATGGCGTGGTCGCCAGAGGCTGCACGGCCTGGATCGTCGCCCGCGGGCCCTTGGCTGCCTCATTCGCAGCCTGCGCACGGGCCGTGCGCGCCGCCATCACGTCGGCACGAGAGACTTCGTCGACATCGCTGTCACCACCGCCGCAGGCGGTCAGCGCCAACGAAACGCTGGCGACGCCAAGGCAGGCCAACGACACGCGGGGACGGGAGATTGAACGGATGGTCATGGGTACTCCTGAAGGGTCGGTCCGAAGGGGGGTGTGGTTCCGTGATCGATCACCAGGCCATGGTGCTGACCAGGCCTGATGCGAAGCTGATGCACCTCAGGATCGGCCCGGCGCCCGCCAGCGGCGCTGACGCAGCCAAACGGCCGCCCGCGCCGACCACGGGTGACCGGCTTCCTCCCTTGTTCGAGGGACGTTCGCGACCCGTCGGGGGGTTGCGCGGCGCGGCCCCAACGCGTACATTTTGTTTCATCTGATGCACTTGACGCTGTAGCCCGGGAAGGGATTGCAAGCCGCATCGGTCAAACGCCGCACAACGGCGAATCGACCCGCAGGCAAGCGGGCGACCAGCGTGTTTGAGACCCGTCGGTTCCCAGGGCCTTCGCAACGAGGGCAAAGGCAATGGAGCGGTCCCCTCGCCCGGCTGCGGGCGCGAGAAGCCGTTCGATGTCGAAGACTGGAGGGTCTCCATGGCTGTTTACTCGGACCAACATCGCTACATCTTCTTTGCCAACCCGCAGACGGCGAGCAAGGCCATCGCGCTGACGCTGCGCAAGAAGTTGGACGGCAAGGCACTGCCAGATCACGAGATCAAGCGCAACGGCAAGCTGGTGGCGCGCATGCACCACACCACCTACAGCCAGATCCTGGCGGCTGGCCTGCTGAGCCGGGGGGAACTGGAGCGGCTTTTCAAATTCACCTGCGTGCGCAACCCCTTCGACCAACTCGTCAGCAAGTACATCAAGCATTGCGCCCGGCTGATGGACAACCCGGCCAGGTACCCGTGGCTCGAAGGCGCGCAGGCCACTGCGCCGGACAACAGCTTTCCGCAGTGGCTGGCCTACCTGAGCCGAACGTACGAGGAGACCGACAAGCTGGCCAGGGGCCCGCTGGAGTTCCTCGCCCATGCGGACATGGTGATCCGCTTCGAGGCGCTGCAGGACGGGTTCGACGAGTCGCTGCGCCACATGGGCATCAAGGACCGTCTGTCGGTCACCGAGTTCAACGTCACCCAAGGTCGCGCAGACAGTGCGGAAGCCGTCGCCTTGCCCGATGCCAAGCCGGCGAAGAAAAAGAAGAACTACACCGAGTTCTACGACACCGCCTGCATTGCGATGGTGGAAAAGCTGTACGAGCCGATCCTCAAGCAGTTCAACTACAGCTTCGGCCACTGACGGCCCGCAACGGACGCGCCCAGCGCCGACCGGCTCGTGGCCACACCGTGGCCCAGGCCCCGCCGCGCCGCCCGTCGGTGCCACGGGCGAGCGAGTGCCGGCAATTCGAAGCCCTTCGCGAGCCGGCAGGCTGGCGCTCGCTGCGCTCCACGCAACGTTCGGACACATCGATTCGCGTAAACGCGAAGGCGGGCCGGGTGGGTACGGCCAAGTAACGGTGCTAGTGTCAGGCCTCCTCATGAAAGCGCTGCCGCACCCATGAAACCACCTCCGTCCACCTCGCGCCGCCAGGCGCTGGCCACCGGCATCGCGTTGCTGGCTGGCTCGCCGCTGTCCCTGGCCGGCACCGAACAAACCGGCGCCGCACCGGCCTTCGACCTGCCGCTGCTGGCCGGCAAGAGCGTCAAGCGCGGCATTGCCTATGACCTGGCCAACCGCGAAGACCTGCGCGCGCTGTCGCCCGGCGTCAGCTGGTGGTACGACTGGGGGCTGAAGCCCAACCCCGGCGTGCCGGCGGCCTACCGGCGCAAGTTCGACATGGACTTCTACTCGATGCTGTGGAACGACGTGTACGACCACGCCGCCGTCGTCGACTGGTTGCTGGCCCACCCGAAGATCAAGTTCCTGCTGGTGTTGAACGAGCCGAACCTCGTCGAGCAAGCCAACAAGACGCCACAACAGGCCGCCGCGTTCTGGCCCGGCTACGAGCGCATCGCCGCCGAAACCGGCGTGAAGATCGTCGGCCCACAGATCACCTGGGGCACGATGTCACCCTACAACGACCCGGTCGCCTGGCTGGATGCGTTCTACGCCGCCTACCGCTCGGCCAACGGCGGGCGTGACCCGCGCATCGACTACCTCGGCTTCCATTGGTATGACTACGGCCTGTCCGGCCAGCTGGACCGTTTGACCAAGTACGGCAAGTCGTTCTGGGTCACCGAATTCGCCAACTGGCACTGGCAGCCCGACGGCGCGCAGATCGACACGCTGGAAAAGCAGATGGCGCAGATGACCGACATGGTCGCGGTCTGCGAGCAGCGCACGGATGTGTTCCGTTATGCCTGGTTCACCGGCCGCTGGAACCCCGATCCGCACTTCACCAGCCTGCTGGCCAGTACCGGGCAGCTGACCGCGTTGGGCAAGCACTACCTGTCGCTGCCGTTCACCAAGCCGCGGCCGCTGACGAACGAGATGAGCGAAGCCGAGGCCTTCGACCTGGGTTGAGACGCGGGGGCCCCTGACGCCCAGGCCGCCGCGGTGAGCGCGGGCATTCGGCGCTCGGCAGCGGTTCCCGCCTGGGCCTCGATCAGGCGGCCGGCTTGGCGAACGACAAGGACACTGCACCGCCGATCAAGGCCACCAGGCACAGTGCATCGGCGACGACGACTTTCGACAGCTGCGGGTTGTACCCACCCACCAGCATGGCCATGCCGACGAAGGCGGCTGTGCTGACGGTGCCCGCCGTCAACGCTGCGGCTTGCAGGTCCCTGTTGAACGCGGCGTAGAGAAAGAACACGCCGAGCAAGCCGAACAGGACGGCTCGGTGGCGCAGCAGAATCTCGAGGTTGGGTTCCGAGACGCTGACGCCATAGAGGACGGAGAGTCGATCCGGCCCCGCCATCCCGATGAGCGGCAGCAGGTGGATCAGGCCTGCGAACAGCAGTGCGACGGTGGCGAAGTGGCGCATGGCCGAGACTGTGCCGTCGGCGAGCCCGCCGCGGCAATGACCTGTGAGGTCATCACCAGCGGCGGCATGTGCACAGTCGATGCCCTTGCGTTGCCGACCTCAGTTGGTCCGCATGGCCGGCCGCGGCGGGCCGTTCATCCACGACAGGAACAGCTCCTTGAGGGGGCCCTTCTGACGCTCGATCGCGCTGCCCAGCGACCAGACCACCGCCAAGGTGCCGAACGCCACGAAGGCCGCCCGGTGTGCCTCCATGTCAGCGGCCGGTGTCAGGGCGGCGAAGAACTGCAGCAGCGGATAGTGCAGCAGGTACAAGGCGAACGTGAAGCCCGCGGCATAGCGGATCGGCCGCTCGATGAGCCCCGGGAGCTTGCGCAAGTGCGGGGCCAGCGTCGCGGCGCCGATGAAGTTGGCCGCCACGCAGGTGCCGATCAGGTAGCTCGCCAGGAACCGCCGCGACCACGAAAGCTTGTCGTGCATCGCGTCCTTGCCGACGACTTGCTCGGTCAGGTCCAGCAGATAGTCGGGGCCGCCGCCGAGGCGGAACAGCAGGTAGAACGCCATCGAGCCGAAAAACAGGGCGAGGCCGGCACGCACGCTGAGCTTGATCGTCACCGAGTACCGATACGCCAACACACCGAGCCACCAGACCGGCAGCAACAGCAGGATCTTCGGCCCGATCAACAGGCAGATCGCCGTCACGGCCACGACCCGTGTGTGCCCGCGCAGGAAGTGCGCGGCGGCGAACAACGCGTAGTACCAAGCCTCGTAACCCAGCGACCAGAACGGCCCGTTGGAAAAAGGCCGGGTGTAGGAGAACCACAACTCGTTCGTGAAGGTCAGGCCTGCCAGCACCCGGCTCAGCGGGAAGTCGTATTCATACCAGCGGCCGGTGTACAGGCTCGGGTTCAGCTGCGAGCCGGCTGCGTCCAACACGATGGTCAGGATCAGCGCAGGCACGACGACCGAATACAGCCTGGCGAAGCGGCTGGCGGCGTATTCCTCGATCGTCCGCTCCTTCTGGGCGACGACGTAGGCGATCACGAAACCGGACAGCACGAAGAACACCATCACGGCGTCGTTGCCGAGGTGCGCGAAGCGCCAGAACACGGGCAACCCGCCGGTGAATCGCTCGTAGGTGGCATGCACGACGAACACCATCAGCGCAGCCAGGAACCTGATCAGATCGAGATAGATTGAAAGATTTCGATGCATTGAGCCTCCTCCGAAGATTTTCCGGGGTGGCTTCGCGTCCACGCGATTGACAAGCTGAAATTTTTGGATCAACCAGTGAATGCATCGGTCATCGACATGTCATTCACTTACAGCGTTAGCCCTTGAAACCAGGGCGTTGCGCGGCCGCGGGAACGGTCATTGCACGGTTTCATACCGATTCATTTCGCCCTGTCCGTCCTGTGTAAAGCGCAGCAACAAAGCCGCCCACTGAACGAAGAGCCTCGCCGGCATTGCGTCCACCATGCACCCTAGGGATCGACAAGACGATCACCGGCGAGGCAAGGCCTGCAACACCACCGAAGCCCTGCTCGCTGCGGCCGATGCTGCGATGTGCTGCACCAGGCCATCACGCGCCGCAGTCGCGCGGGTGCAGCGGTCCAACGCGGTCGGATGGCCGCTGCGCTGGCCCCTTACCGGGGCTCAGGTGGCCTGCGAAGACCCCGGCTCGGCCCCTCGCGCCTGCCCGCCCAGGCCGGCGTCCATCAACGCCACGAGGAACGTTCGCCCGGCCGGGTCGACATTGAACGCGGCATGGACGACATGCGGGTCTCCATGTCGCCGGTTCAACTGCAGGGAACAGGTCTGGGCGCCACGGCCCACGCTGACGCGCGTCAGTTGCAAGCGCAGCAGCTGGGCGCTCTCGGCCGTGAGGAAGCTGCACAGAGACTGGCCCACGAGCGCATCGCGTTCTGATGCGAGCAGCGCAGCACCGGGGAGATTGAGCTCGTGCATGGTGCCGACGAGATCGACGGTGAAGCAGCCCACCGGCATCGCGTCGTAAAGCTGAACCTGCCTTTGCAGCGCCGACTCCAGCTCGGCCCGTGAAGCACGAAGCTCCTCCGCCTGCAACTCGACCTCGACCTGGTGCACCTGCAACTCGTGAAGCAGGGCCAGTGCGTCGGCTGCGGTCGACGGCGACGAGGCCAGTTCGTGAAGCACGCTGAAGGCCGCCGCGGCGCCTTCGTGGGCACCCGCCGGCGCGCGTCCGGTCAATCGCGAGACGGCCCGGGCGCGAAGGTCCCCCGGGTGGCCTGATCCTCTGGTCGAGTTCGGCACGGTGAGCACCCTTTCCGGGCGGCAGTGTTGCTGCCCTTCTTGCACTCTACTCCTTGCGCAAACGGGATTCGAGTTCCTTGGCGGTGGTGATGTCGACGAAGGTGATCACCGCGCCCTGGATCACGTTGGCCAGCGTGCGGTAGGGCATGATCCGTACCGAATACCAGTGCCCGTCGTTGGTGGCAATCTCCTTCTCCGAAAAGGCCAGCGTGCGCAGGGTCTCTTTCGCGTCGGCGAACAGCTCCGGATAGACCAGCGTCGTGGCCAGGTCGCTGAGCGGGCGGCCGACATCCCCCTCGCGCAGGTGGATGACGCGGGTGATCTGGTCGGTGAAACGCCGCACGTTCAGGTCGTTGTCGAGAAACAGCGTCGCGATGTCCGTGCTGTTGAGCAGGTTCTGCATGTCGCTCTGCGCCAGCGCCAGATCGTCCAGCTTGGATTGCAGCTCAGTGTTGATCGTCTGCAGCTCCTCGTTCATAGACTGCGCTTCCTCTTTGGAGGTGGTCAGCTCTTCGTTGGCTGACTGCAGCTCCTCGTTGGTCGATTGCAGCTCTTCGTTCGATGCCTGCAGCTCTTCCTGCGATGCATGCATTTCCTGGCGCAGCGCCCTGATCTCCTCTTGCGCGCGCATCAGTTCTTCAGCCATCGCCGGGTCGGCCGATCCGGCCGCGCGCTTACGACGCCCGCGGCCCGAGGGCGCGGCGACATCGCGAAACACGATCATGGCCATGCCCTCGAGTGCCTTGGGCTCCTGGATGCCCTGCACGGTGATGTCCACCATGGCTTCTTCCGCCTCGTCGAGCCGCAGGCCCCGCAGCTCGATGGTCTTCTTCTCGAACAAGGCCGTTCGCAGGGCCACCCCCAGTTGCGCCCGGATGCCCGGCCGCGCCATGACGTGGATGTTCCAGTTCGCCTTGCCCGCCGCGGGCTCCAGGTACTTGCCGGTGCGCCCGCTGATGTAGACGATGTCACCGCCTTCGTTGACCAGCACGGCCGGTGGTGAAAACGCATGCAGCAGGACTTGGTCGGCAAGGGCCTGCAGGTTGGCGGGAGCTGCGCTTGATGAGGACACGTTGGATTCCTGCGCCTTCGCTGGCGACGGTGAGCGGCGATGGACGGGAAAGTGCAGCGTGCCGGCTCCGGCACCATTGTCGCTTCGCCAGTACAAGCGAGACTTCGGCAGCACGGGCGTGAACAGCGACTGAGCGCGGCCGACCGTCTCGGACCCCCCCAGCAACAGCACGCCTCCTGGCGTCAGGCTGTAGTGGAACAGCGGCACCAGCCGCTGTTGCAGCGACGCGCTGAAGTAAATCATCAGGTTGCGGCACGACAAGATGTCCAGCCGCGTGAACGGTGGATCGAGGATCACGTCGTGCTGTGCGAACAGCACCATCTCGCGCAAGCCCTTGTTGACCAGGTAGTAGTCGCCTCCATGGGGACTGAAGAAGCCCGCAAGTCGCTCGGGCGAGACGTCGTTGGCGATCGACGCGGGATAGACGCCCTTGCGGGCCACCGCGATGGCATCTGCGCTGAGGTCGGTGGCAAAGATCTGCAGGCCGATGGCCGCATAGTCGGGCTTGGTGCCCGCCGCCTCCTTGAACACCATGGCCAACGAATAGGCTTCTTCGCCGGTCGAGCAGCCCGCCACCCAGGCCCTCAGCTGATGCCCCCCTTCCCGCGCGTGGCGAGCCAGCATGACGGGCAAGACCTCGTCCTTCAACTCCTGCCAGACGGCCACGTCGCGGAAGAACGAGGTCACGCCGATCAGCATTTCCTTGAACAGCAGGTCAAGCTCCTGCGGGTTCTCGCGCAGGAACGCCTCGTACGCCTGCATCGTGTCCAGGCCGTGCACGGCCATGCGGCGCTCGATGCGCCGAACCTGGGTGCTCGACTTGTACAGGCTCAGGTCACGCTTGCTGCGCTGGTGCAGCAACTCCAGGATCGCGCCCAGCGTCGACAGGTTGTGGGGGCCGTCCAATGGTCGCGCAAGCTCCCCCGAGGCGGCCGACCCCACCACGCTCAGAATGCGCCCGGGCAGTTCGCCCGGCGGCGCAACGATGTCCACGCAACCGGCAGCGATGGCACCGCCGGGCATCGAATCGAACTGCGCCGATTCGGGCTGCTGCGCCAGCGTCAGCCCGCCCTGCGTCTTGATCGCCTGCAGGCCCAGCAGCCCGTCCGAGCCCATGCCGGACAGCACCACGGCGATGGCGCGTTCGCCCTGGTCCCGCGCAAGCGAGGCAAACAACACGTCGATCGGCAGCCGCATGCCGCGAGGCTGCTTCGGCTCGGACAGATGCAGCAGGCCGCCGGCCACCGTCAGCTCGGCGTTGGGCGGGATCACGTAGACACAGTCGGGCTCGACGCGCTCTGATTGGGTCGCCTCGCGCACCGGCATGGCCGTCGACCGCTGCAGCAACTCGCCCAGCATGGCCTTGTGCGTCGGGTCCATGTGCTGCACGACGATGTACGCCAACCCGCTGTTGGCCGGCACATGGGCGAGAAACTGTTCCAACGGCTCCAGGCCACCCGCCGACGCCCCCAGGCCGACCACCCGCGTGGAATGGGAGGCGGCCCGCTGCCGAGGGCCGTTTGCAGAAATATCCATATGCAAGTATCGAGTATCGAGTATCGGGTTCGCGAAGCTGCGGGCGGGGGGCGGTTCTGGGTTGACGGTTCTCAATTGCGCTGCAGCGCAGCAAGCGTATCCTCGCCGGCGTGACCTGCGAACATAAACGTGGGCATACGTGGTGCTGTACGGCCGTGTCATTGGGCCTGCGACGTGCAAGCGTCCAAGGGAGTAAGAACGATGAACCCTCGCCCATCGAAGGGGCGGTGCGACACCTTGTCGAAGGCGTCGGCCGGCCGCGCCCCACCCGTACCCGACGCCCTGCGCCTGTTGCACGAGTTGCAGGTTCATCAGGCCGAGTTGGCGCAGCAGAACGAGGAGCTCAAGTCGGCGCGCGACGATCTCGAGTCGAGCGCTCAACGCTACTTCGATCTCTACGAATCCGCCCCGGTGGGCTTGGTGACCTTGAGCCGGCAAGGCATCGTGCGCGAAGTGAACCGGTATGGCCGGGAACTGCTGGACGACGACAGCGACAGCCTGGAAGGCACATGCCTGCTCGATCGCCTGACGGGCCCCAGCCGAGCCGGCTTGGCCGAGGCACTGGCGGCGCGGGAACCCGGCTCGGCCAGTGCCAGCATCGAGGTTTCCGTCCGCGCACGCGCCAACGACGCGCGAATTCTGCAAGCCAAGGTGCGCCCTCACTCGGCTGGCAGCGACAACATGCTGCTGGCACTGACCGATGTCACGGAACAACGGCGATCCGAGGCCGAACTGGCCTATACCCGCGAGATTCTGGAGCTGTCCAACCGCGTGGCGCGAATTGGCTACTGGCAGGTCGATCTCGACACCGGGGCGATGAACTGGTCTGCCGTCGCGCGCGAGATCTACGAACTGCCGGTCGCGCGCGGCCAGACCCTGGCAAAAACGATCGACTGCTGCAAAGACGACGCGGGCCGGGAAACCCTTCGCCACGCTTTGGCCGCGGCGGTCGCGTACGGCACGACATTCGATCTGGAATTGCAGATTGCCACGCCGGCCGGCCGGGACCGCTGGATCAGGATCACCGGCCGGGCCGACGCAGCCGGCAGCTCCCACCGGCGCTTGTACGGGACGGTCCAGGACATCGACGCCCACTTCGAAGCCGAGTCCGCCCGCGTCGCGCAGGCCGGCGCGGAGTTGGCCAACCGCAGCAAGACAGCCTTTCTCGCCCGCATGAGCCATGACCTGCGCACCCCGCTGAACGCCGTGATCGGCTTCTCGGAACTGCTGCAACTCAACCGTGCCGCGATGTCCACGCCAACCGTGGCCACGCAGGTCCGTCACATCCACCGAGCCGGCAAACATCTGCTCGCGCTGATCGACGAGGTGCTGGACCTGGCACGCATCGAATCCGGTGATCTGCACATCGTGCTTGAACCGGTGCCGTTGGGGGCACTGCTGGACGAATGCATGACGATCGCGGCGCCGATGGCGGCCGAACGCGCCCTCACCTTGCGCACGCCGGCCTGCCCTGCGGACGCCAGCGTGCTTGGCGACCGAACGCGCCTGCTCCAGGTCTTGCTGAACCTGCTGAGCAATGCGGTCAAGTACAACCGAGAGGGAGGCGAGGTCGCGATCGAGCTGGGCGGCGATGACGATCACGTCACCATCGCGGTGCGCGATACCGGTGAAGGCCTGACGCCTGAGCAACTCGGCCAGCTCTTCCAACCGTTCAACCGTCTTGGCGCGGAGCTGCGCGGCATCGAGGGAACCGGGCTGGGGCTGGTGATCGCCAAGCAATTGGTCGAAGCGATGGGCGGACAACTCGAAGCCCAGAGCACGGTCGGCACCGGTTCCGTGTTCACCATGCGCCTGCGCGGCTCGGCAACAGGTCGCACCGAGCTCGCGCGTCGGCCCGGCGAAGCCAGCTTGCGCGAATCCGAGCCGGACGCACACCCCTTCGTTGTGCTGTACGTCGAAGACAACCCGGTGAACGTCGAGGTGATGCGTGCGGCCCTGGCCATGCGCGACCACGTCAAGGTCGAGGTGGCCGTCGACGGACAAGCAGGGCTGGACATGGCGCGGCACTTGCGACCCGATCTCATCCTGCTCGACATGGGGCTGCCGCTCATGGACGGCCCCACTGTCTTCGCCCATCTGCATGCCGACCCGGCACTGGCGCAGATCCCGTGCGTTGCCGTGTCGGCCAATGCCATGGACGCCGACATCAAGCAGGCCCTGGATTCCGGATTCGCCGACTACATCGTCAAGCCTTTCGCACTGCCACGCCTGCTTTCGATGCTGGATCGGATGATGGCGGCCAGGCCTGCCACCTCGCAGACAACGCGTTCGGCGACGTGACGCCGCCTTGCATCAAGACAGCTCGATAGACCGCACACCTTGTGTTCGGTAGCGCACAGATCGCATCCGCCGATGAGCCCACACTGATCACAGTCTTCCGCAGGGCGCAAGGGTCACCCGGGCCGACCTGCATTCATCCACTGGAGATCACCCATGAACACTCGCCACGCATTTGCCGCCGGATTCGCCGCGCTGGCTTTGCTCACCACCACCGGCTGTGCCGTTACCCGCGGCCAAGAGTCCGTCGGCGCGTATGTCGACGACTCCGCCATCACCGCCCAGGTGAAGAGCCGCTTCGTCGAAAACAAGGATGTCGACGCCACCAGCATCCGGGTCGAAACGCTCAACGGCACCGTCATGTTGTCCGGCTTTGCGAAGAGCGTCCTCGAGAAGACCACCGCAGAGGCAATCGCGCGCAAGGTCGACGGTGTCAAGGCCGTCAAGAACGAGATTGCCGTCCGGCCATGAAGGGAGACTCCAAATGAACTGGGATCGCATCAAGGGCAACTGGAAACAGGTCACGGGCAAGGTCAAGTCGGAATGGGGAAAGTTGACCGATGACGACCTCGACGTCGTCGCTGGTCACCGCGAGCAGCTCGCCGGCAAGATCCAGGAGCGCTACGGCATAGCCAAGGACGAAGCCGAAAAGCAACTGGCCGCCTGGGAACGCAAGGCGACCGATTCATGGTTCACGAAAAGTTGACGCCAGCCACCCGAGCCGAGTACCAGGTCGGCGCCCTGGATTCCGGGCGTTCGATCCGATTTGATCGACTCATCCGACGCAGGAGACTCACATGAGCTTGGGGACCATACTGCTGATCGTCTTGATCCTGATGCTGCTGGGCGCCATTCCCACTTGGCCACACAGTCGAAGCTGGGGCTACGCGCCCAGCGGCGTGCTGGGCGCGGTCGTGCTGGTCGTCCTTGTGCTGTTGGTGATGGGCCGCCTGTAGCGGCCCATGCGGCGCCAGCTCACCCCGCCGCTCGGCGAGGTGGCGGAGCCTTCAGTGACGGCGTCTGCCGTCACCCTCAGCCGGCGGCGGTCGTGCACCCGCCGTTCCGAGGGCGAGCAAGATCAAACGCCCGCAACCGCGCTGCCGCCCAGGTTGGCGCAGGCTCGGCGCAAGCGCTGCTGCGCATGGTCGGCCACCGGCTGGATCTCGGGCTTTCCGACAAGGCCGACCATGGTCTGCGGATCGAGAAAACCCACCACCACGCGGCCAGACGGATCCTCGCGCACGATGACGTTGCATGGCAGCAGCAAGCCGATATCCGGTTCGGCTTGCAGGGCCTCGTGCGCCAGCGCCGGATTGCAGGCCCCGAGGATGCGGTAAGGCGGCATCGTGATGCCCAGCTTGTCCTTCATCGCACGCTGTACGTCGATATCGCTCAATACGCCAAAGCCTTCGGCCTTCAACGCTTCAATGGTTTTCGCCAAAGCCTGGTCGAAGGAGACGTCGGTCAGCTTGGTGGTGAATCCGTACATGATGAGTCCCTTGATGTGTGGAGTCAGATGATTGGGTGGACAATGCGTCACTCTCGTGCACCGACGCGAGCGCGTTGAATGGTCGCTTGACCATGGGCGCACTGACGTCCTGCTGCCCGATGTACTGTCAGGGCCTTTGGCGCCCCATCGCTTGCGCCACGTCAACCAAGACAAATCCAACATCACTGCAAAGGCATTCCGGCCATTCGAGCGGCCAGTGAAACTCAGCGGGGAGTTGTGTCATGTGCTCTGTCGTCGGGCCACGAACGAACCGGCTCATCTCCGGCCTGCCGGAAGACGCCCGGCAACGCCTGCTGCCACGGCTCGAGGAGGTCGAGGTATTTCAAGGTCGGGTGCTGCATCAGGCAGGCTGCCAGATGAGCCACGTGTACTTCCCAACCACGGCAGTCGTCTCGCTCATGTATGAAACGGCAGATGGGGCGCCGATGGAGCTTGCGGTCGCCGGCAACGAAGGCATGATCGGCATCGAGCTGATCCTCGGCGGTGGATCCACACCCAGCCAGGCGGTGGTGCGCGACGCCGGTCAGGTGGTGCGGCTGCCAGCGCTGGCGATCCAGGACGAATTCGCCCGCGCGGGTTCGGCAATGCACCTGCTGCTGCGTTACACCGCAGCCCTGATCACGCAGGTGGCACAAACGGCCGTGTGCAGCCGCCACCATTCACTGGACCAGCGCTTGTGCCGCTGGTTGCTGATGAGCATGGACCGTGTTCAGGGCAACGAACTGGCCGTGACGCAGGACCGAATTGCCAACATGCTCGGTGTGCGCCGCGAAGGCGTGACCATCGGTGCGCAGCGGCTGCAGGAGATGGGACTGATCCGCTGCGCGCGCGGCCGGATCGGCGTACTCGATCGCGAAGGGCTCGAGAAGCAGGCTTGCGAATGTTATGCAGTGATCAAGAAGGAGTACGAGCGTTTGCTGCCCGAGGCACTCGACGATTCAGTCTTGTGGCCAAGTCCGGCGGTGCTTTCTGCCGAGGGGCCGGCTCCCGCCATCACCGGGCCCGCTTCACCGATGAGCGGCCGGCAACCCCAACGGCAGATTGCCAGCCTTGATCACCGCGCCGTTGACGACACGCACGTCGAAGCGACTGCCGAGCGGCCGTTGCGCCGGCGCGCGTAGCGCCAGCAGGTGCTGGCGCCCAGGGCGTCGTCAGGCCGGCTCCAGGCCCGCGCCGGGTCGATCGGGCGTCAGCGCGAAGTCCTCGTCCTCATCGCGGCGGTGGACCAGGCGGTAGAGCACCGGCAGCACCAGCAGCGTCAGCGCGGTCGACGACAGGATGCCGCCGATCACCACGGTGGCCAGCGGGCGCTGGACCTCTGCGCCGGTCCCGCTGGCGATGGCCATCGGCACGAAGCCGAGCGAGGCCACCAGCGCCGTCATCAGCACCGGCCGCAACCGCGTCAGCGCCCCTTCGCGGATCGCTTCGTCCAGGTGTCGGCCCTCGTCACGCAGGTTGCGAATGAACGACAGCATCACCAGGCCATTGAGCACCGCCACCCCGGACAGCGCGATGAAGCCTACCGCGGCCGAGATCGACAGCGGGATGCCGCGCAGCCACAGCGCCACGATGCCGCCGGTCAGCGCGAACGGGATGCCGGTGAACACCAGCAGGCCGTCCTTCAGGTTGCCGAACATCGCGAACAGCAGCGTGAACACCAGCAGCAAAGCGACCGGCACGACCACCTGCAGCCGCTTTGTTGCCGACTGCAGGTTCTCGAACTGGCCGCCCCAGGTGGTCCAGTAGCCCGCCGGGATCTTCACCTTTTGCAGCGCCTGCTGTGCCTCGGTGACGAACGAGCCCAGGTCACGGCCGCGCACGTTGGCGCTGACGACGACGCGGCGCTTGCCGTCTTCCCGGCTGACCTGGTTGGGCCCGGGTCCCATCCGCAGCTGAGCCACCTCGCCCAGCGGGATGTAGCTGGTGCGTTGACCCTCGGACTTCGGCAGCGCGATCGGCAAGCGCTGGATGGCGTCCAGGTCCGCACGCAGCCGCTCGGGCAGCCGCACCAGGATGTCGAACCGTCGATCGCCTTCGAACAAGGTGCCGGCATCGCTGCCGCCCGTGGCCGCAGCCACCGCTGCCTGCACGTCGCCAACGTTCAGGCCGTAGCGCGCGGTTTTCTCGCGGTCGATTGCGACGGTCAGCATCGGCAATCCGGTGGTTTGTTCGACATTGACCTCGGCCGCGCCGGGCAATGACTTCAGCGTGTCGGCGATCTGCTGCGCGATGGCGTTCAGCTGGCCCATCTCGTCGCCGAAAACCTTCACCGCCACATCCGCCCGCACGCCGGAGATCAGCTCGTTGAAGCGCAGCTGGATCGGCTGCGAGAACTCGAAGTTCTGGCCCGGCAGCTGCGCGACGACTTGCTGCACCGCTGCCACCAGCTCGTCGCGTGACTTGCGCGGCTCGGGCCACTGCTCGACCGGCTTGAGCATCACGTAGCCGTCCGAGATGTTGGGCGGCATCGGGTCGGAGGCGATCTCGGCCGTGCCCGTTCTGGCAAAGACGCGGTCGATCTCGGGGAACCTGGCCTTCAGCGTGGTCTCCAGCTGCTGCTGCATCGCCACCGACTGCGTCAGGCTGGTGCCCGGCAGCCGCAGCGCCTGCACCGCGAAGTCGCCTTCGTTCAGGCTCGGCACGAACTCGCTGCCGAGCCGCGTGGCCAGCAGGCCCGACAGCGTGACCGCGACGACCGCGAAGGTCAGCACCACCGGGCCCGCGGCCATCACACGGTCCAGCAGCGGCGCGTACAGGCGCCTGGCACCGCGCATCAGCGCGTTCTCTTTCTCGGCCACCTCGCGGCCGATGAACAGCGCCACCGCCGCCGGCACGAAGGTCACCGACAGCACCATCGCGCCGATCAGCGCGATCACCACCGTGAACGCCATCGGGTGGAACATCTTTCCCTCGACCCCGGCGAGCGCAAAGATCGGCAGGTAGACGATCATGATGATCAGCTGGCCGTACAGCAACGGCCGCCGCGCCTCTTGCGACGCCGTGAACACCTCGTGCAGGCGCTCGCGCAGCGTCAGCGGCCGGCCGTGGTGGCCCTGCGCATGGGCCAGCCGCCGCACGCAGTTCTCGACGATCACCACCGCACCGTCGATGATGATCCCGAAGTCCAGCGCCCCCAGGCTCATCAGGTTTGCGCTGACCTTCTGGCTGACCATGCCGCAGAAGGTGAACAGCATCGACAGCGGAATCACCAGCGCCGTGATCACCGCCGCCCGCAGGTTGCCGAGGAACAGGAACAGCACGGCAATCACCAGCACCGCCCCTTCGAGCAGGTTCTTCTTGACCGTGCCGATCGCCTTGTCGACGAGCTGCGTGCGGTCATAGACGGTGATCGCCTGCACGCCGGCCGGCAGCGTGCGGTTGATCTCGACCATGCGCCTGGCCACCGCCTGGGCCACCGTGCGGCTGTTTTCGCCGATCAGCATGAAGACGGTGCCAAGCACCACCTCCTGGCCGTTGGCGGTTGCAGCACCCGAGCGCAACTCACGGCCGAGCTCGACCTCGGCCACGTCGCGGATGCGCAGCGGTGTGCCGTCCACATTGGAGAGGATCACGTTGCCGATGTCGTCCATCGAATGCACCTGGCCGGGCGCGCGGATCAGGTACTGCTCGCCCCGCCGCTCGATGTAGCCGGCGCCGACATTGGCGTTGTTGCGCTCCAGGGCCGCCACGATGTCGGCCATCGTCAGCCCGTGGGCCGACAGCCGCTCGGGGCTCGGTGCCACCTGGTACTGCTTCTCGAAGCCACCGATCGAGTTGATCTCGGTCACGCCCGGCACGTTGCGCAGCTGCGGCTTGATGATCCAGTCCTGGATCTCGCGCAGGTCGGTGGCGGTGTACAGCGAGCCGTCGGGCTTTCTGGCCCCTGGCGTCGCCTCGACAGTCCACAGGTAGATCTCGCCCAGGCCGGTCGAGATCGGCCCGATCACCGGGCTGATGCCGGCGGGCAACTGGTCGCGCGCAGACTGGATGCGCTCGTTGACGAGCTGGCGGGCGAAGTAGATGTCGGTGCCGTCCTCGAATATCACCGTCACCTGCGACAGGCCATAACGCGACAGCGAGCGGGTCTGCTGCAAGCCCGGCAGGCCTGCCATCACCGTCTCGATCGGGTAGGTCACGCGCTGTTCGGTTTCGAGCGGCGAGTAGCCCGGCGCGCCGGTATTGATCTGCACCTGCACGTTGGTGATGTCGGGCACGGCGTCGATCGGCAGCTTCTGGTAGCTGAACAAGCCCAGCGCTGCCATGCCGAGCACGGCCAGCATGACGAGCCAGCGCTGCTCGATGGCAAATCGGATGATGCGTTCAAACATGGAGCAGCCGCCTTCAATGGGTATGGGTCGCCGAGCCCTTGCCGGCCTCGGACTTGACGACGAAGCTGCCGGCCGCCGCGTGCACGCTGCCGGCCGTGAGCCCCTTGACCACCTCGACCCGTTGGCCATCGCTGCGGCCCAGCTCGACAGGCTGGGGCACGAAGCCCCCGTCGACCTTGACGAAGACGACCGGCTGGTCGGCGAGTTGTTGGACCGCGTCGCCGGTCACCGTCACCGCCGCTGGCGCCTCGGCAGTGACCAGCTCCACGGTCACGAACAGGCCGGGTCGCCAGGCACCTTTCGGATTCGCCAACACGATGCGCGCCTTGGCGGTGCGGGTCTGTTCACCCAGCAACGCGCCGACGTAGGCCACGCGGCCGTCGACGCTTTCGCTGCTGGCGCTGGAGCGAACCGTCACCGTCTCGCCCACGCGCACCTGGCCGATGTCCTTGGCCGCGACGTCGACCTCGGCCCAGACAGTGGCCAGGTCGGAGACGATGAACACGTTGGCATCCTCCTTGACCAGTTCTCCGAGCGCGATGTGCTTCTCGACAACGTTGGCGTCGAATGGCGCGCGCAGCTCGTAGCGGTTCAAGCCGCCGCCGTTGCCACCAGCACCGATGGCCTGCAGCTTCTGCCGCGCATTGGCCAGTGCGATCTCGGCTTCATGCCAGGCCTGCTCGGCGACGAGCACGTCTTGCTGCGGCGAAATCTTTTCCTGCCAGAGCTTCTTTTCGCGCTCATAGGTCGAGCGGGCGAGCTGCTCGCGCTTTTGGGCCGCCTGCAACTCGCTGCGCTGCTCGGAAACCGTCGCACTGTTGATGACCGCCAGGACCTGGCCTTTGCGCACGCGTTGGCCCAGGCTGGCGCCGACGCTCTCGACCACACCGGCCACCCGGGGCACGACGTGAGCGGTGCGGTCTTCATTGAACCGGATCTCGCCGGGCAGCCGAAGCGACGAGCGGATGCTGGCCGGCGCCGCGGCCTCCAGCGTGATGCCGGCCGCCTTGACCTGCGCCTCGCTCATCGTGATCCGACCTTTCTCGCCGGCATGCGAGCCCTTGGCGGCCTCATCGTGGTGTTCGTCGTCGGCGTGCTCGTCGGCGTGCTTGTCGGTATGGCCGTGCCCTTCAGCCTTCTCGCCATGGTGCTCGCCATCGGCGTGGTCTTCGTCATGGCCGTGCTCGTGCGCCTCGGCGAGCGTGGCCGGTTCGACGCGAAGGATCGTCACCGCGCCGACGAGGCCGAGCGCAACGAGCACCGCGATCGCGATCCAGTGTTTCTTGCTGGTGTGGGGTGTGGAAGGTTTCATCATGTCTCTCAGGGCTGACGTGGCGCCGCAGTGGGGTCGCCCGGGTTGGCAGGGCCGGCGAGCAACTGGTCGATGTCGGCGGCAGCCCGATGCGCCTGGGCCGCGGCTTTCAGGTGTTGGGTGCGGGCTTGCAGCAGCGTGCGTTGGCTGTCCAGCACGTCGAGGAAGCCGAACTTACCGAGCTCGAAGCCCTTGGCGCTGATGTCGTACGCAGCTTGCGCGCCGGGGAGGATCTCGCCCTCCAGCGCCTTCGCCTCGGCCACTGCGGCCTGCAGCCGGGAATGGGCCGAGGCCACGTCGGCCTGCAGCCGCAGCCGCGTCGCCTGCGCCTCGTAGCGGGCCTTGTCCTGGCGCCGCAGCGTTTCCACCTCCGCGCCGCGGTTGCCGTCGAAGACCGGCAACGGGATCGACAGCGTCAACAGCGCCTGGCTGCGGCCCAGTTCTTCGGACCGTCTGGTGCCCACGCCAATGGTCACATCGGGCACCCGCCTGGCACGCTCCAGCCGCGCCAGCGCCCCCAGGCGCTGCACTTCCAGTTCGGCCAGGCGCAGCGCCGGCGCATCGGCCAGCCGTGCTTGCAGGCCCTCCTCTGCCGGCACCGCCGGCACCTGGAGCGTGCCGTCGACCCGTTCAACCCGCCGCCCGCCGCCGGTGGCGGCCTGCAACGCCAGCAACGCTGCACGCCACTCGGCCTGCGCTTGCGCGGCCTCGACACGCACGGCGGCCTCGGCCACCTTGGCTTTGGTCTCGTCGATCGGCGCGACCTTTCCCGCCGCCACACGCCTGGTGGCGGCGGCCGACGCGCGGGCGGCCAGGGCCAGCGCGGCGTCGGCCAGTTGCAGGCGTTGCTGCGCCGCCAGCGCATCGATGAACGCCACCGTCACCTGGGCGCGCAGCCGCGCGCGCTGAGCCTCGTTCTGGTGGCGCGCGGCCATCAGCGCATGCCCGGCGGCATCCTGGCGCGCCGCGCGTTGGCCACCCAGCTCGATCGGCTGGTTCAGCATGAAGGTGGTGGTGCGGGTGTCGCGCCGGGTGTCTTCCAGCTCCGCTTCGAACACCGGATTCGGGTGGGCCCCGGCCTGCAGCAGCGCCGCATCGGCGGCCTCTATCTGGCTGCGCGCCGCGTCCAGCTCGGGCCGGTGTTGCAGTGCCAGCGCGATCGCTGCCTCCAGGGTCAGCGCGGGGGCGTCGGCGCCAGGCGCCGTTGAAGGCCAAGGCGCGGCGCGCTCGGGCGCAGGCTGCGCCCAGGCAGGGGAAATCGTCAGTGCCGCCCACAAGGGCGGCAGCCAAGCATGTCGCATCGAATACTCCGTGGTTGATCAGGCAACGGGGGAGGATTCGGCGAAGCGTCTGCAGGCGAATGCCTCGCAGCGCAAGCTCGCGCGCGGAACGCGCGAGGAAGTGCGTGAAGAAAAGGGACGCTCGCCGAATCAGGCGAGGCGTCTGTCGGGCCGTTCGGGTGCGGCAGCGATGTGCGACTCGTACAGCGCCGCCACCGAGGCCACCTGGGGCGACGGAGCGTGCGGCCACAGGCCCAGGGCCTCGGCAGTCAACGGTTGTGCGCAACCGAGGTGGCAGACGGCGCAGTCTTCATCCAGCGCGAGCGGGTTGCCCTCGTCGATGGCGTCGTCGGACCACGCATTTGCATGGTCAGGCGGTGCATCGGCGGCCGAACGGTCGGAAACGGTGGTCTGTTTGTCGAGCGACGCACTTGCCAGCGGGTGCTCATGCTCATGCGCATGGTGACCAAAGTGCGCGCCTTGCGCCGGCGCCTTTTCATGCTGGCAATAACCCGCCACCGCCGCCCACGAAAGCTGCAGCGGCAGGACGGCCAACATCAACAGTACGAGCCAGCGGCGCATCAAATCAGTATAGCCACTACAGGGTTGACGCCGATGGCACCGGGGGTGCGCCCTCGGACGGTGCACGCACCTTGGAAGCCCGCAACAGCCGCAGGCCATTGGCCACCACCAGCAGGCTCGCCCCCATGTCGGCGAACACCGCCATCCACATCGTGGCCGAGCCGAACAGCGCCAGCACGAAGAATGCCGCCTTGATGCCCAGCGCCAAGGTGATGTTCTGCCACAGCACGCTGTGGGTCCGGCGCGAGAGCCGCACCGTCTCGGCCAAGCGCCGCAGATCGTCGTTCATCACCACCACGTCGGCCGCTTCCATCGCGGTGTCGGTGCCGGCGGCGCCCATGGCGATGCCGATGTCGGCCTGGGCCAGCGCGGGCGCGTCATTGATGCCGTCGCCCACCATCGCGGTCGTGCCATGTTGCACCTGCAGCGCCCGGATGGCGCCGAGCTTGTCGTCCGGCAGCAGGTTGCCGCGCACGTTGTCGATGCCCGCCTCGCGCGCGATCGCCTCGGCCGTCAGCTGGTTGTCCCCGGTCAGCATCACCGGCGTGATGCCGAGCGAGCGCAGTTCGGCCACCGCCGCCTTGGACGACGGCTTGATCTTGTCCGCCACGGCGAACACGGCGAGGACGCCGGTGTCCGACGCCAGCAGGCTGACCGTCTGGCCAGCCCTCTCGTGCGCCTGCAGCGTGGCCTCCAGCGCCGTCGAGCACTGCCCACGCTCGTGGAGCAGCCGGTGATTGCCGAGCACGTACACCATGCCGTCAATCTCGCCTTGCACGCCGCGCCCGGCCAACGCCTTGAAGTCTTTTGGGTCGAGGATGCTGGGCACCAGACCGGCGGCGATCGCCTTGGCGACCGGATGATCCGAGTGGCCGGCCAGCGCCGCGGCGATGCGTTCGACCTTCGCCGCGTCCTGCGCTGCATCGAGCAGCGACCAGGTCACCAGGCTGGGCTTGCCTTCGGTGAGGGTGCCGGTCTTGTCCAGCGCCATGGCCTTGATGCCGCGCGCCAGCTCCAGGTGGGCGCCTCCCTTGATCAAGATCCCGCGCCGCGCTGCGGCGGCCAGGCCGCTGACGACCGTGACCGGGGTCGAGATCACCAGCGCGCAGGGGCAGGCGATCACCAGCAGCACCAGGGCCTTGTAGACGGCCGTCCCGATGTCCCACCCGAGGGCCACCGGGCCCAACATTGCCACCGCCAGCGCCAGCACGAAGACCGCGGGCGTGTAGATCGCGGCAAAGCGGTCGACGAAGCGCTGCATCGGGGCTCGGCTGCCCTGGGCCTGCTCGACGGCGTGGATGATGCGCGCCAGCGTCGAGTGGGTGGCCAGGGCAGTCACCCGAATCGACAGCGTGCCGCTGTCGTTGATCGTGCCGGCGAATACCGGGTCGCCGGGCGCCTTGTCGACCGGGATGCTCTCCCCGGTGACAGGGGCCTGGTTGATCGCCGAATTTCCGTCGATGACCTCACCGTCCAGCGGGACGCGCTCGCCAGGCCGCACGCGCACCGTCGCATTCAGCGGCACATCGGCTGCCGGTCGGGTCTGCCATGTGCCATCGGCCTGACGCACGGACGCCTCTTCCGGCGCCGTCGCCAGCAGGCCGGAGATGGCGTTGCGTGCCCGGTCGACCGCACGCGCCTCGAGCAACTCGGCGATCGAGTACAGCGCCATGACCATCGCCGCCTCCGGCCACTCGCCGAGCACGAATGCGCCCGCCACGGCCACGCTCATCAGCGCATTGATGTTCAGCCGCAGGTGCCGCAGCGCGACAAGGCCCTTCTTGAGCACGTCCAGCCCGGCCAGCGCGATGGCCGCGGCAGCCAGCCCCATGCTCACCACGGGGCCCCAGATGCCTGGCGGCAAGGTCAGCGACAGCAGCTCGGCAGCTGCGGCCAGTGCCAGCGCGAGCAACAGCCGCGGCAGCCCGGCACCTGACGCGTGGCCACGCTCGCGTGGCCGCCCAGGCGCGGCGGATTCGACCACCCACCGCGCCGCCTCGAAGCCGGCGCGCCGAATCGCGGCAACCGCCTGCTCGGTGACCGCCGGCTCAGCGTCGATCTCCAGGCTGCGCTCGGCCAGCCGGAAGCGCAGGCCGCGGATGCCCGGCACGGCCTCGAGCGCACGCCGGATCTCGGCCTCCTCGACTGCGCAGTCCATCGCCGGAATGCGCCAACGCTGCGCTGGCGAGCCTGCTGCGGGCGGTGGCGGTGCTGCAGGCGCCGGCGCCTGGTCGCCTGCGCAACATCCCCCGCAGCCGCTGGCGCGGGGAACGGCGCCGTGTTGGTGCTCATGTCTCATGCCACCATTGAAAACCCTGTAGCAGGTGTAGAGTCAAGACCCGCCGATTGAAAGGTCAATCGGCTCGTCGAGGGGTCTTGGAATGCGCATCGGTGAACTGGCCAGGGCAAGCGGTACGCCGATCGAAACGATCCGGTTCTACGAACGCGAGGGCCTGTTGCCGGCGCCTGCCCGCACCGAAGGCAACTACCGGATCTACGGCAGTGCCCACGCCGAGCGCTTGAGCTTCATCCGTCAATGCCGCAACCTGGACATGACGCTGGATGAAGTCCGCACCTTGCTGGGCTTCAGGGATTCACCGCAATCGGACTGCGGCGAAGTGAACCTGCTGCTGGACGCGCACATCGAGCATGTCGCCGAGCGCATCCGGGAACTCAAGACGCTCGAGACGGAGCTCCGCAGCTTGCGTGCGCGCTGCAAGTCGCCGCATGCGACGGCCGACTGCGGCATCCTGCAAGGCCTGGAAAGTGCCGCGGGCCGCGCGAACAAGCCTGCCAAGGGCAAGCACGTTCGCGGCGCGCATTGACGCCACCGGCGTCGCGTGCCCTCAAGGCGAGCCCAGGCGGGTGTGCCTGCCCAGCCCGCCCGGGCCCCCAGCGGCTACCTTGATGCGGTCAGCGCTGGCACAAACACTCGTAAGGCGTGGCGAACACCTCCTGGCCATCCCACCCGACGATGCAGGCCTGGCTCCATACGGGTTCCACGTTGTAGCCGGCCCGTTTGCCTTCGTTGTTCTGATTCGCGCGGCAGACGTGGAAGGCATTTCCATTCGGCGCATAGGTACCGCTCGTGACCGGACGCGCCTTGGCCGCGGCGCAGACCCGGGCACATGACTCGGTGCCTGCCACCCATGCCTGTGTCCAATCAGCGCCCGCGTAGGACGCCGATGCACCGAGCAGCGCAGGCGCCAGGAGCACGGAAACGACCATCCTGTTCATGACATTCTCCTCATGCAATCAGCTGTTGCGTCTTGGCTGGTCGCCCAGGGTGACGGCCGCGCCAGGAACCACGATGGAGTTGGCTCGAAGGATTTCGGCCAAGCACTGGCGGGGAACAACCAAGGCCCCGCTTCGCCCTTACGACGATGTCGCCGCGCGTGCAGGCTAATTGCGGCGGCCAGTGCTCGGCCATTACGGCCGATTACGACCTATTGCGGCCTATTGCCGCCGACTACGGCGGCGCGGGGCGCGCGGCCAACGAAGGGAGGTTCTTCGTGGGCGCGTTGGCGGGGAGGCGCGATCCGGGGCCGAAGAGTTGCCGCGCCATGCCAGCACCCTGCGTCGGCCCGAGATCGTTGAATGCCCGGAGGCTCGGGCGGGCTTTGCCGTCAGCCCTGGAACGCGCGCTTGCGCCAATCGGACAGCACCTGCGTCCAGGAGTCGCTGACGCCGGCTTCCTCTTGGAGCGCGGCCTTGGCCGGCGCGTCGTCGTCCGTCCAGGCCCAGGTCCAGCGCGCGCTGCCGTCTTCTTGCACCTTGGCCTCGAAGAACCCCGCCAGGAGGTTGACGGTCTGCGCATCGCCCACCTCCGCCCTGAAGCTGTCGGCGTCGTAGGTGACGATGTTGCAGCCACTTTCCAGGCAATAGCTGGCCAAGCTGAACCAGCGGGCCGCCAGGGGTTGTTGATGATGGACTGCGAGCAAATCGGTTTCTGTCATCGGCGGATTGTCCGCCACGGCGCGATTGCCCTTAGAAGTTCGAATGTGGTAATTGCGCGGGCGGGCGGGCGGCCCGCCGCGATCAAGTTGGGCGACATGCGCCCGGCGTCGCGCAGAATGCGCCCATGAAGTCCCCCAAACGCCTGCAGGCGCTGATTGACGAAGGCCTGGTCGACACCGTGCTGCGGCAGCTCAAGAGCGGCAAGGAAGCCGATGTCTACGTGGTGATGTGCGGCGGCGAGGTGCGCGCGGCCAAGATCTACAAGGAAGCGACGAACCGCAGCTTTCGCCAGGCGGTCGACTACACCGAGAACCGCAAGGTCAAGAACACCCGCCAGGCCCGCGCCATGGCCAAGGGCACGCGCTACGGCCGCGAGCAGCGAGAGGCGGCGTGGCAAAGCGCCGAGGTGGACGCGTTGTACCGCCTGGCCGCCGCTGGCGTGCGCGTCCCGCGCCCCTACAACTTTCTCGAGGGCGTGCTGATCATGGAGTTGGTGGCCGACGCCGAGGGACAGGCAGCGCCGCGGCTGAGCGAGATGCCTTTCACGGCCGACGAAGCCCGCGCCCACCACGCCACGCTCATCAGCGAGGTCGTGCGCATGCTCTGCGCGGGCGTGGTCCACGGCGACCTCTCGGAGTTCAACATCCTGCTGGCCGCCGATGGGCCGGTGATCATCGACCTGCCACAGGCGGTGGACGCGGCCGGCAACAACCACGCGCTGCGCATGCTGATGCGCGACGTCGACAACCTGCGCACCTTCTTCGGCCGGTTCGCGCCGGACCTGCTGAGCACCCAGTTCGGGCCCGAGATCTGGAGCCTCTACGCCGGCGGGCTGCTGGAGCCAGAAACGCCGCTGAGCGGCCGCTATGAACACCGGCCCGGCGCCGTCGACCTGGAAGGCGTGATGCGAGAGATCGAGGACGCACGGCTGGAGGAAGAAGCCTTTCGCATGCGCCTGGCGTAGCGGTGCCAGGTGTCGGTCGGCGGCGGCCCAGGGCCGGCGGGCGGCGCTCAGGCCAGCCCACCGGCATCACGCTCAATGTCGGGAAGCGAGGGGAGTCACCGGCGTGAGCAATAGGGGCCACGTCTCACCCGAGTGGGTATTGCCGTCCACGACGATTTTCCCGTCGGCGTTGATCTTGCCGCTGGGGGCGCTCAGGCTCGAAAGCTGACCGGTCAGCGGGTCATTCGGATCCAGCAGCGTCATCAGGTCTCGCATGCCGGTGGCCGCGTCCCAGTAGAAGACGGTCTCCTGGATATTGCCGCCACTTCCCACCCAACTCATCGCGCCCACCACCTGACCCGCGTCGTTCATGTCCTGGGCGTAGCTCTCGTCAGAGCGCAGCGGCCGGTCGTCGATGTCGACCACACCGGCTTCCGGCGTCCAGAAGAAGGCCTGGAAGCCGTGTTTGGGCGTTTGCATGCCGCCCGCCGCATGACCGAGCTCGTTCAGCGCATAGGGCGTGCCTGGGCGCTGTCGCGGCAGGATGTGCGTCACGCTGCCGTCAGGCTCGTACCGTACGGCGTAGGTGTACCCGCTGTCGAGGTTCTCGATGCTGCCGGCGATCTGACCGGCATTGTTGATGGCTGTCGCCAACGTGCGGCGGTTGGCAGACGGTTTGAGAAAACTCATGCCGTCAGCCTCCGTCCAGCGGAAAGCCTTCCAGACGAATGCGCCGTCGTCCACCGCGCGGATCCCCGCCACCTCGTTCGAATCGTTGATGGCGCGGGCGTCCAGGAACGTCCCCACCTTGCCGGCGAAATAGCGGAATCCGTTGACCTCATCCCAGATGAAGCCAGGGTTGCGCGTCTGCTGGTTTTCGTAGCGGCCGCCGATCACGACACCAAGGTTGTTGATCGCGGTCGGCCAGAACACCGCGTCAGGAAAGTTGGGGTCGCTGAAGGTCTGGGCGCCCGTGGCCTGCGACCAGACGAAGAATCCCCTGGTGTTGCAGGCCCCGATCGCCTGGCCCGCATCATTCAGGCCGAGCACCTGGCAGTAGCTCTGGCCGGCCGGCGGCGTGATGCGTGTGATGCCGTACGTCGGCGGCGCGGCCTGCGCCCCCAGCGAGCCGAGCGTCAGCGTCATGGCGCCGAGCAGGTGCCATGCGCACAACGCGCGATGAGACTTGGTCATGGTGACTCTCCCAGTTGAGTTGAACAACGGGCCACGCTGCCGGCGTGGCCAACCTCTGGATGGCGCCGACGCGTTCCAGCCGGTCACCGCATGCGACTTGGTTCAATCGGGAACGCTCATAGGTACAGACGGATATCGGGTGTCAACTCAGACATTTGTTTTCCGCGACCACGGCCGAGGTGCCCACCGCACCGTCGCGCTGCCGCCCGGCTACACCCCCGCGTTCCCCAGCCGGTCCACCAGGAACTCCACCGCCACCCTCACCTTCGGTATCCGGTAGCGCGTTTGCAGGTACAGCAGGTAGATGCCCGACTCCCCGCCTCGACCGACCGACACCGGCTGATCGAGCGTGACCTGCACCAGCTCGCCACGGTGCAGGTAACCCTTCAAGCCCCACTCCGACAGCAAGACCAGGCCCCGATGCCTGCAGGCCATGGCGATCAGGCTGGCACCGTCGTTGCTGACGAAGGCCGGCGTCACAGGCAGCTCGCGCCAGCCGTCTTCGTCCAGCCCCTGCCACTTGATCACGGCGTTGGGGCCGCGGTACATGAGCGCGCGGTGGGCTTGCAGGTCGTCCAGCGTGCGCGGCGTGCCCATCAGCGCCAGGTACTGTGGTGAAGCCGCGAGAACGAAGCGGTTGGGGTCGAGTTTGCGGGCGACCACGCGGTCTTGCGGCTGGCGGCCGCCGCGGATGGCGATGTCGATCTGGTCGCGGCCCAGCTCCACCAGGGCGTCGCTCAGGTGCACGTCCAGCACGATGTCCGGATAGCGTTCACAAAAGTCCTGCAGCGCAGGCATCAGCAGCAGCTGGCCGTAGCTCGGCATGGCACTGATGCGCAAAGTACCGCTGGGCGTGCTGCTGTGGTGCCCCACCAGCTCGTCGGCGTCGTTCAGCTGGGAGATGCCGGCACGCACCTGCTCGAGGTAGAGCGCGCCGACTTCCGTCAATCGCACCGTGCGCGTCGTACGGTGCAACAGCTCCACGCCCAGCGCGGCCTCCAGGTCGGTGATGCGGCGCGAGATCGACGACGGCGGCACACCGAAGGCCTTGGCGGCGCGCGAGAAGCTCAGGGTATCGGCCACCTTGAGCAGGTATTGCAGGGCGCGCAGCTTGTCCATCACGGGCCTTTCCGTCCGGGTTTCGCTCATTATTGCCATCAAGACAAAAGATTTTGCCGAATGCAATGGATTCCGTCGCGACTGAGTTCTTCCTACGATGTCGTCCATCGCCAACCCAGCCGACCCCGGCACCGACAGGACAACCGACATGACCACGACGATGCTCAAAGCCCAGTACACCGAACGCGGCCCGGTGCCGCAAGCCGTGATCAACGCCGTGCCCTTCGATCGCCCGGCACTGGCCCAGGGTCAGGCCCTGGTGGCCGTGCTGGCCGCGCCGATCAACCCGAGTGACGTGCTGATGCTCACCGGCCAATACGGCATGCTGCCGCCGTTGCCCGCCGTGGGCGGCAGCGAGGGCGTCGGCCGCGTGGTCGAGCTGGGGCCTGATACCCAGGGCCCGGCCGTCGGCCAGACCGTGCTGTTGCCTGCCGGTGCCGGCACCTGGGCCACGCATGTGGTCGTACCGGCGGCTCGCCTGATCCCGCTGCCGAACGACGCCGACCCCCGGCAACTGGCGATGCTCACGGTGAACCCGCCCACCGCGTCGCTGCTGCTGAGTGACTTTGCGGATCTGCAGCCGGGCGACTGGGTCATCCAGAACGGCGCCAACTCGGGCGTGGGCAGCTATGTGGTGCAACTGGCCAAGCTGCGCGGCTTGAAGACCGTCAACATCGTGCGGCGCGACTCGGCCGTGGCCGGCGTGCGGTCACAAGGTGGCGACGTGGTGCTGGTCGACGGCGATGACCTGGCCGAACGGGTGAAGGCCGCCACCAATGGCGCGGGCATCAAGCTGGGCATCGACGCGGTCGGCGGCAAGGCCACGATGCGACTCGCGGCCACCCTTGCCGAGAGCGCCACGATCGTCAACTACGGTGCGCTCAGCGGCGAGCCGTGCAGCGTTTCGCCGCGCGAGCTGGTGTTCCGCGACGTGACGCTCAAGGGCTTCTGGCTGGCGCGCTGGTTCCGCACCACGCCGCAGCCCCAGCAGTTGGGCCTGCTGACCGAGCTGGCCGGCATGATCGCCACCGGCAGACTCAGCACGCCGATCCAGGCGACCTACGATGTCGCGCAGATCAAGGAAGCGGTTGCCGCAGCCGCCGCGGGCGAGCGTCAAGGCAAGATCCTGATCACGCCGTCACACGGCTGAGTCATGCCGTGAAGCGCTGGCGCTAGGGGCGGGTCGCCGGCCCGCCCCATGACAGCCTATTACGGCGCAGCCCACTGCGGAAGGACTTCCCTGCGGGGCAGGTGCATCCTACGGTGCGTCGATCAATGACGAGGGCGTCGTTGTCGGGCACGCCTACTTGACGCGCGACGGCGCCCAGACGTGGGTCGCGACGATGTGGAAGCCCGGCGCCAGCGCCCATGTCATCGGCCTGCTTGCTACCGATCACAAGCTGTCAAGCGCCAGCGGAATCAACGCGAAGGGTCAGGTCGTCGGCGCAAGTGGGCCCGATGAGGAACATGCCGAGGCGTTCATCTGGTCCGAGGCAGAAGGCATGCGCGGCCCTGGGTTCCTGGCAGACGCCGCCCCGAGGAGCCATGGCACCGCCATCAATGCTTCGGGTCAGGTGGCCGGGTCCAGCAGCACCCACCGGCCAAGCCTTACACACGCTGTCCTGTGGGATCAAGCCGGTGCCATCACGGATCTGGGCGCCCTGTCCGACAGGCCCAATCGCTTTCGATCCGGCGCCTACGCCCTCGACGATGCGGGTCGCGTCGTCGGTGTCAGCATGACGAACTAGGGAACGCTCCGCGCTTTTCGTGGACGGCCGCGCAGGGGATGCAGAAGCTTCGCGCACTGACCAAGGACTCCCAGGCGTTTGCCTATGGTGTCAATGACCAAGGGGACACCGTGGGCAATGACCTGCACCATGACGACGCGCACAACTACCGCAGCCACGGCGTCGTGTGGAAAGGCTCCGAGAGCGTCCTCTGGGAACCATCGGCCGCCGTGCACCTCATGAAAAACCTGATCGACCCCAACGATCCGCTGAAGGACCGCGTGCGCCTGCAGTCCGGCTACGCCATCAACCGGCATGGCGTGATCGTCGTCAACGGCATGCTGGACGGCCAGCTTCGCGCGTTTCGGCTGCCGCCGCTGTAGCGCGGCCACCGAGCCCGGACGGCCAATTCGGGTTGATCCGTCAAGAGGCCACGAGCTGCCCCGGCCGACACGTCAACGCTACAGCCCGTCGTTGTCCGAGTCGCCCGGCACGGCCCGTTCGACTGCATCGCGCAGCCGGGTCCACGCGTCCCGGGTGGCGTGCTTGGCGCGCTCCCAGTCCAGCGTCGAGCCTTCGCTCGAATGGGGCCAGTGGCGCGACAGCTCGGGCTCCATGTCGTCGAACGAACGATCAGGGAAGCTCTGGAACGCATTGACCCCGTAGCGGTAGGCCGGTCCGAAGTCTTCGTACCTGGCGCCCTCCGCATAAGGGCGTGAGTGGAAGTTCTGCTGCCAATAGGTGTCTTCTGCGGTGGGATCGACAGACGCAGCCGCGCTCTTGCCCACCCAGCCGCCGAGCATGGCGCCGGTGGCCGCGCCCACCAGCGCCCCCGCCGGGCCTGCCACCGTACCGGCGGCGGCGCCGGCCGCCGCCCCGCCCAGTGCGCCCCCCAGCGTGGGCGCCAAACCGGCGGTGCCTGCCGATTGCGCAGCCTGCTCCGTGGTTGATCCGTCGCGATTGTCCGAGGCCTGTTTCGTGATGGTTCCCATGGCGGCTCCTGAAGTTGTACGCGAGCTGAACCAGCTCGCTGCGCACCGGTGAGGGGCAAAGCAGATGCCGGACGTTGTCGCCTGGCCAACAGACGATGACCTTGCAGTTTTCGCACACCGAGCAAGCCGCGTTCCAGTCTGCTCCTGTCGCACCACACGCCTCCGGCGGGCGTAGACCGGCGCCTGACGCTCACACGACCTTCTCGATCGCCTGCTTGAGCAAGTCCAGCCCCAGGTCGATCTCTTCGTCACTCACCGTCAGCGGCGGTGCAATGCGGAAGACGCCGCCCATGCCGGGCAGCTGCACGATGTTCATGCTCAGCCCGAGCTTCATGCACTCGCGGGTAATGGCGGTGCCCAGCTCTGGCGCGGCCTGCTTGCCGGCCTTGCTCTTGACGATCTCGATGCCCAGCAGCAGCCCGCGGCCGCGCACGTCGCCGATGCAATCGACCGTCTCCTGCAGCGCGCGCAAGCCACGCTCCAACCGCTGGCCGGCGACGCGGGCACGTTCGACCAAGCGGTCACGTTGCACCACCTCCAACACCTTCAGGCCGACCGCAGCCGGCAGCGGATCGGACACGTGCGTCGTGTAGAACAGGAAGCCGCGCGCGTGGCACGCTTCTTCGATCCCCTCGGAGGTCAGCACCGCCGCCAGCGGCAGGCCAGCACCGAGCGTCTTCGAGAGTGTGAGGATGTCGGGCACCACGCCGTCGCGCTCGCAGGCGAGCATCGTGCCGGTGCGGCCGACGCCGGTCTGCGCTTCGTCCAGGATCAGCAGCATGCCGCGCTCGCTGCACTTGGCCTTCAACGCAGCCAGGTAACCCAGCGGCAGGTCGATCAGGCCGCCTGAACTGAGGATCGGCTCGGCGATGAAGGCGGCGAGGTTGCCGCTGGATTGCCGGTCGATCAGGTCGAAGGCGTAGTCGAGCTCAGCCTGCCAATCGAACTGGCCGTTGCGCTCGAAGCGCGGCCGGTATGGATATGGCGCAGGGATGGCGAACGAGCCCACCGCCGCCGGACCGTAACCCTTGCGGCCCGCGCTGTAGGTGGCCGAGGCCGCGCCGCCCGTCATGCCGTGCCACGACTGTGCAAAGCTCACGACCTCGAATTTGCCCGTGACCAGTTTGGCCATCTTGATGGCCGCCTCGTTGGACTCTGCGCCGGTGCTCAGCAGCATGGCCCGGTCCAGCCCAGGTGGCGTGAGCTCGGCGAGCCGAGTGGCGAGGTCGACCACCGGCCGGCTCAGCATGCCACTGAACAAGTGATCCAGGTTTCGAGCGTGCTCTGCCACCACGGCCGCCACCTCCGGGTGCCCGTGCCCCAGCAGCGAACTCATCTGCCCCGACGTGAAATCGAGGATCGCGCGGCCGTCCGCGTCGTACACGAAGCTGCCCTGCGCCCGTTCGATGATCATCGGCTCGAACGTGCTGCCGTAGCGGATCAGGTGCCGGCGGGCGTTGTTCCAGAAGGCGGGGTCGGCATTGCGGGACATCGGGCGCTCCAATCCGTTGATCGTCGGCCGGAGCGTACGGATCCACCGCACCCAACGAAAGCCAATATTTCTGAACCCAGCTATCAGCCTGGCTTGGGCCTGGCACGATCACGCCATGACGCGCCACCTCGACATCGACCTGCTGCGCACCTTCGTCGCGATCGCCGAGACGCGCACCCTCGGCCGCGCGGCCAGCAAGGTCGGCCGAACGCAGGCGGCCGTGAGCATGCAGGTCAAGAAGCTCGAAGAGATGCTGAACCAGCCGCTGCTGAACCGCACCGGCCGCGGCGTGGCACTCACCCTGCACGGCGAGCGGCTGCTCGGCCATGCGCGCACCATCCTGCGCCACCACGATGCCGCGGTGGCCGATGTCTCCGGCGCGGGCCTCACCGGCACGCTGCGCTTCGGCTGCCCGGACGACTACGCCGCCGCCTTCCTGCCGCACATCCTGCGCAGCTTCGCCGGCCTGCACCCGCAGGTGTTCGTCGAGGTGTACTGCGCGCCGACGCCACGGCTGCTGGAGCAACTGGCAAAGCACGCGCTTGATCTGGCGCTGATCTCGACCACCGACGTCGACAGCACCACGCCGATCATCCGCCGCGAGCCACTGGTGTGGGTCGGCAATCGGCATGACGATGCGGTGGCACGCGAACCGCTGCAACTCGCGCTGTCAGACCCCGACACGTTCGACCACCTGGCCGCGTGCGAACGGCTCGACGCGGTGGGCCGGCCATACCGCGTCGCCTATGCGAGCGGCGCCATGTCGGGCCTGCTGGCGGTGGTGCGATCAGGTCAGGCGATTGCGGTGTTGACGCAAGCCGCGGTGCCAGATGATCTGCAAGTCCTGCCGACAAGCGATCGGCTGCCGCGTTTGCCTACGGTCGGCCTGACGGTGAAATTCGATCTTGCCCGGCCACCGGCGTTGGTGGTGGAGTTTGCAGAGCAACTGCGGAGGATCGTGCCGGCGTTGTAGCGCGCGGCGGCCCCGTCTCGGCGGCCACTCAGTCTTGCGCCACCGGGTTGCCCGCCACGCGGAACCACCGTCGCAACGCCCAGGGGCGAGACACCCCGCGAAGCTCTTAAATCGGCACAGAGAGAGGGAGAACAAGGAATCATGGAACTGCTATTCCTGGGCACGTCGTCCGGCACGCCCACCAAGACGCGCAACGTCACCGCGCTGGCGTTGATCGAAGACCAAGGAAGCGGCTGGTGCCTGATCGATTGTGGTGAGGGCACGCAGCACCAGCTGCTGCAAACATCGTTGTCGGTCCGCGACCTGCAGGCGATCTTCATCACGCACGTGCACGGCGACCATTGCTACGGCCTGCCTGGGCTGCTGGCCAGCGCCGGCATGGGCGGGCGAAATGCGTCGCTGAAGATCGTCGCGCCTGAAGGCATCGAGGAATGGTTTCGATCGACCCAGGTGCACACGCAGCTGCATCTGCCGTTCGAGATCGAGTTCGTCCGGGCCGAGCCGCTGCGTGGGCTGCAGGTCGGACAGTGGTTTGTCGATGCGATCGAGCTGTCGCACCGCGTGCCTTCGTTCGCCTACAGCTTCACCGAAGCGCATGTCGAGCCGGCGCTCGACACCGAGAAGCTTCTGCGCGACGGCGTGCCCCAAGGGCCGCTGTGGGGCCGCCTGAAGAAGGGCCAGGATGTGGAGCACCAGGGCCGGCTGCTGCGTCATGCCGACTACCTGACCCACCCCTACGCCCCGCGCAAGATCATCGTCGGCGGCGACAACGACCGCCCCGCCCTGCTGACCGAGGCGAGCAAGGGCTGCCAGGTGCTGGTGCACGAGGCCACCTACACCGCCGACGTGGCCGCCAAGGTAGGCCCGGGCGTGGGCCACAGCTATGCCGAGCTGGTGGCGGCATTCGCGCAATCGGTCGGTCTGCCGCACCTTGTGCTGACCCACTTCAGCGCGCGGTACCAGTCGAACGTGGAGCAAGGCCCGTCGATGGAGGACATACGCTTGGAGGCGGCAAGCGTCTACCACGGCAAGCTGGCCTTGGCCGAGGACTTTGCGCGGTACAGGCTCAACCGCGCGGGAGAACTGAGCTCGATTGCGATTGCCGACTGACGACCCCCGAAGCAAGGCCGTCAGTCAGGCTCGCTCGCGCGCAGACCGAACCCGGTCCGGCGCGTCAGGCGCTTGCCTCGAGCAGCGCAAGATCAGGTTAGCGGGTGACGATGTGACGCGTGCGCTCGACCTTGTCGCCTTGCGGCGAGAGCACCGGGTCATGCGCGACCCGCAGCGGATACAGCTGCTGCGTGGTCACCCTCAGCTTGCTGGCGTACATCGCTTCGTCGAAGACGCCGCCGCTCTTGGGCTTGGCCACGGCGAAGACGGGCACGGCCTTGGCGCCGGCGAACGAGGTGGAGATGTAGTCCCCCACCATGACGCCCTGACTCGTGTCGGCGAGGTCGGTCAGCTTCATCGGCCCGGCCAGCGTCAGCGGCACGCTCCAGCTCGCCCCGCCGTCGATCGAGGAGACAAAGCCCACCGAGAGCTGGCAGGTGCTCTGGGTGCAGCTGGCATTGGGATAGAAGTAGTAGGTCAGCGCCAGACGGGCCGTGCTGCCCGAGCTCTTCTTGTCCACCGCCAGACCGGGAATGAAGTGATCGACGCCGCTCGAGGTTGAATCGATCGGAATGCGCACCGGGGATGTCCACGTCGTTCCATTCGTTGACGTGCTCATCACGATGTCGTTGGAGGAGCAGCCCGAGCGAAAGCGGCAGTCCTGCCACACCGCATAGACCTTGCCCGCGCCATCGACCTCGGCAGAAGGAAGCGGCAGGGTCCGCAGGTCACCCGCCACGCCATGCTCGCTGATGGTGGCCACGGTGATCGTCGAGCTCCAACTGTTGCCGCCATCGGTCGAGTTGTAGGCGATGATCCGGTCGGCGAAAGCGCTCAGCGCCGGGACGATGACTTTGCCGCCAGGCTGCGCCAGCGGCTGGCCGCCGAGACCGGTTCCGCTGTTCGCGGTGGTCTTCTTGGCGCCCCAGGTCAACCCGCCATCCGACGAGGTGCTGTTCAACAGCCGATCGCCGAGGTTGACATCGTCCCAGGTGGTGTAGCAGTTGCCATAGTGCGGGCTCGTCTGGGTGTTGTCGCAGGCGATCCAGTTCTTGTCGTAGAAGCCGGTGGTGGTGGAGACAGCCACCGGCGCCCCCCAGGTGAGGCCGCCATCGGTGGAGCGGCTGACGAGCACGGCCTTTCCCGAGCCGTTGTCGATGCCCAGGGTGGAGATCAGCCAGACCTGGTGCTTTGCGTCATACGCCACCGTCGGGTCGGAAAGGCGGTCGTACGGCCCAGGCGGCGTGCTGTTCACCGTCGTCGAAGGCAGGAAGCCCTTGACCCAGGTCTTCCCGCGGTCCTGCGACGTCGCCCAGCCGACATTCGACGCACCGCCATCGAAAAAGCGGCCGGTCTGGAAGGCCGAGACCACCGTCGCACCAAAGGCAAAAGTATCCGGCTCCACCTGAGTGGCGTGTTGGCTGTCGGGGTTCGTGTACGGATCGGTGCTGATCCGTTTGGCGGCTGAAGCAGGGTCGGCGGTCAGCAAGCCCAGCGCCGAAGCGCAGATCAAAAAACGCGGCAATCCATGCATGGATGTCTCCTGAAAGGTCCACAACAGAAACGCTCACAGCGGCGTCCGGCCATCCGTCAGCGTGGCGCGGTACAACGAACTACTTCAGGAGCACAAGCGAGCCGCCGGCCGCTCGATGCACGAGCGCTGCGGCAAAGACGGCGGTGAAGACCGCCTGGGGGATCAGGGCACGGAACCTCAATGAGCTCGCTCCCGAAGAGCCGCAAAGCGTAGACCTGCCCTGATCCGATGAGAAGCCCGGTACCGCGGGGCTCGCGCAGGCCGCGGCCGAAGCGTGATCATCGTTGATCGGTTTTCGAGTCGAAGTTGCTGCAGCGGCAGGACGACCCGCGCCGGCCCCGGCGACACCCGCTGCAGTTCGATCACGGGTGGTTTTCGATCCAGCTCGAGGACGACTGCCGCTACTTCCGACAGCAGGCCACTTCCGTCATCGACGGCGCCGCGCCGCGCCCGCATCGGCGCGCTTCGCTGCACCGGCCGCCGCATCGCGATCAGCGTCGCGATCGCGAATCGCCGCATTCGCCGCCTTGGCATAGATCTCCGGCTGGTGCAACACACCGACCAGAACGCCGGGCAGCTTCACCACGGTGCCCACCACCTCGCCCACGCCGAACACCTTGACCACCAAATCGCCACTCAAGGACAGCGAGACGATGCGCTCACGTGCCCGCGTGCGCGCTGCCTGCAGATCGCCACGGGCATGGCGCTTGAGCAGCGTCGAGTCCAGCCCCATGTCACCGAACACCACGGCGAATGCGCCGTATTTCACGGCGAGGTAGTTGGCGATCTGTGAGCCCATCGAGTAGCCCACCAGTTCGACCGAGTTGATGACCTCGTCACACAGCACCTCTGTGTAGGCATCGTCGGCGCGGCGAAGCTGGTCGTTGCCGGTGCCGAACTTGGCCGCGAGCACGCCGCCCAGATCGGTCATCACACCACCCCAGCCGTCTCGCTCGGCAAACGGCCGGTCCATGCCTTTGAGAAGGACCAGCGCATGGCCGCTCGCATCGTCCAGCAGCACGAAGCCGGACAGGCCGCTGTCGGGATCATCGAATTGCTTGTACCGGCGGAAATCCACGCCGTCCACATTGATGGCCGCCAGTGAATCGCCGCGCTGGCCGTAGAACAGCTCGCTGTACAACGCCGGCACCCTCAGCGGATCGATCGCACGGCGCTGCTTGCCAAGCTCTCGCGGGGTCGGCTCGTGTGCGCGGCATGCACCGTCCGTCGGTGCCGCTGCACCCGCCGCCCTGAGCATCGGCAAGGGGCTGGAGGCAACCACGCCTGGCGAACGGCCGGGCACCGCGGCCTCATGGTGCTGGATCGCGCGCTGGCTGGCGCAGCCTGTCAGCACCAACGGCCACACAGCCACGATCCACCCAGCACGCCGTCCCAGCCCTCGGAAGATCGATATGTTGCATCGGGTGAAACAGGTCAGCACAGGCATGATGGAAGTGTTGGGCGCCAACGTGGCTTTGGGTCATGAACGCGACGAGGCACTTCCACTTCTCTGCAATGCTGATGAGGTATCAGCTGTGCAGAGACAGCGCTCACCCGGGCCGCGAAAACAGATCTTGGGTTCTGATCTGCCTGCAGGCCGGTAGCGAGCGCCAATGAAGGGCCATCGTAGCGGTGGGCAATCAACGCTCCCGCGGTTGGAGCGCGCAACATTCCAACGCCACTGTGCGCTTCTGTAACGACGCAGCAATGACAGGCTCGTGGTCCCAAGCCGCCCGTTCTGCGCCGGGGTAGCCCTCCGATCAGCACCAACGCGCGCCCGAGGCGCTGCGATGCCTTCGTTCTGCCTATCGCCCGCGCCGGGTCAGCGCAGCCTGCCTGGCCGCAAGCCTGGCTCGAGCAGTCGCCGATGCGCTGGAGTACACCCGGCGTTCACACCCCTCTCCCTCCAGCGCCGAGCCCGCGCGATCCCAAGCAGCGCCTAGGCCGGCGTGGCCAGGTAGGCGCGTCTCACGCCGTTGAACGCGCCCTGCCCCACGATCTGGCCGTGGTTGTTGATCGCGGCGGCGCTCAAGAGCCGCCAGCCCGCCGAGGCTTCGTCGATCAGCTTGTTCAGCTCATACATGACGCCGTCTTGCCACATGAAGGCATAGGTGCCTCGCTCGGCCCGCTCACACTCCCCGACCACCACGCCGGCCCGGTTGATCGCCTTCGCCTGCGAGCTGGCCCGCTCGCCGAGGACCAGCGGTGGAATCAGTGTCACCTGCCCGTCCTGCCAGACGAACGCGATCAACGGGCTCGAGGGGGTCTTGCGCAGCCACCCGCACACCTGGCGGCCGTCGTTCAAGCTCAAGGCATTGTGGCTGTAGGCGCCAGGGATCTCGAGCACCTCGACCTGGCCACCGAAGCGAACGAAGGCCTTGTCGCCGATGTCGGGCGTTTCCCCGCGGTGGTAGCCGGCCATGTCACCGACGCTGTTGATGCAGCTGCCTGTGGCAGCGACGTACCCGGGCGCCTTGTCGATCAGCACGAACTCGCCATCGGCGGCGATGAATGCTTCGTAGTTGGCCGTCTGGCCCACGACCATGCCAGCGTCGTTGATGGCTCTCGACGAGACAGCAGTCACCTGATCGTTACGCAGGTAGCGCAGCTGATTGTGGGACCACACCCAGCCCTTTCCCGGTACCCACGGCCACCGGTCCAAATCCTGGCCGGCGATGACGCCATGGTTGTTGATGCCGCTCCCCCAGGAGGCGGTCCCCTCCCACGGCATGCCCACCATCTGCCCATCCCGGGCCTTGAAAGTGACGCCTCGCCCTTCTCCGTCATGCCGCGTGGCCATGCCAGTCGCAACCCCGCGGTCGTTCAGAGCGGTCACCCTGATGGTGGAGCCCCCCAGGTCACCGAGGTCGGTGATGCGCAGGCGCGGGGGCTCGCTGCTCGTGAAGCTGCGGGCGGCAACTGGCAGCCCGGTCATCGCCAGCGCGGCGCCCCCGGCTTGGGTCAGGAAGGCGCGGCGGTCGGTGGGGGTAGACATGGAAGTGACGGATTATGGTAGTGAACCAGCCGCCGATCGTAATGGAAGATCGGCGATGTGGCAGGCCATCGCCGAGCGACGTCTACGCCCGGCAAGAGCGCCAGCTCGGCAACGTTGACCTGCCATGTGCGCAAGCGGCCTGAGTCCGCTTGCGCACCCATCTACCTCACGCGTTCAACGCGCGATCCTGAACGACGATGTCATGTCGTTGAAGTTCGCGGGCACCAGCGACGACGTGTCGCCCGTCAACACCAGCGCCCGACCGCCGTAGTTCGCGTGCTCGTACAGCGTCACGCGGGTGCCCGCGGGAACGCGGACTGACGAAAACAGGTCGTTCCACGAAGCGCCCACCCACGAGTTGTCCGTCGAGGAACACAGGGCCCTGCCGGTGTAGTTGATGTGCTCGTAGAAGCAGGCCTGGGGCGCCGCCCCGATGCGGTAGTTGCCGACGATGCCTTTGGTGCCGTTGATCGCGCGCGCCGCGTCGGCCCAGTTCTCCTGGCCGCAAGGTTGGCCCGAGCAGCCGCCGATGCGCGGGTTCGAATACTTGTAGTAATGCGTCCCGGCGTACGACATCACGTCGCCGTAGTTCGTGCCCGGCACGATGTAGCCCCAAGCATACGGGAACACCGGCTCGCCGCCGCCTTGCGCGTGGTCGTGGTTCATGCCGAAGTTGTGGCCCACCTCGTGGGCCATCACCATCGTCGGGCAGTTGTCGTCGGTCACGCCATAGGCCCAGTCGGCATGGCCGGTCGGGCCCTTGGTGACGCTCAAGTAGGCGATGCCGCAAGAGCCCACACCCACCGTCGGCTTGTGCAGCAGGTGCACCACGTCGGCCTTCGAGGCGTCGCGCGCCGGGTGGACACCCGAGAACGCGCCCTGGCCGTTGGTGATCATCGTCAGCAAGGTGCCTTGGTTGACGTTGTCGTCCTGGTTCACGTACATCGCCCGGACGAGCCGCGCGGTCACCTCGACGGCGCTGTCGCGCAGGATCTGGTTGAAGATCGCCATCTGGCTGTCGATGCGCGCGCGGGCGCCGGCGTCGCCACCGTACCGGCTGACCATGTTGGGCGTGTAGACGACCATCATGTCGACCGTCGTCTGCGCTTGAGGCTGGATGCCTTCTTCATGTGCGTGGGCTTCACTGAGCTTCTTGTCGACCGCGGCGCTCAAGGTCTCGGGCAGACGCGGCTCGGCCAGCGGCGCATAGCCGATGCCGGCGCGCTGCGGGTCGATCAGCCAGGTCTGGCCGGTGCGGCCTTCGAGGCGCAGCCCGCCGTCACGCAAGGTGACGATGCCGTTGGCCAGGCCATCCGGCGCTTCGGTCAGGATCACCCGAAAGTCTTTGCCCAGATCGCGCACGTGACCGACGAAGGTGTGGTTGCCTGATTCGGCACGGTGCGTCTCGTCGTGCACGACGACCACGCTGCGGCCGTCCGGCAGGTTCAGTTCCACCTCGGCGCCGATGGGCAACTTGCGCAGCTGGCGCATGTTCACGTTGACCGGGGACGTGCCCTTGGCTGGCAGATCGGCAGGCCGTACCGATTCGAGCTTGGCCAATGCGGTGCCTTTGGCGTGCGTACCGAAGATCTTCACATCGGCCGCGAACGCGCTCGAGCTTGCAATGACAGCGGCAGCGGCGACGGCGCCCCATTTCAGGCTTTTCAACATGCTCAGTCTCCTATCAGTTTCAGATGGATGGTGGTCCCTGCCGATCGGTCGGGCTCGCGGCCCGCTTCTCGTCTTGATGAAATCGAAAAGGGCGGCCGATGGTCACGACCGCCCTTGGCTCATCACGGTGCCCAGGCCGCCTCGACCGCCCAACGCGAGTCGTTCTCGAAGCTGCCCGAGGTGTTCCAGTCGCTGCCGCCGTAGCCGTCGGCGATCCACACCTGTGCCGCGTAGTGGCGCAGGTAGCGGTTCGGGTAGTTGATGGCCGCAAAGCGCACCCCGCCGCCCTGCCCGCCTGCGGTGCAGAAGGTCGCGTCCTGGTGATAGAGGTCGGAGTTCTCCAGCGGCGTGCGCTTCACGCGCGAGGCCTGGTGGCGCAGGTATTCGCCGGGGAAGTTGCGTGACTCGAACGAGTAGCAGCTCGTATTGGCCAGGCCCGGCACGAGGCGCCAAGTGGCGTCGGCCTTCAGCACCGCGTCGCTGCCGCTGGTCACGACCTCGGTGTTGGCTACGCCATCGATGTGGCGCAGATAGCGGTTGTCGAAGCCCGGCGTCAGCACGCGCAGCGACTGGAAGTTGCCGGTCGGCAGGATCACCGCGCTGCGCCACCAGCCCACTTGGGGCGACCAGGAGGCATCGGCCTTGAACAGCTCGCTGTTGTCCGACTGGTGCAGCCACACCGCCTCGGCCTGATGGCGGATGTAGAAGCCCGGCTTGTTGGCCGATTCGAAAGACACACCGCCGCCGCCATCCAGCGCCTTGCGCGGGCAGAAGGTGGCCGATTGCCTGAAGGCGTCGCTGTTGTCGCTCGCGTCGATGCGCATGCGGCCATCGAGATGGCGCAGGAACTTGCCGGCAACGTTGACCGATTCGAAAGAAAGGCACGCGCCATTCGACAGGCCGGCCACCGGCTTCCACGACGCGTCCTGCTTCAGAAGCGCGCCGCTGGCATCGTCGACGACCGCCGTGTAGCCCAGGTTGTCGAAGTGGCGGATGTAGCGGTCGGTGACGCCCGGCGTGACCGTGCGCAGCGAGTACGAGGTGCCGAGCCTGAAGTACGGCACGCCTTCGACCAGCGCCTGGTTGGTGGCACG
>NZ_DASUNH010000103.1:0-52793 GCF_036277275.1 Ideonella sp. | reverse complement strand
CTCGGCAACATGGTGCGCTGGAGACAATCGGCTCATGAAACTCGCCTTGATCACCGACCTGCACGCCAACCGCGAGGCGGTGCAATCGGTGCTGGACCACGCCCGTGGCCAGGGTGCCGGTCGCTACGCGTTCCTGGGCGACTACGTCGGCTACGGTGCCGACCCGGGCTGGGTCGTCGACACGGTGATGGGCTTCGTTGATCAAGGTGCCATCGCCGTCGGCGGCAACCACGACGCCGGCGCCACCAAGGGCCCTTCGCCCCACATGCGGCTCGATGCACGTCGCGTCATCGAATGGACGCATGCCCAGCTGAGCCCGCGCCAGCTGGGATTTCTGGAAGGCCTGCCGCTGGCCAAGACCGACGGCGACATGCTGTTCGTGCACGCCAACGCCTTCGCTCCGGCGGAGTGGGAATACATCCAGAGTCGCATCGAGGCCGTGCGCAGCCTGCATGCAACGCCTTGCCACTACACCTTCTGCGGCCACATGCACGAACCCAAGCTGTTCCACCTGTCGGGCACCGGCAAGGCAGGTGACTTCGTGCCGACGCCCGGCGTGCCGATCCCGGTGCCGTCGCACCGCCAATGGCTGGTGATTCCCGGCTCGGCTGGCCAGCCGCGCGACGGCAATCCCGCCGCCTGCTACGCGATGTTCGACATCGAGGAGCAAATGCTCACCTTCCACCGGGTGCCTTACGACCACGAGACGGCTGCCGACAAGATCCGCCAGGCCGGCCTGCCTGCTGCATTGGCCGACCGCTTGGCGCATGGAGAGTAGCTTCACCGCCGTGGGCCCGCGCCCGCTGGCTGTCGGCCAGGTGGTCGACCAATTCCGCCTCGAAGAATCGCTGCACCAGGGCGGCATGGCCACGCTGTGGCGTGTGACGCGGCTCGAAGCCGACGGCCAGCCCGCGCCGGCAGAGCTGCCGCTGCTGATGAAGGTGCCGCGCATCAAGGGCGGCGAGGACCCGGCCACCATCGTCGGCTTCGAGGTCGAGCGGATGATCATGCCGATGCTCAGCGGCCCGCATGTGCCCAAGTTCATCGCCAAGGGCGACTTCACGCGCCAGCCCTACATCGTGATGGAACACATCCCCGGGCCGTCGCTGCGGCCGCGGCTCGACGAGGCACCCCTCGCGCTCGACGAGGTGGTCGAGATCGGTTCGCGGGTGGCGGATGCGCTGCACGACCTGCACCACCAGCATGTGGTGCACCTGGACATCAAGCCGAGCAACATCCTGTTCCGGCCCGACGGCACGGCCGTGCTGATCGACTTCGGCCTGTCGCGCCATGACCACCTGCCCGACCTGCTGGACGAGGAGTTCACGCTGCCGATGGGCACCGGGCCGTACATGTCGCCCGAACAGGTGCAGTTCGTGCGCAATGACCCGCGCAGCGACCTGTTCGCGCTGGGCGTGATGCTCTACCACTTCACCACTGGCGAGCGGCCATTCGGCGCACCCGATTCGGTGCAAGGACTGCGCCGCCGGCTCTACGTCGATCCGGTGCCGCCGCGCGCGCTGCGCGCAGATTGCCCGCCTTGGCTGCAGGAGGTGATCCTGAAGTGCCTGGAGGTCAAGGCCGAGCACCGGTACCAGAGCGCGGCCCAACTCGGCCTGGCATTGCAGGACCCGGCCCAGGTGCCGCTGACCAAGCGCGCCGCAAAGCTGCAGCGCAGCAGCGCCTTCAAGCGCTTCAAACGCTGGTTCTTTGCGCTCGGTGCCGAGCCTGACGCACGGCCCGTCAACGCCACCGAAGTGGTCAAGAAGAGCCCGATCATTCTGGCCGCGGTCGATATCGAAAGCGCCGGCACGAACCTGCTCGAGGAGCTGCGCGAAACCGTGCGCCGCATCGTGCTGACCGAACCCGGCGCGCGGCTGGCCTGCGTCAGCGTGATGCGCACCGCGCGCATCGGCATGGACGAGCTGACCGACGAACACGGCCAGAGCGTGCACGTGAAGCAGCTGATCGGCCTGAAGCACTGGGCGCGGCCGATCAGCAAGGCGCTGAACCTGGACGACGGGCGGCTGACCTTTCATGTGTTGGAGGCGCCGGATGCGGCGTCGGCACTCGTCGAGTTCGCCCGCCGCAACCACATCGACCACATCGTGATGGGCGCACGCGGCAACTCGGCTTTGCGACGCTATCTGGGCAGCGTGTCATCGCAAGTCGTGGCTGAATCCGACTGCACGGTCACTGTGGTGCGTGCCGCCGAACCCGACAACGAAGCCTCATGAGCCCCCCCGCCGACAACCCCTGCGTGCACTGCGGCGCCTGCTGTGCGAGCTTTCGCGTCGATTTCGCGCGCGACGAGTTGATGAGCGAGGGCGGCACGGTGCCGGACGGCCTTGCGGTCACCGTCACCAGCCACACCTGCCGGATGCGCGGCACCGACCACGCGCAGCCGCGTTGCGCGGCGCTCAGCGGTCAAGTCGGCGTCAACGCCCGCTGCGGGATCTACGAATGGCGCCCCGGGCCGTGCCGCGAGTTCGGCATGCTGGCTCCGCTGGGCCGCGGTGACGCGGCCTGCGCGCGGGCCCGGGCGCGCCATGGGCTGGCGCCTCTCCCGGGCTAGCTTCGGCGCAGCCAGCGCCGTGTTCGATCAGTCGCGAACCGCCGACGACAGCGCCTTGTTCGCGCGCAGCGCCAGCAGCGTGCAGGCGGCGCCCGAAAGCAAGTACAAGCTAACCGCGATCAGGCCGAACTTCGCGCCCAGGCCCAGTGCCACCAGAGGGGCGAACGCGGCGCCGACCAGCCAGGCCAGGTCGGCCGACAGGGCCGCGCCGGTGTAGCGGAATTGCGGCAGGAAGTTCGAGGTGACCGAACCGGCTGCCTGGCCATACGACAGGCCGAGCAGCACGAAGCCGATCAGGATGAAGGTGTCCTCACCGGCCACGCCACCGCCCAGCAGCGCCGGCGTGACCAGGCTGAAGATCGCGATCAGCACCGCCAGGCCACCCAGCGTGCGGCGACGGCCGATGCGATCGGCCACCCAGCCGGACAGCGGCATCGCGGCCGCAGCCAGCACCGCCCCGACCAGCTCAACCGCCATGAACTGGCCGACCGACTGCTCCGAATACAGCATGATCCACGACAGCGGGAACACCGTGACGAGGTGGAACAGCGCGTAGCTGGCCATCGCGGCGAAGGCGCCAATCACCACGTTGTGGCCCTGCTCGGCGAACAGCTCGCCGACATCGCACGGATCGAGCTCGTGCCGCTCGAGCTGGCGCTCGTATTCATGCGTCACCACCAGGCGCAGCCGCGCGAACAGCGCGACGACGTTGATCGCGAACGCGGCGAAGAACGGATAACGCCAGCCCCAGGTGAGGAAGTCCTGCGAGCTCAGGTTGGCCCACAGGTAGGCGAAGACGCCACAGGCGACGAAGAAGCCGATCGGGGCGCCCAGCTGGCCGAGCATCGCGTACCAGCCGCGCTTGTGCTCCGGCGCGTTCAGCGCCAGCAGCGACGGCAGGCCGTCCCACGAACCGCCCAGCGCCAGGCCCTGGCCGATGCGGCACAGCATCAGCAGCACGATGGCCGCCGAGCCCGCCTGCTCGTAACCCGGCAGCAAGGCCATGCCCACTGTCGAGCTGCCCAGCAGGAACAGCGAGACCGTCAGCTTCGCGCTGCGGCCGAAGCGCTGCTGGATCTGCATGCTGACCACGGTGCCCACCGGGCGCACCACGAAGGCCACCGCGAACAGCGCGAAGGCGTACAGCGTGCCCTGCAGCCGGTCGGCGAACGGGAAGAACACCGCCGGGAACACCAGCACCGACGCGATGCCGTAGACGAAGAAGTCGAAGTATTCGGACGCCCGGCCGATCACGACGCCGACGGCGATGTCACCGGGGGCGACATCGGCATCGGCAGGCTTGACGGGGCCGGAAGCGGAGGGAGCAGGACCGTGAAAAGTTGGCAGCACGGCGGCGGAAGACGGGGTGGCAAACGGCTGGGTCACGGGGCCTGGGACAAATTGTCCAATCGTTGATTTGGATCAATCAGGATAGATTCCGGCTCGCTGCGCAACTGGCGTTTTCCCGCGCGCTCGGTAACCCTGATGTCACTCCTACGCTCACTCTCCAGCACTTTGGCCCGCGTGGGTCTAGCCGGCCTCGCACTGGGCCTCACCGGCTGCGACACGGTGGTGATGAAGCCTCATGGCGACATTGCCGCCCAACAAGCGCAACTCATCGTCACCTCGACGCTGCTGATGCTGCTGATCATCGTACCCGTGATCGCGCTGACTTTGTTCTTCGCCTGGCGTTATCGCCAATCGAACACCGAAGCCACGTATTCGCCCGACTGGGACCACTCGACCCGCCTCGAGCTGATCATCTGGGGCGCCCCGCTGCTGATCATCATTGCGCTGGGCGCGATCACCTGGATCAGCACCCACAAGCTCGATCCGTACCGCCCGCTGGATCGCATCGACGCCGAGCGCCCGCTCCCGGCCGACGTGAAGCCGCTGGTCGTCGAGGTCGTCGCGCTCGACTGGAAATGGCTGTTCCTCTACCCGGAGCAGGGCGTTGCCACCGTCAACGAGCTCGCCGCGCCGGTCGATCGCCCGATCCAGTTCCGCATCACCTCGTCGAACGTGATGAACGCGTTCTACGTGCCCGCGCTGGCCGGCATGGTCTACGCGATGCCGGGCATGGAAACCAAGCTGCACGCCGTGATCAACAAGGCCGGCAACTACGAAGGCCTGTCGGCCAACTACAGCGGCGCCGGTTTCTCGAACATGCGCTTCCGCTTCCACGGCCTCTCGGATGCCGATTTCGACAAGTGGGTCGCGAACAACCGCCAGCAGGGCAGCCAGTTGGACGGCGCGGCCTACCAGCAGCTGGAGCAACCGAGCGAGCGCGAACCGGTGCGTCGCTACGGCAAGGTCGAAGCAGGCCTGTTCAGCGCCATCGTCAACCGCTGCGTCGACGGTCAGAAGATGTGCATGCACCAGATGATGGCCATCGACGCCGCTGGCGGCAGCGGCAAGCCCGGCATCGCCGGCCTGATGCGCCAACCCTGGCGCAACGAAGAAGGCGACACCGAGCGCATGGTCGTCGCCGGCCTGTGCACGCCGACGAATCTGCTGGGCGAGCCGCTGCCCGTGACCAAGCGCTGACCCTGCCCCGACCCCGTTTCGCCGACGCGCCCACCACGGGCGCGCCGGCGCGAGAGCCAAGATGTCCACCGCGTCCACCGTCTCCACCGACTCGAACAACCTGTTCTTCGGCCGCCTCAGCTGGGAGGCCATCCCGCTGCACGAGCCGATCCTCATCGTCACCTTCGCGATGGTGGCGCTCGGCAGCCTCGGCCTGATGGCCGTGCTGACCAAGTTCCGCCTGTGGGGCCCGTTGTGGCGCGACTGGATCTGCAGCATCGACCACAAGAAGATCGGCATCATGTACATCGTGCTCGGTGTCGTGATGCTGCTGCGCGGCTTCGCCGATGCGCTGATGATGCGCGCCCAGCAGGCGATGGCGTTCGGAGACCAGGCCGGCTTCCTGCCACCGCACCACTACGACCAGATCTTCACGGCCCACGGCGTGATCATGATCTTCTTCGTCGCGATGCCGCTGGTCACCGGCTTCATGAACTACGTGGTGCCGCTGCAGATCGGCGCACGCGACGTGGCCTTCCCGTTCCTGAACAACTTCAGCTTCTGGATGACCACCGGCGGCGCCGTGCTGGTGATGATCTCGCTGTTCATCGGCGAGTTCGCAAAGACCGGCTGGCTGGCCTACCCGCCGCTGTCGGGGCTGTTGCAGAGCCCGGATGTCGGGGTCGATTACTACCTCTGGTCACTGCAGGTCGCGGGCATAGGCACGACGTTGTCCGGCATTAACCTGATCGCGACCATCATCAAGATGCGCGCGCCGGGCATGACGATGATGAAGATGCCGGTGTTCACCTGGACCTCGCTGTGCACCAACGTGCTGATCGTCGCGACCTTCCCGGTGCTGGCGGCCGCCCTCGCGCTGCTGACCGCTGACCGCTACCTCGGCACCGCGTTCTTCACGAACGACCTCGGCGGCAACGCGATGTTGTACGTGAACCTGATCTGGATCTGGGGCCACCCCGAGGTCTACATCCTGGTGCTGCCCGTCTTCGGCATCTTCTCGGAAGTCGTCTCCACGTTCAGCCGCAAGCGCCTGTTCGGTTACGCGTCGATGGTCTACGCGACGGTCGTGATCACGATCCTGTCATACCTGGTGTGGCTGCACCACTTCTTCACGATGGGTTCGGGGGCGAGCGTCAACTCGTTCTTCGGCATCACGACGATGATCATCTCGATCCCGACCGGGGCGAAGATCTTCAACTGGCTGTTCACGATGTACCGCGGCCGGATCAAGTTCGAGGTGCCGATGCTGTGGACGGTGGGCTTCATGGTCACCTTCACGATCGGCGGCATGACCGGCGTGCTGCTGGCCGTGCCGGCAGCCGACTTCGTGCTGCACAACAGCCTGTTCCTGATCGCCCACTTCCACAACGTGATCATCGGCGGCGTGGTGTTCGGCATCTTTGCCGGCATCAACTACTGGTTCCCGAAGGCCTTCGGCTTCCGCCTCGATGCGTTCTGGGGCAAGGTTTCGTTCTGGTGCTGGTTCGTCGGTTTCTGGGTCGCGTTCACGCCGCTGTACGTGCTGGGCCTGATGGGCGTCACGCGCCGCATGAGCCACTTCGACGACCCGTCGCTGCAGATCTGGTTCCAGATCGCTGCGGTCGGCGCGGTGATCGTCGCCTTCGGCATCGCCGCGTTCCTGATCCAGATCGCCGTCAGCGTCATGAAGCGCAAGGAACTGCGTGACGTGACCGGCGACCCGTGGGAAGGCCGCACGCTCGAATGGGCCACCGCCTCGCCGCCGGCCGACTACAACTTCGCGTTCACGCCGGTCGTGCACGAACAGGACGCCTGGTACGACATGAAGCAGCGCGGCCACCAGCGCCCGACGCAAGGCTTCAAGCCGATCCACATGCCGAAGAACACGGCCGCCGGTTTCGTGATCGCGATGCTGGCCACCGCCTGCGGCTTCGCGCTGGTCTGGCACATGTGGATTCCGGTCGTGATCACCTTCCTGGCCACGGTCGGTGCGGCCATCGTGCACACCTTCAACTTCGACCGCGACTACCACATCCCCGCCGACGAGGTCACCCGCAGCGAAGACGCCCGCACCGCGGCGCTGGCCGCGGTCTGACGAGGTTCGCTCCATGACTGCCACCACGCTTTCCAACCCGGTTGTCCCCTCGGCCGCGCCGGTCGTGTTCTACGACGACGGCAGCCACCACCCGCAGCAAGGCACGCTGCTGGGCTTCTGGCTGTATCTGATGAGCGACTGCCTGCTGTTCGCAGTGCTGTTCGCCGTCTACGCGGTGCTCGGCCGCAGCTATGCCGCCGGCCCGTCGGGCGCCGACCTGTTCGACCTGCCGCTGGTCGCGACCAACACCGCGCTGCTGCTGTTCTCGTCGATCACCTACGGCTTCGCGATGATCGCGATGCAGCACAACCGCAAGACCGGCGTGCTGATCTGGCTGGGCATCACGGGCCTGTTCGGCCTGGGCTTCCTGGGCCTGGAGCTGTACGAGTTCCACCACCTGATCCACGAAGGCGCCGGCCCGTGGCGCAGTGCCTTCCTGTCGTCGTTCTTCACGCTCGTCGGCACTCACGGCCTGCACGTCACCTTCGGCTGCATCTGGCTGGTCGTGCTGATGCTGCAGGTCCGCAAGCTCGGCCTGACGCGTGAGAACAAGCGCCGCCTGATGTGCCTGTCGATGTTCTGGCACTTCCTCGACGTCGTCTGGATCGGCGTCTTCACCTTCGTGTATTTGATGGGGAGCATGTGATGAGCTCCGTTCCGATGAGCGACCACAACGAACACCACGACGACCATCACGGCGATGAAGGCGGCTACCACGCCACCGTCGAGGGGTACCTGATCGGCTTCCTGCTGTCGGTCGTGCTGACGGCCATTCCGTTCTGGCTCGTGATGGGCAACGTGATGTCGTCGCCAAAGGTCACGGCCTTCGTGATCCTCGGCTTCGCCGCGGTGCAGATGGTCGTGCACATGATCTATTTCCTGCACCTGAACGCGAAGGTCGAAGGCGGCTGGTCGCTGCTGGCGCTGACCTTCACCGCCGCACTGGTGGTGATCATGCTGGCCGGCTCGATCTGGGTGATGTACCACCTGAACACCAACATGATGCCGACGGCCGATCCGCAGGTGATGCGCAACATGTGAATGGAGCCCCCACGCTCCCTGCCGGTCGCTGCCCCCCATGGGGGCTTCTGCAGCGGACCGGCAAAGCCGGATCCGCGCAAATTCCTTGGTTTGGTTTCTGACATGCGGTGCGTGACACCCTCGATCAACGAATGAGTGGGTACACCCCGACTCCACGCTCGACACGCCGCCTGGCCGCCTGGTCGGCGGCGTTGGCGTTGGCGTTCGCCGTTTTCATTGCGCTGGGCAGTTGGCAGGTGCAGCGGCTGGCGTGGAAGGAAAGCCTGATCACGCGTGTCGATCAACACCGCCATGCGAAGCCGAAGCCCGCTCCCGGCCCGGACGCCTGGAACCAGCTGACCCGCGAGGCGGACGAGTACCGCCGTGTCAGCGTGCAAGGCCGCTTCGACCATGCGCGCAGCACGCTCGTGACGGCTACCACCGAACTCGGCAGCGGCTACTGGTTGCTGACACCGCTGCAGGCCGACGACGGCCGCTGGGTGTTCGTCAATCGCGGCTTCGTGCCCCCCGATCAGCGCGAACGCGTGCTGAGCGCCGCGGCGGCGCCCGTCGGCGACCAGAGCATCACCGGGCTGCTCCGTTTCACCGAGCCGGGCGGCGCATTCCTGCGCGACAACGATGCGACAGCCGGCCGCTGGTACTCACGTGACGTTGCGGCCATCGCGGCGGCACGCGGCCTGCAGGCCGGTGTCGCGCCCTACTTCGTCGACCAGGCTGCGCCCCACCCGGCCACGCGCGACTGGCCACGCGCCGGACTGACGGTCGTCCACTTCAGCAACAATCACCGCATCTATGCCGCCACCTGGTTCGCATTGGCGGTGATGGCGGCCTGCGCCTTCGGATACCTGGTGCTCGACGAAAGGCGCCTCAGGAGCCTAGCTGGAGACCCCGGACTTGTCCCTGTCCGACACTGACGACGACACCCCCGGTCAACCGCCGCTCGGCGAGGTCGGCAAGGTGCCCGAGCGCCTGGCCGGCCGCAAGAACCTGCTGCAGCTGATCCAGCTGCGCTGGCTCGCCGTCGCGGGCCAGCTGGTCACGATCCTCGCGGTGAACTTCCTGCTCGGCGTCGACCTGCCGTTGGTGCCGATGCTGACGCTGCTGGCGGCGTTGGCGCTGTTCAACGTCGCCAGCCTGCAGCGCAGCCGGCTGTCGCTGCCGGTGGGCAACGGCGAGCTGTTCGCCGGCATGCTGGTCGACGTCGGCGTGCTGACCGCGCAGCTGTTCTTCGCCGGCGGCATCACCAACCCCTTCATCTACCTGTACCTGCTACAGGTTGCCGTCGGCTCGGTGCTGCTGAAGCCGCGCTACATCTGGGCCATCGTCGTGGCGACCAGCCTGGGCTTCGTGCTGCTGACGCGCTGGCACCGCCCGCTGCCGATGCCGCACCTGGCCAACCCCGTGCTCTCGCCGCAGTACATCGGTGGGCTGGTGCTGTGCTACCTGCTCACCGCATCGCTGCTGGTGATCTTCATCGGCCGCATCGGCCGCAACCTGCGCCAGCGCGACGCGAGCCTGGCCGCGTTGCGCCAGCGTGCGGCCGAGGAAGAACACATCGTCCGCATGGGCCTGCTGGCCACCGGCGCGGCGCACGAGCTGGGCACGCCGCTGGCGACGCTGTCGGTGATCCTCGGTGACTGGGCGCGCATGGCACCGTTTGCCGGCGAGCCCGAGCTGCGCGAAGAGATCGAGGAGATGCAGGTGCAGATCCAGCGCTGCAAGACCATCGTCAGCGGCATCCTGATGTCGGCCGGCCGCACGCGCGGCGAAGCACCGATGGAGACCACGCTGCACGCCTTCCTTGACGAACTGGTGCAGCATTGGCGCAGCACCCGGCCCGGAAGCGCGCTCGACTACCGGCGCAGCGGCGTGCCGGACCTGCCACTGATCTCCGACGTGGCGCTGAAGCAAATGATCGACAACGTGCTCGACAACGCGCGCGACGCGGCCCCCTCGCTGCCGCTGCGCTTGAGCGTCAGCTGCGACGACGACACTTTGGTGCTGAAGGTGCAGGACCAGGGCCCCGGTTTCGCCCCGCCGATGCTCGAGTTCTTCGGCAAACCCTACCAATCCAGCAAGGGCCGCCCTGGCAGCGGCATGGGCTTGTTCCTGTCGGTCAACGTGGCCCGAATGCTGGGGGGCCACATCACGGCCCGCAATCGCCCCGAAGGCGGCGCCGAGGTCTGCATCAGCCTGCCCTTGAGCGCGCTGATGCCAGCGGAGTGGACACCGAATGAACGATGAAGCCCGCCAGTTGCTGATCGTCGAGGACGACGACGCTTTCGCTCGCACATTGGCACGCTCATTCGAGCGGCGCGGCTACGAGGTGCTGCGCGCGGTCGATCTCGAATCGGTCAAGACGCTGCTGCAGACGCACCAGCCCGGCTACGCGGTGGTCGACTTGAAGCTCGCTGGTGGCAGCTCGGGCCTGACCTGTGTGCAGTACCTGCACGAGCAGGACGACCAGATGATGATCGTCGTGCTGACAGGCTACGCGAGCATCGCGACCGCGGTCGAGGCGATCAAGCTCGGCGCCCGCCACTACCTGGCCAAACCCGCCAACACCGACGACATCGAGGCCGCGTTCGCCCGCGCCGAAGGCGACGCCGAGGTTGAGCTGACGGAGCGCACGACCTCGATCAAGACGCTCGAATGGGAGCGCATCCACGAGACGCTGGCCGAGACCGGTTTCAACATCTCGGAGACCGCGCGCCGCCTCGGCATGCACAGGCGAACCTTGGCCCGCAAGCTCGAGAAGCAGCGGGTGAAATAGAGCCCCCACGGGTCCTCCCGGGCCCTGCCCCCCGAGGGGGTTGAGCCCGGACATGAAAGGTCCAGTGGACCTTTCATGCCTGGCGAAGGGGCGGGCCACTGGCCCGCCGCGGTCCGCAAGACCGCGCAGCGGACCGGCAGAGCCGGATCCGCGCACGCCACTTGAAACGAAGAGGGGACACCCGGTGGGGTGTCACCTCTTCGGGCTGCCGCGAGCGCTGCTTCAGCCGTGTTCCTCAAGTGTGAGGCGGCCCAGGTTCATTTCGTGATTCCCTGTCCTCAAGGAGTTCGTGATGACGATGTCCCCTGCGGTTCAAGACACGTTGTCGCTGGTGGGCCGGGCCCTGCTGGCGTTGTTGTTCATCCCGGCTGGCTTCAGCAAGGTCACCGGTTTTGCCGGTGTCGTGGGATACATCGCGTCCAAGGGCGTGCCGATGCCGGAGGTCTGCGCGGCCCTGGCGATCGCAGCCGAGCTGGGGCTCGGCCTGCTGTTGCTGATCGGGTGGCAGGCTCGCTGGGCGGCACTCGGGTTGGCCCTGTTCGTGTTCGTCATCACGCCCATCTTCCACGCGTTCTGGGCCGTGCCGCCGGAGCAGCAGATGCTGCAGCAGCAGGCCTTCTTCAAGAACCTGGCGGCTGCCGGCGGGTTGTTGCTGGCCGCGGCCCTCGGCCCGGGGCGATTCAGCGTCGACGGGCGGCGCACGTAAGAATCGCGCCGTATTTCGGGCGCGCGAAGCGGCGCTCGTCGTCAAGTGGCGTGCGCGGATCCGGCTTTGCCGGTCCGCTGCGCGGTCTTGCGGACCGCGGCGGGCCAGTGGCCCGCCCCTTCGCCAGACATGAAAGGTCCACTGGACCTTTCATGTCCGGGCTCAGCCCCCTCGGGGGGCAGGCCCCCGGAGGGGCCGTGGGGGCCTCAATCCGCCTGCTTGCGCAGGAACGCCGGGATCTCGATCTCGTCCATGCCGTTCGAGCTCAGCGCTTCGACCTTCGCCGCGGCTTGGGTACGGCCGGTGCGCCACACGCTGGGCGTGGCGAGCTGGCTGTAGTCCTGCTGCGGCATCGCGGCCGGCGTGGTCAGCGTCGCGGTGCCGACCTGTGCGCCATGGCCCACCGGGTTGTTCAGCAGCGGCAGGTTGTCGGTGCCGGTGCGTAGCTGCGGTTGGGTCTGGATCACGGTCAGCGGTGCCTGCGCACGGCGGATCGACGACAGGCCGGTGGCGATCACCGTGACGCGCAGCTGGTCACCCAGGCTGTCGTCGTAGGCGGTGCCGTAGATCACGTGCGCATCTTCCGCGGCGTAACGGCGGATGGTGTTCATCGCGTTCTTGCTCTCGGCCAGCTTGAAGGTCGAGCGCGCGGCAGCGATCAGCACCAGCACGCCTCGCGCGCCGGACAGGTCGATGCCCTCCAGCAGCGGGCAGGCCACGGCCGCTTCAGCCGCCTTGTGGGCGCGGTCCGGGCCACCGGCCATCGCCGTGCCCATCATCGCCTTGCCGGGCTCGCTCATCACGGTCTTCACGTCTTCGAAGTCGACGTTGACCAGGCCCGGGATGTGGATGATGTCGCTGATGCCACCGACGGCGTTTTTCAGCACGTCGTTGGCGTGCGCGAAGGCCTGGTCCTGCGTAACGTCGTCGCCCAGCACTTCGAGCAGCTTCTCGTTCAGCACCACGATCAGCGAATCGACGTTGGCTTCCAGCTCGGCCACGCCGGCATCGGCCTGCTTGCTGCGGCGGCCGCCTTCGAAGTCGAAGGGCTTGGTCACCACACCAACCGTCAGGATGCCCATTTCCTTGGCCACGCGCGCGATCACCGGTGCCGCGCCGGTCCCCGTGCCGCCACCCATGCCGGCGGTGATGAACAGCATGTGCGCGCCGTCGATCGCCTGGCGGATGCGGTCGACCGCTTCTTCGGCCGCGCCGCGGCCGACGTCGGGCTTGGAGCCCGCGCCCAGGCCGGTGGTGCCCAACTGCACCAGGGCGGCGGCCGCGCTGCGGTTCAGCGCCTGCGCATCGGTGTTGGCGCAGATGAACTCCACGCCTTGAACCCCCTGCGTGATCATGTGCTCGACGGCATTGCCGCCACCACCCCCAACGCCGATCACCTTGATCTGCGTGCCTTGGTCGAATTCTTCGATCATCTCGATGGCCATATAACCTCCGTCGTCTGTGTTGCAGTTGCCGTACTGTGTTTGCCGTTAACCCCCAGGGCCGGGCTGCGCCCAGCCCGCCCCCGAGGGGGATCAAGAAACTCGGGAGCGGCCCTTCGTTTCTTGTTGAGTCCCAAGATCCCGGCCCCGTATTCGGGGCTCTCGTCTTCGCTTTGAACCCCTAGAAATTCCCCAAAAGCCAATCCTTGGCTTTGCCAAAGAAGGTTGTCACCGAACCTGCCTGCTGGGCCGCCTTGTGGCCACGCGTGTGGGCCAGCCGCGCTTCTTCGAGCAAGCCCATCACGGTGGCCGAGCGCGGGTTGGCCACCATGTCGAACAAGGCGCCGGAATAGGTCGGCAGGCCCTTGCGCACGGGCTTGAGGAAGATGTCCTCGCCCAGCTCGACCATGCCCGGCATCACCGCGGTGCCGCCGGTGATCACGATGCCCGAGGAGAGCAGCTCCTCGTAGCCCGAATCGCGGATCACCTGGTGCACCAGCGAATAGATTTCTTCGACGCGCGGCTCGATCACGCCGGCCAGCGCCTGGCGGCTGAGCATGCGCGGCACGCGGTCTCCCAGGCCAGGCACTTCGACCTGTTCGCTCGGGTCGGCCAGCAGCTGTTTGGCCACGCCGTACTCGACCTTGATCTCTTCCGCATCCTTGGTCGGCGTGCGTAGCGCCATCGCGATGTCGCTGGTGATCAGATCACCGGCGATCGGAATCACGGCCGTATGGCGGATCGAGCCGCCGGTGAAGATCGCGACGTCCGTCGTGCCGGCCCCGATGTCGACCACCGCGACGCCGAGGTCCTTCTCGTCTTCGGTCAGCACCGCCGCGGCGGAAGCCGTGGGCGACAGCGCGAGCTGCTCCACTTCCAGCCCGCAACGCCGCACGCACTTCAGGATGTTCTCCGCCGCGCTCTGCGCACCGGTGGCGATGTGCACCTTGACTTCGAGCCGGCTGCCGCTCATGCCGATCGGCTCTTTCACCTCGTGGCCGTCGATCACGAACTCCTGCGATTCGACCAGCAGCAGCCGCTGGTCGTTCGGGATGTTGATCGCCTTGGCGGTCTCGATCACGCGCGCGACGTCGACCGGCGTCACCTCGCGGTTGTCGCGCACGATCACCATGCCGGTCGAGTTCTGGCCGCGGATGTGGCTGCCGGTGATACCGGTGTAGACGCGCTCGATCTTGCAGGCGGCCATCATCTCGGCCTCTTTCAACGCCTGCTGGATCGACTGCACCGTCGCGTCGATGTTCACGACCACGCCGCGCTTCAGGCCGTGCGAGCTGGCCACACCGAGCCCGGCCACGCGCAGCTCGCCGCCGGGCATGACCTCGGCCACCACCGCCATCACCTTGGCGGTGCCGATGTCGAGCCCGACAACGAGATCCTTGTATTCCTTGGCCATCAGTTCTTATCCCTCATTCGTTCGGCTCGCTGGCGGCCACCACGGGGGCAACCGGGCCTTTCATCCGTAGCGCGTAGCCGTCGGCGTGGCGCAGGTCGGCATGGTCCCAGCTGCGACGCTGGCGTGCGGCGACCTGCGTCACCGTTCGCACGAAGCGCGCCACGCGGGCCACCACTTCTTCTTGGCTGCCGCGGCCCAGCTCGACCTCGGCGCCGTTGTCCAGCTCCACCCGCCACGAGCCGCGGTCTGAGACGGCCACGCGCGTCGGCGTCAAGTCCAACGGCATGAGCACAGGCCGCAGCTGGCGGTACATCGCCAGCACAGCCGCGGCGGCTGCATCGTCGCTGCCGGCAAATTCGGGCAGGTTGTCTTCGTCGACATCACCGAGGTTGGCCTCGAAAACCTCGCCGTGGGAGTTGACCAGCCGGTCGTTGCCTTCGTCACCCTTCCACACCGCCACCGGGTGGTGCTCTTCCATCTTCACCACCAGGCGGTTCGGGAACACCCGCTGGATCACCGCATGGCGCACCCAGGGCACGCTCTCGAACGCGCGCCGCGCAGCCTGCAAGTCGAGCGTGAAGTAATTGCCCGCCAGACGCGGCGCCGCGTTGGCGCGGATGGTTGCGGCGCTGTTGCGCGTGACCTCGCCTTCGAGCCGGATCGAGCGGAACGCGAACACCGGCTGGCGCGCGAACCAGGCCGCGCCGGCCGCGAGCAGCACCGTGCCGGCGAGCACGATGATCGCCAGCGCCGTGGCGTTCATCATGCGCACGTCGGGCGGCAGCTCATTGGCAACGGTCGTGGCCATCTCGATCACGCCTGCGCTTTCTTGATCGAGTCGAGGGTCGCACCGGCCAGCAGGTGCAGGCACAGCTGCTCGTAGTTCATGCCGGCCGCGGCCGCCGACTTGGGCACCAGCGAGTGGCTGGTCATCCCCGGCGAGGTGTTCATTTCCAGTAGAAAGGGCTTGCGGTCGCTCGCGCGGATCATCAGGTCGGCCCGGCCCCAGCCGCGGCAGCCCAGCACGCGGTAGGCCTTGAGCACGATGCGCTGGATCTCTTCTTCCTCGTGCGTCGGCAGGCCGCTTGGAATGAGGTAGTTAGTGTCATTCGACACGTACTTGTGTTCGTAGTCGTAGTTGCCGTCGGGGGCCTTGATGCCCACAACCGGCAGCGCCACGGCCGAGTCGCCCTCACCCAGCACCGGGCAGGTGACCTCTTCGCCATCGATGAACTCTTCGCACAGCACATCAGCATCGAAACTCGCCGCGAGCATCACCGCGTCCTGCATCTGCGAATAGCCCTGGACCTTGGTGACGCCGAACGACGAGCCTTCACGCACCGGCTTGACGATCAAGGGCAGCCCCAGATCGTCCGGCACCAGACGCGTGACCTCGTTGCCGTGCTGGCCCAGACCCAGCAGACGGTACCGCGGCGTAGGCAGACCCTCGGCGAGCCACACTCGCTTGGTCATCACCTTGTCCATCGCGATCGCCGAGGCCATCACGCCGGAGCCGGTGTACGGGATGCCCAGCAGCTCGAGCGCGCCTTGCACGGTGCCGTCTTCGCCGTGGCGACCATGCAGCGCGATAAAGCAACGCGCAAAACCCTCGGCCTTCAAGGCTTCGAGGTTGCGCTCGGACGGATCGAACGCATGCGCATCGACGCCCTGCGATTGCAACGCGGCCAGGACCCCGTTGCCCGACATGAACGACACCGGCCGCTCGGCCGAATCGCCGCCCATCAGCACGGCGACCTTGCCCAGACTCTTCACATCCACGGCCGTCATGCGGCACCCCCCGCCATCTCGGCCACCTGCGCCGGCACCGCACCGATCGAGCCCGCACCCATCGCGATCACCACATCGCCGTCGCGCGCGAAGCCGCAGATCTCGGCCGGCAGTTCGGCCACGTCGTCGACGAACACCGGATCGACCTTACCGGCCACGCGCAGCGCACGCACCAGCGCACGTCCATCGGCCGCGACGATCGGTGATTCGCCAGCCGGGTAGACCTCGGTCAGCAGCACCGCGTCGGCCTGGCCCATCACCTTGACGAAGTCCTCGAAGCAGTCGCGGGTACGGGTGTAGCGGTGCGGCTGGAACGCCAGCACCAGACGCCGGTCAGGGAAGGCACCACGTGCCGCGGCGATCACCGCCGCCATCTCGACCGGGTGGTGGCCGTAGTCGTCGATCAGCGTGAAGCGGCCGCCTTCCTTGGCCATCAGCTCGCCATATCGTTGGAAGCGCCGGCCGACGCCGCTGAACTGCGCCAAGGCGCGCACGATCGGCTCGTCGGCCAGCTCCAGCTCGGTCGCCACCGCGATCGCGGCCAGCGCATTGCGTACGTTGTGCTCGCCCGGCAGGTTCAGCGTGATCGCGAGCGGCGGCATTGCGATTCCGTTGCGCCGCTCGCAGGTGAATCGCATCTGGCCGCCCGGCAGCGCCTGCACGTCGACCGCACGCACCTGCACATCGTCGCCGAAGCCATAGGTGATGACCGGGCGCGAAATCATCGGCACGATGCTCTTCACGCCGGGATCGTCGCCGCAGAGGATGGCGGCGCCGTAGAACGGCATGCGGTGCACGAACTCGACAAAGGCCTGCTTCAGCTTCGCGAAGTCGTGGCCGTAGGTGTCCATGTGGTCGGCGTCGATGTTGGTCACGACGCTGAGAATGGGCATCAGGTTCAGGAACGACGCATCCGACTCGTCGGCCTCGACGACGATGAAGTCACCCGAACCCAGGCGCGAGTTCGCCCCTGCCGAGTTCAGCTTGCCGCCGATCACGAAGGTCGGGTCGACACCGGCTTCGGCCAGCACGCTGGTCACCAGCGAGGTGGTCGTCGTCTTGCCATGCGTGCCGGCGATCGCGATGCCCTTCTTCAGGCGCATCAATTCGGCCAGCATCACCGCACGCGGCACCACTGGTATGCGGTGCGCACGCGCAGCGATCACCTCGGGGTTGTCGCCCTTCACCGCGGTCGAGATGACCACGGCCTGGGCGCCGGTGATGTACGAGGCCTCGTGGCCGTGCGTGATGCGGATGCCCAACTCCGCCAGACGGCGCGTGGTCGGCGTGTCCGACTGATCGGAGCCCGACACCACGTAGCCGAGGTTGTGCAGGATCTCGGCGATGCCGCTCATCCCCGCGCCGCCGACGCCAACGAAGTGGATGTGCTTGACGGCATGCTTCATGACGTCATCCTTTCGATCTCGTCGGCCACCTTCGCAGCCGCCTGGGGTCGCGCCAGCAGTTTGGCCTTTTGGGCCATCGCCAGCAGTTGCTCCCTGTCCAGTTTTTGCAGCATCTCGGCCAACGTCTGCGGCGTCAGCGCGGTCTGCGGCAAATGCAGTGCCGCCCCGCGGTCGGCCATCCAGGCGGCGTTGTCCTTCTGGTGCGCCGTCGTGCTGACCACCAGCGGCACCAACACGCTGGCCACGCCGGCCGCGCACAGCTCGCTGACGGTGATCGCGCCGGCGCGGCAGACGATCAGGTCGCAAGCCTCGAGGTAGCTCGCCATGTCGTCGATGAAGGGCTGCACTTCGGCCTGAACGCCGAGCGTTGCATAGCGGCCGCGAACTTCGTCCAGGTGGGCCATGCCGGTCTGGTGCATCACCATCGGTCGGCGCTCCAGCGGCATCTGCGCCAGTGCGGCCGGCACCATTTCGTTGAGCACCTTGGCGCCCAGGCTGCCGCCCACCACCAGCATGCGCAGCGGGCCCTTGCGGCCTTCGAAACGCACTTCGGGCGGTGCCAGGTTCTCGATCTCGGCGCGCACCGGGTTGCCGGTCACCAGCCCCTGCTTGACCTTGGTGGCGGCCGGGCCGTCGAAGCCGAAAGCCACGCGGTCGGCCACCGGCAGCAGGGCGCGATTGCTCAGCAGCAGGCCGGCATCGGCGTTGACCAGCATCAGCGGCTTGCCCAGCAGCGAAGCCATCAAACCACCCGGGAAACAGACATAGCCGCCCATGCCCAGCACCGCATCGGCCGATCGCGCACGCAGGATGCGCGCCGAGTCCCAGAAAGCCTTCAGCATGCGCAGGCCGCCGGTCAAGGTTTGCAGCAAGTTCTTGCCGCGCAGGCCACTGAAGGCGAGCCGGTCCATCGCGATGCCGGACGGCGGCACCAGCTTGTTCTCCATGCCGCCTTCGGTGCCGAGCCAGCTGACGGCCCAGCCGCGCGCCTGCATTTCGCGCGCGACGGCGAGACCGGGGATCACGTGACCGCCGGTGCCCGCCGCCATGATGACGAGGTGGCGCGTCACGTACGGCCTCCCCTCATCATCTGCCTGTTCTCCTGGTCAACACGGAGAACGATCGCGAGCGCCACGAGGTTCATCAAAACACCCGAACCTCCGTAGCTCAGCAACGGCAAGGTCAAGCCCTTGGTCGGCAGCAGCCCCAAATTCACACCCATGTTGATAAAGCTCTGGCCACCGAACCAGATGCCGATGCCCTGGGTCATCAGGCCGGCGAAGACGCGGTCGAGCGCAATCGCCTGGCGGCCGATGACGAAGATGCGGCGGGTCAGCCAGAAGAAGGCGAGGATCACCGCCAGCACGACGACGAAGCCCAGCTCCTCGCCGATCACCGCGAGTAGGAAGTCGGTGTGGGCCTCGGGCAGGTACGACAACTTCTCGATCGACTGACCCAGGCCCTGGCCGAACCACTCGCCACGACCGAAGGCGATCAGCGAGTGCGTCAGCTGGTAGGCCTTGCCCTGCGCGTACTCGGGGTTCCACGGGTCGAGGTAGGCAAAGATGCGCTCGCGGCGGAACTCGCTGAACGCGATCATCAGCACGAAGGCACACACCAGCACCATCACGCTGAGCAAGAACATGCGGCCGTTCACGCCGCCGAGGAACAAGATGCCCAGCGCGATCGCGGCGATCACCATGAAGGCGCCCATGTCGGGCTCGGCGAGCAGCAGCACGCCGATCACACCGAGCGCCACCGCCATCGGCCACACGGCCTTGACGAAGTTCTCCTTGACCTCCATCTTGCGCACCATGTAGCTTGCCGCGTACATCGCGATCGCCAGCTTGGCCAGCTCGCTGGGCTGGAAACTCATGATGCCCAGCGGGATCCAGCGCCGCGCACCGTTGACGCCCTTGCCGATGAAGGGCACCAGCACGACGATCAGCGTCGCGAGCGACGCGGCGAACAACCACGGCGCCCACTTCTCCCACACGGCGATCGGGATCTGCAGCGTCACCAGCGCGGCAACAAAACCGATCGCGATGAACATCGCCTGCCGGTTCAGGAAGTAGGTCGGCGCGTAGTTCGCGAACTTCGGGTTGTCGTGCATCGCGACCGAAGCCGAATACACCATCACCAGGCCCAACGCGAGCAGCGCGGTGACGACCCAGGCCAGCGGTTGGTCGAAGCCGGACACCGTCGTCGGCTTGCCGCTGCCGACCGAGACCCAATCGCGGATCGGCAGGCGCTCGCCGCCGGCACCCGCGCGCGGGCGCCACGCGAGCAGCGCAGCGACGCGCTGGCGCCAGCTGCTGCCCGGGGCGGCGGCCGCGGTGTGGTTCGTCACTCGAGCACCTCCCCGCGCTCGGCGGCGAGCTCACGCACCGTCCCGGCGAACACCTCGGCGCGGTGGCCGTAATTGCGGAACATGTCCAGGCTGGCACAGGCCGGGCTCAGCAGCACCGCGTCACCGCTTTGAGCTTGGGCGTAGCACCAGCGCACCGCGGCCTCAAGCGTCGCATGCCGCTGCAGCGGCACGCCGGTCGACGCCAACGCGGCTTCGATGGTCTCCGCGTCCTTGCCGATCGTCGCGACCGCGCGGGCGTAGCGCGCCACCGGCGTCGCCAGCGGGCCGAAGTCCTGCCCCTTGCCGTCGCCGCCGAGGATGACCAGCAGCTTGCTGCCCACGCGATCGGCGCCCAGGCCGTTCAACGCAGCCACGGTCGCACCGACGTTGGTGCCCTTGCTGTCGTCCACTGCTTCGATGCCGCCGACAAAGCCGATCGGCTCGACGCGGTGCGGTTCGCCGCGGTACTCGCGCAGGCCATGCAGCATCGGTGCCAGCGGGCAGCCGATCGCGGTGGCCAGCGCCAACGCGGCCAGCGCGTTCGACGCATTGTGACGACCACGGATGCGCAGTGCATCGGCCGGCATCAGCCGCTGCAGGTGGATCTCTTCGTCTTCGTCCTTGCGGCGCTTGATCGTCTCGTCAGCCGGCAGCGCGCGCACCAGCCAGGCCATGCCGCCTTCGGTGACAAGGCCGAAGTCGCCCGGGCGCTGCGGCGCATCGAGGCCGAAACGCAGCGTCGGCCGCGTGATCGCCTTGGCCGCCTTGCCACGCCCTCCTTTGACCATCACCGGCGCTGGCACCATCGCCTCGACCATCGCGTCGTCCCGGTTGATCACCATCAGGCCTTGTTCGCCGAAGATGCGCGCCTTGGCCGCCGCGTAGGCCGCCATGTCGCCATGCCAGTCGAGGTGGTCTTGCGTGATGTTCAGCACCGTCGCGGCGTTGGGCTCGAAACCCTTCACACCGTCGAGCTGGAAGCTCGACAGCTCCAGTACCCAGACGTCGGGCAGGTGCTCGAACACCGGGGCGGCGGGCGGCGGCGGTGCCAGTTGCAGCGGCCCCTCGTCGTCGCCCGCACCCTGGCCTTCGATCGGCAGGTCGATCGAGGTTTCCTTCAGGCTCAACTCAACGTTCAGGTCGACGTTGTCGCCCACCGCGCTGACGTCGGTCGTCATGTCGACCTGGTTCGCGACGCCGCTGACGTCGACCGTCAGGTCAACCGAATTGGCCACGCCGGTCACGTCCACCGGCACGTCGATCGAGTCCGGCGTCAGGCCGGTGGCGTCGGCATCGAGCGGCATCGGCACCGTGCGGTCGTCCAGCGCCCGGCCATCGACGAACGCGCCTGGCAGCGTCGGCCGATCGTCGTAGTCGTCTTGCTGCGCTGGGCCCGGCGCCGGGACAGGCACGTCGATCGACGCTGCGCGTGCCGCGGCATCCAGCAGGGCCTGCGGCGCGGTGGTGTCTTCGTCGTCGGCGGCTTCCTCGCCGGGCGGCGGCTCCAGGTCCAGCGCAGCGGACAGCGTGTCCAGCATCGTCGGGCCGATGTTGCCGGCCATCGCCACGCGGGCGCCGGTGCGCGCAACCAACATCGCCGTCAGCGAGGTCACCGTCGTCTTGCCGTTGGTGCCGGTGATCGCCAGCACCTTGGGCACATAGCCGCGCTCGGCCTTCAAGTCGGCCAGCGCGCGGGCAAACAGATCCAGCTCACCCTGGATGGCGAGGCCACGCGCGCGCGCGGCCGCCAGCAGCGGCGCGATGCGCTCGTCGCTCGGCGCGAGGCCGGGGCTTTTCAGCACCAGCTTGACGTCGGCCAGGTCACCGATGCCTTCGAGCCGATCGGCCGGCAACGGGCCGGTCATCAGCACCGCCTCGGGCACGGCCAGTGCCAGCGCGGCAGCCTGGGGCGGCGCTTCGCGCGAGTCCCACACACGCACCCGGGCGCCGTGGCGGGCACACCAGCGCGCCATCGCCAGGCCCGAGTCGCCGAGGCCCAGCACCAACACAGAGAGGTCTTTCAAGTGATTCACTCGATCTCCCTCAACGCAATTTCAAGCTGGCCAAACCGACCAGGCACAGCAGCATCGTGATGATCCAGAAACGGATCACGACCTGCGTCTCGTTCCAGCCGGACTTCTCGAAATGGTGGTGCAGCGGCGCCATCAGCAGGATGCGCCGGCCTTCGCCGTAGCGCTTCTTGGTGTACTTGAACCACGCCACCTGCACCATCACCGACAGCGCTTCCATCACGAACACACCGCCCATGATCCCGAGCAGGATCTCCTGCCGCGTGATGACCGCGATCGTGCCCAGCGCGCCGCCCAGCGCCAGCGCGCCGACGTCACCCATGAAGACCTGCGCCGGGTACGCGTTGAACCACAGGAAGGCCAGGCCCGCACCGGCGATCGCCGCGCAGAAGATCATCAGCTCGCCGGCGCCGGGGATGTAGGGGAACAGCAGGTAGCGCGAGTAGACCGAGTTGCCGGTCACGTAAGCAAAGATGCCCAAGGCAGAAGCGACCAGCACCACCGGCATGATGGCCAGGCCGTCCAGCCCATCGGTCAGGTTGACCGCGTTGCTGGCACCGACGATGACGAAGTAGGTCAGCCCGATGAAGCCGAACACGCCCAGCGGGTAGCTGATGGTCTTGAAGAACGGCACCATCAGGTCGGCCTTGGGCGGCAGGTCGTTCGAGAAGCCGCTCTGGACCCAGCGCAGGAAGAGCTCCAGCACGCGCAGGTTCGAGGTCTCCGAGACGCTGAACGCGAGGTACAGCGCAGCCACCAGGCCGATGATCGACTGCCAGAAGAACTTCTCGCGCGAAGGCATGCCTTCCGGGTCCTTCAGCACGACCTTGCGCCAGTCGTCGACCCAGCCGATCGCGCCGAAGCCGAAGGTCACCAGCATCACGATCCAGACGAAGCGGTTGCTCCAGTCGCTCCACAGCACCGTCGCCATCGCGATGCCGATCAGGATCAGCGCGCCGCCCATCGTCGGTGTACCGGCCTTGACGATGTGCGTCTCGACACCGTACGAGCGGATCGGCTGGCCGATCTTCAGCTCGGTCAACCGGCGGATCACCCAGGGCCCGAAGACCAGGCCGATCAGCAGCGCGGTCATCGCCGCCAGCACCGCACGGAACGTCAGGTACTGGAACACGCGCAGGAACCCGAACTGCTCGGGGTACAGCGTCTGCAACCACTGGGCCAGGCTAAGCAGCATGGGTGCCTCCGGACTGCAAGGCAGCAACGACCTGCTCCATCTTCATGAAGCGTGAGCCTTTGACCAGCACCGACGCGTAAGGCAGCGCCTCGTTCAGCGCCGCCAGCAGCTCGGCCACGGTCTCGAAGTGGCGAGCACCGGCCGCCTGCGCGGCGTGGCGCATCAGGTCACCGACACACCAGATGGTCTCGATGCCGCGATCGCGCGCATGGCGGCCGACCTCGGCATGGAAAGCCGGGCCCTGGTTGCCGACTTCGCCCATATCGCCCATCACCAGCCAGCGCGGACCGGGCAACTCGGCCAGCACGTCGATCGCCGCGCGCACTGAGTCGGGGTTGGCGTTGTAGCTGTCGTCGATCAGCGTGCGCGGCTGGCCGGCCACGCTCAAGGGCTTGACCTGCGAGCGCCCCTTGACCGGCGTGAACGCCGCCAGGCCCTGCGCGATGGCTTCGAGCGGCACGCCGGCCGCCCAGGCCGAAGCCGCCGCCGCCGCGGCGTTCTTGACGTTGTGGCGGCCGGCGATGTGCAGCGCAAAGTCGATGCGGCCGGTGGCCGTGTCCAGGCCCACTTGCCAGTGGTCGAGCTGCCAATGGGCGCTGGCGCGCACGTCGGCCGGTGTATCGACCGCGAAGGTCAGCACGCGGCGCTCGCCGGCCAACTCACGCCACAGCGGCGTGTAGGCATCGTCGGCCGGGAAGACCGCCGTGCCGTCGGCCGGCAGCGCCGCGATCACGGCGCCGTTTTCGCGCGCGACCGCTTCGACGCTGTGCATGAACTCCTGGTGCTCACGCTGCGCGTTGTTGACCAGTGCCACCGTGGGCCGCGCGATCGCGGCCAGCTCGGCGATCTCGCCCGGGTGGTTCATGCCCAGCTCGACCACCGCGGCGCGGTGGGCCGCCCGCAGGCGCAGCACCGTCAGCGGCACGCCGATGTGGTTGTTGAGGTTGCCGACGGTGGCCAGGCTCGAATCGCCATGGGCGGCGCGCAGGATGCTGGCGATCATCTGCGTGACGGTGGTCTTGCCGTTGCTGCCGGTCACCGCCACCAACGGCAGCGTGAAGCGCTGGCGCCAGGCGCTGGCCAGGGTTTGCAGCGCCAGCAGCGGGTCGTCGACCTGCAGGCCCGGCAGGCCCGCTTCGGCGATGCCGTGCGACGCCAGCGCCGCGACAGCACCCGAGACGCGCGCGGCGTCCAGGAAGTCGTGCGCGTCGAAACGCTCACCCTTCAGCGCGACGAACAGGTCACCCGCCTGCAGCGTGCGGGTATCGGTGTGCACACGCGCAAAGGCCACGCCCCGGTTGCCCACGACCTGGGCACCCGGCAGCATGCCTTGGGCTTGCGCGAGCGTCATCATTCCGTTCATGTGGACCCCTCGCCCGGGGCGTGCGCTGTTCGATCCCCCGAGGGGATGCAGCTCGACTTGAGAACGGCCCGGCGGCTCACGCGCGGCTCCCCAGCGCGATGGCCGCTTCGGCGGCGTCGGAGAACGGGTGCTTGACACCGTCGATCTCCTGGTAGTCCTCATGGCCCTTGCCGGCGACCAGGATCACGTCGTTCGGTTGCGCAGCCGCCACGGCCCGGTGGATGGCCAGCCGGCGGTCGACCTCGGCTTCGGCCTTGCCCGACTGCAGCGGGATGCCGGCGATGATCTGGTCGACGATCGCCGCCGCCGGCTCGCGGCGCGGGTTGTCGCTGGTGACGATGACCTGGTCGGCCAGGCGGGCAGCGATCTCGCCCATCAGCGGGCGCTTGGCTGCATCGCGGTTGCCGCCGCAGCCGAACACGCACCACAGCTTGCCGCCGCGGGCTTCGGCCAGCGGCCGCAGCCCGGCCAGCGCCTTCTCCAGCGCGTCGGGCGTGTGGGCGTAATCGACCACCACTTCCGGAGCGTTGGCCGCGGCCCCCCCGAGGGGGGGAGCCTGACGCGCAGCGTCAGGCTCGGGGGCCAAAGTCACGCGTTGCATGCGCCCGGGCACGGGGGTGACCCGCGCCGCCACCCGCGCTGCGGCAGCCAGTGGCACGCCCAGCGCGCGCAAGCCGCCGATCACGACCAGCAGGTTGCTGACGTTGTAGTCACCGATCAGGCTGCTGGCCACCGGTGCGCGCTGCAGGCCCTCGACCACGTCGAAGGCCAGGCCGCCATCGCGGTAGGCCACGCCTTCGGCGCGCAGGCGGGCTTCGTCGGTGACCGACACCGTCCACAGCTGCGGGCCCTTGCCGGCCAGGCCGGCGACCAGCATCGCACCGTGCGGATCGTCGACATTGATCACCGCCGAGCGCAGGCCCGGCCAGCCGAACAGGTCGCGCTTGGCGGCCCAGTAGGCCTCCATGCTGCCGTGGTAGTCGAGGTGGTCCTGGGTGAAGTTGGTGAACAGCGCGACCTCGATCGCGGTGCCGGCCAGACGCTGCTCGACGATGCCGATCGACGAGGCCTCGATCGCGCAGGCGCCGAAGCCCTGGTCGACCATCCGGCGAAAGCCCTGCTGCAGCAGGACCGGGTCGGGCGTGGTCAGGCCGGTGAACTCGATCGCGGCTTCACGGGCGCCGGGCTGCGGCGGCTCGCCGATGCCCAAGGTGCCGACCACGCCGCAGCGGGTGCCGAGCTGGGTCAGGCACTGCGCCGTCCACCAGGCGGTCGAGGTCTTGCCGTTGGTGCCGGTGGTGGCCACCACGCGCAGCGCGCCGCTGGGCTGTCGGTAGTAGGCGCTTGCAATCACGCCGGTGGCCGCCTTCAGCTGCGGCAGCGTGGCAACGCGCGCGTCTTCGAAACCGAAGGCCTCGATGCCGTCGCGCTCGACCAGGCAGGTGGCGGCGCCACGCTCGAGCGCCTGCTTGACGTACTGGCGCCCGTCGTTCGCATAGCCCGGCCAGGCGATGAAGGCATCGCCGGGCTGGACCTGGCGGCTGTCGGTGCGCAGCGTGCCGGTGACCCAGGAGCTGAGCCAGCGAGCGGCAGCGTCGGGGCTTTTCAAATGGGTGAGGGGCATGGTGGTCTCAATGGGTGGCTTGGGCCGCGGCCTGGTCGTCGGCCCGGGCCACGGTCAGCGGCTTGCCACGGGCAGGTTTGCCGTTTTGCGCGGTCACCGGCGGCGCCTTCACTTCGAGGTCGGGCGGCACGTTCAACGTGCGCAGCGCCTGCTCGACCACTACCTTGAACACGGGCGCGGCCACCAGGCCGCCGAAGTAGACGCCAGTGGGCTCGTCGATCATCACCGCAACGACGACGCGCGGGTTGTCGATCGGCGAAATGCCAGTGAACCAGGAACGGTGCTTGTCGCTGTTGTAGCCGTTGCCTTCCTGCTTCTCGGCGGTACCGGTCTTGCCGCCGGCCGAGTAGCCGATCGGCTGCGCCAGCGGCGCGGTGCCTTCCTTGCTGACGGTGCCGCGCATCAGCTGGCGCATCGTGCGGGCGGTTTCGGGCTCGAACACCCGCACGGCCGGCAGCGCCTCTTCGCCCTTGATCAACGTCAGCGGCGCGAGTTCGCCATCGCGGGCGATCGCGGTGTAGGCGCGGGCGATCTGCAACAGCGATGCCGACAGGCCGTAGCCGTAGCTCATCGTCGCCTTCTCGACCGGCTTCCAGGTCTTCCACGGCCGCAGCTTGCCGGTCGCAGCGCCAGGGAAGCCGATCTGCGGCTTGGTGCCGAAGCCTAGCGCGGCCAGCATCTCGCCCATCTCCTTGTTGTCCAGCCGCTGGGCCAGCTTGACGGTGCCGACATTGCTGGACTTCTGGACCACCTGCGCGACGGTGAACGCGTCCGCGCCGTGGTTGCCGTCGTTGACCAGCAGCGGCCCGACGCGGAACGGGTGGCCGTCGATCACGGTCTCTGGACGCACGATGCCGTTCTCCAGCGCCTTGGCGGCGATGAAAGGCTTGACGGTCGAGCCGGGCTCGAAGACGTCGGTGATGGCGCGGTTGCGCAGCTGGGCGCCGGTCAGGTTGCGGCGCTCGCCGGGCAAGTAGCTCGGGTAGTTGGCCAGCGCGAGAATCTCACCGCTTTGTGCATCCAGCACGACCACGCTGCCGGCCTTGGCCTTGTGCTGCTGCACGGCGTCGCGGATGCGCTGGTAGGCCAGCGCCTGCACCTTGGAGTCGATGGTCAGCTGCACGTCGCGGCCGTCACGCGGCACCACCGGCTCGCCCAACTCTTCGACCACCCGGCCCAGGCGGTCCTTCACCACGCCGCGCGAACCCGTGGTGCCCTGCAATTGGCGCTGGAAGGTCAGCTCGATGCCCTCCTGGCCCTTGTCTTCGATGTCGGTGAAGCCGACCACGTGCGCGGCGGCCTCGTTCTCGGGGTAGCGGCGGATGTAGCCGGGCTCGACGTGCAGGCCCTTGATGCGCAGCGCGCGGATCTGTTGCGCGACGCCGTCGTCGATCTGGCGCTTGAGCACGACATAGGCGCCGTCGTCCGCCAGCTTGGCGTTGAGTTCCTTCAGCGGCAGGCGCAGCAGCGACACCAGCGCGCGTTTTTGCTCGTTGTTGGCCTTGAACTGCTGCGGGTTGGCCGACACCGTCGGCGCATTGACGCTGATCGCGAGGATCTGGCCGTTGCGGTCGAGGATGCGGCCGCGGCTGGCAGGCAGCTGGACGGTCGAAGCAAAACGCTCTTCGCCCTTCTTCTGGAAGAAGTCTGACGCCAGCACCTGCACGTACAGCGCGCGACCGGCCAACGCCAGGAAGCCCAGGCCGACCAGCAGCACCAGGAAACGGCTGCGCCACGGCGGTGTCTTCGACGCCAGCAGCGGGCTCGTCGAGTAGTTGACGCCACGCACCGAATGCGACGACGTGGCCCCTTGTCGCTGCACGGCCCTCATCGCGCAGCCTCCACCACCGCCGGCCCGGAGGCGGGCGACGGCTCCTGAGCCGGCTGACCAGTGCCCTGCCGGCTGTCGTTGACATAGACGGTCACGTCGGCCGTGGCCAGGCGCATCGACAACTTCTCACGCGCCGTGCGCTCGACCTTCAGGTGCGTGGCTTCGGTGCGGCGCTCGGCATCGAGCCGTTTCGCATCGGCCGCCAGTTGCGCCTCTTCGGCCTTGGCACGCTCGATCTCGACGAACAGGCGGCGCGACTCATAGCTCGTCTTGACGAGCCACAGCCCACTGAGCACCAGCGCAATCAGCAGCATCACGGACAAACGCGTCATTGCGCCCCCTTGGCCCTGCGGGCCGTCCCCCCAAGGGGGGGCGAGCCTTTCCGGAGCGGCCGTGCGTGGCTCATGCTGCGCCCCCCAGCCGCTCGGCCACGCGCAGCACCGCCGAGCGCGAGCGCGGATTCGCGGCGATCTCGACCTCGCTGGGCTTGATGCGGGCCAGCGGCCTCAGGCGCAGCTCGCGTGTCGGCGGCGCGAACGGCGCCCGACGATCGATTTCTTCGCGGCTTTCGTGCGCGATGAAGGTCTTCACGATGCGGTCTTCGAGCGAGTGGAAGCTGATCACCACCAGCCGGCCGGCCGGGGCCAGCAGGTCCAGCGCAGCGCTCAGCCCTTGTTCGAGCTCTTCAAGTTCGGCGTTGACGAAAATCCGTAGAGCCTGGAATGTGCGCGTTGCAGGGTCCTGGCCCGGCTCGCGGGACTTGACCGTACGAGCCAGGAGCTGGGCCAGTTCGGCAGTGGTTCGAAGAGGATTCCCGCTCTCGCGGCGAGCAACAATCGCCTTTGAAATCGGTGAAGCAAACCGTTCTTCCCCATAGTCTCGTACCACTTGTGCGATGAGGCGCTCGTCGGCGCGCGCCAGAAATTCAGCCGCGCTTTCACCGCGGGTCGGGTCCATGCGCATGTCCAGCGGGCCGTCGAAGCGGAAGCTGAAGCCACGCGCCGGGTCGTCGATCTGGGGGGAACTGACGCCCAGGTCCAGCAGCACGCCGTCGACCCGCTCGACGCCGCGCGCCGCCAGCTCGTCGCTCATCTGCGCGAAGCTGGCATGGCAGATCGTGAACCGCGGGTCGCTGATTGCGCCATCGCCGGTCGTCGCGGCGGCAATCGCTTCCGGGTCCTTGTCGAACGCGAACAGCCGCCCCGTCGGCGCCAGGCGCGACAGCAGCAAGCGCGAGTGACCGCCGCGGCCGAAAGTGCCGTCGACATAGGTGCCGGCCGGGTCGACCACCAAACCGTCGATCGCTTCGTTCAGCAAGACGGTGGTGTGGCGAAACCCGTCGCCCAGGTCGGTTGGATCCGGCTTGGGGACATTCCGGCGCTCGGCTCGGGGCGCCTTCTTGGACTTCGACTGAGCCATGACCGTCAGATGACCAGGTTGCGCAACGCGTCGGGCATCGGCTGGGCGAGCGTGGCTTCCTCGTTGGCCAGGTAGCGCTCGCGGTCCCAGATCTCCATCCGCCCGCCCATGCCGACGAGCATCAGCTCCTTGTCGAGCTTGGCCCAGCTGCGCAGCTCGGGCGACAACAGCACGCGCGAACCGCTGTCGATGTCGACATCGATCGCGCTGCCCAGGTAGAGGCGGCGGAAATTGTCGGCCTCCATCGGGAGCGCCAGCAGCTTGGCACGGAACTCGATCCAGGCCGGGCGCGGGAACAGGAGCAAGCAACGCGACGGACTCTTGGTCAACGTCATCTGGCCCGCGCACAAGGCGGCCAGCGCATCGCGGAACCGGGCGGGCACGGTAACCCGGCCCTTCCCATCCAGCGAGAGCGCTGATTCACCTTGAAACACAAACTCAGACACGATGGCCCACTAAATTGCACTTTCTCCCACTTTATCTCACCGCATACCCCAGGGTCAACGAAACGCAAAGAAAAATTCAATGAAATCAGTCACTTAGCGCTGAAATGTCAAGTGTCGCGCGCAGAATATCGTTCAAAAGCAAGGACTTGCGTTCACCTCTCAAAGTGATGGGTGAGATAACTCCCTAACACGAAAGCTGTTGCAGAAACAAATGAAACACGCGCCCGCGCCTGGATGAAGCGCCGTTGCAACAAGCGCTGGCGACATTGACCGCACGGCGCAACGCAGCGCGCGGAGGGAAGTCACCAATGAATGCATTCGCCTTGTCGTCCACCTTGTTGAAGCCGGCGCAGCTGTTCTTGCGCGCACAGGGCCACGGCGCGACGGTCGTGTGCCTGCACGCCAGCACCGGCAGCAACGCCCAATGGCGCGGCCTGGTGGGCCAATTGGCCGACCACTGGCAGACGATGTCGGTCGATCTGCACGGCCATGGCCGCAGCCCCGGCTGGCCGGCCATCATGCCCAACACCCTGGAAGTCGAGGCCGTGGCGGTGATCGACGCAGTGCGCCAGGCCGGCCCCGCCCCCGAGGGCGTGCACCTGGTGGCCCACTCCTACGGCGCTGCGGTGGCGCTGCAGATTGCGCTGATGCAGCCGCTGTGGGTGCGCTCGCTGACACTGTACGAACCGGTCGCCTTCGGCGTGATCCACGCGATGGCGCCCGGCGACGCCAGCCTGGCCGAGATCGAGGCCACCGCGAAGACCGTTGCGATCGCCGTCGAAGCCGGTGATCTCGAAGGTGCCGCCCGCCGGTTCATCGACTACTGGAGCGGCGCCGGCACCTGGGACGCGATGGACGCCCCGCAGCGCGAGGCCGTGCGCGACCGCGCCATCACCCTTCCGCGTCATTTCGAAGCCTTGCTCAACGCCCGCTGGGCCGCCCGCCCGCTGGGCAGCCTGACGATGCCGACGCTGCTGATGCACGGCGGCCAGACCCGCATGCCGGCACGCCGGGTCGCCGACCTGGTGGCCGAAGCCGGCCTGCCACGCCTGCGCCGGCACCAGTTCGAAGCCGCCGGCCACCTGGGGCCGATGACGCACGAAGCGGCCGTCAACGCCGCGATCGTCGACCACCTTCAGGCCCAGGCTGCTGCCAGCGCGATGGCCGCGGCCTTTGCGTGACCGCGGCGATGTTGCTGATACCGGCCGTTCACGAGCCGCTACAAGCTGAGGGCCCGGCCCCGGGCCTGCTGTCGATAAACTCGGCGCTTCACCATCTCAAGTTGTACGCCATGCCCCAGGCCGAGGGCACCGTCAGTCCGTTGCTGTTGGTCGTCGACGACGAGCCCGAGTTGCGCTCGCTGCTGGCCGAGTACTTCGGCCGCCACGGCTTTCGCGTGCGCGTGGCGGAAGACGCGGCGGCGGCGCGCCTGGCCGTCGTCGAGCAGACGCCGTCTCTGGCGATCCTCGACATCAACATGCCGGGCGAGAACGGGCTGTCGCTGGCACGCTGGCTGCGTGAGAGCCACCCGCACATCGGGCTGGTGATGCTGACCACCGCCAGCGAGTCTGTCGACCGCATCGTCGGCCTCGAACTGGGCGCCGACGACTACCTGCCCAAGCCTTTCGATCTGCGCGAGCTGCTGGCGCGCATCCGCGCGGTGCTGCGCCGCACGGCAGCGGCCGCGGCGCCGCTGCCGCCGGCCCCCGCGCCAGCCGCAGCGGCGAGCGTCCATGCCGGCCCGCGCCGCGTGCCGTTCGGCGCCTGCCAGCTCGATCTGGACGAGCGCCGCCTGCTGGGCGCCGACAACACCGACATCGAGATCAGCGCCGCCGAATTCGACCTGCTGGCGCTGTTCGCCCGCAACCCGAATCGGCCGCTGAACCGCGACCAGATCATGGAGCAGGCACACAACCGCGGCTGGGACGTGTTCGACCGCTCGATCGACCTGCGCGTGATGCGGCTGCGTCGCAAGATCGAACGCAACCCCGACAAGCCCGAGCTGATCAAGACGGTGCGCAACGTCGGCTATGTCTTCGTACCGGCCAACGCACCCGGCACATGACCCCGAACGGCGCTGAAGCGGCGGGCCGCCCCGCCAGCGCCACGCTGAAGTCGGCGATTGCCGACTCCGCCCCTGCCGCGCTGATCGTCAGCGACGAGACGGGCTGCATCCTCGAGTTCAATCCCGCCGCCGAGGCGATGTTCCGGCGCCCGCGCGCCGACGCGCTGGGCCAGCGCATCGCCCCGCTGGTGATGCCCGAGCGCCACCACGCGCTGCATGCACAGGCCCTGGCACGATTGCGCGCCGGCGAGTCGTCGCTGCAGCTGGGCCGCATGCAATTGCACGGCGTGCGCGCCGACGGCAGCGAGTTCCCGGTCGAGATGCTGCTGTGGCGCACCGATCTGCGGGGCCGCGCGTACTACACCGCCTCGCTGGTCGACATGACCGCGGTCTACAACGCGACGCAGGAGATCGAGCGCCAGCGCGAGGCCCTGCGCCAGAGCGAAAAGCTGACCGCGATGGGCAGCCTGCTGGCCGGTGTCGCACACGAGCTGAACAACCCGCTGGCGATCGTGATGGGCCGCGCCAGCCTGCTCGAAGAAAAGTGCGACCACGAGCCCGAGTTGCGCAGCGAGGCGCAACGCATCCGCCAGGCGGCCGAGCGATGCGGCCGGATCGTGCGCACCTTCTTGAACATGGCGCGCAGCAAGCCTTCGCAGCGCGGCCCGGTCAGCCTGAACGAGATGGTCCGCGCGGCGGCCGACATGCTGCAGTATGGCTACCGCACCCACAACATCACCCAGGAGCTGGCCCTCGGCGAGAGCCTGCCGCCGGTGATGGCCGACAGCGACGAGATCGGCCAGGTCGTGATGAACCTGCTGATCAACGCGCAGCAGGCCCTCGCCGGCAAGGAAGGCCCACGCCGCGTGCGCGTGCAAAGCGGCGTCGAGCCGCGGCGCGACAACCGCGAACCGCGGGTCTGGCTGCGGGTCGAGGACAACGGCCCCGGCGTCCCGGCCGCGGCGCGCCAGCACGTGTTCGATGCGTTCTTCACCACCAAGCCCGAAGGCGTCGGCACCGGCCTTGGCCTGGCGATGTCACGGTCGCTGGCGCGTGCCCACGGCGGCGACCTGATGCTCGAAGCCGGCTCGGCGCTGGGCGGCGCAAGCTTTCGCCTGAGTCTGCCGATCAGCGGCGTCGCCGAACCGGAGAGCGCCGTCCCGGCGCTGCCGCAGCCGGGCAGCTCGCTGCTGGCACGCGTGCTGGTGGTCGACGACGAGCCCGAGCTGTCCGGGCTGATGCGCGAGATGCTCGAAAGCGCCGGCTACGACGTGGCCACCGCCGAATCCGGCGCGGTCGCGCTGGAAATGCTGGACCTGGTGCGCTTCGACGCCATCGTCTGCGACCTGCGCATGCCCGACATGGACGGCGCGACGCTGTGGCGCGAAGTGGCCACCCGCCACCCTGCGCTGGGCCACAGTGTGCTGTTCGTGACCGGCGACACGCTGTCGCCGGATGCCCGCGGCTTTCTCGACGGCACCGGCTGCGATTCGCTCGACAAGCCGTTCTCGAAATCCGACCTGTTGACCAAGGTGGCGGCGCTGCTGGCGTGACCTCGTTCGTCGCGGCCGGCGCGCCCCGTCAGACGACGCGGTACAGGCCGAAGTCGGTCTTCGCCCCGAGCTGCTTGACGAAGAACGCGGTCGGGTCGAAGCCTTCTTCCTTGAAACGTCGCTGCATCGTCGCAAGCGCCGCCTCGATCGCCTCGGTACTGGCCCACTCGATGATGCGCACGACATTGAACTCGCCGGCGCCGCCACTTTGCTGCAGCAACAGGTCGCGCCGGCAGCCGGGCATCTGGCGTACCGCCTGCTGGATCTCTTGCATCCTGGCAAAGAAGGCAGGCAGCGATGCGCTGGGCACGATGAACTTGTCGACGCGAAAGACCGCGTGGGCCAGGTTGTCGGCGAAGGTGGTGGCTGCGGCATCGGTCGCAAGCGTCATGGCCCGGTTCTCCGGTTGGCAACGCGCGCTGAAGTGCACACGCTGGATGCACTGTAGAACCTCAAGTAAAGTTGAGGTCAAGCACTCGATTTCGCAGTGCCTCGGCGGCTGCGACACGCGAAAGACACACCATGGCCACAGCACTGGAACGGGCGGGCATTCCGTCGACCTTGCCGGTGGGCGAGGTCGCCCGGCGCAGCGATGTCGCGGTCTCGACGCTGCACTTCTACGAAGCCCAGGGGCTGATCCACAGCTCGCGCAGCCCAGGCAACCAACGCCGTTACACGCGCGACGTGCTGCGCCGCGTGGCCTTCATCCGTGTCGCGCAACGGGTGGGCATCTCATTGGCCGACATCGGCGACGCACTCGCTCGCCTGCCGAACGACGCGGCGCCGACCCGCGCCGATTGGGCGCGCCTGTCGGCCCGCTGGCGTCAGCGCCTGGACGCACAGATCGAACAGCTTGAACGGTTGCGCGACACGCTGGACGACTGCATCGGCTGCGGCTGCCTGTCGATCGATCGCTGCAGGCTGCGCAACCCGCTGGACACGCTGTCCGCCGAGGGCCCCGGCCCCCGGCGTTTGTGGGTCATCGACACCGACAACGGGTGACGAAGCCACGGTTCGACGCGGCACGGGTCGTCACGTCGGCCGGCTGACCGGCGTCAGTCACAGCTGTAGCGGAAGGCGTCGTTCAGCCCCAGCGGCAGCACCAGCGTGCGCAGGTTCATCGACCGGGCCTTGGCGCACATCTGGGCACGCGCATCCGCGTCGTCGCGCCAAATCTTCTTGTACTCGGCACTGAAGACCGGCTTGCCCTTGCCGGTGAACACCGAGTAGCCGCCGCACTCGTTGTACTGCTGGCACTGTTCGTTGACGGCGAAATCGAAGCTGGGCTCCAGCGCCTTCAGCTGGCCGATGTCATTCTTCAAGCCGATCTTCAGGCCACGTGCGTGGGCCTCGGTGGCGAGGAAGCGGTTGTAGTTGAGCTGCGTCTTGGCCGTCAGCTCGCCGTCGAAGCCCGGGTTGTTGTTGTAGGCCTCGACGTTGTCGGGCTCGACGCCGTCACAACCACGCTGCTTGGCCAAGTCCAGCCTCGCCTTCATGATCTTGCGTACATTGGCCGAGCGGGTGTCGACCCACCGCTCGCCCGGCCAGCCGTCCAGGTTCTTGCCCAGGTCGGCCGGCTTGAACTGGTTGTAGTCGGGGCGCCAGTTCTCGGCGCTGCCGGCCGAGAAGTAGCAGACGATGGCACGGCCCTCGCTGTGCAGCTTGTTCATCACCGCATCAGGCGCTTCGAACAGGTCGATGTCGTAGACGTTGACGTCGTAGCTGGTGTTGATGGTGCCGGTCAGCTGCCACTGCCAGGTGTCGGTGACCTTCGGCACCCAGGGCAGCCTCGCCGGCTCGGTCGAGCGGTCGGCGAAGGCTGCGGTCGTCGTCGCCACGGCCTGCTGGCCACGTTCGGTGCGCGCAGCCCGCACATCGGCACGGCTGACCTCCTGCTCGTCGCTGCCGCCGCCGCAGGCGGTCAGCGCCAGGATGGCACTGCCGAGCAGGCACAGGCTGGCCAGCGGCCGCCGAAAGCGGGTGGTGTGCATCGTGGGGTGGTGGTTCATCGTCGTCTCCTGTGAGCCGTGAGGCGGTTTCGTGGTCAACAGCTGCGAAAGCTGTGGCCATGGTTGCGCCCGAGCCTGATGCGAAGCTGATGCCGGCCGGCGATTACGCTGCAGAACGTGAATCCTGGTAACCCGAGGTGTCGCCGGTGGACCCTTCGGCCACCATCGGCAAGGGCGCCAGCCGGACCTCGAAGCGCTCATCGCCGTCGTGCGTGTGCAGCGACAGGCCGGTGGCCTGGGCATACAGCTGCGCGATCAGCAAACCCTGGCCCAGGTGATCTGGCGACGCGGGCGCCGGGCCGGCAGGCTCGCGCTCGTTGGCCAGGCGCAGCGCCCACGGCGGGCCGTGCTCGATCGTCAGTTGCAGCCGGCTGCCGGCTCGCGCATGCGCGATCGCGTTGCCGATCAGGTTGTCCAGCAACGCGCGCAGCAGCGTCGACGGCGCGGTCAGCGGCAGCCGGTCCGGGATGGTCAGTTCCCATTGCAGGCCACGCTGGCTGGCCGCACTGTCTTGCGCTGCCACGGCGAGCTGGACCTGCGTCACCATGTCCAGCAACTGCGCCGGCTCTTCATGGCCACGCTGCACGCGCGCCAGCCGGAACAGCGCCGACAACAACCCGCCCATCCGGTCGGCCACCGCGCGCATGTCGCTCAGCACAGGTTGCACCGGCGCGCCGGCCTCGGCCTCCAGCTCTGCCAGGTCGACCAGCGCCCGCAGCTCGGCCAACGGGGTGCGCAGCTCGTGCGCCGCGTGGGCCAGGAAGCCGCGTTCACGTTCGCGCTGAACCACCAGCCGCTGCACCAGCACATCGAAGCGCCGCATCGCCAGCCGCAGCACCAGGATGCCGAGGATCGGCATCGCCAGTGCGCCGAGCAGGCAGGCGCCGCCCAGCGGCAACAGCGAAGCGGTCAGCTCGCTCTCGAGCCGGCCGACCATCACGTCGATTTCCTGGTCTTCGATCTTCTGGCCGGTGCGCTCCAGCGTCTCCGGATCGAGCCCCCAGTTGGCGCGGATACGGTGCGACAACAGGCGCAGCGGCCGGCCATCCGGCAGCCGCGCTTCATCGGCCCGGGGCGTCGCGTTCAGTGGCAGCGCAGGCATCGGCCGCGGCAGCCGCATGCCCATCGTGTCCAGCGACTCGGCGTGGTCCAGCAGCTCGCCGGTGTCGGCATTCCAGACCTGGAAGATCCGGTCGCCGCCGGCCAGGTACACGCCCAGCGCCTCGGGCTCGATGTTGGCATAGATATCGCCGTCGACGTAGACGTGGGTGATGTTGCTGATCGTGCGCAGGTCATCGGCCAGTGCCAGCTCGAACGCCGCGGCGCGCTCGGCATGGCCGATCGCATACACCGCGCCGAAGATGAGCGCCGCGACGGCGAACAGCAGCACCGAGATGCGACCACGCCAGCGGCGCTCCAGCGCGCTGGCGATCATCACGTGTCCTGTTCCGCTGACACTAACGCTCCAGCTTGTAGCCTTCGCCACGCTGGGTCACGATGCGCGAGGGCTGGCCGGGCTCGTCGATCCAGCGCCGCAGTTGCGACACCGCGGCCTCGACCGAGTTGCTCTGCAGTTCGGTGGCGTCGGCATACAGCTTGGCTTCGATGGTGGTGCGCTTGACCACGCAGCCGCGCTGGCTCGACAGCAGCTCCAGCAGCAGCCGCTCGCGCCGGCGCATCGGCAGCAGCTCGCCCTTGCGCCGCACTTCGCTGCGCGTACGGTCGATGCGCAAGTCGCCGACCTCGATCGGCGCCGCCCCCGGCTCCACCGCATGACGCGCGGCCAGCACGCGCAGACGAGCCGCCAGCTCACGCAAATCGAAAGGTTTGGGCAGGTAGTCGTCGGCACCGGCCTCGAAGCCCTGCAACTTGTCCTCGACCTCGGTCAGGGCACTCAGCATCAGCACCGGGGTGCGCAGCTGCCGCGCGCGCAGCCGGCGCAGCAGCTCCAGCCCATCGAAGCCGGGCAGCATCACGTCCAGCGCGATCACGTCGGGCTGCAGCTCGGTCGCGGCCCACAGGCCGCTCGGCCCATCGTGCGCCTGCTCGACCACCAGGCCCAGGCGCGACAGGCCGCGCACCAGGCTATCGCGCAAACCGGGAGAGTCTTCGACCAGCAACACCTTCACGTCCACAGGCTCCTTCGATCTGCCCCTGGTGCGTTCACACCAGCATCACATCTACACCGCGCGTGCGCAGCGCGGCCACACTGTCGGGGTTGGCGCCCTGGTCGGTGATCAGCGTGTGGATCTGTTCGACCTTGGCGATCACCGACAGGCTGCGCCGCAGCAGCTTGGACGAATCGGCCACCGCCACCACCTGCCGCGCGGCGCGGATCATCTGTGCGTTCAGCTGCGCCTCCAGCAGGTGCGGCGTCATCAACCCGATCTCCGGGTCCAGGCTGTCGACGCCGAGAAACAGCCGGTCCGCCTGCAGGCCCGACAGGGCAGCTTCAGCCTGCGGGCCGGACAGCGAATACGAGTTCGGCCGCAGCACGCCGCCCAGCATCACCAGCCGCACGTGCGGCGCCTGCGCCAACGTGACCGCCACGTTCAATGCGTTGGTGATCACGTTGATCGCATGCAGCTTCAGCGTGCGGATCTGCTTGGCGATTTCGCCGGTGGTCGAACCCGAGTCGAGCAAGATGGTGTCGCCTTCCTGGATCATCGCCGCTGCCGCGGCGGCGATGCGCACTTTTTCGGCATGGCGCAGGCTCTGCTTGATCTCGATCGGTACTTCTTCACCATCACGGTGGGCCAGCGCGCCGCCGTGCGTGCGCACGATCTGCCCAGTCTCGGCCAGTGCGTTCAGGTCACCGCGGATCGTCACCAGCGAGGTGTTGAAGCGCGTCGCCAGCTGATCAGTCGTGACGCGGCCCTTTTCTTCGATCAGCGCACGGATCTCGCGCCGCCGCTCTTCCAGCAGCAGGCCCTGGTCGTCGCCTTCGGCGTGGGGGTTGGCCCGGCCGGCCCGTTGGCGGCCCGGCGCGGCCGCACGGGGAGCGTTCTTCGTGGTCATCGGGTGCTTTCGGTCTTCGCCTCATCGTAGCGCCAAGCTCGGGCGAAAACGCGCCGGGCGTTGTGGTGGTAAAGCTTGTCGACCACCGCCGCCGGCAGCGCCAGGCCGCGGAACGGGGCATCGAGATCGGCGCTGGTCAGGCGCTCGTCGGTGGCCAGGAAGCGCCAATCACCGCGCCAGGCGGCATCGGCCTCGGCGGCGAAATCGGCATCGCTCTGGCCGTTGCCGCGGGCCAGGTCGCTGCCGTAGAGCAGCCGGTCCTGGTAGCGCAGCACGAAGTCACGCACGGCGTCGCGGTTGCGAGTCGCCTGCTGCTGCAGGTGGCTCATGCGCGCAGCCAGGTCGACCGTCGCGTCGGGGAATCGGTCAAGGAAACCAGCCAAGCGCTCGACGCTCCACTCGAGCGATGCCAGGTGCAGGCCGACATACGGCAACGTCGGGTGCTGCCGCAGAAAGTGGTCGCGTGCGGCCAGTTGCGCCTCGTGGTCGGGCCACTCGGGGTGGCGCGCCATGTGGTAGTGCGGGTGGGCGGTGAAGTAGGCGCGGTCACCGCGGGTCGTCATCTGTGCCAGCGGCAACCAGGCGTTGCGCGGCTCGGCCTGGTGGCCCAGCAGCACCCAACGCTCGCGCTCGACCGCATCGAACAACGGCTGCAGCCGGACATCGTCGATCAACACCGGCGCAGCGGCACGGTCACGCAATGCCAGGCCCAGGTTCTTCCAGACCTTCACGCCCTGCGCGCCGAGCGCCCGCGCCTGGGCCAGGCGCTGCAGCGTGGCCCCGGTCCACGTGGGCGACTCGAAGCCGGCGAGCGGAAAGGTCGCGACCCAGGCCACCTGCCGCGGGTAGGCGTGGGCCAGTGCCACCGCATCACGCTGCTGCAGATCGATCGGCGGGAAGTCGGCATAGTCGACGTTGATCGTCAGCAGCTGGAACCCATTGCGACGCGCCAGCGCCATGAAGCGCGGCAACACGCCATGCAGATGGACGTGAGCGTCGATCTTCGGCACGCGAGCGAAATCGGCCACCGTGTAGCGCATCAGCGGCTCGGCTGCAGCCGGCAGAGTCGCCCACAGCGCAAGCGACAGGGCGGCACAGCGCCGCCGGCCCCACCCAGAGATCCAGGCTTGCACCACCATGCTCGCTCAAGCCGAGTCGACCTGCTCCAGCCGCGCCAGCGCTGCCGCCGGCAAGGGCCGGCCGACGAGACGCGCCGCCTGCAGCGCCGCGCCCATCGACGGAGACAAGCGCGGCCGGACCAAACGGGCGCGTGGCAGCCGATCGGCCAACAGCGTGCGCAGCGGTGTCAACACCAGCGCCTGGCTCTGGAACACGCCTCCCGAATACGACACCGACAGCGGCGCGTCCATCGGCACGCCGAGCCGGCGCGCGGTCGCCGTCACGATCTCTGCGAGCTGTGAGGCAGCCGCGACGAAGATTGCCCGCGCAGCACGATCGCCCTGCTCTGCCGCGGCCACCACCAGCGGCGCAAGGCCGGCCAGCCCACTGCGGCCCGCGGCCTGCGGGCCGTACAGATGGGCGCACAGGTCCAGGTCATCCGCCAGCTTGAAATGGCAGCGCAGCAGCGCCAACAACGGCCCCGGCTCGGCCCGGCCATCGCTCATGCGCGAGAACAACGCCAGCCCCTCGCGCGCGATCCAGTAGGCCGAGCCCTCGTCGCTGAACAGCTCGCCCCAGCCACCGGCGCGGGCGCTGTAGCCTCGCCATTCGCCGTAGGCCATCGAGCCGGTGCCGGCGACGATGTTGATGCCATCGGCCGCGCCGAGCGAGCCGGCCCAGCCGCAAACCATGTCGTTGCCGCAGCGATAGCGCCCAACGGGCAGAACGCCGCCGGGCAGGGCGTCGAGTTGCGGTTGCAGCGCGCTGTCCTCGCCGTGGCAGGGCATGCCGATGAAGCTGAAGGCCACGTCGTCGACGCCGCACCCAGCCGCCTGCAGCGTGGCCTGCACGCCGCGCTGCAGCACCGCGGCAACGCCGTCCAGCCCGACCTCGGGGTGGTACAGGCTGCCGTCGAGATGCCGGGCCCGCAGTTGGCCTTCGCTGTCGATCAGGGTGAACGCGGTCTTGGTGCCACCGCCGTCAATGCCGAGGAACATCGGGGTCGATCTCTGCGTCGGGGAAGGGATGGATCGTGACACCGCGCACCACACGGCTGACGGTGCCGGAGACGCTGGGATTGTCCGGCGACAGGCCCAGCCGCAACGACTGCAGCAGCGCAAAGCGCTGCGCGAACACGATGCACGGAAAGGCCAGCGCCAGGTCGGTGGCGTCGGCCAAGCCTTCGAGCAGCACGTCGTTGGCCGGCGACGCGCAAGCGCCTTGCAGCGGTTGCGCGCTCAGCGCCAACACGCGCGCGGCACGGCCGTCCCGCCGCAGCTCGTGCAGCAGGTCGAGGTCGTACTGGCGGGTGTAGGGGTCGTTGGAGACGAACATCACGACCAGTGTGCGGTCGTTGACGATCGTCTTCGGCCCGTGGCGAAAGCCCAGCGGCGAATCGTGGCTGGCCACGGTGCAGCCGTCGCTGAGCTCCAGCAGCTTCAACGCCGCCTCGCGTGCCAGTCCCTGCAGCTCGTTGCTGCCCAGGTAAACCACCCGTTCGAAACGCTGCTCGACCAGTTGCTCGGCGAGCATCAGCCCTTGTGCGAGCACGGCCGAGGCGGCGGTCGAGAGCGCCTGCGCATCAGCCGGTGCCAGCAGGCCGAACACCTGCGCGGCGGCCAGCAACAGCGACGTGAACGACGAGGTCATCGCGAAGCTGCGGTCGTGCGTCTCGGCCGGCAGCATCAGCGTTCGGGCGTGGCCGCGCTCGGCCGCCAGGCGCTGCAGCAGGCTGTCTGGGTTGCAGGTGAAGACCAGGTGCTGGCAATCATCGACGAACTGGTCGGCCAGCACCAGTGCCGCAGCGCTCTCCGGGCTGCTGCCCGAGCGGGCGAACGACACCAGCAGCGTCGGCACCTCGCGCTGGAAATACAGGTGCGGCCCGGCGACCAGATCGGTCGTCGCGACTGCGTCGACACGCAGCCCTGTCTTGCGCATCAACGCCGGCGCCAGGCACTGGCCGATGAAGGCGGACGAGCCGGCGCCGGTCAGCACGATGCGCAGGTTGGGCGTCGCCAGGCAGCGCGCGATGAACTCGGGCGACATCTCGCGTGGGCCGATTTGCGCGGCGACCAGCGCCTGCACGCGCGCCCACACCGCCGGCTGTTGCGCGATCTCGCGCACCGTCCAGCGGGCGCCTGCGGGAATGAACTCGTCTAAGGTGTCAGAGGGGGACATCGGGTCTCGCTCCCTTGGGGTTGTTGTTGTTCACTGAAGGGTGGCGCTGGACCGTGGCGCTGTGTCGCCCGGCATACAGGCCGCGATGTACTGCCGCAGCACCTGGCCCACGCCTTCGTGCAGCAGCGCGCCTACCGAGTTGGCCAACAGGCCGTCGCGCACTGCCGCGTACTGCAGCGGCAGGTACTGGCTCAGCAAGGTCAACGGCAGCGGGCCGTTGCCCAGGCGAGCCAGCATGCGGCCACAGGCCTCGCGCACCTCGGGCTGGGCCCAGTAGTAGCGGATGCGGTCGCTCAAGCTGAACTGCAGGTCCAGGCGGATGCGGTCGGGGTCGCTGTAGTACTTTTGCCAGTGTTGCGGCCGCGCGTGCATCACGCCGAGTACGACATCCTTCAGGTGCGAGCCATCGCCCTCGCCGAGCCATTCGCGCTCGATCTCGGCCAGTGCCCACAGTGCCTCGCGCAGCGCAAAGGTCGCGCCAGGGCCGATCTTGACGATCGCGAAGTGGTCGCGCACCAGCGCCTGCAGGGCACTCGGGGTCTGGTAGTCGGTCGAGTGGGCTTCGAACAGGATGTGTGGCTCGTGCTCGATGAAGGCGCTGAGCGCCTGGGCCTTCGGTGCCACGTAGTCGATGACCTTGTGGTGGTCGAACTCGACACCGGGCTGCACGACCAGGCCGACCACGCGCGGCCACGCCGCTTCGAGCCCCAGTTTCGCGAACGCCTCACGGTGCGACGCGATCGTTTGCGCCGCGGCGTCGGCGCGGGTCACCGCCAACTCCTGCAGGTCTTCGTGTGCGCCGCCGGGCACCGGCACCTCGGTGCCGATCACGTAGACCGGCGCCTCACCGCCGCGCCGTGCGTGGGTCTTCTCGGCGACGGCGCACAGCCTGGCAGCGCGTTTGGCCACCACCGTTTCGGGCAACACCACCGGGTCGTCGGCGCAGGCCATCGAGCAATCGAGGTGGATCTTGCGGAAACCCGCTTCGACGTACTGTTCGATCAGCGCCTCGGACTTGGCCATCGCGCTGTCGGCCGGCTCGCCCTGCCAGCAGTTCGGGCCGAGGTGGTCGCCGCCCAGCAGCAGCCGCTCGCGCGGGAAGCCGGCCTCGTCGGCCAGGTTCATCACGAAGGCGTGGAAGTCGCGCGGCGTCATGCCGGTGTAGCCGCCGAACTGGTTGACCTGGTTCGAGGTGGCTTCCACCAGCAGTGGCACGCGAGCCCGCGCCGCCTCTTGCATGCCGGCGCGCAGCACCACCGGATGCGCCGAACACAACGCGTAGATGCCCACCGGCTCGCCGGCCTTGTGCCGGCGCACGAGATCGAGCAGCGCCTTCATGCCTTCACCTCGGCGCCTTCGGGCTGCAGCGCCAGCAGCAACGCGGCCAGCAGCGCCAACGCCACGCCGGCCATCTTGAACGGGCCCGGCATCGCGCCGGCCACCGCCATCGCGATCACCGCCGTCAACAGCGGGGCCCCGGCATTGACCATCGGCGACACGACGATCGCCTTGCCGTGGCGGAAGGCATGCACCAGCGCCAGCGCACCGATCGAGTTCAGCACCTGGATCACCGCCGCGAGCCAGGGCCCGTTCCAGCCCAGGTTGACGGGTTGCGAGAAGTCGGTCATCGCCAGCGCGACCGGGATCGAGACGACGGCGCTGATCGCCATATAGACGAAGATGCTCTCTGCGCTCATCGTCGCGTTGGCGAGCTTGATGAAGTAGGCCTGCACGCCCCAGGCCACGAGCACCGCGACCGCCAGCATGAACCATGGGCCGAGTTCGCCGCGTGCGCCCGGCGTGTAGTCGAACAGCGGCAGGCTCAGAAGCGCGAGCACGATGCCCAACAGGCCGAGTCGCCCGGTGCGCTCGCGCAGCATCAGGAACGACAGCGCGATCGTCAGTGCCGGCGACAGCGAGATGATCGGGAAGATCAGGTAGGCCGGCCCGGTCTTGACAGCCCGGAACAGCAGCATCTGTCCACCGGCGCCGAGCAGCCCGATCGCCAAGCCGAGTGCCAAGCTGCGCGGGTCGCGCTGCAGCACGCCACCGGCGCGCTTGAACGCGTAGACGGCTGGCGGGATCATCGTCAACGCCCAGACGGCGTAGACCAGCGTGTCGGGGAAGCCATGCTCGGTCGGCACGCCGGTGAAGGCGCCCCAGACGCCCCAGGTGACCATGGTCAGCAGGGCGTAGCCCAGCCAATGCGATTGCGTGTTCATCGGGCGTGGCTCACTTGGGTGAAGAGGTGTTGGTCGGGTTGCCGGCCACCGGCGTCAGAAGCAGCACGCGCGCCTCGTGGCTGATGACCTCGGTCGTGAACGGGCTGTCGAAGGTGCCCATCTCGGCGTGGCGCCAGAGGTCCCGCACGCGGTAGTGCTTCCAGGGCACCGTCAGGTCACGCCGCGGCGAGATCGTCATGTCGGCCGTCGCACTGCCCCGGTTCAACAGGGCCACCGCGACGCTGCCGTTGGCCAGTTCTTTGGCATAGATCTGCAAGGTGCCGTTGTCGTCGCGCACCTTCTCTGCCGGCTGGCCCAGCGGGTCTTGGTTCAGTGCGATGACCTCCCTGTTCGACAAGGTCTCGAGCGTGTAGGCATCGAGCGAGCGCACATCGGCGCCGATCAGCAGCGGCGACGCGGCCAGCGCCCACAGGCTGAAGTGGGTCCGGTACTCGACGTTCGACGCGCCGGCGCCGACCAGCTCCTGGCTCTTGCCGTTCAGGCCGACGACGAGCATGTCGAAGTCGTTCCAGTGTCCGGGGCCGGTGTGCTGGCCGAGCGCGATGCCGCGGTCCAGCATGTCCAGCACGTCGAAGTAGTACTTCTCGCGGTGGCCGGGGTAGTCGAAGTCGTCGGAGATGTCCTGCCCGATGCGCCAGTGGTTGGCGCCCGCGTCCGCCGCCCATTGCCAGATGTCGGCCCAACCGCAATGGCAAGCGTGGTAGACGATCGGCCGCCCGCTGGCCTGCAGCGCCCGGGCCATCTTCTTGACGATCGGCTGCAGCTCGGTCTTCGGCGCGTCCTTGTGCGAGCAGCAGCTGTCGTACTTCAGGTGGTCGACGCCCCAGGCCGCGAACTGCTTGGCGTCCTGCTGCTCGTGGCCCTCGCTGCCGGTGTAGCCGGCACAAGTGGTCTGGCCCGGCCCGCTGTAGATGCCGAGCTTGAAGCCTTTGGCGTGTGCGTAATCGGCCAGCCAGCGCAGGCCGCGCGGGAACTTGACCGGGTCGACTTCCAACGGATGATCCTTGCGCGCCCCCTTGTGGCGCTGCCAACCGTCGTCGAGGTTGACGTAGACGTAGCCGGCATCGCGCAGGCCGTTGGCGGCCATCGCGTCCATCGTCTGCACCAGCAGCTGTTCGTTGATCTGGTCGCCGAACTGGTTCCAGCTGCTCCAGCCCATCGGCGGAGTCTGTGCGAGGCCGTTGCGCAGGGGTGGTTCGGGCGGTGCCGAGCGCGCGCGGCCAGGGCCCAGCAGCGCCAGGGCGGTCAGTGCAATGATGAAGGTATGTCGAAGCATCTTGTGTCGCCGGCTCAAAACTTGACCGTCATGCCGGCTGTGTAAGTGCGGCCCCAGGTCTCGAACCCCGCCAGCGCATCGGCGCGGCCCAGGTTGGCGCGGTAGTAGGCGTCGGTGAGGTTCTTGCCCTCGAAGAACAGCGTGATGTCGTCGCTCAGGTTGTAGGCGAGCGAGGCGGTCACCCAGGTCAGCGGCTGGCCGTAGCGGCTGTAGCCGGCCACGGCATCCAGCGCTTCGGTGTAGCGGCCGCTGTGGTCCATCGCGATCTGGGCGTTGAGCTTGTCGTCTTCGTACAGCAGTGCAAGCGACACCGCCGAGCGCGAGACGCCTTCGAGCTCGCCCACATGCGTGCCGTTGACGTAAGCCCGTGTGTCGGTGCCGGTGTACTTGAGGTTGACGCCGAAGCCGTTGTCGAACAGGTGCTGCAAGCCGAACTCGTAGCCGAGGATGCGCGCCTTGTCGCCGTTGATCGGGTGCTGGATGTCGAACGGGTAGCCCGGCACGCCGATGTCGACGTTGTCGTCGATCGTGTAGGTGACGAAGTGGCGGATGTCCTTCCAGAACACCGCGCCCGACACCATCGAGCGACGGTTGTAGTACCACTCGATCGACAGATCGGCTTGCGTGGCGTCGATCGGTTTCAGGTTCGCATCGCCTTGCACGTCGATGCGCCAGGTGCGGTCCAGCGTGTGGTCTTCGGCGGTCGGTGCGAGCTGGTCCAGCGACGGACGCGACATCACCTTGGCCGCCGCGAACCGCAGCTGCAGGCTCGGCTTGAACTTGTAGGCAAAGTTCAGCGACGGCAGCAGCTTGGTGTACTCGCCGGTGGCCGACACCGGCTCGGCCGGGCTGTAGGTGACATCGGGGCTCGACGTCGGATCGTTCGGTGTCGGGTCGCTGATCGCGATGATGCGGTTGACGGCGGTGCGCGAGGTCGTCTTGGTGCGCACGACGCGCAGGCCGACGTTGGCGAACCAGTCGTCGCCCGCCAGGTCGGCTTGGAAGTAGGCCGACTGCGTGTCTTCGCTGACGCGGTACGAGCGCGTCGGGTTGAAGCGGGCCCGCATCAGGCTCGAGTCATAGAACGTGCCGGTGCCCTGCCCGTTCTCGTCGAGGATCTCGACCCCGTCCAGTGCCTTCAGCGATTCGAAGTAGGCCGGGGTGTCGAAGCGCACGAAGGTGGTCGGGAAGTTGCCGCCGGCGTTGCGCATGAAGTTCTGCAACGTCAGCGGACGCACCACGTCGGCCCCGAGCTGGCTGAAGGTGTACTGATAGCCGCAGTACTGGCAGGCGTTCTCGAGGTTGTCGACAGTGTTGCGTGACTTGGCACGGCGTGTGTCCGCCACTCCGAAGTGCAGCCGCTCGACCGCGCCCCAGTCGACGGCCAGCTTGCCGCCCAACGACAGGCCCTTGACAGTGTCGTGGATGTCGTCGCCGCCCAACTCGGCCCAGTGCAGGCCGTAGTCGGCGTTGCCGAGCTGGCCACTGGTCTGGGCCAGGTCGCGGCCGTCTTCCAGCGTCACGCGGATGTCCGGCAGCGCGTTGCGGTTGGCGCTGAAGTAGCCGATGTGGTTGCCCGGGATGCCGGCGACGACCCAGGTGTCTTTGCCGCCGGAGTTGCGCACCGAGCGCGAGACGTAGGCATCGCCTTCGAGCGCCAGGTCCGGTGTGGCCTTCCACTCGCCGTTGAGGCCGAACTGCGTCGTGTCGACGACGCGGTGTTCGGTGCGGGTGACGACCTCGGGCGTCAGACCCTGGATCGTCATGCCGGTGATCAGGTGGTCCTTGATCGTCACGTCGGACCAGCGGTCTTCCGCATGCTCGACGTAGTAGGCCTGGTGGTAGCCGATCGCCGGCGCATCGAGCCGCGTGCCGAGTGCGTCGAAGGTCAGCTTGGTGGTGTCGCTCGGTTTCCATTCGAGCGCGGCGGACAAGGCAGCGCGCTGCTTCTTCTGCTCGATCGCGCCAAAGGCCACGCAACACACCCCCAGCAGGTTATGCTCGTCGGGCGTGATCCGCTGGTCGCCGTTGGCGTCGAATTCGCCCGGTGAATCGGGGTTGTAGGTGAAGTCCAGCACCGAGTCGGAACGGGTGCTCTGCTTCGCATAGACCGCGCCGACGACCAGGCCAATGCGGTTGCCGGCGAAGGTGTCGCTGTAGACGCCCGAGATCTTGCCGCCGCCGCTTTCCGACAGGTCGTTGAAGTTGCCTTCGAGCCGGACCGACGCGTGGCGGCCGGGGTTCGTCAGCGCACGGGCCGAGCGCAGGTTGACCGAGCCGCCGATGCTGCCTTCGGTCTGCGAGGCCGCGGCCGACTTCATCACGTCGGCACCGTAAATGGTTTCGGACGGCAGCACGTCGAACGCGAAGTCGCGGCCATCACCGTCGGTCGCGAGGATGCGGTTGTTCAGCGTGACGATGCTGTAGCCGGGCCCCAGGCCGCGCACGTTGACGTACTGGCCTTCGCCGCCGTGGGTGCGCGAGATCGTCACGCCGGTCACGTGCGACAGGGAGTCGGCCACGTTGTCGTCGGGGAAGCGGCCCAGGTCTTCGGCGGCGATCGAGTCCTGCACCACCGCCGAGTTGCGCTTGAGCTCACGCGCCTTCAGCAGGCTGGCGCGGGTGCCCGTGACGGTGATCTTCTGCGGCGCCTCGGCGTCCGGTGACGCCGGGTCGGTCGCTGGGGTGGCCGAGCCCGCTGCCTTTGCCGTGGCGCTGTCCGCCGCCCCCGTCGACGCCTGGGCATGGGCCCACTGCGGCCAAGCCACGGCAAGAGCGGCAGCCAGCACCGTCAGTGCACCCAGATCTGTTTGCCGTCTAGCCATTACTGCTTTCCTTTAGCGAATGGAAGCGATGCTAATTCGAAGGCAACAAAAAGCACAATGCTTATGTTTACTTTCGTATTGAATAAATTCGAAAGCGACTGCTTCCACTTTTGAGGTGCTGTGCCATCGAGGGGGCGCCGGTGGCAGGCTCGCCTGCGAGGCTTGCATGAGCCTGGCAAGCCGGCGCCGGCCGTGGCCGCCGTTCCACGCCCGCGAAGGGGTCGTGATCGGCTGCACGGCGCCGTGCATGCGCCGATCTCCCCGTGCCCAAGAAGCGTTGTTGCGCTGCGCGTTGACGCCGAGCAGCTTCAGGCAGACGATGCACGCTTGGCTGCGCCGCAAGGAGAAACGTCCATGGCCTCATCGTCCACGTCGATGCCCCAACCCGCCCAGTTGCCGGCCGATTGGTTCGGAGCGATGTCGCAGATCTGGTGGGCCGCCCAGGGCGCGCAATGGCAGGCCCTGACGGCCTGGCAGCAGGCCGCCGCAGCGGTGCAACAAGAACTGTGGGACGAATGGGCGGCCCGCTGGGCCGGTGGCGCGCCCCTGGGCGACTGAACGGTCGTCCCGCCATGAAGGATCACCTCAGCGGCCACCTGCCATCGCGTCCATGGGTCAACGCCATGTCTACCCGCATCGACCCCGTCGAGGCTGCGCGAGAGCGCCTGGCGCAGCGCGCGCGCCAGCTGGAGCAGTTGCTCGCCAACGAGCGCCCGCGACGCGAGACCGAACATGAGGTGACCGACCAGAAGGATGGTGCGGCCGAAGAGGCCCAGGCCGAGGTCGACAGCGCCGCGACACAACGTCATCTGGCAGAGCTGCGCCTGATCGAGCGGGCCCGCGAGCGGCTTGCCGCCGGCACCTACGGCGAATGCGTCGACTGCGGCGAATCGATCTCACCGGCCCGACTGCTGGCGCAGCCGACGGCGATGCGGTGCATGGCCTGCCAGCGAAACGCCGAGCATCGCGGGCAGCATTGACCCGGCGCGGCCCGGGCGAGCCGCCACCTGTCGTCCGTCGTCAGTTGGACTCTTTGATCAGTCGGCCAGCCGCCTGCTGCACCGGGCGTGCGTTCATCGGGTACAGGCGGGCGAAGATGTCGATCTGCTCGGGCGACACCGGCACCGGCGTCTTCATCACCATCCACAGCACGCCTTCGCTGCAAGGTGGCGTGGTCAGCGAGCCCATGTAGGTGTAGTAGCGGCGATCTTCGGGCAGCAGCTTGTTCAGGTCGATCGTGCCGGGCGCGGCCTGGGCTTCGTTTTTCTCGAGCGGCAGCGCGTTCCACACCGCCTGGACCAGTGGTTGTGCCACCCCACGGTCCAGCAGCACGGCCACGACGGCCAGCTTGCCTTCGGCGTCTTGATGGACCAGGTGCGCCACCATGTCGTACTGCTTGCCGTTGATGCGCTCTTCCGACGGGCGGTGGAAGTGGAACTGCAGCAGCTCGAAGCGGCGGCCGAGCACGGTGATCGTGTTGCCCGACGGCAGGTTGACCTGCACCGTGTGGCCGTTGTCGATGACCGAGAAGCCGGTCGTGCGGTAGTCGAATTGGATCGGCTCCAGCTGCACCGCGATGCCGTCGCGGATGTCGATCGGGCTCTGGCGCTGGCCGGTCGAGCACTTGCTGAACTCGGGCTTCATCTTGCCCCAGGCCTGCGGGCCGGCTTCGCCGCTGTAGTCCCAATGGTCGCCGTGCGGCACCGTTCTCGGCTCGTGCGCCGGTTCGACCCGCCTGGCGGCCGCCGGCTTGGCGTTGGTGCGGGCAGCGCCGGAGGACAGCGTCAGGCTGCCAGCGGCCGAGGTTGAGGCGCCTGCGGGTGGCACCGGCGCGGTGGCGCGGTTGTCGACCCGCATCACGTTGGCTGCGCGTGGGTCGGCGGGCTTTTGCGCGCCCAGGCGTTCGGCCAGCTTCTGGCGCAGCGTGTCCATCGGGTCGGCCGCGGCCGCCTCCTTGGCCGCGGCGGCCGGCTTGGCCGCGCGGGCAGCATCCTGGCTGCCGCTGGCCATCGCAGGCAGCGTGCAGGCCAGCGACAGCGCCGCGGCGGCAAAGGGGCAAGACGGCGAACGGGACGGCAGTTTCCAAGACATGGGTGGCTCCAGCCCCAGGCGTCGAGCCGGAGCGTCGCCTGGATATCGGCGCGGGTCGTCGGTTCTTGAGCCGCCGGGCGGCAGGCAGCCAGCAGCCGGCCGGTGGAAACTACGGCGCCAGCTGCAGCCGCGGCTTGACCCAGGCCCAGGCCACCACGCCAATGCCCATCATCAGCAGCGAGGCCACCGCCAACGCCGGCGCCGAGTGCATCACCAGCGGCGCGATCGCACCGGCCACCAACGCGTTGGCGACGCTGCCGATGCAGGCCTGCAGCGACGATGCCATGCCGCGGCGGTCGGGCGCCTGATCCAACACCATCAGCGTGACCACCGGCACCATCAGCGACCAACCGAAAGCGAACAGCGCAATCATCGGGATCGCCCACAGCGGGTGCGGCGTCAACAGGAAGTTCAACGCCACGTTCAGCACCGACACGAAGGCCATGATGCGAAAGCCGCGGCGGATCTGGCGCTGCGGCGTGATCTTGCCGGCCAGCCGGCCCGACCACCAGGCGCCCAGCATGATGCCGCTGATCGTGGACAGGAAGAACCAATAGAACTGCGTCGGGCCCAGGCCCAGCAACTCGCCCAGGAACACCGGCGCCGACAGCACGTACAAGAACATGCCGTTGAACGGCACGCCCGAGGCAAAAGCCAATGCGATGAACTTGGCGTTCGAGACCATCTGCCAATAGCCACGCAGCAGGTTGCGCACGCTAAACACCTGCACCTGGGTGGCATGCAGCGTCTCGGGCAGCATGCGCCACATCGTCAGCCACAGTGCGGCACCGATGCCGACCAGGAACCAGAAGATCGAGTGCCAGCCGGTGTGCACGAACAGGAAGCCGCCGACGATCGGCGCGACCGCCGGCGCAACGCCGAAATAGATCGTGACCTGCGACATCACGCGCTGCGCTTCGGACGGCGGGAACAGATCGCGAATCACCGCACGCGACACCACCATGCCGGCCCCGGCCGACATGCCCTGCATCGCGCGAAAGAACACCAGCGCGCCGATCGACTGGCTCAACGCGCAGCCGATCGAAGCCAGCGTGAACAGCGCAACCCCGCCCAGCACGATCGGCCGGCGACCGAAGCTGTCGGCCAGCGCGCCGTGGAACAGGTTCATCACCGCGAAGCCCATCAGGTAGGCCGACAACGTCTGCTGCATCTGCAGCGGCGTGGCCCCGAGCGACTCGGCGATGCCGGTGAAGGCCGGCAGGTAGGTGTCGATCGAGAACGGACCCAGCATGCCCAGGCAGGCAAGCAGTGCGGCAAGCAGCCATCGGGGACCGGGCCAGACTTTGGAGGCTTCAGGGTTCATCGGGGAAGCCTGCGAGTGTAGGGCTTGTCCGATTGACCCCTTGCCACGGTCTAGGTCGCCCGGCGGACCCGCAGCGGGCCGACGAGTCAGCCTTGGCGTTGCCAGCGTGCCGCCCACTTGGCCAGCGGCGCGAACGCATCGAGCAGGTCGAGCCCGATCGGAGTCAGCCGGTAGCCCGCCTCGTCGCTGTCGAGCAGGCGGGCTTCGCGCAACTCGGCCAGGCGCTGGTTCAGCACGGTTGGCGACAGGTCTCCGCAGGCCGACTGCAGCCCGCGGAAAGTCAACGGGCCGCCACGCAGCTCCCAGATGACGCGCATCATCCAGCGGCGGTGCAGCAGCTCCATCGCCGCGTTGATGGCCTGTTTGTGAAGCTCGGTGGTCGACGCCATGGTTTGGTCTGAATTTGCTACGTTTAATGTAGCATCTGCATTGCTACTGTTTTAGTAGCAATCAATCGAAAGGACCGCACCATGCCTCGCATCGACCCCGTCGCGGCGCCCTACTCGGCGCCCTTGCGCGAACGCCTCGCCCGCCTGCTGCCCGAGACCATGACACCACCTGCGATCTTTCGCACCGTGGCGCGCAACGAGGGCCTGTTCCTGCATCTGGTCGACAGCGGGCTGCTCGGCCCCACCGGCTTGCTGGACCGGCGTGTGCTGCCGCCGGCGCTGCGCGAACTGCTGATCCTGCGCACCTGCGTGGCGGCCCGCAACGATTACGAGTGGCATCTGCACGTCGACACGATCTCGGCGCGCATGGGCCTGAGCGGTGCGCAGATCGCCGACACGCGCTCGCCGCAACCGGCCAAGACGCTCTGGAACGCCGCCGAGCTGGTGGCAATGGCGCTCGCCGATGCGCTGGTCGGCCACCTGGCCGTCGACGATGCGTTGTTCGCACGGTTGCGCGAACATTTCGACGAGGCCACGTTGATCGAGATGACCCAGCTGGTGGGTCTGTACACCGGCGTCGCGATGCAGGTCGCGCTGGCGCGGCCCGAGCGCGACACCTACCGTGTGCCGCGCGTCGAATCGAATAATGTGTGAAGCAAGCCGATAGGCCGGATTCTGT
>NZ_DASUNH010000102.1:0-61659 GCF_036277275.1 Ideonella sp. | reverse complement strand
GGGATGTGCGCGGTCGATTGGTTGCGCTTGAGGGCTTCGATCACCTCGATGCCGCCAACGTCGGGCATCAGCAGGTCGAGCACGACGAGGTCGGGCAGGTGGCGCTGCGTCAGCTCGATTCCCTCCTGGCCGCCGAAGGCGCGCAGCACCGAATAACCGGGTCGGCACAGGTAGGCGCTCATCAAGTCGACGGCGCCCGGGTCGTCGTCGACCACCAGCACCGTCACCGGGTGGTCCGGCCCGGCAGCGAAACCCAGCTTCTCCAGCTCGTGGGAAAACTCGACACGGCCCACCGGCTTCTGCAGCACCGCGGCGGCGCCCAGCGACAGGCCGACCTCGTGGTCGGCCGCCACCGAGACGACCACCACCGGGATGTCGGTCCAGGTCGGCAGGTCCTTGATGCGGCCGAGCAAGTCCCAGCCGTCCATGCCCGGCAGCTGGATGTCCAGCGTGATCAGATCGGGCGTGCACTCGCCGACCAGCGCCAGCGCTGCTTCGGCCGACGCCACGTGCCGCACCCGGAAGCCGGCCGTTTCGAGCTGGATGCGCATCAACCCCGCGGCCTTCGCGTCGTCTTCGACCACCAGGGCCAGCGGCCTGCTCGTCGCATCGGCCTGCGCACTGTCGGCGTCCGCGTCCGACGAGGTGTCGATGCGGCGCCAGGGCAACCACACGCTGAAACAGCTGCCGGTGCCAGGCTCGCTGGTCACGGCGACAGTGCCGCCATGCATCTGGGCCAGCCGCAACACCGTCACCAGGCCCAACCCGGTGCCCTCGATCTTGCGCGTCATCTCGGTGCGGATCTGGGTGAAGGGCGTGAACAGCCGCTCCATGTCGTCGGCCGCGATGCCCAGGCCGGTGTCGGTGACGCTGATTTCCGCGAACTCCGCGAACTCGCTGTCGGGCAGCGGCAGCCGACGGCCCAACTCGAAACCCGGCAGGCCGCGGGCGGCCTGGTGGCGTTCGACCAATCGGGCCCGCAGGCTGACACGGCCCGCCACCGGCGTGAACTTCACCGCATTGGACAAGAGGTTGTAGACGATCTGCTTGAGGCGCCGCCGATCGACCTTCAGCGGGTCGGGCTCGCCCGAGCCGCGGACTTCGAGCTGGATGCGGTGCGCCGCGGCCCGGTCTCGCACGATGCCGAGCGCGTCGACGAGCATGTTGTCCAGGTCCACCGGCTCCAGGTCCAGCTCGGCCCGACCTGCCTCGATCTTCGACAGATCCAGGATGTCGTTGATCAACGCCAGCAGGTGCTTGCCGCTGTCGCTGATGTGGCCGGCGAATTCACTCTGGCGCGCGGTCAGTTCGCCGGCAATCCCGTCTCTGAGGATTTCCGAGAAGCCGATGACTGCGTTCAGCGGCGTGCGCAGCTCGTGCGACATCGTCGACAGGAACTCGGTCTTGGCCTGGTTCGCGCTGGCCAGCTCGCGGTTCGTGAGTGCAATTTCGTGCTGTTGTTTCTTCAGCTCGGCGTTGACCGCGACCAGCGCCTGGTTCTTCTGCTCCAGTGCCGCCAGCAACTCGGCCCGGCCATCGGCCAGCGCACGGGCCGCGCGCGCGTTGGCAGCCTCGAGCTCGACCGCGTGCAGCTCCGCGCGGATGCGGCGGTTGTCGTCTTCGAACTGCTTGCGCCTGAGCTGGGCCCGCACGCGCGCCTTCAGCACCTCGAGCTCGCTCGACTTCTGGATGTAGTCGTCGGCCCCGGCCTCGAGCGCGTCAAGCATCGCCGAGCGGTCTTCGAGCGAGGTGAACATGATCAACGGGATGTCGCGCACCGCCGGCGCAGACTTGATGCGCTGGCAGGTCTCGCGGCCGCTCAGGCCCGGCATCATCAGGTCCAGCAGGATGCAGTCCATCGTCTGCACGGCCAGCAGCTCGAGCGCCTCTTCGCCGGAACGCGCGGGCACCACGTCGTAGCCCTCGTCGCGCAGCATCGCCGCCACTTCACCCAGGTAGGTCGGGCTGTCGTCGACCGCGAGGATCCGCTTCGGCCCGAGCAGGCTGGCCCCCTGGTCGGGTGAGGTGGTGGCCGCGCTGCGCAGGACCGCCGACAGCCGCGCCAGGATCAACTCGACACCTTCATCCTTGCGCACGAACGCATCGGCCCCGGCGTCCAGCGCCTGCAACTCGGCATCGCGGCCTTCGGAGCCTGTCAGCAACACGCACGGCATCGAGCGCAATGCCGTGTCCAGCCGCAAGCGCCGGATCACGGCAGCTCCGTCCATGCCGGGCAACACGTTGTCCACCACGATCGCGGCCGGGCGCTCGGCGGCAACAAGGCGCAGGCCCTCTTCGCCGCTGCCGGCGACCCGCACCCTGTGGCCGGCCGTTTCGAGCGCCTGGCGCAGGGCTTCACGGAAGGTCACGCTGTCGTCGATCAGCAAGATGGCCGCGCTGGCCGGCGCCGCATCGACACGCCGGGCCCGCAGCAACTCGCGCGCCTTGGCCACGACATAACCGGTGTCATAGGGCTTGCCGACGTACTCGTCGGCCCCGGTCTGCAGGCCGCGCACCCGGTCTTTCACCTCGGCTTCCGTGGACAGCATCAGCACCACCGCGGCCGCGCCATCCGGCGTGGCGCGCAGCTCGCTCAGCAGCCCGACGCCGTCTCCATCGGGCAGCCGCACGTCCAGCACCACGACCTGCGCAGCACCGGCGGCGAACGACAGGCGAGCCGCTGCCGCCGTGGCGCAGACCTGCGCCTGGAAGCCGGCTTCTTCGAACGCCTCCAGCAGATCCATGCGGACCGTCAGGCTGTCGTCGACGATCAGGACGGTGTCACTCATCGGTACTCCCCCGGGCCGGCAACCCGGCCCTCCGACAGGAAACAAACGCCGCCGGGCGGCAGGGCGGCGCTCATCTGTGCACCTCCCCAACCGCCTGGGTGGCTGCAGCCAGTGCGGGGCCGATCTCGCCCAGCGGCAGCACCCGCTCTGCCGCTCCGAGCAAGACCGCCTCGCGCGGCATGCCATAGACCACCGACGTCGCTTCGTCCTGGACGATCGTCAGGCCACCGGCGCGCCGGATGTCCAACAACCCGGCCGCGCCGTCGCGGCCCATGCCGGTGAGCAGACAGGCCGCGGTCGCCGCCCCGTGCTCGGCGGCCAGCGACTCGAAAAGCCGATCGACCGAAGGACGGCACGAGTGCCGCTCCGCCTCATCGCTGAGGCGCAGGCGGCCCTGGCGCACCACCAGGTGCCGCCCCGGCGGCGCCATCACCACGCGCCCGGCCGCCGCGGCCAACGGTTCGCCGTCCACCGCGAAGGCCGCGCGGTGCGGGGTTTGCGCATCGAGCCAATCAGCAAAGGCCGCTCCAAAGGACTCGCCAATGTGCAGCACCACCAGCACCGGCACCTTCAGCGGCACCGGCAGGGCCCGCAGCACCTCGACGATGGCCCCTGGGCCGCCGGTGGAGGCCCCGATGGCAACCAGGCCACACCACGGCCGCCGCGGCTCGGCCGGCAGCTCGCGCCGCGCATTCAAGCGCGCCCGCAGGTGGGTGATGACACGAATGCGCGCGACCCTTTTGACGCTGGTGAGCAGGCGCTGGTCCCAACCGTCGTCGGGCTCGTGGCCGCTGGGCTTCTCCAGCACGTCGACTGCGCCGGCCGCCAGCGCGTCGTAGGTCTTGAACAACTCGCCGCGGTTGAACGAGGCCGAGACGATCAGGATCGGCGTCGGGCAGTGCGCCATGATGTATTCGGTCGCGGCCAGCCCGGTCATCAACGGCAGCATCATGTCCATCGTCATCACGTCGGGCTTCAGGCTGCGGCAGGCCTCGATCGCCTGGCGGCCGTCCGCCGCTTCGCCGACGACTTCGACCTCCGGATCGCTCGCCAACACCTCGCACAGGCGCTTGCGCACCGTGATCGAGTCTTCGACCACCAGCACCCGCAGCCGCGCCGCCTGGCGAGCACCGCCCGGCCCGGCACCGGCCCCGCGGCCCGGCGATGGCCATGGCGGTGAGTGTCTCGAATCCAGGCTCATGACGGCACCTGAACCAGTTGCTGGACACGCTGCAGGAACTCGGCCTGCGCGAACTCACTCTTGACGATGTAGCCTTGGGCGCCCACCTCCTGCCCTCGCCGCTTGTCTTCAGGCGATGCGCGCGAGGTGACCAGGATAGCCGGCACCTCGCGCAGCGCCGGGTCGGCACGGGTGTGCTCGATGAAGCTGAAGCCGTCCATCCCCGGCATCTCGACATCGACGAGGAACAGCGAGTACCGATGGCGCCGCGCCTGCTCGAGCCCGTCTTCGGCCGACACCGCGGCGTGCACCAGGTAGCCCGCCGATTCGAGGATGCTCTGCTCCAGCATGCGCGTGGTCAGCGAATCGTCGACCACCAGCACCGGCGCGCGAGCCACGGCCGGCGGCTTCGGCGCGCCTGCACGGCGGGCTTCGGCCATCAGGCCGTCGGGGTCGAGCACGATCTGCGGCTTGCCTTCGACATCGAGGAAAGCCCCCGCCACCACCGGCCCGGCCGCCACCCAAGCCGACAGCGGCCGCAAGACCACCCGCACGGTGCCGAGCAGCCGGTCGACGCCGACGGCCACCAGCCCCTCGCGCCCCTCGACGATCACCGCCGATTCGAAACGGCCCGGCCGTGGCGATGTCCCCGGCTGCAACACCCACGACAGCGCGACATGCGGCACCGCCTGACCCTCATGGACCAGCGAATCGCCCTGGGCAGTTCGCGCCACCTCGTGCGTGCCGTGCCGCACCGTGCGCCGTACCGTATCCAGCGGGATCGAAGCCATCACGCCGCCGGCTTCGACCAGCAAGACATCGAGCGATGCGATCGACAAGGGCACCTCCAGCCTCAGCGTCGTGCCACGCCCCGGGGTCGTCTGCACGGTCACCTCGCCGCCCAGCCCGTCGACGGCGTCGCGCACGACATCCAGGCCAACCCCCCGGCCGGCCACCTCGGTGACCGTTGTCGCGGTGCTGAGCCCACCACGCAGCATCAGCTGCAACAGTGCCTGCGCGTCCAGCGCCCGGGCCGCAGGCGCCAGCCAACCCTTGCGTTGCGCTGCGCGGCGCACGGCGTCGACATCGACACCGGCGCCGTCATCGGTACAGCTGAACACCGCGCGCCGTCCTCGCCTGGCGACGTCGATCACGATGTGGCCATCGGCGGGCTTGCCCGCCGCCAGGCGTTCGACTTCGGATTCGATGCCGTGCGCCACCGCGTTGCGAACCAGTTGGTGCAGTGCGCCTTGCAGGGCACCCACCACGTCGGCATCGAGCCGAACGTCGCCGCCGCGGCCCTCGAAGCGCACCCGCTTGCCCAGCGTGTGCGCTGCGTCGCGGGCGGTCCGCTCCAGCGCGGTGAACAGTGTCGCGGCAGGCACCAGCCGCAACTGCTCGGCGGCTTCACGCACCTGGCGCAGCTCGCGGTCGAGCTGGTCCACGCCATCGGCCAGGCCGCGCCCCAGGCCGCCGAGGATGGCGCGCAGTTCGCCGGCCAGCGGCCCGGTGGGGCCGGCGGCCGACCGCTGTGCCTGCCCTCGCCGCAACGACAGTTGCTCGTCCAGCCGGTCGGCCAGCTCGCGCGCCCGCTGCGCGGCGCCCAGGCTGCGCTGCAACGCCGCGATCTTGGCATGGGCCTGTGAGATGCCGTCGAGCAGCGCATCGATTTCCGCCGGGTCGGCGCGCATCGTTCGAAGGGCCACCTCGGGGGGCGGACGACCCGCCGATGGTGGCGCTGCATCGGTCGGCTGCGTCAGCGCTGCGACGCTCGCGCCCATCTTGTCGATCAGCTTGAGCAACGCGTCGACAGCGCCGCGCGGCGCCGCGTCCGGCGCATCGCGCAGCGGCGCCAGCAGGTCTTCGATCACGTGCGCGTGGTCGGCGATCTCGCACTGCTTGACGACCCGCGCGGCGCCTTTGAGCGTGTGGGCCAGCCGCAGCAGGCGCGGCACGGTCTGCGCATCTCCCAGGCCTTTTTCGAGGTCGAGCACGCCCCGGCCCAGCTGCTCCAGCAGGTCCCGGGCCTCGACCCGGAAGTACCGGTAGGGATCTTTCGTCATGCCTCAAACGACGGCTTGCGGTTGCACCAGCCGCAGCAGCTCACGGGACAAACCGGCCAGTTGCGATGCCGTCTGGTAGGTCTGGCCCGAACTCGCCTCGGTCTCGCGGGTGGCCTGCGCGGTGTTGCTGATGGCCAGGTTGACCTGTTCGACCGCGGTGGTCTGCTGTTTGGTGGACAACTCGATCTCGCGGGCCGCCTCGGTAGTGGTGGCGACCAGGCTGGCGATCTGCCTGAAGGCGGCGGTCACCTCGCTGAACTGGCGCGCCCCGGCATCGACCGCCTTCGACCCTGTTTCGGTGGCCATCACGGTGGTGTTGACGGCGCCGCGAACATCGTCGATGAGGATGCGGATCTCCTTGGTCGAACCGGCCACGCGATCGGCCAGCTTGCGAATCTCGTCCGCAACGACACCGAAGCGCTTGCCGGCCTCGCCGGCACCGGTGGCCTCGATCGTGGCGTTGATGGCCAGGATGTTGGTCTGTTCAGCCAGCTCGGACACGATATCGAGCACGGCGCCGATCTGCTGCGACTTGCGGCCCAGCTCCAGCATGTGGTTGACGATCAGGTCCACCTGCTGGCGGATGCCGGCGATGGACTCGCTGGCGCCGCGCACGGTGCCCTCGCCGGCACCGGCGGCATTGGCAGTCTGGTCGGCCACGTTGGCGACGCGCTGCGCGCTCTCGGCGATCTGGCGCGACGTGGCCAGCAACTCGCTGATGGTGGTGGTGATCTCGGTCATCGACGTCGACGACTCTTTCGCACCGGCCGCCTGCTGGTTGGCCGCCGACTGCAGCTCGGTGGACGAGCGCTGCACGTGCTGCACGGCGGCTGCGATCTGGGTGCTCAGCGAACGGGTCAGCAAAGCGCCGGCGCCGCTGACGAAGACGAGGCAGAACAAGGTCCCCAGCACGATGATGGAGCGTGCACTGCCGGCAGCCGCCTCGACCTCGTCGGCGCGCAGCTTGAGCAGGCTTCGCTCCTGCGCTTCCATCTGCCCGGTCAGTTCGCGCACACGGTCCATCAGGCGCTTGCCCTCGCCGCTTTGAACCATCTTGATCGCCGCGTCCAGGCCGTTCTGCCTTCGCAGCTCGACATTCTTGCGAGCGTGGGCCAGCTTGGCCGCCGCGAGAGGCTCCAACGCGGCGATGCGCTTTTGCTGGGCGGCGTTGTCGGCCGTGAGCTCGCGCAGCTCCTTCAGGCTCTTGGCCACCAGGGCCTCGGTCGCCGAAAAGGACTCGAGGTGACTCTCGTCCCCGGTGATCACGAACCCGCGCGTGTCGGATTCGGCATCCGCGAGCTCGGAGATCAGGTCGCTCAGGTGATCCAACGCGACGTAGCTGTGCGCCACCAGGTAGCTGGTCTGGGTCAACGAGTCGATGCAGCGGTACGCGACAGCCCCGATTCCCAGCAGAAGAAGGAACGAGACAGCAAAGCCAAGGGCGATCTTTCTGCCGAACGTCCACATGTCACATGCTCCCTTCAGGACTGGGTTGAACCATGGCCTTGACCGTGTCGAGCACCGATGCCATCGACACGATCGGCCACACCTGTTCGCCGTCGCACAGCACCTCGCGCACGTGTTGCTGCGCGGGCTCGCCGTGGGCACGGGGCACGCTGGCGCTGCGCGGCCTGCGCCGGTGCCCGTCGAATGCATCGAAGGCGAACGCCACCGGCTCGGCCTGAGCGACCGCCAGCCAGTGCGGCGGCTCGGACGCCGCGTGGCCGAGCAGCGCGCGCATGTCGTACACCGGAACGATGGCGCCGCGAAAGCCGATGACGCCGAGCAGGACGCTCAGCGGGCTGGGCAATCGGGTCAAGGCCGTCAACGGCAACAAGTGCGCGACCTCGGCCAATCGAACCGCATGGGCCTCGCCACCCAAGCGAATCGCCAGGAAATCGTCGCGCGCCTCGGTCTCGCCATGCGCCGCCTCGGCAAACGAGCGGTCGAACTCCGCCCGAAGCTGCGCGGCGGTGCGCGATGCGGCGCTCAAGCTGTCACCCCCCCGAGGGCACGCAACTCGGCATGGCACAACGCGAGCAAGCCGCTGCGATCAAAACCACCGCCGAACAACAGCAGCCGCGACGCGTCTTCCCGCCGAAGCAAGGCCACCGCCTGTTCCAGCTCACGGCGCGCGGCCTGGTGCTCACCCGCGCGGCGCGCGAGCAGGCCCAGGTGCAGGCGCGGCATCGCGAAGGTCGGGTCGAGATAGATCGCCACCTGGTCACATTCGGCGGCAGCGGCCGTGTGGCCGGCCGCTTCACGGCAAAGCGCCAGCACGTAGTGGGCACCGGCGTTCAACCCGTCGATCGACAGCAGTCGGTGGCACACCGCTTCGGCTTGCTGCAGTTGGCCGCGGTGGACCAGCAGCACCGCGTGCAACAGGAGAACATCGGGATCGCGCGCCGAGTCGGCGGGCAGCGCCTGCACCAGCGGCAGTGCATCGGCGAAACGCTCCTGCCGCAGCAGCTCTAGCGCGTGCTCCAGCCGGCCGGGCACGGCCGGCACCGCGTGGTGTTCCCCGGTCGACACGGGGGGCTCCGTCAGCAGGCGGATCCGTTCGGCGGCCTGGCCTATCGCTTCGATCCAGCCATCGCCCCGATCGGCCACCTCGCCGGCACCCTCGGGCTCGGCGGCGCGCGCTGCGGGGGCGATGGCCGGCGCCTGCGCCATCCACTCCGGACCGAGACTGTCCTTGCGCTGGTAGTAGAAGGTCCCGTGGGTGTGGCGCAGATGAAAGTCTTGCGACAAGCCACGCAGGGTCTCGGCATGGCCGAGGAACAGGACGCCGCCCGGTGCCAGCGAGCGGGTGATGCGGCGGATCGCCGCGCGCGCATTGGACGGCGTGAAGTACATCAGCACGTTGCGGCAGAAGACCACGTCGAAGCGGCCCGGCCGCCAGAACCCGGCGTCGTCCAGATGGAGGTTGCGCGGCTCGAACGCCACGGCGGCGCGCACCGCATCGTCGAGCACGAATTCATGGCCTTCGGGCCGGAACCAGCATGCCTGCATGGCCGCGGGCGTCTCGCGCAGGCTCCATTGGGTGTAGCGGGCGCGTCGCGCTTTCTCGATCATCGCCGGGTTGAGGTCGATGGCGTGGATCGACAGCTCCGCGGCGCTGCCGGGCACGCGCCCGTGCAAGGCCATCGCGATCGAATACGCCTCTTCGCCCGAAGCGCAGCCCGCCGACAGGATGGACAGACTTCGCCGCGTGGCGCTTGCTCGCAGACGATCGGGCAGCACCTGCTCCTGCAGGGCGCGAAACTGGTCGACGTTGCGAAAGAAGTAGGTCTCCGGGACGGTCAACTCTTCGGCCAGCGCAGCGAACTCGGCGTCGGCGCCATCACCCTCGAGCCGCGCCAGGTGACTGTCGTCGGACCGGCGCGCAGCCGCCGCCCGCCGGTGCAACACGTCACCGAGCCAACCGAGCTTCGCGTCGTCGAACTGCAGCCCCAGGCGGCGCGCGATGACAGCCCTGAAGCGTTCGACCCGGTCGGTCTCGATCGAGACCGTCATGACGTGGCCTCCGGCACCAAGGCCAGCGCGTCATCGGGTATCAGCCGGGCCGTGCGCAGGAAGAGCAGCAGCTGGGCATCCAGCAACCCCACCGCCGCGACCACGGCCGACTCGGCCTGGTTCAGCAGCGGCGGCAATGCTTGCAGCGAGCCCGTCGCCACGCGGCGCACGCCCAGCACGGCCGAGACGGCCAGCGCGACACGGCGGTCGTCGGTCACCACGACGACGAAGCGCTCAGGCGGCGCGGCCTGCAAGCCCAGCAGCCGTGCCACGTCGACCACCGGCAACGGCTCGCCGCGAACCACGGCCAGCCCGCCGACGAACGAGGGGGCGCCGGCGACCGGCTCGATCGGCAACGGCCGCAAGGTCTCGATCACGTGGCTCAGAGGCCACGCGCACAACCGGGTCTGCACTCGGCAGACCAGCCAAAGATCGACGTTGAGGTCGTCCACGTGGCGTCCGACGAACTGCTCAGACCAGCAGTCGCGGATGACAACGCCTTGCGAGGACGAACTCGGACAGAACCGGTTCGTTCATATATTTCCCTGACGCAGGTAGTCTAGGGCAAGGCTGCCGGGCTGTCTTGTGCTATTCAACGTCGCCGATGCACTATTGCAGCCAGAACCCGGGCCGTCCTAAGATGGCCCGCGCAGAGATGATCGAAGTCATCACCTCGCGCCCACCCGCCGTGTCATCCGAGCAGCCCCATGCCAGCGTCGGCTCCCGATCTCGCGAATTCATGCATCCTGGTTGTCGATGACAACCCGGCCAACCTGGCGCTGGTGACGGCGGTGTTGGAGGCGACGCGCTGCCGCATCCTGCTGGCGGAAGGTGCCACGCAGGCGCAGTCGATCCTCCGCGAGGTCGTGCCCGACCTGATCCTGATGGACATCGCCCTGCCGGGCATGGACGGGCTGACGCTGACGCGCCGGCTGAAGGCCGATGCGCGGCTGCAGCACGTGCCGGTGATCGCACTGACCGCGTTCGCGATGGATGGCGACGAGCGCAAGGCGCGCGAGGCCGGCTGCGACGGCTACATCACCAAGCCCATCGACACCCAGGCGCTGCCGGTCCAGGTCGCCAACGCCTTGCAGCGCGCCGCGCAACAGCGCTCGGCGGCGCGAGACTGACATCGAGCGTACGACGCGGCGCCGACGGACGGCCCGCCCCGCTATTCGACGATGTCGCGCAAAGGCAACCGGTGCGCCAGGCAGTACTGCCGGTACTCGGCCAGCTGCGTCGCCGCGTTCGCGCGGCCACGCACCACGCCGCCCGGGCCAAGGAACTCGACCTCGCCCATCACGACGACCAGTGCGACCATCGTCTCGTCGCCGACGATCTTCCACCAGTCGGTGTTGCCGGGTGGCTCGAACACGTAGTCGCCTGGGCCAATGACTTCGCCGGTGCACAGTTGTCGGCTGCCGCTCAGGTTGTACGCGTGGATCTCGCCCGAGTGGCGATGCAAGGGCATCACGACGCCGGGCTCCATGCGCAACAACTCGACGAAGCCGCTGCCGCCGGGCAGGAAGCGCAAGGGCTTGGCAGACTTGCCGGGCGTGCCGGACGGGATCCACGGCAAGTCGGCGGTGGTGGAGAAACGGGCGGGCAGGTACTGCTGCAATGCGGTCAGCTCGTGGCTCATCTGGCGCTCCAGGTCAGGCTTCGATGGCGTGGAAGAAGCGGTCGAACGATGCGTCGACCGCCGCGCGACCGTCGCTCACGATGTTGCGTCCCCAGCTGAAGCCGAAGACCTGCTCGAATTCGAACGGCGCAAGCCGCTCGCGCATCGCTCGCACGTCGCTGGCCTTCATCGGGATGTAGTTCGGGTAGCTGTACATGAAGCCGGCGTGGCGGCGGTCGCTCGCAACCTGCAGCGCATCGCCTGGAAAAAGCGCGCCGCCGGGGGTCGGGCCGTTGCGCCAGTGCAGCGCGGTGCTGCCAGCGAAGTGGCCGCCGCAGCGGATCAGCGTCACCGCGTCCGACAGGCGCTTCACGTCACCACGCCAGAACTCGACCTGCGGCGCCGGCCGCATCACCCATTCACGGTCGGCCTCGTGCAGCATGATCGGCACGCCGCCGAGTGCATCGCTCCACTCGACCATCGCGCTGTAGAAGTGCGGGTGCGAGATCGCGATCAGATCGACGCCGCCGCGTGCCTGCAGCGCAGCCACCGCCTCGGGCGTGACCAGGCTGACGCATTCCCACAGGATGTTTCCGGCATCGCTGGGCAGCAATAGTGCGCGTTGCGGGATCGCGAACTCGCTCGGCAATGCGACGCCGAGCAGGCCGTCGTCATCGCCGATGCGCAGTGTGAAGCGACGAGAGAGTTCTTCATGCGTGGTCCAGCGCTGGCCCTGCCAGCCGACGTACTGCCGCTCGTCTTCGCAAACGAGGCAACGGGGTGGCGGCTCGGGCGTTTCGGCGTACTGGGTGCCGCAGGTTTCGCAGAGGTGGCAAGGCATGTCGGGGCTCCGTGTGGGCGTGGCAATCGAGTGAAGGAATGGCGCCAGCTTACGCAGCCACTGGACCTTAGAATGATCCAGTTCAAGCCAATTTCATGGTGCCAGTTTTTCCCTTCGACCTGACCCTGCCGGCGCCCGGCAGCGGCACGCTGGCGCAGTCGCTGCACCAGCAGCTGCGGGCCGCCGTTCTCGATGGGCGGTTGGCGGCCGGCAGCGCGCTGCCGTCCACGCGCGCCGCGGCCCAGGCGCTGGGCGTCAGCCGCAACACCGTCGTCACCGCCTACGACCTGCTGGTGGCCGAGGGCTATGTGCTGCCACGGCCCGGCGCCAAGGCGGTGGTGGCCGAGATCGCGGCGCGCCGCGCGGGGAAACCGCCTCGCGCGATCAGCCGCCACCTCGAAGACGACCGCCTGAACCCGCTCTGGCGCACGCCCTTCATGCGGCCCGAACCGCCGCGCCAGCTGCCCGAGCGCTGTTTCCGGCTCGGCATCCCGGACCACCGCCACTTTCCCCACGATGTATGGCGGCGCCTGACCGCGCAGTCGCTGCGCGCCTGGTCACGCACCCGCTTCAGCTACCCGCCGTCCGAAGGCCTGCCCGAGCTTCGCGAGGCGATTGCGCAGCACGTGGCGTTCGCACGCGCGGTGGCCTGCTCGCGCGACGACGTGCTCGTCACCTCGGGCGCACAGCAGGCCTTCGATCTGCTCGCGCGCCTGCTGGTGACACCAGGGCAGACCAAGGTGGCGGTCGAAGAGCCCGGCTACCCGCCGCTGCGTGCGGCCTTTGCCGCTGCCGGCGCGCGGCTGGTGCCGATGCCTGTCGACGATGAAGGGCTGTGCGTCGAGCAACTGCCGCACGATGTGCGGGTGGTCAGCGTGACACCTTCGCACCAGTCACCGACCGGCGTGGCGCTGTCATTGCGCCGACGCGCGGCGTTGCTGGCGTTTGCGCGCGAGCGCAATGCGGTGGTGCTCGAAGACGACTACGACGGCGAGTTCCGTTTCGGCGCACGGCCGCTGGACGCGCTGCAGACGCTGGACCGCGACGGGCTGGTCTTCTACATCGGCACCTTCTCGAAGAGCCTGTTCCCGTCGCTGCGCAAGGGCTTCATCGTGGCGCCCGCCTGGGCGCGCGATGCGCTGGCCAGCGTCAAGCACTGCGCCGATTCGCATTGCGACACCATCACCCAGGCCGCGCTGGCGGCTTTCATCCGCGATGGGCACCTGGCGCGCCATGTGCGGCACATGCGGCCGATCTATGCGCAACGCCGCGAGGCGCTGCTGGGCGGCCTGCAGCGTGAACTGGGGGATTGGCTGGAGGTGATCCCGTCGGAGGCCGGGCTGCACCTGGCGGCGCGCATCCGGCAGCCGCGGCAGGCCGGGCGAATCGTCGAAGCGATGCACCGCTGCACGCCGGGCGCACAGAGCACCGCCGACTACGCGATGTTGTCCGGCCCGCCCCGGGCGCTGACCTTCGGCTACGGCGTCATCGACGCCGACGAAATCGGCCGCGCGCTCAGGCGGATGCGCCGCCAGTTGCTGGTGTAGGGGTTCGACAGTTCCAGGCGCGCGAAGCGCTGCCGCCCTTCAAGTGGCGTGCCCGGATCTGGCTCCGCCAGTCCGCTGCGCGAGCTCCCTCGGGGGCCTTGCTCGGACATGAACAGTCCTGAGGACTGTTCGTGCCTAGCAAGGGGCCGGGCCTCTGGCCCGGCGCGGCCTGCAAGGCAGGCCCCGGAAGGGGCCGTGGGGGCCGGGTTCACGCCGGCTGGAGCCGGAACACACTGACCGCCTGGACCAGGCCACCGGCCTGTTGCTTCAGGCTTTCGGCCGCGGCGGCGCTTTGCTCCACCAGCGCGGCGTTCTGCTGCGTCACTTCGTCGAGCTGTACCACGGCCTGGTTGACCTGGCCGATGCCACTGGTCTGCTCTTGCGTGGCGCTGCTGATCTCGCCGATCAGGTCGGTCACGCGCTGGACCTGGCCGACGATGTCTGCCATCGTCGAGCCGGCGTCGCTGACCAGGCGCGAGCCGGATTCGACGCTTTCGACACTGGCGCTGATCAGCGTCTTGATCTCCTTCGCGGCCTGTGCCGAGCGCTGCGCCAATGCGCGCACCTCGCCCGCCACCACCGCGAACCCGCGGCCCTGCTCGCCGGCACGCGCGGCCTCGACCGCGGCGTTCAGCGCCAGGATGTTGGTCTGGAACGCGATGCCGTCGATGGTGCCGATGATGTCGGAGATCCGCTTCGAGCTGTCGGTGATCTCCTGCATCGTGCTGACGACCTGGGTCACCACCTTGCCGCCCTTGGCCGCCGCGGCGCTCGCCGAGTGGGCCATCTGTGCCGCGCTGCGGGCGGTGTCGGCGTTGTTCTTGACGGTGGAGTTCAACTGTTCCATCGACGCTGCCGTCTGCTGCAGGCTCGACGCCTGCAGCTCGGTGCGACGGCTCAGGTCGTTGTTGCCCATGGCGATCTCGACCGAGGCGGTCTGCATCGTCTCGGCGGCCTCTTGCACCTGGCGCATCGTGCGGCCGAGGTCCGTGTTGACCTTCTTTAAGGCTTGCAGCAGATTGCCCACCTCGTCGTGTGACCGGACATGGATGTCGCGGGTCAGGTCACCTTCGGCCACGGCCTGGGCCACCGACACCGCCTGGTTCAACGGCCGCGTGATGCTCAGCTGGATCCGCCAGGCGATCAGCGCACCGGCGACCAGCGCCGTGATCGACAGGCCGACGATCAGGGCGACTGCGCTGCGGTAGGCCACGTCGGCCTGGTCATAACGCTGCTTCGACGCCAGCTTGATCGCGTCGATGACGTCATCGAGCGCCTTGATCTGGGCCAGCTGCGCCGGCCGGACTTCTTCGCGCATCGCCTGGGCAGCGCCAGGAACGTCGTCGGACATCGACAGGTCGATCGCCTTCTCGATCGGCGCCTTCGTGGCAGCCAGCAAGGTGGCCGCCTTGTCCAGCGCGGCCTTGACCTCCGGCTCGATCGGCATCGCCGCCAGTTGCTGCGCCGTGCGGTCGTAGTCCGCACGCGCCTTCTTCATCTGGTCGAATTCTTTCTTCTTGAACGCGACATCGTCCTGCAGCACCGCGTCGCGCAGGGCCATGCCCTGGTAGCGCACCAGGTCGCGCATCGAGTTGGCCAGGCGTTCAGGCGCCTCGCCGGTCACCGCTTCGAGGTCCGCCTTGATCGCCGACAGGCGGCTCAGGGAGATGGCGCTGATGACCGACATCAGCACCAGCACGGCAGCAAAGCCCAGCGCCATGCGGGCGCCTACTTTCAGGTTTTTCAGCATCGGAGTCCTCCAGCGGCCGCCCGATGCGCGGGCGGCGTGGTCAGCTTGAGTCTGGTGGCGGCGGCGGGCCGCCGTTTACTTGGCGGTCACGCCGGCGTGCAGCACGCCGATCGTCTTGCCACCGTCGAGCACCGGTGCCGCCACGTGCACGCTCGGGATCTGCGTCGACGTGTCCGGCTTGATCTCGCCGGCCGACCAGGGCTGGCCCTTGATCGCGTTCGAGAACACCGCGCGATTGGCGTTGTTGAAGATCAGCGGACGGGTGCTGGCGCCGACGAGGTTGCCCTTCTGGTCGCGCAGCACGATCTTGTTGACCGTGTCGTCGGATTGCTCCCACTTGGCGATCTGCTGGCTGACCTTGCTGGACAGGGTCGCCTTGACCGCCGGATCGGTGTCGCTCAGCTCGATCCACTTGCCGTTGTTCATGCCACCGGCGTCATGACCGTTGGCGTCGCGCACGGCCGCCAGCACGGTGGGATCGGCCGCCAGCTCGACCAGGCGCTTTTTCGCCTTCTCCACCTTGGCTGCCACGTCCGGGGGCAGCTCGGCAGCGTGCACCGGCGCCACCAGGCAAGCCAGCGTGGTTGCAGAAATGGCCATCAGTGCGGCCAGGCGCGGCATGTGTTTCATCGTCGTCCCTGAAGTATGGAAGTTGGTTGCAGTTCGGTGGCGGGGCGATCCGATGTCGCCTTGCTCCGAGCGGTGTATCGGCAGCTGGTTCGCGTGCTTGAGTGCGCCAAATCAAAGAACTGGCAGCAATTTCTGAACCTGCTTCAGCGATCAGGGTGAACCCTCTCCGGAAACATACGGGGACGGATTTTCGTGCGGTATTCACAGCCCTGTCATCAAGGCGGTGTTGGCGCGGCCGAAGGAAAGCGGGACGACCGCGCGAGCAAGCAACCAACGCAGCAACCCCGCGCGGCGCCACTCCCCCGACAACCCCAACCTTGGCCCCACCGCCCCCCTGCTCCACCGAGCGGGACGACGGTGCGCGGCGCTGTTCATGACTCAGAGAGGCCCGCATATGAAAGTCTTCATGATTGGCACCCAGCGTTCAGGCTCCAACCTGTTGCGCCTGATGGTCAACCAAGCCCCCACCATCGCGGCGCCTCATCCCCCCCACGTGCTGGAACGTTTCACGCCGTTGCTGCCGGCCTATGGCGACCTGCAGAACGAAGCGAACTTCGTGCGCCTGATCGACGACGTGGTCCGCCTGGTCGAAGTGAACCCCGTCTCGTGGGGCGTCACTTTCGATCGCGCCGACATCCGCCAGCGTTGCCGCGACAACAGCCTCGTCGCCGTGTTCGGCTCGGTCATGGACCACATGGCCGAGAGCCACGGCAAGCCCGACTGGATGTGCAAGTCGCTCGCCAACGTTCACTTCCTGCCGGAGATCGAGCGCTACTTCGGTTCGCAGGCGCGCTATCTCTATCTGTACCGTGACGGCCGCGACGTCTGCCTGTCGTTCCTGAAGGCCGTCGTCGGCGAAAAGACGGCCTACCACGTCGCCAAGCAATGGGACGTCGAGCAGCAGCTGGCGCTGGATTGCGGCCGGCGGGTGCCGTCGTCTCAGTTCCTGGCGTTGTCCTACGAAGAACTGACGAGCAACCCCGAGTCGACGCTGCGTCTGCTGTGCCGTTGGCTGGGCATCGCCTTCAGCACCAAGATGCTGGATTTCCACGAGTCGGAGGAAGCCAGCAAGACCGCCGCCTCGGGCAAGCTGTGGGAAAACGTCAAGAAGCCGGTGATGGCCACCAACACCAAGAAATGGCTGACCGGCATGACGCCTGACCAGATCATCGACTTCGAATCGGTGGCCGGGCGCTCGCTGGTGCAACTGGGCTACGAACTCGAGTTCGTCGACCGGGTGCAGCCCGCCCGCACCTACGACGCCGAGGCCAAGGCCGCGCTGGACGCCGACAACCGCGCCCGCAAGGCCACGGTGAAGGAAGAGCTGCCCCCGGAAGACCTGGCCGCACGCAAACCGCAGGAAGACCTGCTGGCGTCGATCCGTTCGCGCCTGGTCACGGTGTGAAGGCTAGACTGGGCATGAGCGATATCGCCAGCAACGCCGAGGTCACCCCGCTGACTGAGCCGACCGCCACCCCTGTGAGCAAGGGCCTGTTGTTTGCCGACTGCGCCCTGCTCGGCCTGACCGCCTGGGGCGGCTTCATGGCGCTGCTGGCTCAGGCCCAGGAACGCTTCGTCAAGAAGCGTCAGTGGGTCACTGAAAAAGAGTTCCTGGAACTGATCGCGCTGGTGACGATGCTGCCCGGCCCGCAGGCCGTGAACGCGATCGCGACGATGGGCCACCGCGTGGCCGGCTGGGGCGGCTTTGCGGCCGCGCTGGCCGGCATCGTGCTGCCCGGCTTCCTGATCATCGTGGGGCTGTGGTACGGCTACTCGTTCCTCGTGGGCTACCCGAAGGTGCTGAAGGCCGTGACGGTGGGCGTGTTGCCGCCGCTGGCGGTGATCCTCGCGCAAGCCGCGTTCAACCAGGCCAAGAAGTCCACGCCCGGCCACAAGGAGAAGGCGCTCGCCGTCGCCGCCACCGCGCTGCTGCTGATGATCCCGTACTGGGCGGCGCCGATCTACGTGCTCGTCTTCGGCGCGTTCGTCTCGACCGTCGCCTGGCCGGCGCCGAAGCAGACCGCGCACGAGCAAGGCCGGCGACTGAAGCCGCTGGAGATGCTGCTGTGCTTTGCGCCGATCAGCCTGGCGGTCTTCCAGCTGGTGCCGGCCCTGCTGCCCCAGACGCTGGTGGCCCAGGTCGGGCTGGCGTTCTCGGGCCTGAGCACCACGCTGTTCGGCGGGGGCCTGGTGATGGTGCCGCTGCTCGAGGGCTACATCGTCGATCACCTGCACTGGCTGGACCACGCCGGCTTCAGCGCGGGCCTGGCGGCCAGCCAGCTGACGCCGGGCCCGATCCTCAGCATTGCAACCTTCACCGGCATGCAGGCCGCGGGCTTGGCAGGTGCCGTCGCCGCCACGATCGGCATCTACCTGCCCACGGCGCTGATCAGCGTCGGTGTCAGCGGCGTGGCCGACCGGCTGAAGTCGTCGCGCATGTTCCAGCATGCGATGGTCGGCGTTCGCTGCGCGGTCGTCGGGTTGATCGCCGGTGCAGCGATCTCGCTGCTGCTCAAGCTGCCGTTCAAGACCATTCCCTGGCAAGCCGCGGCGCTGGTGGGTGCGGCCTACTTCACCGTCTGGCGTTTCAAGCAACCGCCGTACGTGTCGCTGCCGATCGGCGTGCTGCTGGCCTGGCTGCTGATGTGATGTCTGCCGCGGGCCTGGCGCACCCGCTGCCGGGCCCTAACGCGCATTCTGCGCGCAGGGGTTCACCCCGCTGCTGACCACGCCATCGGCCACCTGCCACAGCCCGGTGCCCAGGCCGTAGTTGCGCCCGCCGTTGTTGTCCCAGGTGCCGTTGCCGTTGTTGAACACCGTCTGCCAGCCGGTCGCCTGGCCGAGGTTGACGGTGTAGACATCCCAGCCCGCGCAGGCCGGGTTCATCGGCACGCCGGGCACCGGCGTCCAGTTGCCGCCATTGGGCGCGTAGTGGATGTTCACCGTCGTCCAGCCGCCGGGCACCTTGTAGTACACCGTCGCCGAGTGGCCTGACGCGGTGGTGACCTGCGTCGCGGCAGACGGCACGGAGCGGTTGCCGGCAGCGTCCTCGGCCTTCACGGTGTAGCTGTAGGTCGTCGACGGCGTCAGGCCGCTGTCGTTGAAGCTCAGGCCGGTCGACGTGCCGACGGAGCTGCCGTTGCGCAGCACCAGGTACTTCGCGACGCCGTAGTTGTCGCTCGCCGCCGTCCAGCCGAGCTTCAGGGTGTTGCCGGTGATGTCCGATGCCACCGGCGCGCCGGGTGCTGATGGCGCCTGCGTGTCGGGTGCGCGCGTGGTCACGCTGCGCGCCACGCTCTTGGCCGATTGGTTGTTGGCCGCATCGTAGGCCGCCACCCGGTAGCTGTAGGCCGTCTGCGGCACGAGGCCGACGTCGGTGTAGGTGGGGGTCGGCGTGGTTCCGACCGCCGTGCCGTTGCGAAAGACCCGATAGCCGGCGACGCCGACGTCGTCTGTCGACGCTGGCCAGCTCAGGCTGACGCTGCGGTCGGTGAGCTGGCCGAGCGTCGGCTTGGCCGGCACGCTGGGGGGCGTGCTGTCAGTCACCAGAAACGGGTAGACACCCGGTACGGTGCCGTTTACGTCTTCGGTGAAGCCTGAATTGCCGCCGCTGCGGTAGGTGCCGGCGCCGACATACACCTGCTGGATCTCCGATCGCGTGACGTTGCCCGCCGTGTCGGTCATCTTCACGTAGTAGTCGAGCAGTTGGTTGCGGTACGCCGACAGGTAGGCGTAGTACAGGTTGCCAATCTCCTGCGCCGGCAGCGCCTTCAGCGTGTCCATCGTCGGCTGCACCCAGGTGACGCCGTTCATCACCGGCTTCAGGTCGCGCACCTGCATCGGGTAGGCTGTCCACGCGCCCACCTTGCTCGGCGTGATGTTCAGGCCCGGCTTGCCGACCATCTTCTTCGGGCTGTAGACCTTGTAGGTGTCGTCGTCGTTGTCGATCGTGTTCTGGTTGTGCACGCGCACCATCAGCTTGGCTGAGGCGATGCCCGAGACGTCGAAGCCATAGGTGTAGACCGCGAAGTCCTGGCTGTAGTGCTGGACCGTCCAGCCCTCGGCCTTCGAGCCGTTGACCGAGCCCGGGTTGTACGGATAGCGCTGGGGCCACCAGACGGACGGGCCGGTGCGGTCTTTCGCCAGGTTCGCGCTGACATAGGGTTTGGAGAACGCGAGTGAGTTGTTGAAGGCCAGCGTCGGCTTGACCACGTCGTCCTTGTTCTCGTCGTAGTAGCCGAAACCCGAGTCCATTGCCGGCAACAGGAAGTACCAGGCGAGTTCGGCCGGGTTGGCGCCACCGGCGTAGTCGGCGGCCGCATCGCCCTTGACCGGAAACGACAGCATCCACGGGTTCAGTTGGTTTCCAGCGTGCGTGACCTGCTTGTCCAGCGCGCTGGTCGGCGCCCAGTGGTTCGGGTGCGCGTCGAGCCAGATCTGCTCGGCCGTCTTCGCATAGTTCAAGGCCGGCTGCAGCAGCGCGAAGTTGCGCTCGAGGTAGTGCCAGCCATGTTCGAGGCTGACGGTGGCGCCTTCGTTCTGCCCTTTGAGGTTCTTCTTCGGCGCAAGGTTCAGCCCGGTGGCCTGGTTGAAGGCACTGAACTGACCTTGCCAGATCAGCGGCGGCAAGTGCCAGTGGTACCAGGTCGGGTCGGACGAGCTGTCGCGCGTGTCGACCCAGGAGCCGTCCTGCACATGCTGCACGTCGCCCTCGGGGATCGGGTGCGCCTTCAGGTACTCGTCGATGCCTTGGCAGAAGCCGTTGCCGGCGCAGGTGACGCGGTGGCCGTTCTGCCAGGTGTCCAGCGAGCCGGCGCGGCCGCTGGAGTTGTCGCCGTCGTGCGCAACGACGAAGAACTGGCGCGGCTCGAGTGCGGTGAAGGGCATCAGCTCGTCGACTGTCGTCGAGCCGTCCCAACCCTCGGCCCATGAGCCGTTCTGGCTCACCGGGATCGCCGCCACTTTCGAGACCGCGCCGGTGGCCGGGTCGACCGCGCGCACCCAGTGCGGTGTCGACGCGAACGGGAACTTGTTGACGATGACCTGCTGCTCGTGCGCCATGCCGTTGGCCACCCACGTGCCGACGTTGGATGTGTTGCGCAGGTCGGCCCGGTTGGGCGGCGAGATCAGCGTGTCGCCTGTCGCATCGAAGGTCGCGAACGGGTAGTCCTTCAGCGTGCGCGAGAAGTGGTTGTTGCCCACCACCGTCCATTGCACGCCCATCTTCGCCAGCGTCGGGATCAGCCGTTCCGAGAAACCCAGCTCGGTCGGGAAGAAGCCGCGCGACGAGGTGTAGCTACTGCCCAGGAAGTAGGGCTGCGCCAAGGTCGCGCCGTGGACGATCAGGTCCTTCAGGAAGTACTCCGGCCCGACCAGCGGTCCCATCGTGTGGTGGCCGGTGAAGTGGATCAGGTCGAGCGTGCGGTGGCCGTTGTTCGTCGGCAGGCCGTTGTAGGCCGAGGTCCACGATGCGCCCCAGTTCGGGTCGGTGTAGCCCGGCACGTTCTGCAGGTTCTGCAGGCTGTTGACGTTGTTGACCACCGCGCCGGACATCGTCACGTGCACCTGCCCGCCGCCGCCGGACCAGGCTTTCATCTCGCTGGCGTCCTGCTGTGGCCACCATTGGTAGGCGCCGGTCTTCGCGTCGTGCGAGTAGTAGCTGACCAGGTCGTCGTGCGGCATGATGCCGCCGCCTTGTGAAGCCGGCAGGTAGTAGCTGTAGCCGGGCGGCGGGCTCTTCTTCAGGTTGATCACCTGACCGTCGTAGGTGTGGCGGATCGGCTGGCCGACAGGCGTCGCGTCATAGGTCGCCGTCACGTCCACGCCGTAGAACGGCCAGAAGTTCGGCATGTGGTTGTGATAGACGTGGGCCGCCGGGATGCTGGCGGCCGCCGACACGGCCGGCTGGCCGGCCAATGCGGCAACGGCAGCCATGGCCAACGCATGAGGCAAGAAGCGAGTAGGCATGGGGTCTCCCTTCCCACCTTGGCGGGAATGCTGATCGTCAAGACATGGGTCAGCGATCTGACGCGTTAGTTCGCAGACCTCTCATCACGGCAAGTGCGACAGGAACTGGAGCGCAGATCGGTGTGACGTCAGGGGGCCGCAGCTGCCGGCTTCGGCGTCACGGCGGCGACTCTACTAAAACAAAACTACCGACCACTCTTCGTTTTCCCTAGCCTCCACGACGGCTTTGCAACGGCGTCTCTCAGAGGAAAAACCCATTCCGTCTCGACTACATCGTAGTTTCAATGTAGCCAGACTACAGACCCTTTAAACGAGGATCACCGAGATGCGAGATAGCGCTGGAGCCGCGCCACGCCAGCGTCAAGCCGCGCCGGATCGCAGGCGTAGCACCAGCGCACGAAGCCCTCGCCCTCGGGGCCGAAGGCGCTGCCCGGCGCGAGGCCAAGGCCCGCCTCGCGCACCAGCGTCTTGCACAACGCGAGGCTCTGCCCAGCGCCCGGCAACGAGAAGAACAGGTACATCGCACCCGGCGGCGCCTTCACCTGCACGCCCGGCAGGGTCGACAGCGCCCGCACCAGGTGGTCGCGCGAGGCGCGCAGGTCACCCACCAGCTGCTGCACAAACGCCTCGCCCTGCGTCAGCGCAGCGATGCCCGCCTGCTGCACGAACACCGGCGAGCACGAGGTGTTGTATTCGATCAGCTTGCCCAGGTCGTCCATCAGCGCGGCTGGCGCCACGATCCAGCCCAGGCGCCAGCCGGTCATCAGCCAGGCCTTCGAGAACGAGTTGACGCAGATGACACGTTCGTCGCGGCTGGCAAGGTCGAGAAACGAGGGCGCGATCTCATCGCCCTGCACATAACTCAATCGTTCGTAGACCTCGTCGGCGATGATCCAGATGCCCAGGCGTCGGCAATGGTCCAGCACCGTGCGCTGGTCGTCGCGGCTCATCACCCAGCCGGTCGGGTTGTTGGGCGAATTCAGCAGCAGCAGCCGCGTGCCGGGTGTCAACGCGGCGAGCAACTGGTCCACGTCCAGCGACCAGCCTTGCGCACCGAAGCGCAAACCCACCGTCTGCACCTCGGCGCCCAGGATCTTCGGGATCTCGACGAGGTTGGGCCACAGTGGCGTGACCGCGACCACCCGGTCGCCCGCACCGGCCACCAGCTGCGTGGCCAACATCAACGCGCTGACCCCGGAGCTGGTCACCGCCACGTGGTCGACAGCGGTGGGGCCATGCAGGCGAGTGACATAGCTGGCGAGCGCCTCGCGCAGCGGCGCGATGCCCAGGTTGTGCGAATAGAAGGTCGCGCCCTGCCCCAATGCAGCCGTGGCGGCCTGGCAGATGAAGGCTGGCGTTGCCCGGTCCGACTCGCCGAACCAGAACGGCAGCACGTCCGCCACGCCCAGGCCGGCGTTGGCCACCTCGCGGATCTGCGACGAGCGCAGCGCACGGACGTTGTCGCGGGCATCGGCCCCTGTCGTCGTGGCCGCGGGCAGACCTGGTGCAACTGCTGGGTTCATGCGGGTCGTCCTTGGTGATGGAAGCCCGATGCTAACGAGCATGGCCGGCGCTGCGTGGCTGGCGGCGCCAATAGCTGCCAGACGAAGTCAGTTTTAGCATCCGAACTGCAACCACCCACCGGAGCTTTCACCTTGCGCGCCAGCCGCCTGTTGTCGATCCAGATGTTGTTGGAGACGCGCGGGCGCATGAGCGCGCGTGCGCTGGCCGATGTGCTGGAAATCTCGATCCGTACCCTCTACCGCGACATCGACGAGCTGACCGCCGCTGGCGTGCCGGTCTACGCCGAGCGCGGCCGCGCCGGCGGCTTCGAGCTGATGCGCGGCTGGAAGACCACGCTCACCGGGTTGACGCCGTCGGAAGCGCAGGCGGTCTTTCTCAGCGGCCTGGCCGGGCCGGCTGCCGAGCTGGGCCTGGGCGACCAGGTCGAGCAGGCCCAGCTGAAGCTGCTCGCCGCGCTACCTGCTTCGTGGCGCGACGACGCGCGCCGCGTCAGCTCGCGCCTGTACCTCGACCCGATCGACTGGTACCGCGAGTCGATGCCGTTGCCGCACCTGGCCACCGTGGCAACCGCCGTCTGGGACGAGCGGCCGCTGTCGATCCACTATGAAAGCTGGAAGCTGACCTCGCGCCGCACGATCCACCCGCTGGGGCTGGTGCTCAAGGCCGGCGCGTGGTACCTGGTCGCCGCCGGCGACGACAAGATCCGCACTTACCGCGTGGCCAGCATCCTCGCGGCCGAGCTGCAGCACGGCGTGGTCAAGCGACCCAAGGGCTTCAGCCTGACCGAGCATTGGCGCCAATCGGTGCAGCGCTTCGAGGCCGAGGTTTTCAAGGGTGAGGCGACCTTGCGGGCCACCGCCGTGGGATTGAAGAACCTGTCGTACCTCAGCGCCGCCGTGGCCAAGGCGGTGGCTGCGGTGGCGCCACCCGAAAGCGAGCAGACACGGGTCGAATTGCGCATCCCGATCGAGACGATCGAGCATGCCACCGGCCAGTTGCTGCGGCTGGCGCCCGAGGTCGAGGTGATCGGGCCACCGCCCCTGAAACGCGCGACGATCGAGCGGCTGCGCCGCATCGTGGCCCTTTACGGCCTGAACGGCTGAGCCGCTCAAGTCGGCAGCGCGCAGGCCGATAGAGGCGCCGAGGGCCCTCGGCGGCCCCCGGTTTGCACCTGTGGAATTCCTGCATATCTGTCTTCGTATCGCTCGCAGCCTGGGCCTGGCGCCCTGGGTGTTGCCGGCAACGGCCTGGCTGTGGCTGAGCTGCGCGGCCGGCGTGCAGGCAGCGCCCGTCGCATTGACGCTGTCACCGGGCCAGGACCGGTTGTCCATTGCCGACAAGGTCGAGCTGCTGGAAGACCCCAGCCGCCAGCTGCGGGTGGATCAGGTGCTGGCCACGGCCCGGGCCTGGCGGCCGGCGACCACGCCGGTGCTGAACCTCGCACACTCGCCGTCGGCCTGGTGGTTGCACCTGCGCCTGATCGGCGCCGCCGACGGCGAGGTCACCCGCGTGCTGGAACTCGACAACCCACGGCTCGACGACATCCAGGTGCATGTGCTGCACCCCGGCGGCGCGGCGGCACATTACCGCACCGGCGATCAGCGGCCGTTCACCGACCGGCCGATCGCCTACCACGGCTTCGCCTTTCCGCTGACGGTGCCGGCCGGCGAAGCGGTCGACGTGCTGGTGCGGCTCGATTCGCGCGACGGCTTTCTCGGCCTGCTGCCGATCAAGCTGTGGTCGGAGCAGGCGTTCCAGCAAGGCATGCAAGCGCACACGCTGCTATGCGGTCTTTACTACGGTGCGCTGTTGATCCTGCTGCTGTACCACCTGTGCCTGCTGGGCAGCACGCGGCAAGCGGCGTTCGCCTGGTATGTCAGCTACCTGTTCTGCCTGGTCGCGACGCGCTTCGCCTTCGAGGGCCATGCGGCGCAATACCTGCAAGGCCTGCCGCTGCTGTGGATCAACCAGGGGCTGCTGATCAATTACTCGCTGAGCGTGGTGCTGTTCGGCGCGATGCTGATTGCCAACGTCAAGCCCGCGTTGGCGCAGCGGCCGTGGCTGCTGCGGCTGTGCTGGACGATGGTGGGGCTGAACGCACTGCCGGTGCCATTGGCGCTGGCCGGCTCGTACAGCGGCACGCTGAAGCTCGCGATGCCGGCGACGATGGCGAGCATCGTGTTCGCCATGGGGCTGAGCATCTGGGCCTGGCGCCAGGGGCTGCGTCACACACGCTTCTTCCTGCTGGGGGCGGCATGCATGCTGGTGGGCCTGATGGCCGAGCGCATGCGGCTCGAAGCCACGTTGCCCGATCACCCGCTGCTGGCCTACGGCGTGGCGATCGGGTCGGTGCTCGAAGCGCTGTGCATCGCCATCGCCCTGGCGGAGAGCATGAACCAGATGAAGGCCGACAAGCTGCTCGCCGAGCGCCAGGCGCGCGAAGCCGAGGCGCGCCTGAACAACGAACTCGGTCAGCTGGTGCAAGCGCGCACGCGCGAACTCGAGGCGGCAAACCAGCGCCTGACCACCTTGTCGATCACCGACGAATTGACCGGCGCCTTCAACCGCCGCCACTTCCAGGACCAGCTGGCCTACCGCCTGGCCCATGCGCGGCGCGAGGGCGGCGCGATCGGGCTGTGCCTGTTCGACCTGGACCACTTCAAGGGCTACAACGACCACTACGGCCACCCAGCCGGCGACGAGGTGCTGCGACGCGTCAGCGCCACGGTGCAGGCCGGCCTGAAACGATCGACCGACCGCCTGTTCCGCGTCGGCGGCGAAGAATTTGCGCTGCTGCTGTCCGGCCCGGACCGCCCGCAGCTGCTGAGCTTTCTGAACGAGGTGCGGCATTCGATCGAAGCGCTCGGCATCCCCCACGCCCAGCACCGGGCCGGCGTGGTGACCGCATCATTCGGGCTGGCGTGGTGCGACCACGCGGCCACGGCCGAGACGGACGAAGAGGCGCTGTACCGCTGTGCCGACGAATTGCTCTATCGGGCCAAGGCACGGGGCCGCAACCGCATCGACAGCGCCGAGGTGCCGAGCGCCTTCGCGGAGCACCTGGCAGGTTGACCGGCGCCGTTCAATACGGCATGCCCGGCACCTTCAGGTCGACCTTGAAGACGCCGCGGCCGCTGCCCTGCCCCATCGCGGTGATGAACAGTGTCTTGTGCTTGGCGCCGCCAAAGGCCACGTTGGTGACGCTGCCGGCGCCGGCGGGCATCGGCAGGCGGTCGATTTCCTTGCCAGCGGGGTTCAACACGATCACGTCGGTGCTGGTGACGTAGAGGTTGCCGGCGCAATCGACCACCATGCCATCGGCGCCGCCGATCTGGCGGGCAAAGCGCGTGGGTGATCCCACGGTGCCGTCGGCTGCCACCGCGTACTTGAACAAGCCGTCCAATGTCGACAGGTACAAGGTCTTTTCATCGGGCGACAAGGTGATGCCGTTGGGCTGCGAGCGGTTCGCGTCGACCACCTTGGCCGTGTGCGAACCCGGCGCCACGCGGTAGACACGGGTCTTGGCTTGCGGCGGCGGGCTGGGCGCCTGCCAGGTCGGGTCGGTGAAGTACAGCGTACCGTCGCTGCGGAAAGTCAGGTCGTTCGGCGAATTGAAGCGCTGGCCCTGGAAGCCGGCCACGATCACCGTCGGCTCTTCGCCAGCCGCACCGAACCGCACGATGCCGCCCACCTTGTGGCTGGCGCCATGAAGCTTGCCGGCGCGGTTGGTGGCCAGGCCATTGGTGCCGGCGGTGGCGGAAAAGACGACCCCCGTGTTGTCGCCGGTGATTTGCAGCACGCGCGAAGGCGGCGGGGCGGCACCCTGGCCAAACTCACTGACATACAGCGACCCAGCCAACCACACCGGGCCCTCGACGTTGGCGTTCAGGTTGCCGTTCTGGTTGAACGCATCGCGGGGCAAGGCATTGTCCAGGTGCGTGATCTGCGCGCCCGGCGGCACCGGGTGGCCGAACGGGCCGGCCGGGCAGGACCAGGCGGCACGCACATTGCCCATCTGGGCCATCGACACGGCCAGCGCAGCCAGGCGGACCATCCAGCCCAAGCGGGAGCGGGCACGGCCCGCGGGCGACATCAGGGTACAGGCCTTGGTCATGAAGGGACTCCTCGGTTGGAACCAAGGGCGACGGCCCCGGGCGGCGGAAAGGGGGATTGAAAGATCCGACGACGCGGTAGTTCACCGCAGAAAGACGACGATTTGCTGCATCGCCCTGTGAAACAAAAGGAATAGACTTTGCCGCACCCCCGCTCTCTTGGCCCACACATCCATGGGACAGGACCCGCCGCCACCTTTACCCGGCAGGCCGATGCCGGCTGACGGCCCCGCCATGCCAGAGTGGCCATTGCCCGACCCGCAAGACAATCGCTACCTGTTCGAGGCGAACCCGCTGCCGCTGTTCATCTACGATCTGGCCACGCTGCAGATCATGGATGCCAACGTGGCAGCCTGCAGTGTCTATGGCTACAGCCGCGACGAATTCTGTGCGCTGACCATCCGCGACATCCGGCCTGCGGAAGACGTGCAGTACGTCGAGGAATCGGTTCGGCGCACACCCCCGACGAGCCGCTACTCCGGCGTCTGGCGCCACCTGACCAAGAACCAGGTGCTGATCTATGTCGAGATCAACTCGCGCGAGCTGGTCCACCAGGGCAAGCCGGCGCGCCTGGTCTGCCCGGTCGACGTGACGCAGCGGGTGCATGCCGAAGCGGCGCTGCGCGAACGCGAGGCCGAGCTGAATCGCGCCCAGGGCCTGGCCCAGCTGGCGCATGTGGTGACCTCGGACGTGGGGTGGTTCGAGAACTGGTCGGACACGCTTCACCAGCTCGCCGGCTGCGCGCGTGCGAACCTGCCCCGCAGCCTGCTCGAGTGGGCGCAGTTGATCCACCCAGACGACCGCGACACCTTCTTGCGCACGATGTCGGCCGGCGCGCTGCCCGTGGGACGGGTGGATGTGGAGTACCGGCTGGTGCAGCCTTCCGGTGCGCAAATCCACGTTCACCAGACCATCGAGCCACTGGCCAGCGGCGCCGGCGACGGCCGCCGCCACTGGTTCAACACATTGCAGGACGTGACGAGCCAGAAAACGGTCGCCGCCAACGCGCAGCGGCTGAATGAAGTGCTCGAACGCCGCATTCACGAACGCACGGCCGAGCTCGAACGCTCGAACGACGAACTGACCGCCGCCAAAGCCGCAGCCGAACGCGCGAACCAGGCCAAGTCCGACTTTCTGTCCAGCATGAGCCACGAATTGCGCACGCCGCTGAATGCCGTCATCGGTTTCGGCCAGTTGCTGGCCACCACCGGCGGCAGGGCGACCAACGCGGAGCAGCATGCCGGCTATGTGCGCCACATCGTCGAGGCAGGCCAACACCTGCTGCTGTTGATCAACGAGCTGCTCGACCTGGCGCAGATCGAGGCCGGCAAGGTCAGCATCCAGCTGCAGGCGGTCAGGCTGTCGGACCTGCTGGAAGAAAGCCTGCGCATGATGAGCCCGATGGCGGCGGCCCGGTCCATCCGGCTGGATTCGCCCGACGACTGCGAGCTGTTGGCGCTGGCGGACCGCGGCCGGCTGAAGCAGGCGATGATCAACTTGCTGTCCAACGCGATCAAGTACAACCGCCCGCATGGCACGGTCAGCATCACCTGCACCCGGCCGCGCGCCCTGCGCATTCGCATCGAGGTGCGTGACACCGGCGCCGGGCTGGGGCCGTCGCAGATGGCATCGCTGTTCCAGCCCTTCAATCGCCTCGGCCAGGAAACCGGCAGGACCGAAGGCTCGGGCATCGGCCTGGTGCTGACCAAGCGGCTGGTCGAGCTGATGAACGGCGAGATCGGCGCGAGCAGCACGCCCGGCGCCGGCAGCATGTTCTGGATCGAAGTGCCCGAAGCCGCCGCGTCGCCGGCGGCGAAGGCCTCGGACTTGCGGGAGCCGGCAGCGTTGGCCGCCCCCCACCCCGGCCGCGGCGACAAGCAGCGGATCCCGGTGCTGTGCGTCGACGACCATCCCGCCAGCCAGATGCTGGTCGAAGAGATCCTGCGGCACCGCCCGCAGTTGAAGCTGCTGAAGGCAGACAACGGCAGGCTCGGTGTGGAACTGGCGCGCCGTCACCGGCCCGCAGTCATCTTCATGGACAACAACATGCCCGGCATGAGCGGCCGCGAGGCTCAGCGCATCCTGCGCAGCGACGCGCGCACCGCACATATCCCGATCATTGCACTGACCGCCAGCGCGACGGCCGGCGACGTGGCGCGTGGTGCGGCAGACGGCTTCTTCCGCTTCCTGACCAAGCCGATCGACGTTGGGCAGTTGCTGTCGGCGGTCGACGATGCGTTGGGTACGTCGACGCCGAGCGATCCTGTGTAGTGCTGCGCTGCGCCGCGGCCGCGGCCGCGGCAAAAACGGTGTCCGAATCCGGCGCGACAGCCGGTCGCGGCAGAGGCACATTGAGGCACTGTCTTTTCAATGCTTCAGCAGGAGTCGGCATGCACCAGCGACAAGAACCCGCCATTCTTTACTTCGGCACGCCCGTGGTCGTGATCAGCACGACCAACGAGGACGGTACGCCCAACCTCGCACCGATGTCATCGGCCTTCTGGCTCGGCTGGCGCTGCGTGCTCGGCCTGGGGGCCAGCTCCCAAACAGCGCGCAACCTGCGGCGCGAACGCGAATGTGTGCTGAACCTGCCGTCACAGCACGAGGTCGACTTCGTCGACCGGCTGGCCCTGACGACCGGCAAGAACCCCGTGCCGCCGTGGAAGGCCGCACGCGGCTATCGCCATGTTCAGGACAAGTTCGAGCGCTCAGGTTTCACGCCAGTGCCCTCGCAGACCGTGGCGCCGCCGCGGGCGCATGAATGCCCAGTGCAACTGGAAGCCGTGGTCGAAGCCATCCATGGGGTGGGCGATGACGACGACCTGCTGCGCGGCAACATCCTGAACATCGAGGTGCGCATCCAGCGCGTGCACCTGCACCCGTCGATCCTGATGGCCGACCGTGCTGACCACATCGACCCCGACAAGTGGCGGCCGCTGATCATGAGCTTCCAGAAGTTCTATGGCTTGAGCGATGGACAGCTGCAACCGTCGGCCTTGTCTTCGATCCCCGAGGCGGTGTACCGCAGCCCGGATGTCGACCGGGCGCGCCTGGCAAGCACCGAGCTCACCGCGCCGTGACGGCTCAGCGGCGCAGCGCCGCAGCCAGCGCCGACAACCCTTGGGCCATGCGCTCGAGCGTCGCCGGTTCAGGCAACGGCAGTTTCAGGCATTCGCGGCCGGTGGCTGCATCGCGATCGAGCCATGCCGCCGGCAGCGCGGCCGGATCGGAGCGCGCAAATAACGGTCCATCGGCAAGCTCTTGGGCCGCGCGTCAGCCCGATGCACACTTGGGCCTCCAACAACACTCCCCTGGAGGCGTTCTTATGGCCGGCAAGCAGTCCACCCTGAAGCAGCTCAACGAGCAAACATCCGCGAAAGCGGCCTCTGCGGCATCGAAGGTTCTCAAAAATCCCAAGTCGTCAGCCGACCAGAAGACAGCTGCCGCGTCGGCGCTCACGCAAGCGCGCAACAAGAAGGGCAAGTAGAAGGGTGGGTGCCCCGCCCCGGCACACCGGCGGTCAGCTGGCATCTACGTGCCTCGGCACTTTCACCGTCGACATGGCCGATAACTGGCACAGCTTATGCCGGTCACGATGGGCCGCCTACGTCAGGTGCGACCGCCACTTCGGTGTTGGCGGCGGGCGTAAGCATGCGGTAGAGCTGCGCCCGGCGCGCGATGTCGCCATCCAGTGCGATGTTCCATAGCAGCTCGCGTTCCAGCGCTTCCCGGCCGCCCGGCACGGTGGTCAGTTGGGTGGGCCTGTCGTCATCCGTCATCGCGGCGACCCTCCGTGCCGAACGCTACGTACCTGGTCACCCACCGAGTCGGTCAAACCACCCAGGAGGTTACGGCGCAGTTCGTCGTCGATCAGAAGGTGCAAGAAGCGGGTGTCCTCGCCGCAGCCCCGGAAGTGGCACTTGCAGCGTGCAGCGAAGCGGGTCAAGTCCGCTTCGCTGCGGACATCTTCAGGCGTGAAGCCCGTGATCCTTGCCCAGCGGCTCAGCTCGCGGCGGGTCAGCCGCAATGTGGAGGCTCCTCGCAGCATTGTCGTAGTCCTCTCCGTCCAGATCATCGCGGACGCGACGGCTCGCTGATGCCGCACCAGTCGCACCAGCGCGCGATATCCTCGCCGGCCTGGGCGTACGCCCTGCGGGTGTTCGCGTTTCGAATGTTTGCGGTGAAGAACTCGACGGTGCGGCGCCGAGCTGCGGCGTCAGGGGCGTAGAGCGAGGGAAGCGATGGAGCGAGCGCTTCGGGGCGAGTGAGGTCGAACATGTTCGGCGTGCGCGGGTCATGATTGATAACGTCCTTTATCAGTCATGAATCGATGTGGTCAACTTCTAGTTCTGGTCAAGTAGAAAACCAAGGGTTGGCCAAGGCAAAGCCCAAAAGGCTCCCTCGACACCTCCGGAATGCGACAGATCGTGGAAAGCCTAACCCGCCTATGTGGGAAGAATTTGCCCGTCAGACCGGTGGCCGCCGCTCGACTTCCGAGCGCCGCTACTCCCTTCCCGATTGAGCACGAATAGATGTCCCTTCGCGCGCGTAGCAGCCACATGCAAGAGGGCCCTCTCCGCCATATCCGTCTCGTCCGAAACTCCAGCGTCCTCATCGCGAGAAAACAGCTCAGCGTACTTGGCCGCGCCTTTGTACCCGGCGATGATCACCACACCAAACTCCAGTCCTTTGATGCGGTGCATGGTGGCAACCCGCACACCGGGGACAGCTGGGTCGTCTGGCGTTGACCGCTCCAAGCGCAGCGTGGCAATATCAGCCTTCTTCAAGCCCTCGACGATGGAGTCGACGTCGTCGTTCGTTCGAGCTGCAATGCAGACCTGACGTGGCTCGATCGCATCGTCTGCAAGCTGCTTCATGATCGCCTTGATGTGCTTGACATCGTCTTGATGGGATATCGACTCGATCACATCAGGGCGCTCGCCGTGGGTTAGTGAACGGTAGCCGCGCAAGGAATCCAGGTTGCCATCCAGATCGTCGATGGCACAGCCCTCAAGTTGTGCGCAGGCCCAGCGGCGGATCTCATCCGTTGTCCGGTAGTTCACTTTCAGGCTTCGGCTGCGCCCTCTAACTTCGATGCCGACGCGACTCAGTACCACCTTGTGCCGGTAGATCCGTTGGTGCGCATCCCCAACGATGAACAGGTCGTTCGCTGCCAGCGGTACAGCACTACGGATTAGCTCAAACGCCGCAGGACTGATGTCTTGTGCCTCGTCGACCACCATGGCGCGAATGCCCAGTTCCGTGGCCTGGTCGGCCAGGAGCCGACGCGCGTCTCGGAAGGCCTCTTCGGGCTCACGCAGGTTTACGCCATGGAGCTGAGCGCGGTACTCGGCAAACACAGGCCAGATGGCCTTTCGCGTGGCACGGCCCAGCTGCCCGCCGCGCCCAACTCGACTGGCTCGCATGTAGTCCTCCGCTGTCTCGCATCCCTGCGGAAGCACCACACGCTCGTACTCGGCGCGCATGAAGTGCTGCGACAGGTCCGCCGACGCGGGCATCGCTGACATGGCAGCTTGCCAGTAGCCCCGTCTCACACTCTCGTCGTACAGCAACTCCGGCTTGTAGCCAAATCTGCGAAGCAACGACGACGCCCATTGATCCAGGTTGACGACCAGGATCTTGTCCAGCTCCTGCGGGGTACAGAGCAGTTCCAAGTGCTGACGAATGTCATCCGAGAGCGTCTTGGTGAACGTCGTGAAGACAACCGGCCGGCCGGGCAAGTCGGAGAACTGTCTTGCCAGCCGCGCCGCACGGTGCATCGCGACCACTGTCTTGCCCGTACCAGCCCCACCCGTGACCTTCACCGGTCCAGCCCACTCCCGCTCGACGAGCTTGCGTTGACTCGGGTGTAAGAACACCCGCCAGCGCTCCAGCGGCGCAGCCAACAACGCCTCCAGATCGCTGTCATCGGTTAGTACGACGAAGTGGCGCTTGGTGGCGTCGCGGTCGAGCGCTGCAACAAAGTCAGCGGGGTCAACAGACACCGGCGCTGTCTGATCGGCCACGATCTTCTCGTAGGCCTCGCCAGCCGCGAACAAGAACAGGGCTTCGAAGGCCTCGTCAGGGAGCTTCGGCTCCAAGGCCTCCAGGTCCTTGTCAGACGTCACGGCGCGCACGGCAGGCAGCATCTCGTCAGGCACGCCCAAACGCCGAATCTCGCGGTCTTTGAGGGTGGCAAACAGGCCGGCAGATTCCTCTGCGGCGGCGGGGGTGGTTGCCGCAGCTTCCGGAGTGGACGCCGCCTCTACCGCATAGATCTGAATGCTGCCCACATCCGGGTGAATCGCCACACGGTGGCGGCGAGCCCACTGGTAGGCATCGTCGTGGCGGTCGACCCAAAGCAGGCAATACACATTACCCACATCCGGCTTCAGCACGATTCCGCGGACGTTGTCGTTCACGCGGACCGACCTCATGTTCGGGTCGCCTGCGTCCCGGATGCGCTCGTAGTTGATGCCCGACGCGGTCGGGTTCTGCCTGAACTTAGCCACGAACGTCAGCACGGCCTGCTGCTGGTCACGCGGCACCGCAGCGAACGACTTCAGGAAGTCGTCGGACATCGCAATCTTGGGCGTCAGCGTCATGCTCAGGTCTCCGTCAGTTTGTCTTTCAGTGCCGGAGGCAGCGGACCCTCGGTCACCACAAAGCAGGCCCATCCGGCAGCCTCGAACTTGGCCACGTCACCGCTATCCGGCAGCAAAACGGTCACGCGCGCGCCCGGCCATGCCATCTCTGATTCAGCAACGACGCGCCCCTTGTCATCGAGCAGTTCGTAGCCAACCTCCGGCACCGGAACCTTGGCAAGCGCCAAAGCATGCGCCCAGTCCTGAGTCTCGCGCAGGACCAAGTTCAGCACCTCGATCCATGCAGCAGGCAGGCCACTGGCCGGTTGCTGCAACGCTGGCGCGTTCTGCAACGCCTCCAGGCCAGGCATGTCGGCCGCGCCTGCCCACAGGTGCTGCAAAGGCAGCAACAGATTCAAACAATGCCAGAGCTGTTGCCACCGGGCCTGGCGCTCGGCCTCCGGCACTGCGTCGGGAGCCCATTCGGCCACCAGCATCGGCTCGTGTTGTGCAGTGCCCGCTCCCTTCATCAACTCGCCAAGATGCTCTGGGTGACTTCCGACAGCAAGTCGTACCACGCTTCCCAGTTGACGAACGCCGAGCCGATGCTTGCTGTGGTCCGGCAGCAGGGATAACTCTTCCAGCCGGTGCCAGTAGGCACCCTCGCGCATCGTTGCCAACACAGTTGCATCGCCCAGCGGCATGACCTGGCCTATCGCCAGCGCGACACCCAGCCTGCGCATGTCCTCAAAGCGCCAGTCACTCAGCCGTTGATGAAGCTGAATGAAGGGTGCGAGCGACTTGAAACCGTTCACCGCAGCCGGCAGGCCTTGCGCCTCGCACATCTTCGGCACAACATTCCCACCGCCATTGACCAGCAATGTGGGCCACGGCGAAGGCGTCGCGGAGTCCTTGCCCTGAAGCACGGTTTCGATGTCGTCCCAGGTCAGCGTCCAGACCGAGAACTTCCCACTCTTGGCCACCGCCATGCGCTTGGCCAAGTCGGCTGGAATCGAGTCCTTGTGGAACTGCCACCCGTCGAGGAAGACGGCGATCGGAAGGTCATCGACGCCATCGTCAGGCCAGAACACGAAGTCCGGCTTGCAGGCGACAACCACGCCGTCGCCATCAGCCAAATTCACCTGAAGCTCCACCCGCCAGCGACGGGTGTCGGCCTGCAGTTGATACCCCGGTTTGCCCTTGAACAACACCTCGGTAAGGCTGTAGCGCTTGCCACCGTGTTCGCGACGCAACGCCTCGACGAAACGCTTCTCCAGCGTACTGTCGAAGAGCTGGTTCCCGGTCTGTACGCCGGAGAGGTTGGCCACCTGCTTCAGTGACGCCTTGTGCTGAACCACCTCGCCCAGCAGTTTCTGCGCGATCCGGCGCGAGATCGATTCCCGGTCGTAGCTGTTGTGGTACGCGTACACACAGCGATAGCAGCCATCTGCCTCGGCATCCTGGTTGCAAACGCACTCGTTTAGCGCCTGAAGCGCCAGCTCCAACACCTCAAGCAGCGGCTCGGGGGCTCGCATCAGTTCCTTCAGGTATCCCGTGCCCCCAGGAACGCTGTCGTAGATCACCAAGTAGCAGCGGGGAATCTCCTGGCCCGCAGCCATGCGGATGTCCAGTGCAATACGCAGGTGGTCTACCGCTCCACGGAAACGCCGCGTGAGCCCCAGCTCCAAGGCCGAGACGAAGCTCAGCAGCCGCTCTTCGGTGTCGCCAAACCCCACCTCCGGCAGGAACAGCCGGATCCCCTCACTCGCGAACTCACGGTAGAGAAAGACGCATTGCTGAGCGGTAGCTTCCGGGTCCTTGCGCTTCGAGCAGTACGGCGCGTGGTTGCGGTACATCTCCTCAGCCTTGCGGCGTCGCTGGATCGTGCCGCACTCCGGGCAGATGCTGAAACCCGGACGGTTCATTTCAGCGCCGGCGATGGTCATCGGCGATGCGTCGGGTGCCTGCTCGCCGAAGTTCACTTCGCGGAAGGTCACCCTGTCCAGGAACTCGAAGCCGAAGGGAAACTCCGGTTTATCGATGACGTAAGCGTCCCGCACCGCATCGGGCGGGCTGTCGACCAACGCCTGGCGAACATAGAAGCCACGCTGTCGTTCGTCTGAGTCGTCTGCAATACGGCTCTCGCGATCCAGCGTGCGGGCGAACACGGTGGTGAGCTTCAGCATCTCACGCACCCGGCCACTGTCGCGCCACATCGTGTCGCCGCAGCGTGGGCAGTTGGCGTGGTGGTCGCCTGACGACAGTGGCTCGGTGTACGAGCACTGCCGGCAGAAGCGCCAGGCCTCCGGCTTGATCTTGGAGACATCGACCTGGTTCACCACAACCCGCCGCCCTTCGGCGTAGAAGGTGTTGTTCGGTGCCAGCTCGGTGATCGCGGAGGCGCTTGGCCGCTCGTACTCAAAGGTCAGCGGGTCCGGGGCGCCGCCACCAGGTTTGGCCTCGCGAACGATGATGGACCGCAGCAACACGCCCTGCTCCGGGAATGCGTAGTTCGGCAGCAGGCCCTCGTCGGTCAGCACGTTCAGCGTGGCCTTGCCCTCGATGCTGCCCACCAGGCGCGAAAGCGCCGTTCGCTCTTGCATCAGGCGCACCAGTTCGGCCTCGTCTTCCTCGCCGCGCACAGCCAGTGCCTGGAGCTTTTCGATCTCCTTCTTCGTTCGCTCCATCTGGCGCTTCAGTTCATCGACATCCTTGGCGATGCCGTTCAGCTTGTCGATGATCTTCCAGCCCAGGGAGCCCGGCTGGTCCTTGCTGCCGTTGATGAACTTCGACAGCCAATCCTGGGTCGACTGCGTGAGCGGGTTCCGATCCGCCTGATTGAAGAGACGGACAAAGCGGTCCAACAGCTCGCCCCTGCGCTGCTCCACGAAGTTCAGCCACGGGTACGGGAACTTCGACAGGGCCTGCCCACGGATCGCGTTGAACACCGAACGGATCTCACCGGGGATGGATGCGGACTTGCCGGCCTCCCTGACCCAGCAGTCCAGCGAGAAGGCCGTCAACTGACGCTCCAGGACCGCAGACGCGTTCAGGAAGACCCCCGGCGCATCGACGCTGCCCGCCATCATCTCCTTGGGCTCTTCCCAGAAGAACAGGTCATGCGGCCGGCTGGCCGCCATGGTCATCAGCAACGCGTTGCCCGTGCTCCGCCCAGCACGGCCGGCGCGCTGCACATAGTTGGCCTGCGTCGGCGGCACGGAACACAGCAGCGTCGACGACAGGTCGCCGATGTCGATGCCCATCTCTAAGGTGGGCGTCGCCGACAGGACATTGATGCCGCCGGGCCTGCCACTGTCAGACTTGAAATCGCGCTCGACGCGCTCGCGCGTTTCGCGGGGCAGCAGGCCCGTGTGCTCATGTGCCACCACACGCTGAATCTCCGCCGTCAGGTAGAGCTTTCGGTAGAAGTCTCCCCAGCCGCCATCGGCATGCAGATCGCCCTTGCAGCCTGTTCGGCGGCACGGCTGGTCGTCGAAGTCTTCGGACAGGCCGGACAACACCTCGTTGTGGCATGTGGCGCAACGCCACTTGCGCCCACCCAGCTCGACTTTGAAGGCGGCCGGCTCCAGACCCCAGATCTGAATCTCTGGCTTGTCCAATGCCTGCTCGTTGGCAGCCAGGCCGGCCGCCGCAAGGCCTTCCAGCGCCAGTCGGTACACGTCGCGAACAACCTGGTCAGCGCCCAGCGCGACGAGGTTCAGTTCCTGAAATGCCTTCAAGGCCCAGTCTGTGAAGCCACGCGATTCGTCCCGCTCAACGCTTGTGCACAGCTGGCACTCAGGCAGGGTCAGGAACCGCGGGGGCCGAGGCCCTGACAGCATCTTCTCCTGGCTGGGGTTCTTCTTGTACGCCTGCGGCCTGCAGCCCACCCGCGCGTAGAAGGCCAGCATCGGGTCGCGCCAGGCACCGATGCGCTGCATCTCGCCAACTAACCCCCGCAAGAACACGTCGATCTCTGGAGGTGTCACGTCCTTCAGGGCTTCCACCTGCTCGCGCATGCGCAGATGCAGCCACCCGATGGCCCGCGTCCAGGCCTCTTCCACGGGCGTTACACAGGCCGTGCCGGTCGCCACCAAGGTGCGCCCGACGTGAGCGTCCTGTCCAAATTCGGCATTGACGACCCACGGCATCACCTGGGCCATCTGTACGGGCACCTGGCTGCCCTCAGGCAACTGCCCCGTAGCCATCAAGGTGTCCATGTCCCGCATCCAGTGCAGCTGCGGCGGCAGGAAGTTCGCCACGTAGTGGTTCTCGCCAAGCGAGGACTTCCACTGCGCTTCGAATGCCTTTGGCAGTTGCGCCAGCGTCAGTGGCTCGCCGGCTGCGACAGCTGCGGCAATGGTCTGCGCCAGAGCGGGGCGAAGGTTCAAGCGCCAGGTTCGCGCGGCCAGAAAGCCAGCGCGGTGCGCTGCGTCTTGCACCGAGTCAGAGAACGCAATGAGCTTCTTGTCCTGGTTGTACCCGCTACTGAAGAGCTGGCCCACCATCACCGCGGCCAGGCTCGCCGCCTGCGAGCCGACGATGGACAAGGTGTTGTGCCCGCCGCAATAGGGGCAGTTGTGGTGCGACTTGGTGAACGGGGCGCCGTTGCGCGTGCCCTGTTTCAGATTGGCCGTGATGTCTACCGCGAGCAGCGTCTCGTGCCCGCAGTGCGAACAGCCACGCTGCGTCATCTGATGCAAAGAACCGCATCGCGGACACACCTGTTTGCGCTCGAACACCCGACGGTCAGCAGTCGGCGTTGCGGGGAACAGAAATCGGGTGGAAACGTCCTCGCTGAAGAACGCGCTGTAGAAAAGTCGCAGGTCTTGCTGCAGCTGGTTCGGGCTGGTCTTGGGCAGCGTCGCCCCCCAACCCGTGGCATGGCAGTCACGGCAGTGAATCACTGGTAGGTGCTGGTGATCCTTGTCCGCCTTACCCAGGTCGTCGTGGTGCCTCAGCACCGGCTGCGCATCCACCTTGGCAACCATGCGCCTCAGCTCACGCTGCCAAATCTCGACCTTCACCTGCAGGAAGAAGTCCTGGTGACCCGGCTTCCTGGCGTGCGCGACCAGAGCCAGCAGGCTGGAGAGCCACAGCAGCACGAACCGATCGCCCGCCACGTCACCCGCTGATTCGGCCTGCCGCTTTGGCAGGCGCCTGCGAAGCAGAGCCAACAGGTCATCGACCGGCACCGACTTCGGCCCGAGCCTATCGAGGTCGCGCAGCAGGTTCTGGAACGCAAAGTGGCTCTTCAGCCGTTGGCCCAGTTCGCAACGCCAGCTGAAATCTTCAACCTGACCAGCCGGCACGGCCTCACCAAACCAGAGCCTGGTCTGTTCAGAGAGGTAGGCCCCCAGATCGGCATGGTTGGCTGGGTCCAGGCTTGCCTCGTCGCTGGGCTGCGGGCTCATGGTGTGCTCCACCACGGCATCGCTCAAGTAGTCACCCACCGGCACACGGTCCTCGCCGATCACCGCATCGGCGTCCATGGCCTCGCCAAAGATGTCTCGCGCAAAGTTCAGCAGGCTTTCGCCGCCCCCGTCACCCAGCGTGGCCGACGTGCCCACGCACACCAGCTGTCCCGGTGCGGCGCCCAGCCTGCCCTTCAGCCGGCGAATCAAACAGGCCAGGTCAGTGCCCTGCGCGCCGTCGAAAGTGTGCAGCTCGTCAACGACCAGGTAGCGCAATGTGTCCGGGCGCTGATGCGCCCAAAGCGGCCCGTCCGTCGCGCGCAGCAGCAAGAAGTCCAGCATCTTGTAGTTCGTCAACAAGATGTCCGGCGGGTTGGCTCGCAAGGCGTCGCGATCGGTGATCACGGTGAAGGTCTCGGCGTCCACCTGCCTGACAGTTTTCGACTCCTCCGCGGGCGTCTCACCGACGTACAGGCCTGCGCGGACCCATTCCAATGCTGCGGTCTTGACGATCGTCTTTGCCACGCGCCCGGCTTGGTCTGACGCCAGGGCGTTCATCGGATACAGGATGATGGCCTTGATGCCTGGCCGTCCTTCGGCCCGCGCCTGCCGGCAGTGCTCCAGGATGGGGTACAGGAAGCACTCCGTCTTGCCGGATCCAGTGCCGGTGGCGACCAGTGTGGAACGCGCGCCCTCGCCACCCAGCCGCTGGAACGCTTTCGCTTGGTGGGCGTGGGGCTTGAAGTCCTCGGACAACCACGGAAAGGCTGGCTTGCTCTGCTTTGGGCCAGGGCTGAAAGGGAGCGGCACCGTGAGGTACGGCCCCTTGAAGATGTTGTCGCGCTGCTCCAGGAAGCGCTCGAGCAGTCCAATGAAGCCGGGCGTCGTCGACGGGAACGCCGTGCGCAGGAAGTCTGCGACTCCTTGTGTAACCTGTTGAGCAACGATCAGCGGTTGCATCGATTAGCTCGCCTCGCTGTCTGGCTTCAGCACGAGATCAAAGCGCTCCTCCAGCCGCTTCTCCATCTTGGATTTTCGAAGCCTGATGAACCGCAGGTGGTCGTCCCAGACAGTCGAAGTCGGTTTCGGAACAAGGTCGTAGTCGCCGAAGTACTTGGCGCCGTCCTCACTGGCGAAGAACTCCTTGGGATGCCGGGCACGCTTGTAGTTGTTCACCTCGGCCGGCATCGGTTGCAGGTTCCACAGCACATCCACGGCCTCCTTGTAGGCATCGTCTCCGCCCTTCAGATTGACCGGAAAAATGTGATCGACCTGCGGCTTCTGTTCATGGAACACGTACTCCCTGTTCGGCATCAGCACCTTCGTCGCCAGCCACGGTTGCGCCAAAAATTGGTACTCATGGATGGCGCCGGTGCGGTTCTTTTCGATCGCTACCTTCTTGATCGCCACCAGCGGGAACTTCGCGCCCTTGTCGCCTGCGGTAGCCGAAAGGCTTGAAAACCGGTTCACCATGGTTTGGGTGTTCCAGTCGCAGAATTGAGAAAGCAGGAAGTACTGGTGGATCGCCAGTAGTTCCGACTCGCTCAGCTCACGGATGCGCCACTTGTGCCCGCCACGTTTTCTCGCGGTGAGGTAGGCGGCAATCGGCAGTACAGCAAGCCACCGCCAAACGATGGAGTGGTGGTTGATCCTGAACAGCCCGTGCAGGTAGCCCTTGAAGACCTCGAAGAAAGGCAGGGTGTCCTCTTCCAGCACGCGCTGGAACGCCTTGATGTCCGATGCCGTCAGGCGATCTTCATCCATGCGCGTCGTCTCCTTCACCAGCAGGTGAAAGAACTGCAAGACATTGGCGGAGCCAAAGTCAATGCCGGTAGCCTTCTGGATCTTGTCGGCCAGCTTCCAGAGCTGTTCTTCGTAGTCGGACTGAACCGCCTTGATTTTGCTGAGGACCAAGTCAATCTGACTGAGCGCAACACCGCCTGTGTTGAGGCGCCGGAAGACCTCGTTGACCTGCTTGGGCGAATCCGCCTTGACCGCAAAGTAGGCGATGGACTTGATGTTCGTGTCGACAAAGATTTCCCATAGCGCGCCGATGTGCTTACGAATCCTCAATCGTCCCGGCTTGTCGGGTTCAAGCGCGTCGAAAGCCTCCTCCTCCAGTGCCACCTTAGCCTCTTGGTCGCACGTGATGGAGGCAAGGCGCGTCATTCGCAAATAGCGGGCTTCGTCCTTATCGTCAGCGTCGCGAAACAGGAATCCCGTCTCGTCCGACTCTGCGGCTTGATCGTCAAACAGCAGGTCAAAGTGCAACACGCGGCCGTTGAAGCGATGCCGCAAGACTGAGTACAGGGTTTGCAGCCGCTGCTGGCCGTCGTAGACCAGCGACTTATCGGCGGACCATCTGCCTTTATCGACCTGGCGCGCGTACTGGCCTGGCGCGTAGTCCTTCAAGAACTCCCGGTACGGTACTTCCTTGCCTGTCTCCCACAGCACGACACCCCCGATTGGATAGCGCCGCAACAGAGAGTCGAGCAACAAGCAAACGTAGCCCTCGGATTCGTGACGAGCACCCCAGACGTACTGTCGCTGCACCTGCGGCAGGTACCAGCCTCCGGTGGGCGAATTCAACTTGTCCAGCGCCTCACGTACGGATATTCCTGCGTATGACATGTTCGGCCTCCCGACCCAGGTTCTACCTGCCGCGCGTCTCAGCGGCTATCGTTGTGTAGTGACGGCCTCTGACGATGAGTCTGAAGCATTCGCGGCCGCACCTCGGGCAGCAAAGTGAGCCCAAGCAGTACGGTAGTCGGCTTCGCGGTCAGCCAACGCAAACGGAGCGACGTATTGAATGGTGCGGTCCACCGGGCCGCCAGGCAGCGTGTCGTCGCGGATGGGGCGTTCGATCACCGTGCCGTCAGGCACCTGGAACTGGCCGTCCTTGGGTTGCACGTCTTCCCAGCCAAGGCGGCGGGTGTCGCTTCGACCGTCCGGTGGGCGAATGGTGCACAGCTTGTCGTTGCGGCCAGCCTTGCGCGGCAGGCCCACGCCCACCAACCCTTTGCTGGCGGTGAAGACGATGCGCCCGCGAGCGTCGTACCAAGTGTCGCGCTCGTACTGACGCATCACCGGGAACTGAACCCGATAGATCGTCAACAGGTCGGCAAGCGTTAGCCCGAGTGCCATTGCGCAAATGACATCAAGCTCGACTAGCGCCTGCCGCCTAGCGAAGTCTGTTCGCAGTGCCGATCCGTGCTGCCAAGTTGAGGACAATCCCGCAAAGTGCCCATGCGGGAGGCGGCTGTCGTTCGAAGCCCACTTGGACACGCGATAACCGTCTGACCAAGATGAAAACCAAAGGTCCGAATACTGATTTGTGAGGCAATTGAGCATCAGCGTACGGATTGCTGCCTCGGGACCCACATCAACAATCGGCGTGAGAACAGCCGTAGCGTTCAAGAAATCTTTCTTGCCACTCACGCGAACAAAGAAATCAATCGGAAGCGATGCGCAGAGTCCCGCCAGATTTATCAGCGCTGCCCTTTCACGCACTACCATTGATACGACGCCGTGGATATGGGCGGCCCCTTTCGGAAGCAGGATTGGCCGGAGGGATCTCTCGTCTGCCGGATGCGCGCCACGACGAGTGGCAAGGCGCCAGTATTCGGTCGTTGGCAAAGCCGCTTCAGCTCCGTCTTCGATCCAAGTCACTCTTGGAGTTCTGAGCTGATAGGTTGCGGGGGAGCAAGCGGGGACAAAGTTGGTGCGCGAGATATAGTCTTCGGTTAGATTTTCCAGATCAAGCGGGTCGTAGTGACTGTTCTGCGTACAGACAGTTCTTGGCGTTTTATTTAGCGGGTTTGCAACGAAGAAATGCGGGCCCGAAAGCACAAATTCATTCAGTTTCTGAACGAAGCCAGTTCGCTTTATGATCGTGCCGTTCTTCTTCGCGTTTGTTTCATTCCAATGCTGCGTGAAGAAGATGTTTGGCCCGAAATCGCCAAGCCGCTTTGAAACCTTGGTCAGTGCTTGCAGCACCGCCAGCACGGCACCACCGTGAACTACGGGCAGCCTAGCTCTAGCGGCCGGGGTTCCTCGGGTATCGTACAGATTCGCGAAGACCTCCAGCGTCGTACTGTCAACACTAACTACTCGATCTGAGTGCCCCAGTACGCTCCAGTCCCCATCTTCTGACTTGATTCCCGGAAGCGCGCCACCTCCACTATGGGAATGACACGCCGCAATTGTTGCTGGTGAATACAGGTTTGCGATGTGCTGAAACCGCACATTGTCTTTCGGCTTGGAGTAGAGGTTGATGCTGAATTTCGTGTGGTGGTCGACCTCGGGAAACAGCATTAGCTCATTGGAGAACTGGAAGTGAGCTCTCAACCGTGGATAGATTGCAGCGCGTAGCGCCGCCGCCTTCGGGTCGTCATAGGGACCTTCCGGGTGCAACAGGCCTTGAACGCCGCTTCCTACTCGCCAGCACACAGGTAAAAAGCACTTGTAGAGATTGGCCTTTTGCCCCTCAAGCAGCGAGTAGTTTTGGCGCGCATTCAGGAAGGAAGCCAATCCTTCCATTGAAACGCACTCGGTGACGTACTCGAAGTATGCACCCTTCACCTGATCGAGAATCTCAGTCCGCTGATCCAGCGCGTCCTTTGCTCCCAGTGTACGAATGGCAAACCGTGGGTCAAAGTCGGAGAGAAGCGACTGCTCTTTCCACTCGACTTTGATCCAGGGTGGATTCCCAAGTAAGAGGTCAAAGCCATCTCGCGCTTTGAACTGATCGGCAAACTCCAGCTCCCAGTGAAAAAAGCGCTGGGCCTGCGTCACTCGCTGCGCGCATTTCAAGGTGGGCACTGCAGCGACCAATGCATCAATATCAACCTGGCCATAGCGGTCTCGCTCTGGGGTGAAGTCCAGCGTCGACTGAGGCAGGGTCTCCGGGAAAAAGTCCCCAGCTGGCGGCGCTACAGCAAGCGACGCATTTCCCAGAAGCAAGGTCTCCAGCACAAACCACCACTCCTCGCGCGTGGGCAGATGCGCGGCCTCGTCCAAAGGCCAGAACCACAACGCACACCATAGATCCATCGCAAGCCTCAGCCGTCTGTAGGGGCTGGCATTCTTCACCTGCTCCGACAGCATCTCTCGCTGGAAGGTGGCGTCCTTCTGGGCGGTGGTTGTAGGCGCGCGGTTGGGTGCCGGGTCGGGCCACACGTGCAACTCATCGCTCGTGGCCTTGCGCACGCGCGCCAACTCCAGCGCGTGCTGTTGCCACAGAGCTTCCGCTGCAACCGTTAGCGCCTTCACGCGGCGCACTTCGTCTGGGGAGAGCGGCGCGATGAAATCGGATCGCCATTTCTTGAAGGTCTCGAACGCCTTCGGCTCCAGCGCCTTGACCACCTTGTCGGTGCAGGTGGCCATACCCTCGGCCGGCAGCAGGAAGTGGAAGACATCGCTCTCGGCCGGCGATGCGGTCATCCCCACCGCCCGCGGCACGGCTGCGCGCCAGTCGCGTTCAGCCTTACCTTTCTCGCCACGGCCAGGTGTCAGCTGGGCGGCGCTGAACACGTCGCGCCGCGCGCCCACCAGGGAGTTGCCCGTGCGCAGCTGCATGCCGAACCAGGGCACGTGGCTGCCCTTGAAGATGGCGTTCAGCCACAGCGACACTTCGGCCAGTTCCACCGCCACCGGGTTCAGGTCCACGCCGAACACGTTGTTGTCAGCGATGAACATCTTCACCCGCTGCTTCTCTTCGGTGTACTGGTCGTGCGGGATGGTCTGGCCCAGTTCCTTCTGCTTGGCCTGCAGGTAGGCCTCGGCCAGTTGATTGATGGCCTCGTTCAAGAACGCCGCGCTGCCCATGGCGGGTTCGCAGACGGTGATCTTCAGAATGTCGTCGGCCGTCTTGCACGTGGCCAGCAGTTCCTTGAGCGCGTGCTCCACCAGGCACTTGGTCAGCACCTCGGGTGTGTAGTACGACGCCGACTTCTCCCGCGCCCGGCCAGCCAGGCGGTAGATGAAGGTGCCCTTCTTGTACTGGCGCGGCTCACCGCCGAACAGGCGTTCTGCGTCGGTGAACTGGTCGAGTTTGCTGGCGGGCACGAAGTAGGCCGCTTCCAGCGGGTCGACCTCGGCATCCTTCTTTTTCTCGGCCGCGGTGGGCACCGCGTCACTGGCGTCGTCTGCGCCGCCGGTCTCGTCGGTGTTGGTGTCGTCATCCCCAACTTCCGCGTCGTCACCAGCGCCATCGCCGTCATCGGCGGCGGGCTTGTCCTTCTTGCGCTTCGGGTCGGGCCGCACCTCGAACAGGTCATCTTCGGCAAAGAAGCCGCGAAAGGACAGCAGCGACTCGTACACCGCACCCAGTTGGTTGATGCCCAGGGTGCCGTAGCTGATGCGGCCCCGGCTGCCGCCCTTGCGGCCTGTCTTGCCGCTGCCCTCGCCGGACAGTGACATGAGCCGGATGACCCTCTGCAACACTCGATTGCGCAGCTTCACGCTGCCCAGCAGCGGCGTCTGCTTGGGGTCGAACAGGTGGCCCTGCAGCGGGGCGATGGTGAAGCCGGTGTCCAGGATCTGCTCGCCGCCGGCCAACAGTTCGTCTTGAATCACACCCTGGGCGCCGCGCTTGGGGAAGCCCTCCCAGATCAGGGTGAAGAGCTGCTTCAGGCTTTCGTGGAAGTAGGTGCCCTCCAGCGCCTCGGGCGTGGTGAGTGGCATCTGCTCCAACTCTCGCAGGTGCTCCAGGCTGTAGCCCTTCAGGTAGGACTCTGCGGTGATGGGCGCGTAGCCCAGGTCAGGCCGTGCCTCGATGTAGAAGAGAAACAGCAGCCGGTACATGTAGCGCAGACACTCGCGGCTGAGCTGGTCGGCCAGGTCGATGTCATTGCGGTCGAAGACCTTTTCCTTGGCCACCTCGCGCTTGTAGCGGATGGCCTCGTTGCCGATCTCTTCGATACAGGCGCGCAGCGCGTACTTCAGGTCCGTGGAGACTTCGAAGGCATGCTTGTGCGAGCTGTCGTCCAGCGTGTCCAGCAATGCGGTGCCGCCCGCGGCGGGCAGCACTGACTCAGCGCCTGCGAGCGCTGCAAACGCGCGGAACTGCTTGTCGTCACGCGGGCCGAAGAGTTCGGGCAGGTTGAAGCTGAGCAAGGCTTTGCGGCCCCACTTGCCGCGCTCGATGAGCAGCCAAGTCTCGTGGTGCACAAGAAGCACCCAGCGCGGCGGCGTGTCGTCACTGAACACGGCCTTGGTCAGCGTCTCTTCCCAGTCAGCCGCGCTCGGCTTGCCGTCGGCACCCAGAGGCTGGCACTGCAGCGGGTGGGCCTCGTCTTCACTGGGGGCCGTTGGGGGTGCCACGGCGGCTGCGATCACCAGCAGCGGGTGCGCCTTGGCATCGCGGTAAACCGCCAGCACCGGCAGGCCCTGGCCCTTGCCATCGGCTGACTCCAGTTCTTGCGGCGCGATTTCGTAGCCGATGGCTTGCAGCAGCGGCTGCACCAGGTCGATCAGCAGCGGCAGCCTGTCGGCGGCCTTGCGTTCGGAGACGAAGCGCTCGCGGGCGCGAAAGTAAGCCGCGCCGCCGGCCGTGCGCACGCGTGAGACGGGACTGGCAGCGCTTTGCTCCTTCCAGCGGTTGAACAGCGGCTTGAGATCGTTCTCGACGATCTCGTCCAGGTAGTGCTGGCTGTAGAACTCGTTGGTATTCTCGAGGCCGGTGATCGCGAAGGTCATGGTCGTTCGTGCCCGTTGCTGCCTATAGGTGTCGATTCAGGCGTTCAGGCGGTCAGCGCGGCCACGATGGTGAGCTGGGCGCGATCGTCCAGCTCCAGCGTGTCCTTGATCCACTGCTGGTAGTTCTTGAAGAGGTCGGCGGTGTCGTTCTCGCGCTGCTTGCGGCGCGCCGCATTCACCTGCTCGATGCCTTTGGCAAAGTCCAGCTCCAGCTGCGCGAAGTGCTTGTGCTGCAGCGTCTTGAGCTTGTCCAGCTCGCGACCCAGGCGCGCGCGGCAGTCGGCATCAAATGCCTGCTTGATGGGCTTGAGGTGGCGCTCGGCCATCTGCACCACGGCCGGCAGCGCGGCCTGGATGTGTGCCATTGGCACGGCCTGGCCGTCGTTGGCCAAGGCGCTGCTGCCGAAGCCGGTGCGTTGCATCACCTCCTTCAGCGAAAGCACTGCCTGGGGTTGGCCGTCCTTCCCAAGGTGCACGCCCATCCACTGGGTGAGCATGGTCTGGCCGCGTCGGTTGGGCGCCTGGCCCAGCACGACGATGATGGCCTCGCCAGGTGCAACGCCTTGCTGGACACGGATGACCGGGGCGCGCTGGCGGCCGAACAGGGCCATGAGCTTGTAGTCCAACCACTGGCAGATGGGGTGCAGCGGCCACAGGTAGTGCACCTGCGGCCAGGTGTTGGCGTCGCGGGCTTGCTGAATGGCAGCGTCGACCAGCACCTTGTCGGCGCTGAGAGCGAACTGGTTGTCGGTAGGCCACATCTCGCTGGCCAGTTCGCGCTTGAGCAGCGGCGCCAAGTCACTGCTGGGCTGGAAGCTGAGCGTTCGCTTGGCGTCGTCGCTCTGCACCGGGTTGTACTCGCGGGGCGAGGCTTTGCGCAGCCAGGTGAGCGCGTCGCGCACGTAGGTGTAGTCGTCGCCGAACAGGCTGGTGACGGAGCCTGTGGGGGCGGATGTGGGCGCCGGTGCAAGGGGGCTGGGCGTGTTGTGCGCGCCAGCGGCCACCGCTTCGTTCGCTTCGGGCGCAGTGCCGGCCTGGGCGGCACCCCACAGGGCCTCGAAAGGGTCCACGTCACCCTGGGCCAGCTGCGCGGCAAACGCCTCTGCGGTGGTGTTCGACTCCATCGTGGCGGCCACCTTGGCAACCTCCAGCTCCTCGTCGTAGAGGCCCATGAAGGCCGAAGGGTCGCCAATGTTCTTGGCTGCCTGCTCGTCCTTGTCGATCAGGATTTCCAGGTAGCGCAGGTCGCCCCGGATGCGCTCGTGCTGAGGCACGGTCAGCATGTAGCCGATCTGGGGCACCTTGATCTGGCCGTAACGGTCGACGCGGCCGTTGCGCTGCTGGAAGACCATCAGCGACCAGGAGATGTCGAAGTGGATGAGCCGGTGCGACTGGTAGTGCAGATTCAAGCCTTCTGACGCCACGTCCGAAGCGATCAACAGGCGCAGCGGCGTGTGAGCACTGCCGAACGCCTTGACCGTGTTCTGGATGTCCACGTCGGGCATCTGGCCGTGCAGAACAGCCACGGCTTCGGCCGACAGGCCCAGAGCCTTGGTCAGCTCGGTCTGCAGAAACTTGAGCGTCTCAATGCGCTCGGTGAAGATCACCAGGCGATCGGTGGGATCGCCGCCGTTCCACTTCCAGTGCTTGCCGCCGCGAAGTTGTTCTAGGAGGTGCTGGAACTTGCTGAACTGCGCCGGGCCGATGGCCGCCACCAGCTCTTGCAATTGGCTGAGGGAGGCGATGTCCGGGTGGCCAGTGTCTTTGGCTTGAAGCTTTCGCAGGCGCTCCTTCAGCGTCTGCAGGCAGGCCGCGGGGGACGAGAACAGCGCCTTCTCCAGCGTGGTGCGGAAGAGCATCGCTCCTTCGCGCTGCTGACCTGCGTCGGAGGCCAGCTTCAGGTCACCCAGGCAGTTGAAGACCGCATTCTCAGTAGCGCTGGCGGGGCTTTGCAGGCGATGCACCTCGCGCTCAGGAAAGTCCTGGCGCATCTGCTCTTTCACATCCTTCTTGAATCGGCGCACGAACAGGTGCGCCACGTCGTCGCGGGTGTAGTCGGCACCGGCGGGAAGCACAGTCGGATCCAGCATCCGCATCAGGCTGGCGAAGCTGTCGCGCTTGCCGTTGTGCGGCGTGGCGGTCAGCAGCACCAGCGCGTCTGAGCGCGTGGCCAGCAGGCCGGCGAGGCGGTTGCTTTGCGTGCGGTTGCCCTTGTAGGACACGTTGTGGGCCTCATCAATAATGATGAGATCCCACCAGGCCTTCTCCAGGTAGTGTCTGTACTCGCTGTCGCGCTTGAGGGTGTCGACCGAGATGATCGTGCGGTCGAAGTAGTTGAACGGGTTGTGGTTGGAGGGGATCTCACGCCGGATGCGTTGAATGCCCGCCGAATCGAGCCTGGTCAACGCGATGGTGAAACGGTTCCAGAACTCCTGCTGGAACTGCAGCATCATCGATTTGGTGGTGACGACCAGCACCCGGCGGGCCTTGCCCCTGCGCATCAGTTCGGCGGTCAGGATGCCGGCTTCCAAGGTCTTGCCCAGGCCGACGGTGTCGGCGATCAAAAGGCGGGGGCGGAGCTGGCGCAGCACTTGGTGCGCAGGCACCAACTGGAATGGAAGGGCATCCATCACCGCCCGCTGGCCCTGGACGACGGCGTCAACCTGGAGGGCCGACTGCCGAAGCTTGGACTCGAAGTACAGGCGTGAGGCGATGAAGCTGGGGGACTCGTCGAACACCAGCTCGGTCTTGGCCGGGTCGATGAGGGTCACGTCCTCCAGCTGCGACAGGAACAGCGCCCTGTGGTTGCGGACGGTCTCGGAGATGCCGATGCAACTGAGCTGCCAGCCGCCGAGCTGGCAGGCATCGGCGTTTTGGACGATCCATTCCTCGTCGCGAATCAGTGCCCGCGCGCCGGGCGCCGGGGCTTGCTGCAACTCCATCTTTCTTGTGCTCCCGCATTGGCACCCGCCCTCAAGCCGGCTCAGCGTTTACATTTTGACTTGCGTGAACGTGTGCTCCGGCGAAGGAGTTGGCTTTTTGTGCCAACCCGGGGTTAGCCCTCAGTGGAAGGATTGTCCGAGCACCGGGCGAATCCCACAACCCGAGCAGCCTTCCAGCAATGTAGGGCTCAAGAAGGCCGAGCAGGTCAACGACGCCAACTGCTGCGAAACCGTCGCGCGCGGGCTCCATTCGGTCACGGGAACGCGGTGGAATACGACACGAACACAGCCGTGCCGCATCCTCTTCTACCCTCGCGGAGAAAGGCCCTCTTGAGGACCTCCTGAGGGCCTCTCAAGAGGCCCTTTCGATGATTCGGTGCGCGCCTGCGGATCACCTTAGGTCCTCACAAGCGGCCCTTCCTTAGGCAAGCGAAAGCTCTCGAAAACTGGAGGCATGTAGCAGGGCTGTCAATTGCGAGAGAAGGCTCGCCTATCGCAAGGGTGAAGCCTGCTATCGCTTGCTAACAGCTGAGTTTGAACTCGCAAGCCTGCCCTCTCCGTCGCGAGGAAGAGCATCGACAACGAACGATTCCCTCCGGATTCCCCATTTCGATTTCAGCTGCGAAAAATTTGTTGTTACAGGCACAGATCACTTGTCCGCCCGACGCCAAGTGCACAGGCGACAGATTTTTCGCCCTCTTGACGAAACCCCGCACCTCGCGGTCAACTTCGTTCCGAGTTGTGCGTGCCTGCCGCCGGATGTCGCATCCATCGCAGGCTGGAGTTCCGGCAACCAAAAGCCGGCGTTCGCAGTCGAGACCTGCACCTGAATTGCGCGGCGCCCGTCGTCGAGCAGGCCGTCAACGAGCGGCAAAGCATTCACAAGCCAGCGTCGACCTGACCGACGCGCTGCTTCGAGCGGCTTCTACAGAAACATCGAAGCATCCCGCCGCACTCCCCGAGCGCGGCACCCTAGAACAACTCCGCGTCACGTCGCTCGCCCTTGAGGCAGTCGCGCCGAGCGTGCTCGTCGTCGAGCCCGCAGCGTAGACCCAAGACGTGACCCCCGCCCTTCCCGTTCGCAGGGAAGGCTTCCGGCGGCGGCAGCGGAGGCCAGACGCACCCCATCTATCAAGCGCAACCCGACGAGGTCGCGCGGCGCACTCCCGAAGTGCGCCTGGCCCTGCAGCGCGGAAACGCGCGGCGCGGACCCAGGGGATTAGTTCTTTACGACCGCGAGGCAGCCCTGCGCGCTGTCACCTGGAAGCACGCCGCGACGCTGGAGGTCGGTCGCCGCGTGAACGGCTCGACCTCCGCCGACCACGCCACCTGGCGCATGACGTGGTCGCCTTCGCTGCGCCACCACCCGGTCGCCCTGACTCAAGCGGCCGATCTCATAAAGGAGGGCTGTATGCCCGCGAGAGTCCACGACCACGAATCATCGAACCACCTTCGTCGCGATGCCAACGCAGCGCGTCGCGCTATGCCTCGGACGCCCGAGGAAGTACTGGCTTTCCTGCCCCACGGAACGAGCGACTGGAGGTCCGTGCTCGCTGCGTTGCTCAAGCTGCACAACGGTAAGCACAGCACCAAGGACAAGGGCGTCTCGTTCAAGACGATGGCGGATCGCCAGCGCTTCTACTTCGGCTTTTTCGCGGAACTGCGTCGCGAGACGCGCTTCAAGATCGACCCACGCCAACTTCGAGGCAAGCACGTCGAGGCGATGGTCGAACGATGGGTCGAGCGGGGCCTCTCGACCGCCACGATCCACAACTACCTCAGCTTCCTCCGCACCTTCGCCGAGTGGCTCGGCAAGTGCGGCATGGTTCGTGAGCCCGCGTTCTACGTCGGGTCAGAATCGCCTCACGCTCACCGGCACCAGATCGCCACCGTGGACCAGAGCTGGTCCACCCACGGCGTCGACATCGAGGCAACGATTCAGAAGGTCGCGCAGGTCGACAGCTGGGTGGGGCTGCAACTGGAGCTCTGCCACAGGTTCGGCTTGCGGCCGAAGGAGGCGCGGCACTTCCGGCCGCACGAGGCGGAGCGGACTCGGGCGCAAGCCCTGCCCGCTGACGCCGAGGCGCATCCCGAGTGCGACACCTTCGTTCGGTTGCTGCAGGGCACGAAAGGCGGGCGTCTGCGGGACGTGCCCGTGACGACGGACGAGCAACGCGAATTGCTCGCGCGCCTGAAGCGCCTCGTGCCGCCCGGCGGCTACGTTGGCCGCGCCAACAAGACGGCGCTTCAGAACCAGCACCGCTTCTACTACGTGGTCCGGCGGTTGGGCATCAGCAAGAAGGTCATGGGCGTCGTCGCGCATGGCCTTCGGCACCAACTGGCCAACGACCTCTTCGAAGAGCACGCCGGCGTGGCTTCGCCGGTGCGCGGCGGCGACGTGCCGACAGAGGCCATGGCCAGCACACGCTACCGCGTCTCGCGCCTGCTGGGCCATGCCCGCGAGCGCGCGGCCGCGTTCTACATCGGCTCCCGCCGGAACGTGTCCGCCGCCAAAAAGAAGGGCGATGACGACGACGGCGGCAACGACCAGGGTGGCGCGCCATGCAGCCCCGCTTGATCCGCCATCGCGACGCACCGGGCTACCTCGGCGTGGACCGCAACCGCTTCGACGCCGAGATCCGCCCTGCTCTCACCGAGATCCCGATCGGCAGCCGCTGCATCGCCTTCGACCGCATCGAGCTGGACGAATGGGTCGACGCGTATATTCGTGCGCGAGGGCGCCCGAGTCGCAACACGACGAAAGGAGCAGTTCCATGCGAACTCGGACACCAGGCATCCTCTGCGATCGAGCGAACAAGCGAACGGTCAACAAGGAATACAAGGGCGAGCGCATCTTTGCCCGCCTCGGACGCGTCAGCCAGGACGACGCCGAGACGTGGCTCAGGGCGCGGCAGGCCGAAGTCGATACCCGACGCGAAGACGAACTTCGAAAGGGCGATGAGCAGCTGTTCGCAGCTGCTGCACAGAAGTACCTGACGGAGTGCAAGCAGCGGGAGATCCGGACGCTGGATCTCGTCGCCGGCCACGTGAACCTGCTGCTGCCGCACATCGGGCGGCTGGCCCTGCGGGACGTCTGCAACGACGCCCTGGAGGGTTTCAAGAAGCAGCGCGTGGCCGACGGGGTGAAGGCGTCGACGATCAACCACAGCCTGGAAGTCGTCCGCACGGTGCTCAACCGGGCGGCGCGCGTCTGGCGGACCGATGGCAAGCCGTGGCTCGCCACGCCGCCGTTGATCGAGATGCTCGACGAACGAGCGCAGAGAAGGCTGCCCTATCCGATCACCTGGTCGGAGCAGGCAGCGTTGATGAAGCACCTGCCGGCGCACTTGCAGCGCATGGTGCTCTTCGCGGTCAACTGCGGCGCGCGCGACGAGAACGTGTGCAAGCTGCGGTGGGCGTGGGAGCGCAAGGTGCCGGAGATGAAGCGCAGTGTCTTCGTGGTCCCTGCGGCGGACTTCAAGTCGGGACGGCCTCACGTCCTGGTGCTGAACGACGTGGCGTGGCGGGTTGTCGAAGAGTGCCGCGGGCAGCACGACGAGTTCGTGTTCGTCTGGCGTCGGGAACGTGTGAAGAACATCGACGAGGAGCCGGTCATGCCGTACCGGCCGATCGACACGATGAACAACAACGGGTTCCAGAAGGCCAGGCGAGCCGCCGGGCTCGAACGTGTGCGCGTACACGACCTGCGTCACACCTTCGGCCAGCGGCTGCGGGACGCCGGCGTGGCAGAGGAAGACCGGGCCTTGTTGCTGGGGCATGCCATCGCCGGCATGCCGCAGCACTACGCCACCGCCACCATCGCGCGCCTGGTGGAGGCGGCCAACAAGGCGAACGAGACGCGCGACCGGACCACGCTGCTGCGCGTGGTCAACGGGTAGACGTTAAGTAGGAAGGTCGCGCGCGAGTCGCGCAAAAGTCGCGCAGGCAAAGAAAAACGGGCTAGCCCTTTCGGAGCTAACCCGTTGATCCATTTCTTGTTTTTTGGCGCGGCTGGCAGGATTCGAACCCACGACCCCTTGGTTCGTAGCCAAGTACTCTATCCAACTGAGCTACAGCCGCTGAGCCTCGCAGTATAGCACGGGTTTTTCGTTTGTCTCAACTTTCGGTGTGCAGTGCACGGCATGATCAGTCGATTGCAGCCGCACGCTGGTCGTAGCTGTGGGCATGTTCTTCGTGCCCTTCTTCGCGCGCGATGGCGGCCAGGCAACGCAAGGCTTGGCGGCGCACCGGCGGCGGCAGGGTGGACGCCGACGCGGTCTGTTCCAGCGGCCGGCGCGCCTTGCCCCAAAGCTGCCGGTCAGCGAAGGCCATGCCGGCCGCCGCCACCAACGCGGGCTCGTGGCCATGCACTGACAGTGCCGCTTCGATGCGAGGCAGCCAGTCGCTGCCGACACCCGGTGCGCAATCGACCAGCGCCAACGCGAGCTCACGCCGGTCGTCCGCGCCGGCGGTGGCGATCGCATCCCATGACGGTTGCAGCCAGGTGCGGCCCTGCGCCGCGTGGCCCATCGACTGTGCGCGGCGGGCCGCCCGCGCCACGACGAACGCGTCGCGACGATCGTCGGCATCGAGGTTGGACCAAACGCGGCGCAGCTGGTCAAGATCGAAGGCCTGATCGATCGCCTCGATCGCCAACGACCGCAGCAGCGACTGCGCGGCCGGTGCCGAGAACCCCTGGTGCTTGGCCAGCAGGCGCGCCGTCTGCAATGCATCCAAGGGCCGACGCTGTTGGCGGGCCGCCTGCAGCTTCAAGCGCAACGCCTGCGTGCGGCGCGCCACACCGGGCGGCAGCTCAGCCAGCAGGGCCAGTCCGCGTTCGGCGTCACGGTCTTCCAGCGCCCACTCGGCGCTCAGCAGCTGCAGCCCGTCGAATGCGGTGCTGCTGCCGATGCGGCCACGCACCAGGGCCAGCGCCGCGTTGACGCGTTCGTCGCGGGCACGCTTGTCCTGCAGGCGGTGCAGGCCGGCGGCGGCCACCATCTCGGCCAGCACGGTGAACTGCAGGTCTCCACGCAGGCCGTTGCTCAACGACTGCAGATCCAGTGCACGCTGCGCAGCACGCTGCGCGCGCGCATAACGCGCGGCGAACAACTCGGCCAGCGCCTCGCGCAACGCGGCGCCTGCGGCGCGCTCGCGCTTCTGCTCGCGCCACTCGCGTGCGCGGGTCGGCAGGCTCAGCAGCGACTGGGCCGCCTGCAGGCCGGCGAAGACGATGAAGACCACCGCCAGCAGGATCAGAAGGAACAGGTTGAGCGAAAAGTCGACCCGCCAGGTGCCGTAGAACACCGACACCAGCGCATCGTTGCGGCCCAGCACCGTGGCGGTGACCACCGCCGCGGTGAACAGCAATACCAGCCAGATGACGGAACGCATGCGGCTAGCGGCCGGCCGAGGCCGCAGCCAACGCGGCCAACGTCTCGTCGGGCCGGGGCAGGTTGACCTGACGCGTCTGCGAAGCCACCTGGCGCAGCAGCTCTGCCGTCGTGTTGACGCGGCGCGAGCTGCGGTCGAAATAGCGCTCCAGCGAAGCCTGGGCTTGAGCCAGGTCGCTTTGGGCCTGGTCGAACTGGCGCGACAACAACGCCAGCCGTGCATTCAGAAGGCGCAGCTTCAGGTTCTCGCGCAGGAAGTAGGCCTGCTCAGGCGCCACCAGCATCGCCTCGGGCTGGTCGATGCGCGTCACTCGCACCAGCGAACGCACCTCGGCCCAGGCCTCCCTGGCCACGCGCTGCCAAGCCTGGTCGAGCATGCCGAGCCAGTCTTCTGCCTGGCGGCGCACGGCCGACGCCGAGGGATCACGCGGTGGTGCCGACGCAGCAGCCGGCGCGGGGACCGCCACCTTGCGCTCGGGGTTGACCAGCATCGGCAGCTCGTCGACCTGGCGCACCGCCTCGTCGAGCTTGATCGACAAGCTGGGCACATCGGCCACGGTGACAGCCCGGACACGGTCGAGATCACGCGCGACGGCGCGGCGCACCCGTTCGAGCCGCGGCTGGTTGTAGCGCGCCAGCCGTTCGTCGGCCTGGCGCAGCACAGCCACCATCGGCTCGGCGCTGCCGGTGATGGCCGACTGCTGTTGCGCCACGCGCAGGCCTGCCTCGACATCGGCCAGCACGTTTTCATCGCGCGAGCGCGACAGCGATTGAATCAGCTCTTCGACCTGGGTGCGCTGCAGTGCAGATTCCGCCACGCGGGCCTCGACCAGCGCGAGCTTCGCCGCAACATCGGCTGCGGCGTCGTGCGCCTGGCGGGCCAGCAGACGGGCCTCGGTGGACTGGTCCTGGCTGCTCTGCTGGCGGCGAACCAGCTCTTGCTCGAGCGACTTGACGCGCTGCTGGGTGCTCCAGACGAGCGACAGGCTGGCCACGCTGAGCACGGTCAGCGCCAGTGCACCCAGCGGCCACATCAGGCCGCGCGCGGGCGATGGCGCCACGCTTGCCGGGCTGGGCATGGCAGGCGGTGCAGGTGCCGCGGACACCGGTTCAGCGGCGTTGGGCGCCGAGGAAGACGAGGGCAATTCAGGGGCGTTCACGGGTGCGCGGATTGTATCGACGGGCCTTGTTCACCAGCGGTGCGCGCGGCTTCCGCGCCACAGTGTCCCGCCTGGGCGAGGGCCGTGGCTGTCAACGAAGGGTGACAACCCTCGCCATCTGAAAGCCGGAAGCGGAAAGCCTAGGCAGGCAGCGTGCCCAGCGCCTGGGTGACCGCTTCGGGCGTTGGCTTCACTTCGAGCACCCGGCCAAACCCCAGCGCCCGGGCGCGTTCCGCGATGCGGGGGTGCGAGGCCAGCGCCAATGCGGCCTGCCAGTCGGCAGCAGGCGCCAGGGCCGGCAAATGGTCGATCGACTCCGAGCTGCTCAACAACCAGGCAAAGGCGGCCGGCTGCGCGAGCGCTTGCTTCAGCAGCGCCTGCTCGTCGGCACTCAGGCGGGGCGCAGCGCGGGCATAGGACTGGACAAACCCGACGCGGGCGCCGGCAGCGCGCAATTGGGCGGCGAGCCAATCGCGCCCGCCGTCGCCACGAACGATGCCCACGCGTTGGCCGGCCCAGTCACGCCGGGGTTCGAGTACGGCCCACAGGGCTTCGGAATCGAACTGCGTCGCATCTTCCGGCGGCGCCACGATCAGCTCGGCCGGCACGTCCGCCGCGCGCAGTGCCGCCACGGTGCCCGGCCCGGTGGCCGCCGCCAGCGTGCCGGCGGGCCAACGCCAGCCGGCTGGCAAGACCTCGAACAGGCCGGTCGCCGCGTTCGGGCTGACGAACATCACCAGCGCCGCCGGCTGGAACGGCCCCCCTGCCGCCAGCGCGGCGAACCACAGGCGCAATGCCGCCGGATCGGGCGCCGGGTCGATCTCGATCAAGGGCAGCAACTCGGCCCGCGCGCCCAAGGCGCGCAACCGCTGCTGCCAGACCACCCCCTGTGCCCGCGGGCGCGTGACCAGCGCGCAGCGGGCCGGCGCGGTGCGGTCGTTCATCCGCCCAGATGGGCCAGGTAACGCGCCGCGCCGGACTCGCGCAGCCGCGCAGCGGCCAGCCGGCCCAGGGCCTCGGCCGCTTCGGTGTCGGCCACTTCGGCCTGGACTTCGGCCTTGAGCAGCGGCAGCAAGGTGTTCTCGCCATCACCCAGCGCCACCGCCAGGTGCAACTGGCCTGGCGTGGGCCAGGTGGCGTGGGCGGCCAGCGGGACAGAGCAGCTGCCGCCGAGCGAGCGCGACACCGCGCGTTCGGCATGCGTGGCCAGCCAGGTGGGCCGATGGCTCAGCCGCGCCAGGGCCTGCTGCAACGATTCATCGTCTTCGCGCACCTCCAACCCCAGCGCCCCCTGCCCGGCCGCAGGAATCATCTGGGCCACATCGAACAGCGCACGGATGCGGCTCGCCAGGCCCAGGCGCTTCAGCCCGGCCGCGGCCAGCACGATGGCGTCGTAGCCGCCTTCGTCGAGCTTGCGCAGCCGGGTGTCGAGGTTGCCGCGCAAGGGCTCGATGCGCAGGTCGGGCCGCTGCGCCTTCAACTGCACGACACGGCGCAGGCTGGAGGTGCCGACGCAGGCCCCCTGCGGCAGCGCGGCCAACTGGTCGTATTGGTTCGAAACGAACGCATCGCGCGGGTCTTCACGCTCGAGGATCGCTGCCAGCGCGAAACCGGGCGGCAGGTCCATCGGCACGTCTTTCAACGAGTGCACCGCCAGGCGGGCCTGGCCGTTTTCGAGCGCGGTTTCGAGCTCCTTGACGAACAGGCCCTTGCCGCCCACTTTGGACAGGCTGCGGTCGAGGATCTGGTCACCGCGTGTCGTCATGCCCAGCAACTGGGCGCGCAGGCCCAGCTCGGCGGCGAGGCGGTCGCGCACATGCTCGGCCTGCCACAGCGCGAGCCGGCTTTCGCGTGTGGCAATGACAACGTCGGTCGCGGCGGTGGAGGTGTTGTCTGCAGACATGGGTGAATTATCGCCAGCCGCTCGACCCCGGCCAGGACGTAACCATCGAAGAAGCCTGCTACGATCGCGCAGTGGTAATTTAGTTACCCATTTGGAGACCACATGCCCCGCGCCGCCCGCACGACCGCCCCCTCTTCAACCTCTGCACCAAAATCGCGCAAGTCTGCAGTGGTGCCGAACGCCAAGAGCGACGCCGCCGAAAAGAACAAGCCCTTGATGGAGGATATCCGGTTACTCGGCCGGATCCTCGGCGACGTGATCCGCGAGCAGGAGGGCCGGGCAGCGTTCGAGCTGATCGAGCGGGTGAGGCAACTCTCGGTGGCCTACCGGCTGAAAAAGGACGCTTCGGCGGGCCGGGTGCTCGACCGGCTGCTGAAGAACCTGTCGGCCGACCAGACGGTCAGCGTGATCCGCGCCTTCAGCTACTTCTCTCACCTGGCCAACATCGCCGAAGACCGCCACCACGTGCGACGGCGCATGCACCACGAAGCCGAGGGCCATCTGCAAGAGGGCTCGCTGGCCTTCTGCTTCGAGCGCCTGGCGCGGGCCGACCACCGCGGCGCCGACATCGCGGCGATGCTGGAGCGGGCCTACATCTCGCCGGTGCTGACGGCCCACCCGACCGAGGTGCAGCGCACCAGCATCCTCGATGCCGAACGCAGCATCGCTGTGTTGATCACCCAGCGCGACGAGTTGCGCAGCGAGCGCGACCGGCAAGAGAACGAGCAGTTGATCCGCGCCCGCGTCACCCAGCTGTGGCAGACACGCATGCTGCGCTACGCCAAGCTGCGTGTGTCCGACGAGATCGAGAACGCGCTGTCGTATTACCACGCCACCTTCCTGCGCCAGATCCCGCGCATGTACCGCGAGATCGAGCAGGCCCTGCCCGGCCATGCGGTGCCACCGTTCTTCCGCATGGGCCACTGGATCGGCGGCGACCGTGACGGCAACCCCAACGTGACCGCCGAGACGCTGAACCTGGCGCTGTCGCGCCAGGCCGAGACCGCGCTGCGCCACTACCTGACCGAAGTCCACTCGCTCGGTGCCGAGCTGTCGATGTCTGCCATGCTCGCACCGGTTCCGCCCGAAATGCAGGCACTGGCCGAACGCTCGCCCGACAAGAACCCGCATCGTGAAGACGAACCCTACCGCCGCGCGCTGATCGGCGTCTACGCGCGCCTGGCCGCGACGCTGCACGAGCTCACCGGCACCGAGGCCCTGCGCCATGCCGTGGCGCCGCAGAACCCCTATGCGACGGCCGAGGAGTTCGCTGCCGACCTGGAGGTGATCGAACGATCGCTGCGCTTCCACCACGCCGAAGCGCTGGTCGCGCCGCGCCTGGCGCCGCTGCAGCGTGCGGTGCAGGTGTTCGGTTTCCATCTCGCCACCGTCGACCTGCGCCAGAGCTCCGACCAGCACGAGCTGGTGGTCGCCGAGCTGCTGCGCATCGCGCGCATCGAGCCCGACTACGCTGCCCTGCCGGAGGACGAGCGCCGCGCGCTGCTGCTGCGCCTGCTCGACGACGCGCGCAGCCTGCGTGTGCGCGGCGCCGACTATTCGCCGCTGACGCAAGGCGAGCTGGCCATCTTCGAAGCCGCTGCGGTGGGCCGCGCGCGCTTCGGCGCCCATGCGATCCGCCACTACATCATCTCGCACACCGAAACGGTGAGCGACCTGCTCGAGGTGCTGTTGCTGCAGAAGGAAACCGGGCTCTTGCAGGGCACTCTGAACGACCACGGCCGCGCCGCGCTGATCGTGGTGCCCTTGTTCGAGACCATCGCCGACCTGCGCAACGCGGTGGAAATCATGCGCGAGTTCTACGCCCTGCCGGGCATCACCGCGCTGGTGGCACGCGGCGGCGGCGAGCAGGACGTGATGCTGGGCTATTCGGACAGCAACAAGGACGGCGGCTTCTTCACCAGCAACTGGGAGCTGTACCGCGCCGAGATCGCGCTGGTCGAGATGTTCGATGCGCTCGAAGCCGAGCACAACATCAGGCTGCGCCTGTTCCACGGCCGCGGCGGCACCGTCGGGCGCGGCGGTGGCCCCAGCTACCAGGCGATCCTCGCGCAACCGCCCGGCACGGTAAAAGGCCAGATCCGGCTGACCGAACAGGGCGAGGTGATCGCGTCGAAATACGCCCACCCCGAGATCGGCCGGCGCAACCTCGAAACCCTCGTCGCGGCGACGCTCGAAGCCAGCCTGCTGCACCCGACCAAGGCCGCGCCGAAGGCCTTCCTCGAAGCGGCCGAAACGCTGAGCCAGGCCAGCATGGCGGCCTACCGTCACCTGGTCTACGACACCGAAGGCTTCACCGACTACTTCTTCGCCGCCACGCCGATCCGCGAGATCGCCGAGCTGAACATCGGCTCGCGCCCCGCATCGCGCAAGGCCACGCGGGCGATCGAGGACCTGCGTGCGATCCCCTGGGGCTTCTCATGGGGCCAATGCCGCGTCGCGCTGCCGGGCTGGTGCGGCTTCGGCTCCGCGGTCGAGGCCTTCCTCGGTGAAGGTTCGGGCCGCACCGGCCGGCTCGAGCTGCTGCAGCGCATGCACAAGCAATGGCCGTTCTTCCGCACGCTGCTGTCGAACCTGGACATGGTGCTGGCCAAGAGCGACGTGCGCATCGCGCAGCGCTATGTCGAGCTGGTCGAGGACAAGCGGCTGGGCAAGCGCATCTTTGCCGCGATCCGGACCGAGTGGGACAAGACCCACGACGCGCTGGCGCTGATCACCGGCGAAGGCGAACGGCTGCAAAGCAACCCGGCATTGGCGCGCTCGATCGAACACCGCTTCCCCTACCTCGACCCGCTGAACCACCTGCAGGTCGACCTGCTGCGGCGCCGCCGGGGTGGCGACGAGCACGAGCTCGTGCAGCGGGGCATCCACCTGACCATCAACGGCCTGGCGACGGGGCTGCGCAACAGCGGGTAGCGGACCGGGCCCGAGCCCGCCCGGCGACGCCGGGGGGAGCGTCGGCGGGACGGGCTCAGGCGACCGAGCGGCGGGCCCCGTCGGAGGCGGC
>NZ_DASUNH010000101.1:0-5028 GCF_036277275.1 Ideonella sp. | reverse complement strand
TGGTGATGCAGGCCGACTTCCCCGCGGAACGGTGGTTCTGGTTCGACCCACCGTTCCACCGTGGGCAAAGCGTGTTGTTGCACCGGCAGGCCGACAAGGTCTGGCGCATCGACTTCCAGCTCGGCTGGAATGCCGACCCGGAAGAAGAGAAGAAGCCGGAGAAGGTGATCCCGCGCATCCAAGCCATGTTGGCGAACCGAGGCCCCCAGGCGCCTGCGGAGCAGGCGCCGCCCCCCGAGGGGAACGAGCCGGCTAGGGGCGGCCCGTCGCCGGCTCACCCTGAATTCGAACTGGAATGGGTCAGCGTCTACACCTTCCAGTGCCGGCGCATGCCGCAGTTCCGCCATGGGCATGTGCTGTTCATCGGCGACGCGGCGCACCAGGTGTCGCCGTTCGGTGCGCGCGGCGCCAACTCGGGCATCCAGGACGCCGACAACCTGGGCTGGAAGCTGCACGCGGTGGTGACCTGCGCGGCGCCCGACACGCTGCTGGACAGCTACGCCAGCGAGCGCGGCGCGGCGGCCGACGAGAACATCCTGAATTCGACCCGCTCGACCGACTTCATCACGCCCAAGAGTGCGACCTCGAAGCTGTTCCGCAACGCCGTGCTGGGCCTGGCGCGCGAGCACGCGTTTGCGCGGGCGCTGGTCAACTCTGGGAGGTTGTCGGTGCCGACCCTGGCGCTCGATTCACCGCTGAACACGCCGGACGCGGAGCCCTTCGAAGGCTGGATGGTGCCGGGCGCGCCCATCGACGATGCGCCGGTGGCGGTCGACGGCCGAGCCCACTGGTTGTTGCGCGAGGTGGCCGGTGCAAGCGACGGCTTCACGTTGTTGGTCTTCGGTGACGAGTCGATCAACCTGCCGCCGACACCAGTGCCGCTGCACCTTGTGCGTGTCGCATCGACAGCGATGGTCGACACCGAAGGCTTGGTCGCGCGCCGTTATGACGCCCGCCCCGGCACCTGCTACCTGATCCGGCCCGACCAGCATGTGGCCGCGCGCTGGCGGCGCTTCGACCCGACCGCCGTGCAAGCGGCCCTGGCGCGTGCCTTGGGTCGGCACTGAAGGATGACCATGGAACACCTGAACACCCAGCCGAACTTCGGCGTCCCCGGCCAGCGTTTCGCCCGCGCGTTCACGCCGGGCGATGACTTCTACGAAGCGCTGATCGAGACCCACCGCGGCCTGAGCGACGAGCAAAGCCAGCTCGTCAATGCCCGCCTGGTGCTGCTGCTGGCCAACCACATTGGTGACCTGCGGGTGCTGCGCGAGGCCTTGTCGGCTGCTCGCGCTGGCGTTGAAGCTTGAGACCGGAACGCAAAAGGGGGCGGGAGTAACCCCGCCCCTTTCTTGCTGAATTGAACCAGGCTGTGGATCAGCGCTGGGCCATCACGGTGGCGGCCGGCTGGCGCACGCTGGGCGCCACACGCAGGTCGGTCTCGGTGTCGAACACGTTGATCTGGCCGTTGGCACGGGCAGCGATCACTTCAGCGCGCACTTCGTCGCGGCTCAGGCCGCCGGCCGATGCTTGCGCCTGGGCCGGCTTGCGGGTGAACAGCGAAGCGATCACGCGGCTCGAATCGTTGTTCTGCGCGAAGTAGGCCGCTTCCGGGTTGAAGCTGGCGATGTTGTTGGCATCACGCTTGGCGATGTACTGGGCCTGCACGGCATCGCGGCTCAGGCCTTCGGCCGATGCGGCAGCGGGCATGCGCAGGTTCGTTTCGGTGTCGAACACGTTGCGGTCGTTCGACTGGGCGAAGGCGCCGCCGGCGATGGTCAGGGCGATGGCGGCAACGGCGATCTGGGCTTGCTTGGCGAACATGGTGGTCATCCTTTGAATCGTTGAAACGGGGTTCCGGGCGGGCGGTCAAGCTGGGTGGGTCTTGTCCGTCTGTCCTGCCTCGGTGAGTCGTTTGGGTTGCGGCTCATCGATGAACTGAACTGTAGAGATTTGCGATTCGGGAATAAATACGTTTGTATGATTGAATTGATTTGCGAAACAAGAACAATGATGCGTGATGCCCAACTTCCGCAGTGACTGCCAGGTTCAAATTGACCTGAATTGGGTCTAAGTTAGAGCTTGATGGGCCGAAGTGGGCCACCTACCATCGCCCGCTGCCATGCCACCCGTCGGGTGGCTGACGCGAGGAGACGATGGTTCGCTGGAAAGACCTGTCGACGAGCGAGATGACGCTGCTGGACCATGTGTTCTGGTCCAGCCGCATTTCGCGTGAGGCGCTCGCGAGCGGCTCATCGTTTTCGAAGAGCCGCGCCAACGCCGCCGTAGCCGGCATGCTGGAGCAGGGCGTGCTCGAGGCCACCGGCGAGCAGGTGGCCACCGGCGGCCGGCGGGCCGAGACGCTGCGCCTGTCGCGCAACCTCGGCGTGCTGCTGGGAGCCGCGCTCGGCGCCACCGGGCTCGAAGTCGGCGTGATGACGCCCGACCTGGAACTGCTGGCCCACCACAGCGAGCCGGCCGATGTGCGCGACGGGCCGGCGCGGGTGTTGTCGCGGGTGCGCACGCTGATGCGCGAGCTGCTGAAGCAGTGCGATGCCAAGGCGCGCGACGTGATCGCGATCGGCATCGGTGTGCCCGGGCCGGTGGACTTCGGTCTCGGCCAACTCGTCAACCCGCCGCTGATGCCGGCCTGGGACGCCTACTCGATCCGCGAAGACCTGAAGGTCGACTTCAGCGCACCGGTCTTCGTCGACAACGACGTCAACGTGATGGCACTGGGCGAGCTGTGGCGCATGCAGCGTGGGTTGCAGAACTTCCTCGTGATCAAGGTCGGCACGGGCATCGGTTGCGGCATCGTCTGCCACGGTCAGGTCTACCGGGGCGCCAACGGCTCGGCCGGCGACGTCGGGCACATCTGCGTCGACCCGCAAGGGCCGCGTTGCCACTGCGGCAATGTCGGCTGCGTGGAGACGATGGCTGCCGGCCCGGCGATCGCACGTGCGGCCACCGAGGCCGCGACGAACGGCCAGAGCTCGCTGCTGAAGCAGATGCTGGAAGAACGCGGCGCATTGAAGCTGCAGGACGTGGCCGAGGCCAGCCGCGCCGGCGACGCGGCGGCCAACGCGATCGTGCAGCGCTCGGGCGCGCTGGTCGGCCAGATGCTGGCGGCGGTGGTGAACTTCTACAACCCGTCGCACATCTTCATCGGCGGCGGCATCCAGAAGATCGGCCCGCTGTTCCTGGCCGCCGTGCGGCAGAGCGTCTACCACCGCTCGCTGGCGCTGTCGACGCGACACCTGGAGATCCAGTACACGCCTTTGGGCGAACGTGCCGGGCTGATCGGCGCCGGCGTGCTGGGCATGCAGGAAAGCCTGCAGATGCGCGAGGCGGCGGTGTGATCTCGCTGGCCTTTCACGATGTCGTGAAGGCCTTCGGGCCGGTGCAGGTGCTGCATGGCGTCAGCTTCGAGCTGGCGTCGGGACAGATCTACGGATTGCTCGGGGAAAACGGCGCCGGAAAATCGACGCTGATGAAGATTGCCGCCGGCCACGAAATGCCGAGCGGCGGCGAAATGCGCATCAATGGTCAGCCGGTGCACTTTGCAGGCTCGCGCGACGCCGAAGCGGCCGGCGTGGTGCTGATCCACCAGGAGTTCAACCTCGCTGACGACCTGACGGTGGCGCAGAACGTGTTCCTCGGCCACGAGAAGCGGCGCGGCCCGTGGCTGGCCGACACGGCGATGCGCGCCGAGACGACGGTGCTGCTGGCCGACGTGGGCCTGGCCATCGCCCCCGACACGCGGGTGCGCCAGTTGATCGTGGCCGAGAAGCAGCTGGTCGAGATCGCCAAGGCGCTGGGCCGCAGGGCCCGCCTGCTGATCATGGACGAGCCGACCGCGACGCTGACGCCGGGTGAGACCGAACGCCTGTTCACGCTGATGGCGCGGCTGAAGGCCGAGGGCGTGACCATCGTCTACATCTCGCACAAGCTCGACGAGGTCGAACGCATCACCGACGAGGTGATCGTGATGCGCGACGGCCGCTTCGTGGCTCGCCAGCCCACCGCATCGTTGACGCGGCAGCAGATGGCCCAGCTGATGGTCGGCCGCGAGCTGTCCGATCTGTTCCCGCCGCGCCAGCCAGCGCCGACGACGGACGCACCACCGCGGCTGAGCGTGCAAGGTTTGTCGGCACCCGGCTGGGCCGACGAGGTCAGCTTCGACGTGCGGGCCGGTGAGATCCTCGGCTTCGCCGGGCTCGTCGGTGCCGGTCGCACCGAGTTGTTCGAGGGCCTGCTGGGGTTGCGGCCACGCAGCTCCGGCCGCGTCAGCCTGGACGGCCGCGAGGTGCACATCGGCAGCCCGCGCGAAGCCGCTGACCTGGGGCTGACCTACCTCAGCGAAGACCGCAAGGGCAAGGGCCTGCACGTCGCCTTCGGGCTGGCCGAGAACCTGACGCTGATGGCGTTGCAGCGCTACGCCAAACCCTGGCTGCGACCGGGCGCAGAGCGCGCGGCGCTGCAAGAGGCGGTCACTGCGTTCGGCATCCGCACCGGCTCGCTGGACCTGCGCGCTTCGGCGCTGTCCGGCGGCAACCAGCAGAAGCTCGCTCTGGCCAAGGTGTTGCACCCGAATCCGCGCGTGATCGTGCTCGACGAGCCGACACGCGGTGTCGACGTCGGCGCCAAGCGCGACATCTACTTCCTGATCCAGCGTCTGGCGGCTGAAGGCCATGCGGTGATCGTCATTTCGTCCGAGCTGGTCGAGCTGATCGGCCTGTGCCACCGCGTCGCTGTGATGCGCGGCGGTCGGCTCCAGGTTGTGCTGCCGGCCGAAGGGCTGAGCGAAGAGGCGCTGATCGCGCATGCGACCGGGACTCATTGAAATGCTGCTTCGATGCTGCCGGCGATCTCATTCGTTCCGCCATGGTGGTGGCGGCCGGGTGGCGGCGGTGCCCCCGTTCTCCGGCCCACGCTCGCGGGGCACGGTCGCGGCAGGCAACGGACATCTGCGTCATCACCGTGGTGCCTTGGCGCCGTGGGGGCGACCGCGAATGGGGCCTGCGCCCG
>NZ_DASUNH010000100.1:0-17531 GCF_036277275.1 Ideonella sp. | reverse complement strand
CACCGCCAACGCCATCAAGTCGGTCGACTACATCACCGACCTGAAGACCCGCCACAACCTGAAACTGGTGGCCACCAACAACTCATGGGGCGGCGGCGGCTTCTCGCAAGGCCTGAAGGACGCCATCGACCGTGGCGGCGCGGCCAACATCCTGTTCGTCGCCGCGGCCGGCAATGGCGGGCTCAACATCGACCTGACACCGGTCTATCCAGCGAGCTACACGAGCGCCAACCTGATCGCTGTGACGTCGATCGATTCGACCGGTGCACAGGCAGGCAACTGGGGCCCGATGTCGGTGGACCTTGGAGCCCCGGGCGTCGGCGTCTGGTCGACCGTGCCCACCAATTCGTACGCCTCGTACAGCGGTACCTCGATGGCCACGCCGCACGTGACCGGCGCGATCGCGCTGTACGCCAAGTACCACCCCGGCCTCACGGCAGCAGAGCTGAAGGCAGCGGTGCTGGCAACCACCACCGCCACACCATCGCTGGCGGGCAAGACGGTCACCGGCGGCCGCTTGAACGTGAGCACCTACTGAACCGCCGCACGCCAGCGGCCAGGTGACGCCCCCCGGACCCGACTTGCGCAACGTCCTGCGCAATGTCCTGCGCAAGGGCCTGCGCAAGGGCCTGCGTTGGTCCCGGATCGCCCTGGGCGCTGCGAGCAAGGCAGGTCGGCCGCAGCGGTGCGACGAGCCATAAGCCGGGCGGGGATTGGCCTCATCCGGCGATTGGGGTAAACGCGCATGGTTACAATGGCCCCATCCCCTCGAGGTCCAGCCTCGACGGTGGCTTGTCAGTTCTGACAGCGGTGCACCTCTTGCAGGCCAACCGCACCTCTTCCCGGCCGGGCCCCTGGCTGGTGCCCCGAGCAACTCGCGGGCGGCGGGCCGGCCATGCTCATAAGAGCTCAATGACCTTTGAATCTCTCGGCCTGGCCGAATCGATTGTTCGTGCCGTGCGCGAACAAGGCTACACCCAACCCACCCCCATTCAGGCGCAAGCCATTCCCGCCGTCTTGAACGGTGGCGACCTGATGGCCGGCGCCCAGACCGGCACCGGCAAGACCGCCGGCTTCACGCTGCCGTTGTTGCACCGCCTGGCCGCCCAAGGCCCCAAGCGGGACGCAAAAGGCCGCGTCGCGATCCGGGCGCTGATCCTGACCCCGACGCGCGAACTCGCCGCGCAGGTCGAAGAAAGCGTGCGTCTGTACGGCAAATTCCTGCCGTTGACCAGCATGGTGATGTTCGGCGGCGTCGGCATGCAGCCGCAGATCGACCGCCTGCGCAAGGGCGTCGACATCCTCGTCGCGACGCCCGGCCGTCTGCTGGACCACCACCAGCAAGGCACGCTGGACCTGAGCCATGTGCAGATCTTCGTGCTCGACGAAGCCGACCGCATGCTCGACATGGGCTTCATCCACGACATCAAGAAAGTGCTCGCGGTGCTGCCGCAGCAAAAGCAGAGCCTGCTGTTCTCCGCCACCTTCAGCGACGACATCAAGGCCCTGGCCGATCGCCTGCTGAACCAGCCGGCGCTGATCGAAGTGGCACGCCGCAACGCGACCGCCGACACGATTGCGCAGAAGGTGCACCCGGTCGGCCGAGAGCGCAAGAAGGATCTGCTCGCGCACCTGATCCGCGAAGGCAACTGGCACCAGGTGCTGGTCTTCACCCGCATGAAGCACGGCGCGAATCGGCTGGCCGAATTCCTGAACAAGGAAGAGATCAGCGCGATGGCGATCCACGGCAACAAAAGCCAAGGTGCTCGTACCAAGGCGCTGGCCGATTTCAAGAGCGGCGACTTGCAGGTGCTGGTGGCAACGGACATCGCCGCCCGCGGCATTGACATCGACCAGTTGCCGCACGTCGTCAACTTCGAGTTGCCGAACGTGCCGGAAGACTATGTGCACCGGATCGGCCGCACCGGCCGCGCCGGCGCGCAAGGCGAAGCGGTCTCGCTGGTGTGCCTGGACGAAGAGATCTTCCTGCGTGACATCGAGAAGCTGATCAAGCGCGAGATCCCGCGCGAGACCATCCCCGGCTTCGAAGCGCCGGCCGGCGAACGCGCCGAGCCGATCGTGCTGGGTCGCATGACGATCGGCATCGGCGGTACGCGCCGTGGCGGCGGCGGTGGTGGCAACAACCACCGCGGCGGTCGCAACGATCGCGGCAGCGCTCCGGCGCGCCAGGATGGTGGTCGCCACGACGGCCGTCCGTCGCACGGCAAGCCGGCGGCCAGTGCTGGCCGCCCGGCCAGCCAGCATGCCCCGCACGGCGGCCACAAGCCGGCCCACGGCACACCTCGCCCGAGCGGCAACGCCCAGGGCCATGCACGGCCAGCGGGCAGCAGCCAAGGCAATGGCTCGGCCCCCAAGCCGGCCGGCGCCCGCCTGCTGCGCGGCAAGCCCTGAGCCTGCTGACCGCCTAGCCTGAACCGCCGCACCTTGCGGCGGTTTTTCATTGTGGCCGTGCTGCTGTCACGGGCTTGTCGGGCGCAGTGCGCAATGGAATACTGAACCATGAACCGCACCACCGCCATCGATCCCCAGTCCCTTACCTGGCTCGAGCTGGGTGAGGCCCAGCGGCTGCTGATCCATCAGTTTCCGCGCATGGCCTTCGGTCTCGACCTCGACGGTCGCGTGCTATGGGCCAACCCCGCCTGCACGCTGGCGCTCGGCTACGAGCTGGGCGAATTGAACAACAAGCCGCTGATCGGCAGCGTGCTGCGGCGTGAAGAAATCGAGGCCCGCGCCGCGATGCTCGCGCGTGAGCTGGACGCCCGCGTCGCTGCCGATGCCAGCGTCTTCAGTGCGCGCCTGCGGCGTGGCCTGGCCGACGAGCACGCCTGGGTGCTGCGCGCCAAGGATGGAGAACCGCGCTCGGTCACCTTGTCGCTGGGCACCTTGCGCGACGCCGGTGGCGGCGTGGTCGGCCTGATCGCCGTCGAATGCGAAGGTGAAGCACCGGTCGACGCACCGATCGCGCTGAGCCACCACGACAGCCTGACGGGCCTGCCCACCCGCGCCGTGCTGCAAGACCGCGCCGAAATGGCGATGCAGCGTGCCGCCCGCGCCGGGACCCAGATCGGCGTGCTGCTGATCGAGCTCGAAGGCTTCGACGCACTGTGCAAGGAGCACGGCCCCAGCATCGGCGACGACCTGTTGCGCGCCACCGCCGGTCGCCTGCATTTCGAGCTGCGCAAGACCGACACGGCGGTGCGCATGCCGAATGGCCAGTTCGTCGCGATGCTGGTCGACCTGCACCACGCCGACGAGGCCCAACGCGTGGCTGGCAAGATCGCCGCTGCGCTTGCCGGGCCGGTCAACACCGGCGTCGAAGTGCTGCAGCCGCGCTGCCGCGTCGGCGTGGCCGTCTATCCCGAGCATGGTGACCAGCTGTTGCCGCTGCTCGAAGCCGCCAACCAGGCGCTGCAAACGGCGCGCAGCGGCAGCGACACCGCGGTGGTCGTGGCACCGGCACGTTAGGTTCGTGGCGGCCGCCACGCGCCGCCTGCTGCTTGCCGGCGCCACCGGGCTGGTCGGCCGCGCAGTGCTGATGCACCTGGCCGAGCGGCAGCAGGCGGGTCAGCCGCGGGGCCCAGTGTGGGCGCTGTTGCGCCGCCCTCCGGACGCGAGCCTGGAAGGGGCGCTGTCGCGGGCCGATGGCCACGTCTTGATCACCATGGGCCTCGGGCCACCACTGCGACTGCCCCCGGTGGATGACGCATTGATCACGCTCGGCACCACCATCGCGGTGGCCGGCTCGCACGAGGCCTTTCGTGCGGTCGATCTGGACCTGGTGGTGGCCGTCGCCCGCGCCGCGCGCGATGCCGGCGCCAAGCGCCTGGCGGTCGTGTCGGCGCTCGGTGCCGATGCCAACTCGAACGTGTTCTACAACCGCGTCAAGGGCCAGATGGAAGGCGCGGTGTCGGCGCTCGGCTTCGACAGCGTGGTGATCGCCCGACCGTCGTTGTTGGCGGGCGACCGCGCTGCACTCGGCCAGCCGGCGCGGCCAGGCGAGCGTTGGGCCCTGCGTCTGCTGCGGCCCGTGCAGGGCCTTCTGCCCGTCTCGGTGCGGCCGATCGAGGCCGCGGTGGTCGCCCGCGCGTTGCTGCGCACGCTGGACGAGGGCCAGCCCGGCCGCCAGGTGCTGCCCTCGGCGGAACTGGCCCGCCGGGGCGCCGTGTAGTCGCGTCGCTCGCCGGCGCCGATCAGAAGTGGATGCCGCGCATCATCTGCTGCAGCGCGATCGCCTCGGCTGACAGCTGCGGCTTGCCACCCTTCTCGCCTTTGGCCGCGTCCGAGTCCGGGAACATGCGGAAGCTGGTGTTCATCGCGATCTGCGCCACACGCGGCAACAGGGCGTGCAGCAACTGGCCGGTGATGCCCAGGCGGGTCGCGATGCGCACAGGCTTGTAGACGCAGGCCTGGGCGATCATGTCGGCCGCCTCCTCAGGGCTCAACGTCGGCACGTTGTTGTAGATCTTGGTCGGTGCGATCATCGGCGTGCGCACCAGCGGCATGTTGATGGTCGTGAAGCTGATGCCCTGATCGGCGTATTCGCTCGACGCGCAACGCGTCCAGGCATCGAGTGCCGCCTTGCTGGCCACGTAGGCCGAGAAGCGCGGTGCATTGGTCAGCACGCCGATCGAGCTGATGTTGACGACATGGCCCTTGCGCTTCTTGACCATGCCCGGCAACAGGCCCATCGTCACGCGCAGGCAACCGAAGTAGTTCAGTTGCATCGTGCGCTCGAAGTCGTGGAAGCGGTCGTAGCTGTTCTCGATCGCGCGACGGATCGAGCGACCGGCGTTGTTGATCAGGAAGTCGACGCCGCCGAAGCTCTCGGTCAACCAGGCGATCATCTCGCTGCAGCTCTGTTCGTTGGAGATGTCGGCCGAGTAGATGTGGACCTGCGCGTCCTTGCCGGCCTTGCTGCGGATCTCTCCTTCAGCCTCCTTCAGCTTGACCTCGTCACGCGCGCAGATCACGGTGATCGCGCCGGCCTCGGCGAACTTGATCGCCGCCGCCAGGCCGATGCCCGACGAGCCACCGGTCACGAGAACCACCTTGCCGCCCACCGTGCCGCGCAGCGAGCGGTCGATCAGCAGGTCGGGATCGAGGTGGCGCTCCCAGTAGTCCCACAGGCGCCAGGCGTAGTCGTCCAGCTTCGGACACTCGATGCCCGAGCCCTTCAGCGCCGCCAGCGTCTCGCGGCAGTCGTAGCGTGTCGGGTAGTTGATGAAGGTCAGGATGTCTTCGGGCAGCCCGAGGTCTTTCATGATCGCATTGCGCACGCGGCGCACCGGCGCGACCGCCATCAAACCCTTCTTGACGCTCTTCGGGATGAAGCCCAGCAGCGCTGCGTTGATGAACAGATTCATCTTCGGCGCATGGGCAGCCTTCGAGAAGATGTCCAGCACGTCGCCGACGCGATAGCCCACAGGATCCACCAGGTGGAAACACTTGCCCTTGGTCGCGGCCTTCGAGTGGCTGATGTGGTCGAGCGCATCGACGACGAAATCGACCGGCACGATGTTGATCCGCCCGCCTTCGAGGCCGACCGCCGGCATCCACGGCGGCAGCAGCTGGCGCATGCGCTGGATCAGCTTGAAGAAATAGTACGGCCCGTCGATCTTGTCCATCTCGCCGGTGGTCGAATCGCCGACGACCATCGCCGGCCGGTACACCGTCCACGGCACCTTGCTTTCCTTGCGCACGATCTTCTCGGACTCGTGCTTGGTCATGAAATACGGATGGTCCAGCCCCTCGGCCTCTTCGAACATGTCCTCGCGGAACACACCTTCGTACAGGCCGGCGGCCGCGATCGAGCTGACATGGTGCAGATGGCCCGCGTCGATCGCCTTGGCGAACTCGACGACATTGCGGGTGCCCTCGATGTTGACCTGCACCTGGCTCTCTTCATCGGCCGACAGGTCGTAGACGGCCGCCAGGTGGTAGACCGCGTCGATCTGGCCCTTCAGCTGCTTGATCACGTCGGCCGCCACGCCCAGCTTCTTCGACGTCAGGTCCCCGCTGACGGCAATCGCGCGGGCCTTGGACACGCCCCAGTCCTCCAGCAGGCCGGACACCTTGCCCTCGCTGCCGGGGCGGACCAGGAAATACACCGTCGAGCCCCGGCGCGCGAGCAGTTTCTTGACGAGACGCTTGCCAATGAAGCCGGTGGCGCCGGTGACGAAATACTGCATGAAGCCTCCTGGGTGAATTGGGATTCGGGAAGGGGTATGTTCGCGCGGATTTTGGCCCGCGCGGTCCGGGGGAGCTTTCGCGCTTACCCGAGATAGGCGCGCGCACCTAGCGTTTTAGGATGCCACCTCGAAAACCGGCTTCTACACTGGGTTTTCTGATTGCCCCCGAGGCCGGGACATTCCCGGCCCGCCTCCACGCGGGGGTTCAAGCAAAGTGGCCGAGCCACATGTGCTGAAGAGGGTGGCCCGTCCGCCCTGACGTTTTGTCGCCAACCCTGAACTGGAAAGAGGATCCCCACCATGGTCAAGAAGCTGAAGAAGATGGCTGAGCAAAAGTCGGCCTCCCCCGCGGGCCTGCTGGACAGCCAGCTCGCCGGTGCGGTGAAAGCCTCGGCTCAGCAGATCTGGCTGGCTGGCATGGGTGCCTTCGCCAAGGCCCAGGAAGAAGGCACCAAGGTCTTCGAAGCCCTGGTCAAGGAAGGTGTCAGCCTGCAGCGCAAGACGCAGGCCGTGGCCGAAGAGCGCATCGGCGAGGTGACCGGCAAGGTCAGCGCGATGGCCGGTGAAGTCACCAACAAGGCCGGCGCCTCGTGGGACAAGCTGGAATCGATCTTCGAAGCCCGCACCGCCAAGGCGCTGAGCAAGCTGGGCGTACCGACCGCCAAGGACGTGGCCGCGCTGACCGAGCGCGTCGATGCGCTGGCCGGCGCCGTCGCCAAGCTGGGCGGCAAGGTCGCTCCGGCGAAGAAGGCCGCCGTGAGCAAGGCCAACGGCGCCGCCGCACCGAAGGCCGCTGCCAAGAAGCCGGTCGCGAAGAAAGCTGCCCCGGCCAAGAAGGCTGCCGCCCCGCGCAAGGCTGCTGCCAGGAAGGCCGCCGCCAAGAGCACCGAGGCCGCTGCGGCCTGATGCCCTTTAGGGGCGCCGCCGTGACGGCTGCGCCCCGCATGCGAGAAGTTCTTGTCTTTGAGCCCCCGCCGCCCATCGGCCCCCGGCCGCCCTCGCATCGCGCTGGCGCTGGCCGGCGGCGGCCCTCTCGGGGCGATCCACGAGATCGGCGCGCTGTGCGCACTTGAAGAGGTCCTGCCGGGCCTGGACTTCACCGACCTGAACGCCTACATCGGCGTGTCCGCCGGCGCCTTCATCGCCGCTGGCCTGGCCAACGGCATGACGCCGCGCCAGATGTGTGCCGCCTTCATCGAAAGCGATGGCGGCGCCGATGACCTGATCGACCCCCGCCTTTTCACCCAACCGGCCTGGCGCGAATACCGCCGCCGCTTGCATCGCCTTCCATCGTTGGCAGCCGATGCAGCCTGGCAGGTCGCCGCCGGCAAGCTGCCTTGGGTCAATGCGTTGGGCCTGCTTGGCGGCGCGCTGCCCAATGGCCTGTTCGACAACCGCGCGATGCAGGCGCAGCTGGAGCGTGTGTTCTCCGCCCCCGGCCGCAGCAACGACTTCCGCCAGTTGCGCCGCCCACTGGTGGTGGTGGCCACCGACCTGGACACGGGTGAAGCAGCCCCCTTCGGCCTGCCCGGCTGGGACTCGACGCCGATCGCCCGCGCAGTGATCGCCAGTGCCGCGCTGCCGGGGCTGTACCCGCCGGTGGCGATCGACGGCCGGCACTATGTCGATGGCGCGCTCAAGAAGACGATCCACGCCTCGGTGCTGCTGGACCAAGGCCAGGATCTGCTCATCTGCCTGAACCCGCTGGTGCCATTCGATGCGTCCTTGCGCGCGAACCATGCCGCGCCTGCTTCACACGACGGCAAGATCCCCCACCTGGCCTCGGTGGGCCTGCCGGCGGTGCTGAGCCAGACCTTCCGCTCGCTGATCCATTCGCGCCTGGAGCTGGGCTTGAAGGGCTATGCCCACAGCCACCCCGAGTGCGACATCGTGCTGATCGAGCCCGACCGCCACGACCCGCAGATGTTCCGCGCCGGCACCTTCAGCTACACGCTGCGGCGCGAACTGGCCGAGCACGCCTACCAGCAGACGCGCCGCTGGCTGCGCAGTCGCTGCGCCGAGCTGGCGCTGGTCTTCAGCGAACACCGCGTGCCGATGGACCTGGACTCGCTGTTCCGCGAACGCCGGTTGCTGCCCAAGCTGGCCTTGCGCCGCTCGGGCAATCACTTGACCGAACGCACGCACCAGGTGCTCGACCAGCTGGAAGCGGCGCTGGCCGCCATGCCGGCGACATAGCTTGGCATTCGAGAGCGCGCGCAGCGCCGCTCTTCGTCAAGTGGCGTGCTCGGAGCCGGCGGCTCCGCCGGTCCGCTGCGCGAGCCCCTTCGGGGGGGCCGAGCCCGGACATGAGCAGTCCTGAGGACTGTTCGTGCCTGGCGAGGGGCCGGGCCTCTGGCCCGGCGCGGCCTGCAAGGCAGCGACCGGAGGGAGCGTGGGGGCTTACAAATACCGGGACTCGAGGTGCGCCTTGAAGTGCGCAGGGTTCAGTGTTTCGCCACTCGCACGCACCGCCAGCTCGTCGGTGGTCCAGCGGCTGCCCTGGCTCCAGATGTTCGCGTTGAGCCAGCCGAAAACGTCACCCAGCTCGCCATCGTTGATACGCGCGTCCAGGTCGGGCATCGCACGGCGCATCGCGGCGAACCACTGCGCGGCGTACATCGCACCCAGCGAGTAGCAGGGAAAGTAGCCGAACAGGCCCTCGGCCCAGTGCACGTCCTGCATCGGGCCGTCGGTGAAGTTGCCGCGGGTGTCGATGCCGAGCAGCTCCATCATCGCGGCGTCCCACAACGCCGGAATGTCTTCGGCCTCGACCTCGCCTTCGATCAGCGCGCGCTCGATGTCGAAGCGCAGCATCACGTGTGCCGGGTAGGTCACTTCGTCGGCATCGACACGGATGAAGCCCGGCTTCACACGCGTCAGCAGCCGGTGCAGGTTGCCCGGCATGAAGGCGGCCTGGTCGCCGAAGGCCTCGACCAGCATCGGCGACAACAACCGCGCCACGCCGGGATGGCCGCCGAGCTGCATCTCGAAGGCCAGGCTCTGGCTTTCGTGCAGAGCCATCGAGCGGGCCTCGGCCACCGGCTGGCCCAGCAGCGCACGTGGCAGGTTCTGCTCGTAGCGGCCATGGCCGGTCTCGTGGATCGTGCCCATCAGGCTTTGCAGGAAGTCGTCTTCGCGAAAGCGCGTGGTCAGCCGCACGTCCTCCGGCACGCCACCCGAGAACGGGTGCGCGCTGACATCGAGCCGGCCGGCGCTGAAGTCGAACTGCAGCAGCTGCATCACACGCTCGCACAACGCTCGCTGCGCATCGAGCGCGAACGGCCCGTGCGGCTGCAGCACCGGCTCGCGGGCCTGCTTCTCGCTCACGCGGCGGATCAGGTCAGGCAACCAGGCGCGCACGTCACCGAAGACCTGGCGCACCTTGACGGTCGTCATGCCGGGTTCGTATTGATCCATCAGCGCGTCGTAAGGCGTCATGCCCGAGCGCTCGGCCAGCCGCTGGGCGACTTCGCGGTAGATCGCCAGCACTTCTTTCAGGTTGGGCAGGAAGCCGGCCCAGTCGTTGGCCGGCCGCTGGCTTCGCCACGCGTGCTCGCAACGCGAGGTCGCGAGTGAGCGGCGCTCGACCAGCGCTTCTGGCAACGAAGTGGCCGCGTCCCATTGGCGGCGGATTTCGCGCAGGTTGGCCTTCTGCGCCTCGTCGAGCCCCTCGCTGCCGGCCTCGTCCAGGCTGCTGCCAAGCGCCGGATCAGTGCGCAGTCGGTGCAACAGGCCCGCCAACTCGGCCAACGCGGCCGATCGGGCCTCGTTGCCGCGCGACGGCATGTTCGCCTGCTGGTCCCAATGGGCGATGTTCTGCAAATGCGCAAACCGATGGATGCGGGTGAAGCGATCGGTCAGCGCGTCGTACTGCGGGGTGGCTGGTGGCATCAGGTGCACCGGGGCCAGGGTGGCCGGCACCGGTCTCTCAAACAACGGGTCGTGGCCCGATTGTGGGGCGAATGCGACGCCCGAAATGCCCCACCGGCACCCCCTCATGGGGGATGGCGTGGAGGTGCCGTCGATGCTCGCACCTGTGAGATCCGAATCCATCAAAGTATCAAAACTACATGAAAACTACGTGAGATCGTTGCACGAAGTTACCTTGACCAGGCCAACAGGGGCGACTTCCTAGGGGCAATCCACTTGGCGCCCTCAAGGTGGTGTACTGAAACTACATCTTTGGCCGGAAAGATTTCGATCCCAGCATCAACCCAATCAGTGCCTTTGCGCAACGCCCGCTTACATGGGTGACCAACTCTCGAAGCCTTGCCTCGGCCCTCGAACCCCAGCCTGAAAGGAGACACCGGCCGCCATTGGCGGTCACTCACCGGCGTTGCCGCAGTGGCTTTGGCCACTGGCATTCCCCCACCCATCGAGTTAGACAAGCATGAACAACAACCGGAGACGACTCGCCCCCCTCTTGGCCACCGCCTGCATGGCCGCGCTGACAGCCGTCAGCAGCCATGCAGCACTGAACCCCCGCGACACCTCGGTCCAGATGTTCGAATGGAGCTGGAACGACATCGCGACCGAATGCACCCAGTGGCTGGGCCCGCAAGGTTATGGCGCGGTGCAGATCTCGCCACCTGGCGCCTCGAAGAACGCCAACGGCTGGTGGGGCGTCTACCAGCCGGTCAACTACGTGGCGTTGACCAGCCGCATGGGCAACGCCACGCAGCTGCAGACGATGATCGACACCTGCCACGCCGCGGGCGTGCGGGTCTACGCCGACATCGTGGTCAACCAGATGGCCGACGGCTCCGGCACCGCCACCGACGGCTCGACCTGGAATGCCGACACACTCAGCTTCCCGTTCTTCAGCGCCGCTGATTTCCACGGCCGCTGCGACATCCAGCAAAGCGACTACAACAGCCCCGATACGCGCGACCGGGTGATGAACTGCCGCATGGGCGGTCTGCCCGACCTGGCCACCGAGAGCAGCTATGTGCAGGGCCAGATCGTCAACTACCTGCGTACGCTGCTGACCATGGGCGTCGACGGCTTTCGCATCGATGCGGCCAAGCACATGCCCGCGTCGGCACTGCTGAACATACTGAACACCGTCAAGTCGACCCACCCGCTGACCAAGGCCGGAGAGCCGATCTGGGTCACACAAGAGATCATCCCCGACGGCGGCGTGACCCGTTCGGACTACTTCAGTGTCGGCACGGTGAACGAGTTCCAGTTCACCTACGCGATGCGCGACGTCTTCCGCGGCAACAACGGGCTGACGCTGTCGGCCATCCCGTCGATCATGGGCAGCTGGGGCAACTGGGGCGGCTCGTGGGGCTTCGTGCAGCCGCAGTTCGCAACGGTCTTCGTCAACAACTGGGACACTGAACGCAACGGCAGCTCGCTGAACACCGCCAACCACACCGGCGCGATCAACGACACCAACGGCACCAAGCGCTTCGACCTGGCCAACATCTTCATGCTGGCCCAGGGCTACGGTGAGGCGCAGCTGCACTCGGGCTTTCGCTTCACGAACGCAGACGCCGACCGGCCAACCGCCAGCCCCTACGAGAACGGCGCGCCGCAGATCAACGTGATCTGGGACTTCGTGCACCGCTGGAGCGACATCTCCAACATCGTCAAGTTCCGCTCGGCGGTGAGTGGGCAGCCGCAGCAGAACTGGGCGATCGGCAACAACGGCAACCAGGTCTCGTTCAACCGCGGCAACGTCGGCTTCGTTGCACTGAACAACAGCGGCAGCGTGTGGACCAAGACCTTTGCCACCACGCTGCCCGCGGGCACCTACTGCAACGTGGTGCAAGGCACGTTGGCGGCAGACGGCGCCAGCTGCACCGGCGGCACGGTGACCGTGGATGCAAGCGGCAATGCCACGATCACCGTGGCGGCCAACGATGGGGGCAGCGGTGTCCCGGCGGTCGTCATCTACACCGGCCAGAAGGTTGGCGGTGGTGGCAACGGCGGCACGTGCGCGATGACCTTCAAGATCGCCAACGCCAACACCAGCTGGGGCGAGAGGCTGTACGTCGTCGGCAACCAGACCAAGCTTGGCAACTGGACCCCATCGCAGGGCTTTGCGCTGACGATCGTGGGTTCGGGCGCCAATGCGACATGGAAAGGCACGGTCGCCCTGCCGGCCAAGACGGCGCTCCAGTACAAGTACGTGAAGTGGAACGGCGCGACCGCGGTCTGGGAGAGCAACCAGGCCACCGCCAGCGGCAACCGTGAAGTCACGACCTGCGCCAAGGGCAACGCCAAGACGCAGAACGACGGCAACTTCAAGTTCTGAAGTTCCAGGAGTCTGGGCGGCAGACGCCCAGACTCCTGGATGTCCCGCGGGCGACGAACGGAGCGGGCGCGGCCAGCGCCGGGCCGCACCCGAGCGTCCGACCGCGCAACCCCTTGGGGGCGGGTTTGCAGTACCCCGCAAGCCGGGGTGGCACTACAGCGTGATCTCGCCCGGAAACCACCACAGCAAAGCGGCCGTCATCGTCAGGTAACGGCCGAACTTGCCGATCGCCATGTAGAGCACGCAAGGCCAGAACGGCAGCTTCAGCCAGCCGGCCACCGCACACAGCGGGTCGCCCACCACTGGCAACCAGCTCAGCAGGCAGGCCTTGGCGCCAAAACGATGCAGCCACTGCAGGGCCTTGACCTCATGCGGGCGGCGGTGGGCCACATGCTCATAGGCCTTTTCGGCGCCGTAACCCATCCACCAAGTGATGGCCCCACCAACGGTGTTGCCCGCCGTGGCCACCAGCACCGCCGGCCAGAAAAGCCCGGCATCGAGCTTGACCAGCCCGATCACCGCGAATTCCGAGCCCAGCGGCAACAGCGTGGCCGAGATCACCGCAATGATGAAGACGGCGCTGAGGCCCAGGCGCGGCACCGCCAGCGCCGCCAACAGGCTGTTCACCCATGACGCAATGCCTGCTTCCATGCCGGCGCATTATGGAAGGCCCGGGGGACCGATGCGCCGAACCCGTGCAACAGTGTCTTGCCCAACTCGTCCCGCCCCATGACATCAGCCCGGTGTCAGCCGGCGCGGGCATGCTGTTGCCCCGCCCCTCCACTCGATACGACGCACCATGCCGCAGATTGCCGCTTTCGTTCGTCACCCGAGAACAAACGCCCGCCGCGCCATGGCGGCCGGCCTCTGGCTGGGGCTGTTGCTGGCGTACCCCGTGCAGGCCGCCGACGCGGGCTGCACGCAGATCACCGCCTCCGGCAACCCGGAGTACCCGCCGTTCCTGTGGCGAGACCCCGACAACGAGAGCCGCCTGATCGGCGCCAACGCCGAGCTGATGCAGTGGCTGGCCAAAGAGATCGGCGTGCCGATCGAGGTGCAGTACAGCGGCCCGTGGGGTCGGGTGCAGGAAGAGACCCGGCTTGGCCATGTGGACCTGATCGCCGGCGCCTTCTTCACCCAGCCGCGCACCGAGTACATGGACTACTTCCACCCGGCGTTCCACGAGACCCGCTCGGTGATCTGGACCCGCGGCGACAACCAGAACCTGAAGTTCCGCCGCTGGCCCGACCTGGTAGGCCTGCAAGGTGTGACGGTGATCAACAACAGCTTCGGCGAAGAATTCGACCGCTACGCCAAAGAAAAGCTGCGCATCAACCAGGTCGCGAGCCTGGAGCAGGCGATCCAGATCGTGCAGGCCGGCCGGGCAGACTACCTCGTCTACGAAGACAGCCCCGGCCAGGCCTTCCTGGCCCGCCGCAACATCAGCGACGTGAAGATGCTCGGCGAGCCGGTGGCGCGCGAGAACCTGTACCTGACGCTGTCGTACCGATCTCCCTGCAACACGCCTGACATGCGTGGCCGCATCGCCCGCGCGCTGTACAAGCTCAACCGCGAGAAGGCGATGGGTGGCTTCGTCGACCGAGGCATCCAGCTCTGGCGCAAGCAGACCGCCAAGTAAGCCATCTCAGCCCCCGGGCCGTGGGCCGGGACAGGTAGAATCCTGCCTCCTTTTTGAGCAGCCCATGCCGCCGTCGCCCCTTCTTCAACCGCTGCTGCGTCCCCTGCGAATCGGCCCCTACGAGCTGGCGAACAACCTGTTCGTCGCGCCGATGGCCGGGGTGACCGACCGGCCGTTTCGCCAGCTGTGCAAGCGGCTCGGCGCGGGTTACGCGGTGAGCGAGATGGTGACTTCGCGCAAGGACCTGTGGCAGTCGCTGAAGACCTCGCGCCGCGCCAACCACGACGGCGAGCCTGGTCCCATTGCGGTGCAGATCGCCGGCACCGACGCCGCGATGATGGCCGAGGCCGCCGCCTACAACATCGACCGCGGCGCGCAGATCATCGACATCAACATGGGCTGCCCGGCCAAGAAGGTGTGCAACAAGTGGGCCGGCTCCGCGCTGATGCGCGACGAGCCGGGCGCGCTGGCCATCATCGAAGCGGTGGTCGCTGCCTGTGCATCGCACGGCGTGCCGGTCTCGCTGAAGATGCGCACCGGCTGGTGCGCCGAGGTGCGCAACGCGCTGTCACTGGCGCGCGCGGCCGAGAGCGCCGGCGTCGCGCTGGTGACCGTGCATGGCCGCACCCGCGAACAAGGCTACGGCGGCCAGGCCGAGCATGAGACGGTGACCGCGATCAAGGCCGCACTGCGCATCCCGGTGGTGGCCAACGGCGACATCGACACCCCCGAGCGCGCCGCCGAGGTGTTGCGCGCCACCGGCGCCGACGCCGTGATGATCGGCCGCGCCGCGCAAGGCCGGCCGTGGATCTTCGACGAGATCGCCCACTACCTGCAGCACGGTGAACGGCCGGTGCCGCCGGCCACCCGCGACGTTCAGCGCTGGCTGACCGAGCACCTGGCCGACCACTACACGTTGTACGGCGAAGAGACCGGCGTGCGCAGCGCCCGCAAGCACATCGGCTGGGCCGTGCGGGCGCTGCCCGGCGGCGAGGCCTTTCGCGCCGTGATGAACACCCTGGACGACGCAGCGGCCCAGCTGCGCGCCGTGACGACTTTTTTCGACCACCTGGCCGACCAACACGACCGCCTGCCGGTGGTGGCTGACGCCGCCGCCAACCAGGATCAGATCGCCCTGCTCGCCTGAGCGCCGTTTTGCCGGAGCCCGCCGCAAGGCGGGCCTTCCTTTTTCATGAGCAAGAAGAACATCGAAGACTGCGTCCGTGAGACGCTGACCCAGTATTTCAAGGACTTGAACGGTGAAGAACCGCATTCGCTGCACGACATGGTCATCCTGACCGTCGAGAAGCCGCTGCTCGACGTCGTGATGCGCCAGGCCGAGGGCAACCAGAGCAAAGCCGCCGAGTGGCTGGGCATCAACCGCAACACGCTGCGCCGCAAGCTTGTCGAACACAAGCTGATCAAATGAAGCCCCCACACCCCTCCCGGGGCTGCCTTGCTGGCCGCGCCGGGCCAGAGGCCCGGCCCCTCGCCAGGCACGAACAGTCCTCAGGACTGTTCATGTCCGGGCTCGGCCCCCCAAGGGGCTCGCGCAGCGGACCGGCAAAGCCGGATCCGCGCACGCCACTTGATGAGGCCCGACGCTGCGCGCGGGCCGATTGGATCCTTCGTTCTCCTACTGACGCACCACCATGGCTGACCTCACCGCCCTGCTCTCGGTCTCCGACAAGACCGGCATCGTCGACTTCGCCCGCGCATTGCACGCGCAGGGCATCAAGCTGCTGTCGACCGGCGGCACCGCGAAGCTGCTGGCCGACAGCGGCCTGCCGGTGACGGAAGTCTCCGAGATCACGGGCTTCCCAGAGATGCTCGATGGCCGCGTGAAAACGCTGCACCCGCGCGTGCACGGCGGCCTGCTGGCGCGTCGCGATGTGCCGGCGCACATGGCGGCGCTGAAGGAACACGGGATCGGCACCATCGATCTGCTGATCATCAACCTGTACCCGTTCGCCAAGGCCACCGCCAAGGCCGATTGCACGCTCGAAGACGCGATCGAGAACATCGACATCGGCGGCCCGGCGATGCTGCGCGCCGCGGCGAAGAACTGGCAGGACGTCGGCGTCGTGATCGACCCGACCGACTACCCGCAGGTGCTGGGCGAGCTGCAATCGGGCGGCCTGAAGCGTGCCACCAAGTTCATGCTGGCCAAGAAGGTGTTCGCCCACACGGCCGCCTACGACGGCATGATCACCAACTACCTCACCGCGCTCGAAGCCGGCTCGGAAGACAAGACCGAAGCCGTGCCGGCCAGGGTCGAGTACCCGCAGGTCTTCAACCTGCAGCTGCACAAGGTGCAGGGCATGCGTTACGGCGAGAACCCGCACCAGTCAGCCGCGTTCTACCGCGAAGCCCAGCCGGCCGAGGGCACGCTGGCGCAGTGGCAGCAGATCCAGGGCAAGGAACTCAGCTTCAACAACATCGCCGACGCCGACGCGGCGTGGGAGTGCGTGAAGGCCTTCGACCAGCCGGCCTGCGTGATCGTCAAGCACGCCAACCCGTGTGGCGTGGCGGTGGGCGCGACGCTGCTCGAAGCCTACGAGAAGGCCTTCAAGACCGACCCGACCTCGGCCTTCGGCGGCATCATCGCCTTCAACCGTCCGCTCGATGCGGACGTCGTCGAAGCGATCAACGCCCGCAAGCACTTCGTCGAGGTTGCCATCGCACCGGCGATCACGCCGGCCGCGCGCACGGCGTATGCGAGCAAGACCAACGTGCGCCTGCTCGAGGTACCGATCAGCCAGCTGTCGAACCCGCTGGACTTCAAGCGCGTCGGTGGCGGCATGCTGCTGCAATCGGCCGACAACATCGACATCGTCGGCGAGCTGAAGGTCGTCACGAAGAAGCAGCCCACGCCGCAACAGCTGGCGGACCTGCGCTTCGCCTGGACCGTCGCCCGCTTCGTCAAGAGCAACGCGATCGTCTTCTGCAAGGACGGCATGACGATGGGTGTCGGCGCCGGCCAGATGAGCCGCCTCGACTCGGCACGCATCGCCAGCATCAAGGCCGGTCACGCTGGTCTGACGCTGCAAGACACGGCTGTCGCGAGCGACGCCTTCTTCCCGTTCCGCGACGGCTTGGATGTGGTGGTGGATGCCGGTGCGAGCTGCGTGATCCACCCGGGTGGCTCGATGCGTGACGACGAGGTGATCGCCGCCGCCGATGAGCGCGGCATCGCGATGGTGCTGACGGGCACGCGCCACTTCCGACACTGAGCGTATCGAAGGTCTGCCTGCGCGGCGACGACGAGGCGGGGTGAGAGGGGTACCCCACTAACTCGTTAGACGTTCATCAGTGGGGTACCCCTCACCCCGCCAGCCACCCATGGTAGCCAGGCAGCGCGTTCGTTGAAACACCCGGATGGCCATTCAAACGCGCTGCCACACCACCACGATGGGCAGCG
>NZ_DASUNH010000099.1:0-16327 GCF_036277275.1 Ideonella sp. | reverse complement strand
GGACGATGCTTCTCGTGCGGACGGCATGGCCGCCTCCGGTGCCCCCTCCCTCACCCGGGAGTGGCCCGCCGCCGCACACCCGCCCTGGTCTCCGGGCACGCGACGTGCATGCCATGATGGCGCGGCAATCCGCCGCCATTCGCCCCGCCGCCATGAACACTGCCCTGCCCCGCCGCACCAAGCCCCTGCCTCCCTTGCGCGTCGGCGTCGGCGGCCCGGTCGGCTCGGGCAAGACCACCCTGGTCGAGATGCTGTGCAAGACCATGCGCGAACGCTGGGACCTGGTGGTCGTCACCAACGACATCTACACCAAGGAAGACCAGCGCCTGCTGACGGTCGCCGGCGCGCTGGCGCCGGAGCGGATCATGGGCGTCGAAACCGGCGGCTGCCCGCACACGGCCATCCGCGAAGACGCATCGATCAACCTCGAAGCGGTCGACCGCATGCTCGACCGCTTCCCCGACGCCGACATCGTCTTCATCGAGTCCGGCGGCGACAACCTCGCAGCCACCTTCAGCCCCGAGTTGAGCGACCTGACGATCTACGTGATCGACGTGGCGGCGGGCGAGAAGATCCCGCGCAAGGGTGGCCCCGGCATCACCAAGAGCGACCTGTTCGTCATCAACAAGACCGACCTGGCACCCTACGTGGGGGCTGATCTGTCGGTGATGGAGGCGGATACGAAACGGATGCGGGGTGTGAAGCCGTTCGTGATGACGAATCTGAAGACGAAGACCGGATTGGCGGAGGTCGTGGCGTTCATTGAGCGCAAGGGTTTGCTGACGGCTTAGGCAGCCGGGAGATTCGCACCGCTGGACGCGTCTCGGCAGCGCGTTCGCGTACCCACCTGATTGATCCTGGCACGCCTTCGCGCGCCGCCGTGGGTGCCCAGCGGACGATCGGGATGGGTTTGGGTGAGCGTCTAACGTGAGCCCAGGCCCGTCCCGATTGGCCGCCTCGCCACCCTCGGCAAGCCGCCAGCGACCTGACCGTATCCATGCCAAACAAAGATAGCTGCTAGTCCCCACCGAACCTAGCCGGCATGGCAGGCAATTCCGAGAATGCAAACCACTGCCTCGGACACTCGCCATGCCTCAAACCGCCATTCCCTGCCTGCTGATGCGGGGCGGCACCTCCAAGGGGCCGTTCTTCCGGGCCGCAGACCTGCCGGCCGACACACCCACCCGCGACAAGGTGTTGCTCGCGGCGATGGGCTCGCCCGACAAGCGCCAGATCGACGGCCTGGGCGGCGCCCACCCGCTGACCAGCAAGGTCGGCATCGTCTCGACCAGCACCCGCCCCGGCGTCGACCTCGAGTTCCTGTTCGCGCAATTGCAGCCCGACAAGAACACCGTCGACACCACGCCCAACTGCGGCAACATGCTCGCCGCCGTCGTGCCCTTTGCGCTCGAAACCGGCATAGTGAAAGCGCAGGGCGAGACCAGCACGTTCCGCGTGTTGACGCTGAACACCGACATGGCTTGCGACATCACCGTGCACACGCCCGGCGGCCAAGTCGAATACGAAGGCGACGCGCGCATCGACGGCGCGCCGGGCACCGCGGCGCCGATCACGATCAATTTTCTCGACACCGCCGGCTCGGTCTGCTCGGGCCTGCTGCCCACCGGCCGCGTGCGCGACACCATCACCGTCGAAGGCGCCGGCTTCGCCACCTTCACGCTCGACGTGACCTGCATCGACAACGGCATGCCGCTGGTGATCTTCAAGGCCACGGACCTGGGCCGCAGCGGCTACGAAAGCGTGGCCGAGCTGAACGCCGATGCCGACCTGAAAGCGAAGATCGAGGCGCTGCGCCTGACCGTGTCCCGCCGCATGGGCCTGGGCGACGTGAGCAGCAAGAACTACCCGAAGATGACGCTGATCGCACCGCCGGTGAACGGGGGGGCCATCTGCACGCGCAGCTTCATCCCCCATGTGTGCCACGACGCGATCGGCGTGCTCGCCGCGGTCACCGTCGGCACCGCCTGCGTGCTCGAAGGCTCGGTCTGCGACGGCGTGGCGGTGATGCCCAAGGGGTTGGCCAAGAAGGTCTCGGTCGAACACCCGACCGGTGAGTTCAGCGTCTCGTTGGCCATCGATCCCGCGAACCCGCAAAGCGTCACCCAGGCCGCACTGCTGCGCACCGCGCGCCTGCTGATGCGCGGTGAGGTGATGGTGCCCGCATCGGTCTGGAAAGGGCCTCAAGCATGAGCCTCATCATCGACGTCCACGGCCACTACACCACTGCGCCAGCCGCCCTCGGGGCCTGGCGCGACCTGCAGGTCGCCGGACTGAAAGACCCGTCGAAGACGCCGAAAGCCTCGGATCTGAAGATCAGCGACGACGACATCCGAGAGACGATCGAATCAAACCAGCTGAAGCTGATGAAGCAACGCGGCTCGGACCTGACGATCTTTTCGCCACGCGCCAGCTTCATGGCCCACCACATCGGCGACTTCGAGACCTCGTCGACCTGGGCCGCGATCTGCAACGAGCTGTGCTTTCGCGTCTCGCAGCTGTTCCCGGATCACTTCATCCCCGCCGCGATGCTGCCGCAATCGCCGGGGGCCGACCCGAAGACCTGCATCCCCGAACTCGTCAAGTGCGTGGAGCAGTACGGCAACGTCGGCATCAACCTGAACCCCGATCCGTCGGGCGGGCACTGGACCTCGCCGCCGCTGTCTGACCGGCACTGGTACCCGATCTACGAAAAGATGGTCGAGTACGACATCCCCGCGATGATCCATGTGAGCACCAGCTGCAACGCGTGCTTCCACACCACCGGCGCGCACTACCTGAATGCGGACACCACCGCCTTCATGCAGTGCCTGACGTCGGACCTGTTCAAGGACTTCCCGACGCTGAAGTTCCTGATCCCGCACGGCGGCGGCGCGGTGCCCTACCACTGGGGCCGGTTCCGTGGCCTGGCGCAAGAGCTGAAGAAGCCGCTGCTGCAAGAGCACCTGCTGAAGAACATCTTCTTCGACACCTGCGTCTACCACCAGCCCGGCATCGACCTGCTCACCACCGTGATCCCGGTCGACAACATCCTGTTCGCCAGCGAAATGATCGGCGCGGTGCGTGGCGTCGATCCGGAGACCGGCTTCAACTATGACGACACCAAGCGCTACATCGAAGCCTCTACGGTACTGACCTCCGAGCAGAAGCACCAGGTCTACGAAGGCAATGCGCGGCGTGTCTTCACCCGGCTCGACGCGGCGCTGAAGAAGAAAGGGCTGTGAGCATGAGCAACCTGCCGATGAACCAGCTCGGCGTCGTCAAGCGCCGCATCGAGCGCGCCGACAAGGCCGCAGTCGACAAGCTCTCGCAGTTCGGCGTCGCCACCATCCACGAAGCGATGGGTCGCGTCGGGCTGATGAAGCCCTACATGCGTCCCGTCTACGCCGGCGCGAAGACTTGCGGCACGGCGGTCACGATCCTGCTGCAACCGGGCGACAACTGGATGATGCACGTGGCAGCCGAGCAGTTGCAGCCGGGTGACGTGGCCGTGGCCGCCTGCACCACCGACAACGAAGACGGCTTCTTCGGCGACCTGCTGGCCACCTCATTCCAGGCCCGCGGCGCCAGAGGTCTGGTGATCGACGGCGGCGTGCGCGATGTGGCCGAACTCGAGAAGATGGGCTTCCCCGTCTTCAGCAAGGCGATCCACGCCAAAGGCACGATCAAGGCGACGCTGGGCTCGGTCAACGTGCCCATCGTTTGCGCCGGCGCCGTCGTCAACCCGGGCGACGTGGTGATCGCCGATGTCGACGGCGTGGTCGTCGTGCCTGCCGCGATCGCGGGCCAGGTCGCCGACGTAGCCGAAAAACGCGAGAGCTTCGAAGGCGAGAAGCGCGCCAAGCTGGCCAGCGGCGTGCTGGGCCTGGACATGTACCAGATGCGTGGGCCGCTCGAGAAGGCCGGGCTGCGCTACATCGATTGATTGCCCGACCCGTTGTGGATGGAGACCAAAGACGATGACAACCATGAACCGCCGCGCCGCCGTGGCGCTGGCCGCCGCAGCGACCTTGATCGCCGCGGTGCCAGCCCAGGCCGAAGACTGGCCGGCCAAGCCGGTGCGCATCATCACGCCGTTCCCGGCCGGCGCGGGGCCGGAGGCGGTCGTGCGCGTGCTGGCCGAGAAGCTGCAGAAGAAATGGGGCAAGCCGGTCATCGTTGAAAACAAGCCGGGCGCCAATGGCTTCCTCGCGATCGACGCCTTCAAGCGCGGCGCCACCGACGGCACCGACCTGCTGCAACTCGACAACGTGCACCTGGTCGCCTACCCGTCGCTGTTCAAGAAGCTGCCGTACGACCCGGTGAAAGACTTCGAGCCGATCACGCCGCTGTTCCGCACCTACTTCTTCGTCGGCGTGCCCACGACCAGCAAGTACAAGACCGTGGGTGACATCGTGGCCGACGCCAAGGCCCGCCCCGGCGTGCTGAACTACGGCTCATGGTCGATCGGCAACCCGGTTCACCTGGGCTCGGCGCTGCTCGAGTCGATGACCAGCACCGAGATGCAGCACATCGTCTACAAGGAAACGTCGATGCTCTACACGGGCGTCGCCAACGGCGAGCTGAACTTCTCGCTCGGCACGCTGGCCACCGCCGGCCCGCTGCAACGCTCGGGCAAGATCAAGTTCATCGCCGTCACCGCCCCCAGGCGCCACCCCACGTTCCCCGATGTGCCGACGGTCGCCGAATCCGGTGGTCCGGCAGGCTACGAGGTGACCGGCTGGACGACGATCGCGGCGCCGAGGGGCCTGCCCAAAGCCGTGGCCGACAAGATCCAGAAAGACATCGAAGCCGCGCTGGCAGAGCCGGACATCAAGGACCGCTACGCCACCTTCGGCTACGAGACCTTCCCGGTGACGCGTGAGCAGTTCAATGCGTTCATCGCCTCGGAGTCGACGAAGTATGCGGATGTGATCAAGCGGGCCAAGGTGGCGCTGGACTGATGGTCGCCGTTCGAGGCGCTGCTTTGCAGCCGCCGCTCTTCAAGTGGCGTGCGCGGATCCGGCTCTGCCGGTCCGCTGCGCGAGCCCCCCTCGGGGGGCCTTGCCCGGACATGGACAGTCCTGAGGACTGTTCGTGCCTGGCAAGGGGCCGGGCCTCTGGCCCGGCGCGGCCTGCAAGGTAGTGCCCCGGAAGGGGGCGTGGGGGTCTACATGACGCAATGGCATATCGGCCTCGTCGGCTACGGCGAGGTGGGCCGCATCCTGGCTGAGGATCTGCGCGCACAGGGTGTGGCGGTCAGCGCCTGCGACCTGAAGCTGGGCCATGCCGAGAGTGCCGGGCCGCTGATGGGCCATGCGTCGGCGCACGGGGTGAAGCTGACAGCCTCGCACACCGAGTTGGCCGCTGGCAGCGACCTGATCGTCAGCGCGGTCACCGCCAGCCAGGCGGTGCCGGTGGCGCAGGCCTGCGCAGCGGCCTTGCGGCCGGGCGCCTTCTTCCTCGATGTCAACTCCGCCTCGCCGGGCGCGAAGCAACGCGCCGCCACGCACATCAACGCGGCCGGCGGCCGCTACGTGGAGGGCGCCGTGATGACCAGCGTGCCGCCCTACCGCATCAAGGTGCCATTGCTGCTGGGCGGGCCGGATGCCGCGTCACTGGTCCCGATGCTGGACGCTCTCGGCTTTGCCGCCAAGGTGGTGAGCGAACGGCTCGGCGTGGCCTCGGCCACCAAGATGTGCCGCAGCGTGATGATCAAGGGCCTCGAGGCGATGGTGATCGAGAGCTTCACGACCGCCCGCCACTACGGCGTCGAAGACGCGGTGATCGCCTCGCTGCGCGAGACCTTCCCCGGCATCGACTGGGAGAAGCAGGCCGCCTACTTCTTCCAGCGTGTGATCGAGCATGGCCGCCGTCGCAGCGAAGAGGTGCGCGAGGTCGCCCAGACGGTGCGCGAAGCGGGCCTCGAACCGTGGAGCGCCGCCGGCACGGCCGAGCGCCAGGGCTGGGTGGCCGACCTGGCCGATGCCGGCGTCTTCGGTCCGCCAGGCGCACCAGGCTTTGGCCGCAGCCCCGACTGGCGCACGGAAGCTGACCGCATCCTCCGTCAGTCGAAGAAGAAGGACTGAGATGCCATACGACAAGACCCCGGGCTGGCTGGACTGGTACGTCGGGCCGACCAAACCCCGCTTCCAATTGCCAGCGGGCAGCGTCGACGCGCACTGCCATGTGTTCGGCCCTGGCGACGAGTTTCCGTTCGCACCCGAGCGCAAGTACACTCCTTGCGACGCGGGCAAGCGGCAGCTGTTCGCACTGCGCGACCACCTGGGTTTCGCCCGCAACGTGATCGTGCAAGCCACCTGCCACGGCGCGGACAACCGCGCGATGGTCGATGCCTGTCTGGCCTCGAATGGCCGCGCCCGCGGCGTGGCCACCGTGCGGCGCAGCATCACCGACGACGATCTGCAACAGTTGCACGCGGCCGGCGTGCGCGGCGTTCGCTTCAACTTCGTCAAGCGCCTGGTCGACTTCACGCCCAAGGACGAATTGCTGGAAATCGCCAACCGCATCGCGGCCCTCGGCTGGCACGTCGTCATCTACTTCGAGGCGGTCGATCTGCCCGAGCTGTGGGGGTTCTTCACCACACTGCCCACCACCATCGTCGTCGACCACATGGGCCGGCCCGACGTGAGCAAACCCATCGACGGGCCCGAGTTCGAGCTCTTCGTCCGCTTCATGCGCGAGCACCCGAACGTCTGGAGCAAGGTCAGCTGCCCGGAGCGCTTGTCGGTCAGCGGCCCGAAGGCGCTGAACGGCGAACAGGCGGCCTACCGCGACGTGCTGCCATTTGCCCGCCGCATCGTCGAGACCTTCCCCGACCGGGTCCTCTGGGGTACCGATTGGCCGCATCCGAACCTGAAAGACCACATGCCCGACGACGGTCTGCTGGTCGACTTCATTCCCCACATCGCGCCAACGGCCGAGTTGCAGAAGAAACTGCTGGTCGACAACCCGATGCGCCTCTATTGGCCTGAAGAAACGAAAGGCTGACGATGGCCCTGAAAAAACCCTACCTGGACGTGCCCGGCACGACCATCTTCGACGCCGAGCAGTCGCGCAAGGGCTATTGGCTGAACCAGTTCTGCATGTCGCTGATGAAGCCCGAGAACCGCACCCGCTTCAAGGCCGACGAGCGCGCCTACCTCGACGAATGGCCGATGACCGAAGAGCAGAAGCAGGGCGTGCTGACGCGCGACCTGAACCGCTGCATCGCGGCTGGCGGCAACATCTATTTCCTGGCCAAGATCGGTGCCACCGACGGCAAGAGCTTCCAGTACATGGCCGCCAGCATGACCGGCATGACGCAAGAAGAGTACGCCGCGATGATGCTGGCCGGTGGCCGCTCGCCCGAGGGCAACCGCTACATCGGCGAAAAGACCGGAGAGAAGAAGTAATGGCCGCCAAGATCACCGCCAGCGTCTACACCTCGCACGTGCCGGCCATCGGTGCGGCCCTCGACCTCGGCAAGACGGCTGATCCGTACTGGCAGCCAGTGTTCAAGGGCTACGATTACTCGAAGCAATGGCTGAAGGACGAGAAGCCCGACGTCATCTTTCTGGTCTACAACGACCACGCCAGCGCCTTCAGCCTCGAGCTGATCCCGACCTTCGCGATCGGCTGCGCAGCCGAGTTCAGGCCAGCGGACGAAGGCTGGGGCCCGCGCCCGGTGCCCACCGTGATCGGCCACCCCGAGCTGGCCGCGCACATCGCGCAAAGCGTGATCCAGGACGACTTCGACCTGACCATCGCCAACAAGATGGATGTGGACCACGGCCTGACGGTGCCGCTGTCGTTGATGTGCGGCCCGCAAGACCCGGTCCATGGGGCCTGGCCCTGCCCGGTGATCCCGTTCGCCGTCAACGTGGTGCAGTACCCGGTGCCATCGGGTCGGCGCTGCTTCATGCTGGGCCAGGCGATTCGCCGCGCGATCGAAACGTTCGACACCGATCTGAAGGTGCAGATCTGGGGCACCGGAGGCATGAGCCACCAGTTGCAGGGCGCGCGCGCCGGCCTGATCAATCGCGATTGGGACAACGCCTTCCTCGACCGCTTGATCGAAGACCCCGAAGGCCTGTCGAGGGTGCCGCACATCGACTACGTGCGCGAAGCGGGCTCGGAGGGCATCGAGCTGGTGATGTGGCTGATCGCCCGCGGCGCGATGGCCGACATCCATGGCGGCCCGAAGCCGACCGTGAAGCACCGCTTCTATCACGTGCCCGCCTCGAACACGGCCGTCGGCCACCTGATCCTGGAGGAATGTTGAGCCCCCACGCCCCCTTCCGGGGGCTGCCCCCCCAAGGGGGGCTCTTGCAGCGGACCGGCAAAGCCGGATCCGCGCAAGCGACTTGAATGGCGGGCGCCCCATGGGCGACCCTGACCGAGGAGAAACTGAATGAGCAATACCAAGGTCCGTGTGGCACTGGCCGGTGCCGGTGCCTTCGGCATCAAGCACCTGGACGGCATCAAGAACATCGATGGCGTCGAGGTCGTGTCGCTGGTCAGCCGCGAGCTGGACAAGACGAAGGAAGTCGCCGCGCGCTACGCCATCCCTCATGTCAGCACGGAGCTGGCCGACAGCCTGGCCCTGCCCGAGGTCGATGCGGTGATCCTGTGCACGCCGACACAGATGCATGCGGCGCAAAGCATCGCCTGCCTGAAGGCCGGCAAGCATGTGCAGGTCGAGATCCCGTTGTGCGACATGCTGACTGCCGGTGAAGAGGTGGTTCAGGTGCAGCGTGAGACCGGGCTGGTGGCGATGTGCGGCCACACGCGCCGCTTCAACCCCAGCCACCAGTTCGTGTACAACAAGATCAAGGCTGGTGAGTTCAACATTCAACAGATGGATGTGCAGACCTACTTCTTCCGCCGCACCAACATGAACGCGCTGGGCCAGCCACGCAGTTGGACCGACCATTTGCTGTGGCACCACGCTGCCCACACGGTGGACCTGTTCGCCTACCAGTGCGGCAGCCCCGTTGTGCAGGCCCATGCGATCCAAGGGCCGATCCACCCGACGCTCGGCATCGCGATGGACATGTCGATCCAGCTGAAGGCGGCCAACGGCGCGATCTGCACGCTCTCCTTAAGCTTCAACAACGAGGGCCCACTGGGCACCTTCTTCCGCTACATCGGCGACACAGCCACCTATATCGCCCGCTACGACGACCTGTTCAATGGCAAGGACGAGCAGATCGACGTGTCGAAGGTCGACGTCTCGATGAACGGCATCGAGCTGCAGGACCGCGAGTTCTTCGCCGCGATCCGCGAAGGCCGCGAGCCCAACGCCAGCGTGGCCCAGGTGCTGCCCTGCTACCGGGTGTTGCACCGGCTGGAGCAGCAGTTGAACGCCGGCTGACGGCCGGCAGCACCGGCCTCGACGGCAGCGGCACCGACTGCGCGAGCAGCCGATGCCGCAACGCCGCAGGTCGGCTGCGGCCCCCTTTCATGCCTGCTCAGCGCAGCGGCGTCTCGTCGTCGACCGGGAGCGCCACGTCCAGCGTCAAGCGCAGGAACTCGGTCGGGTCGGGTTGGCCTTCGTCGCGGCTGCTGCCGGGGTAGTTGTTGTCGTTGATCACCAGCAGCGTGTGCGCGTCCAGCACCAGCACATCCTCGATCGTCACGAACGGGAACGTGAACATCGACTGGCCGTCCTGGTTCAGGTCGTGCGGGTCGGCCACGTTCATCAGGTCGATGACTTCGGTCTTGCTGACAAAGCCGCCGCTGTCGACGACGTTCAGGTCGACCAAGTAGACCTTCTTGAAGCGCGGCGTCTCGGTGCCATTGCGCTCGATGACGAGGAACTGATGCTCGTTGACCGCCGTCATGTCGCCGATGTTGGTGCCCTGCGGCTCCAGCTTGTACAGCCACTGCTGGCCGGTGTAGGCCGCCGTTCGGATGTCGAAGCGATTGATGCGCAAGCTGCCCACCGGGTCACCCGCCACCGTACCTTCGAGCAGCGTGAACAGGTGCCTGCCCGACGCATCGATCGCCATCCCCTCGAAGCCGCGCGAGCGGCCCAGGGTCGGCGTGCCGCCGTTCAGGTGCGGGCTGTCGGGTGACTTCACGCCCGGCATCGGCACCTCGGCGCGCAGAACCTTGCCCTTGGCGTTGGTCTGCAACAGGAACGGCCCGAGCTCGTCGCCGAACCACAGGTGACCATGGCGGTCCACGCGCACCGATTCGATGTCGAAATCAGCACCGGTCAGCAGCCGGCGTCTGGCGATGACTTCGTCGACCGGAATGTCGGCGCTGCCGGGGCCGCTGCCGGCGTAGGGATAGAACGCACCGTCGGCCACGATCGGAAAGCCGAGCTGGCGTTCGTTGTCGTTCAGCGTGATGTAGCTGCGCCTGTCGAACGTATCCAGCCCCGCGCCGCTGTCACGATCGACCGGGATGACACGGGCGCTGCCGGCCAGGCCGGTGTCGGTCCAGACACGAAACTCGGGTCGCACGGTGTACAGGCGCAGCAGCGTATCGGGCGAATTGGTCTTGGCACCGAACCCGTTGTCGGGCATGACCTGGAAGGTGCCGTCCACCGGGCCGGGCAATACCGCCGAGAAGCCCTGCACCGGCTGCTTGCCCACCAGCGGCAGCGTGCGGCCGTTGGCGCTGCTGGCGAACTGGCCTGAGGTCGGGCCGGGGGCAAATGTGTCGGCTGGCATCGAGGCAAAGCCGGTCAGCGTGCCGGCAGCATGGGCGGCGGACAGTGCGAACACGGCGGGCAATGCGACGGCGCTGGCCAGCGCGAGGCGGGAACGGCGAGGTGTGCGGTGCATCGATTTTCTTTCGTAACGCGGAGGAACCTGCGATGCTTTCAAGCAGCGATGACAGGGCCGTGAGCATGTGATGACGGCGGCATGACGCGCCTATGATTCGCCTTGTCGCCACGCCGGTGCCTGCCTGTGACCAACCTCGTCCCCTGGCTCAGCTTCAACCTCAGCGTCCTGCTGCTGGTGGCCTACGAATGGCGCGTGCACCGCATCGGCCAGCGCCAGCCCGAGCGTTTGGCCCGTTATGCGAACGCGAAGCTGCGCATGCACTGGGTGGTGTCGCTGAGCGGCAAGCCTGGCCATGAGATCGTCGCCGTGCAGGCCTTGCGCAACTCGCTGATGGCTGCGTCGATCTCGGCCTCGACGGCAGCACTGGCGGTGATGGGCGCCTTGAGCATGACCGGCGCATCACTGGCCGCAAACCTGTCGCGCTGGTCGGGCGAGAACGCCCTGCACACCTTGCTGCAGGCGATGCTGGTCGGCCTGCTGTTCGCGTCGTATGTCTGCTCGGCCCTGTCGACGCGGCATTACAGCCATGCCAGTTTCATCGTCTCGATCCCGGTCGACCGGCCCGAACGCGCCGAGCTGAACAGCGCCGCCGCCCACCACGTGCGACGCGCCGGGCTGATGTACAGCTGGGGCCTGCGCCTGTTCCTGATGGTGTTGCCGGCCGTCGCCGGCGTCGTGCACCCGCTGGCGATGCTGCCGGCCACCGTGCTGTTGACCATCGGCCTGCGTCTGTTCGACCAGCCGGCGAACGACGTCGAGGTGGACTGACGCGAAACACCATGGCCAGCGCCACTGCCCACTGCCCCACTCGCCGCGCGGCCTGCGTGGTCGGCTTGAGCTGGCTGGCCGCTGCGGGCCTGGCGCATGCCGAGACAGCGCTGGACACGTTGGCGACGATGGTGCGGTTTCTCGGTGCCGCCGCAAGCCTGCTGGCGGGCACTGCGGTGCGGGTCGAGCGTCTGGGCCTGTCTGGCCTGCCGCCGCTCGAGCGGGAAGCCGCGCAAGCACAGTTGATGGAGCTGACCCTGGCCCTGGACTTCATGCTGCCGCGCCAGCAGGTCTTCATCGGCGACCTGCGCAGCTACCTCGAGACCGCACGTGCCGAACGATTCGACTCCCCGGCGCAACGCGAGCGCGTGTGGCGCGCAGCGGTGGCCGACGTCGACGAGATCAGCGCGGCCGCCGGGCGGGTGCAGGCGGTCGTCGCCCGGCCAGGCACGCGGCTGGAAGTCGCGTTGCCCGACGAAGACCGCCTGGCGCTGCAGTCGGCGCTGCAGGAGCGCCAAACGCTGCTTGCACGCCTGAAGGCCCTGCCACCACCGGGCACGCCGGGTGAGCTGGCACAGCTGGAACAGCTGACCGAGCGCTACACCCGGCTGCGCCGCGCAGCTTTCGACCTGCGTGTCGCGCTGCAGGGGCAACTGGGCGAACGCCTGCCGCCGTGAGCCCCGCGCCCGCTTCCCATGGCCGGCCTGTTCATTTCCTATGCCCACGAAGACAAGCCCTTCGTGGCCGACCTCGCGCACGCGCTCACCGAGGCGGGCCACGCCGTCTGGTGGGACCGTGCGCTGGACGTCGGTGGTGAGTTCCGCTTGCAGCTCCAGGCCGAGCTCGACGCGGCAGCGCTGGTGCTGGTGGTCTGGTCGGAGCGCTCGCGGGTTTCTCGCTTCGTCGCTGACGAGGCCGATCTGGCGTTGACCCAGGGCAAGCTGCTACCGCTGCTGATCGATCGGGCCCGGCCCGCGTTGGGCTTCGGGGGTCTGCACGCCATCGACTTGTCGACCTGGTCACGCACGGCCGACGACGCCGGCTTCGCCGGACTGCTGAAGGTCGTCGACGAGCGGTTGGGGGCTGGCGCCCAACCGCCACCGCCGCGACCACGCGCCGCGCTGGTCCGGCCGGCGCTGCACCTGATCGGCGCCACGGCGATTGCCACCGGCGTGGCCCAGTTCACGGCGCTGCAGGCGCAAGCGGACGCGGCTGCGGGCCACAACGGCTGGAATGCGCTGGCCTTCGTCGCACAGCATGCCGTGCTGGCGGCGGTGTTGCTGCTGCCGGTCGGCGCCTATGCGGTGCAGCGGGTTCGCACGCTGGGCCTGGCCCATTGGAAGGCGCTGCTGCGGCCCTTCTTCGGCACGCTGGGCTGGGGTTTGTTGGCCGCGGTGCTGCTGGTGGTGATGGCCTTGGCGGCCGGCGCCAGCGAAGAGGCCGCCCCGATGGCCCGCCTGGGCCAGGCGGTCGGCACCGCGTTGCTGGCCACGCTGGTGGTGGCGGCCTTGCTGGCGCTGGCACGGCTGGCCTGGCGCACGCCGAAGTAGCCGCAGCGCCGATCACCGCACAAAAGGAAACGGGGCCCGAAGGCCCCGCTTTCATTGAGAGCCGAAGCCCTGATCAGTTGCCGCAGCCCAGGTTGGTGATGCGGGTGTGAGCGGCCTTGGCCTGGACCAGGCCGTAGCCGGTCTTGACATCGCGACCGGCCACGTCCAGGTCCTTGGCGGACTTGTTCAGCGACTGGCGGATCTGCTCGCCGGTGCACTCGGTGTGGTAGCTCCACACCAGGGCAGCGACGGCCGAGACGTGCGGCGTGGCCATCGAGGTGCCGTCGAAGTAGGCGTAGCTCGTGGCTTGCACGGCGACGGTGGCCGACTGGCCGAGCTGGCCCTTCATCGCGGCGCCTTCGGTGTCCGAAGCGGTCACCGACGGGATGGTGGTGGCCACGCCACCCAGCGTGCCGGCGAAGCCGCCGGCGACGTTGTTGTAGACCACCGCGCCCACGCCACCCGAGTTCTGGCAGTTCAGCACCTTCTCCGAGAAGGCGATGTTGCCGCGCTGGATCAGGCAGACCTTGCCGGACACCGAGTTGTCGATCGCATCACCCAGGCCGAAGTCGGCCAGTGCGGCGGTCGCGCTGCCTTGCGGCGAGCCGTCCATCGCGCCCGGTGCGTAGTCGACACCGCCAACTTGCAGCGACGGCTCCGAGCCGGTGCCCATCGGCACGGTCGACAGCACGCCCACGCCCGGACCGGCGATCTCGACGTCCTTGTTGCGCTGCGAGAAGCTGGCCCAAGCCGAATGCTCGTCCACCGCGGCCACCGACATCACCGGCAGATAACCGGCGGGGTACGAGGTCTGGGTGTTGCCACCGTTGCCGGCTGCGGCGATCGACAGGATGCCTGCGTTCTGCAGCGCGGTGAAGGTGTTCTTCTCGGTGGCGTTCGGCAGCGGGCCGCCGAGCGACATGCTGATCACGTTGGCACCGGCAGCCTGGCACTTCTTCGCAGCGGCCGACAGCGTCGACGAGTAGGCCCAGGCGCCGTCGTCGCCGAAGACCTTGATGATGTGCAGCTTGATCTGCTTGTTCGGCAGCACGCCGACCACGCCCTTGTCCAGGTTGTTGATCGCCGAGATCGTGCCGGCGACGTGGGTGCCGTGGTGCGAGCCGTCGACCGACCACTGGCCGGCACCGCCGATGTCGTCGTCACCGGTGACGTTGGCGTTGTTCTGCAGGTCTTCGTGACCCAGGCCATAGCCCGAGTCGATGATGCAGATCTTGCGGTTGCTGGCGTTGGTGTCCTTCAGCTTGTCGGCCTGGGTCAGCGCGATGCCGTAGGGCACCAGCTGGCCGAGCTTGTAGGGCTTGCCGTCCGACGGCGTGGTCAGCGACAGCGGATAGCGCGGCGCATCCTGCTCGACGCGGGCGATCGACGTGTGCTTGGCCAGCGCCATCGCGGCGGCCTTCGGCAGTTCGACGGCGACGTTCTCGCCGTCGATCTCGACCTTCACCTTGCCGCCCAGCTGGGCGATGGCAGCGCGGGCCATCTTGGCCGCCTGGATGGACTTGAAGGTCACGACCACGCGGGTCGTGTCGGCAGCTTGGGCAGCGCCCATCATCGCAAAGGCCAGGCCCAGGCCGACACACAGGCGGGACACCGGGAAGCTCGTCTTGGTCATCTTCACAACTCCAGAAAGGAAAGGTCGATCAAGCAAAAAACGTAAGGACTTGAATCCGAGGCCGCAGTGTCCACGCGCCCGATGGGCTTGCCCACTACAAAAGCTTCAACGATCCTCATGACATTCGACGCAGCCGCGGGCAAACCCGGAGCAAACTCATCCGACCCGCTCAGTTCGCCGTGAATAGTTCACGGCCGAAGACAGAGGCGCCGTGCTCCTACAATCGGCCCTGCAGGAGAGCGCTGGGTTTCGACACCCGTCAACCCAGCCACCGAAGGCGCAAACTCCCATGCACGCTCAGGTTCCGTACTGCACTGATCAATCGCCGTCTGGAGAGCCGCTGGCCTAACGTTCACGTTCGGGACCAGCGCACCGAAGGAGCAAGGCCTCGCGGCAGTCACGCGGCGGCCGAATCTCTCAGGTACCGGGGACAGGGGGAGCGGCAGGCACGAAGCACTCATCCATCGGGCTTCGTGCCGCTCGCTTTTCGGAGAAACCATGCACGTGGTCGTTCTCGGCGCCGGCCTGCTCGGCGTCACTTCCGCCTATTTCCTGCGCCAACTCGGACACGAGGTCACGATCGTCGACCGGCAGGCCGCGCCCGCCGCCGAAACCAGCTTCGCCAACGGCGGCCAGATCTCGGTCAGTCACGCCGAGCCCTGGGCCAACCCCAGCGCCCCGCTGAAGGTGCTGAAGTGGCTGGCCAAGGAAGATGCCCCGCTGCTGTTCCGCCTGCGCGCCGACGCGCGGCAATGGGGCTGGGTGTTCCGCTTCCTGCGCGAGTGCACCCCCGGCCGCACGCGCCACAACATCGAGCAGATCGTGCGGCTGGGCACCTACAGCCGCGACACGCTGCAGCAACTGCGGCGCGACATTGGCCTCGAGTACGACCAGCGCACGCAAGGCATCCTGCACTTCTACACCAGCCCGCAGGAGTTCGCGGCCGCCGAAGGGCCGACCGCGCAAATGCGTGAACTCGGCTGCGACCGGCGCGTGATCTCGGCCGACCAGGCCGTGCGCATCGAGCCGGCGCTGGCGCACATCCGGCCGCAATTGGCCGGCGCCACCTACACCCCGGCCGACGAATCGGGCGACGCGAACCGCTTCGTGCACGAACTCGCCCGCCGCTGCGAAGCGGCCGGCGTACGCTTCCTGATGAGCCACACGGTGACCGCGCTGCGTGAAGCCGGCAGCCGCATCGACCATGTCGAGGCCACCGATGCGCAAGGCTGCTATCACCGCCTGTGTGGCGATGCCTACGTGCTGGCGATGGGATCGCTCAGCCCGCTGCTCGCCAGGCCGCTGGGCATCACGCTGCCGATCTACCCGGCCAAGGGCTACTCGGTGACGATGCCGGTCAAGGACGCGAGCAAGGCGCACCAGGTCTCGCTGACCGATGACGAATACAAGCTCGTCTTCTCGCGCCTGGGCGACAAACTGCGCATCGCCGGCACGGCGGAGTTGAACGGCTACGACCGCGACCTGAACCGCGTGCGCTGCGAGGCGATCGTGCGCCGCGTCGAGGAGCTCTTCCCCGGCGCCGGCGACGCGAGCCGAGCGCAGTTCTGGACCGGCCTGCG
>NZ_DASUNH010000098.1:0-5358 GCF_036277275.1 Ideonella sp. | reverse complement strand
CGAAGGAAGACACGCTGGCGAAGATGCGTTGGCTCTGGGAAGCCCAGCTCGCCCGGGTGGATGCGGCGATGGCCCTGCATGCCGAAGGCGAGGCCTGGTCATGACGACTCGACCCCGCATCCGCGCGCATCGAATCGACGGCACGCCGATGACGGCGGCGCACCTGGCGCGACGTTGAGATGAACGCGCGCCCGGCCGCGCCGCCACGCCCTGCTCAGCTCACTTCGGCACCCATGCGTTGTCGAACGAGTCCTTCAGCGCGGCGCATTGGTGGCCGCCCGCGGGGCCGTAGCTGCCCCCGTTCGAGTTGATCAGCACGGCGCTTTCCACGACGATCGGGAACATCAGGTAGCACGAGTCCAGCCCGCCGCTGCCGTGGCCCCAATCGCCGCCGTGGCCCAGGTAGACGCCGAACTTGCCATTGACGAACCCGCCGAACCGGGCCGGGTCCATCAGGCCGAGGTACTTGGCCTTCATTTCGGCAAACGACGCCGCCGGGATCAGGTTGGACGAGTAGCGCAGGTTGGCCATCACGTTGGCGATTTCGCGCGCACTGATGTGCCAGCCGTAGCCGCCGCAGGTCAGGCCGCGCGGCGGCTCTGCATAGCCGGCCTTCGCGGTGTCGGGGAAGCGGTACTGGATCGTCGGGTTGGCATCGCTGGGCCCGCAGTCCACCGAGACGCCGATGCCGCTGTAGAGCGACTGGGCCTCGATGATGAAGGCCGCCGCGGTCAGCGAGCCGGCGTCGAACTCGGCGTAGTTCACCGGGTCGATCCCGATCAGGCCCGCGGCCAGCACGCGCAGCATGCCGTAGTTGGCGTTGTTGTAGTTGAACGAAGTCGAGCCGACGGGCTTGGCGATCACCTCGCGCAACGAGGCGTAGTCGGAGCCCTTCACGCCGTTCTGGTCGAAGCCGCTTTGGTGCGTCATGAAGCTCTTGAACGTCAGCAGCTCGACGCCGGCGCCCTTGGCCCAATCGCTCGGCAGGTAAGGCGCGATCGGCGTGTCGGCGCTCAAGCCCTTGTCGGCCAGCAGCTTCATCAACACGATGGCTGTCAACGACTTGCTGACGCTGGCCACGTGCATTTCCTTGGTGGGCGATTGCGCCGTGGCGGGTGCATCGGCCGCCGTGCGCGCCAGCCCGCTCTTGCCCGAGCTGTGCAACTGGCCACCGAGCGAGATCGCGTACGAATTGCCGACCGAGCGGCTGTCGAAGGCACTGTGGATGTTGGCCTCGAAACGGGCGATGTCGAACACGATGGTGTTGGCCGACAGCGAGAGCCCGAGCGCGAAGGGGCCGGCCGCGCCGACGTGGTCGCCGCTGGCGAGCGCCGCGTCGCCGAGCGCGAGCTGAGCGTCCGCCGGGTCGAGGCGGCCCTCGGACACGCCCACCGCACGCGCCTGGTCGTTCACGTCATGGGCCACCTTTTGCGAGGTCAGGCTGAGCTGCAGCTGCACATCGCGCAGGCGTGCATCGGTGTTGTCGTTGGCGACCGCGATGGCGTCCACGAGCGAGCGCTGCGCATCGCCGAGAGCCGCCAGCGTGGCGTCGAGGTGCCCGAGCGACTGGTCGCCGCTGCCGTCGCGATAGGCGGCCCAGGCCGTCTCCACCGACGCCAGTGCCGCGCGCAGCGGGACCGCCAGGCGAGGCTTGGCTTTAGCCAGCAGGTTCTGCAGCACCTCGATCTGCGCGGGCAGCCGCACGGCCGTGGCGGCAGGGTCCCTGGGCGACTGGATCGGCTCGCCCCGGCCATCGGCCACGGGCGTCTGCAACTCGAGCTGACGCGTCAGGCGCTCGATCTCGGGAGTGACCTGAGCCTGCACGGACGCGGACAAGGTCAGCGCCAGGGCGACGGCCGCACCGATCGGCGTCAGCAGGTGGCGGGGCGCTCGGGCGGGGAGTGAGAAAGAAAGGTTCACGACGGTCTCCTGAAGGGGTGAATTGAAGTGGCCGGAGCTTAGGCAGCCGCACCGCGCAGGCACGTCCAGAAAGCGCGAGGTCCATCCGGCAAGCGCACGTTTTGCCGGCCTCTCCCTCACCCTAGGGGTGGGACCGGCCACTGCTCAAGGGAGGGCTTCGCGCCAAGCCGCGCGGTACGCTGGATCTCTCGCGTCGCTGCGTTCATTCTTGCGGCCGCGCCCAACGCCCCGGAAGTTTGACGACCTTGAATCACTCGCTCGCCGACCGCCCCCCGCTGCCACTGGAACGGCACCGCCTGTTCCACAGCCACGACGTGGACGAGGCCCGCGAGTTCGTCGCGCGCATCTTCTGCCCGCACGAGTTGTCGCCGCTGGACGGCGGCCGGCTCGACGCCTGCCACCACAGCGCAGCGGTGCACCGGCATGCCAGCATCAACTACGTCCAGTACGGCGCGGCCGTCCGCATCGAGCCCGGCTACCTGCGCGACTTCTTTCTGCTGCAGATGCCCTTGCGCGGCGGCGCCAGCGTGCGCTGCGGTGGCCAGCGCGTCGAGTCGCATCCGTTGCTCGCGTCGTTCCCTTCGCCCACCGAGCCGCTGAGCATGCGCTGGGCCGAAGGCAGCCCGCAGCTCATCGTGAAGCTCGATCGCCGGGCGCTCTCTGCCAAGCTGGAGTCACTGCTGCAGGCGCCGCTGCGCCAGCCACTGGTGTTCGACCTGGGCGTCGACATGGGCCGCCCGGAGGCGCGCGGCCTGGCCGCCCTGGTGGGTTACCTGCAGTGTGCGCTGGAAAACGGCCTCGGCTTCGCCGGGCAGCCCGCGTTGGCCGAACAAGCCGAGAACCACCTGCTGTCCACGTTGTTGCTCAGCCTGCCGCACAACCATTCAACGGCCTTGTCGTGCAGCGGTCGCGCCGCGTCGGACGGCAACGGCACCGTGTTGCCGCGCACCATCAAGCGCGCGCAAGAGATCCTGCGGGCTCATCTGGAACTGCCGATCACGCTGGAGGAGCTGTGCACGCTGACCGGTGCCAGCTCGCGCTCGCTGCAACAAGGGTTCGCCCGGCACACCGGCACCAGCCCGATGACATGGCTGCGCGAGCTTCGCCTCGACCATGTCCGCGCCCAGCTGCAGGCATCGGCCGGCGACGGCGCCAGCCTCGGGGCGACGGTCAAGGTCGCGGACGTGGCAGCGCGCTACGGCTTCTTCCACCTGGGCCACTTCGCGGCGCACTACCGCCGCCGGTTCGGCGAGCTGCCCTCCGAGACCGCGAGCGGCTCTCAAAGCGACGGCATCATCGCCTCCGCTGCGCACCGAATGGTCACGGTGAACAATCTTCATGTGCCGCGGTCCGCGGCGTAGTCACGTCAGCCGGCAGACCAACGTTTCAGCGAGCGTTCGACCTGCTTCGTGTCCAGCAGCAGCGCTGGATCCATGCACCATCGAAGGAACGCCGCGGCGACTTGCTGCTGCTCGGGTGAGCAGGCGAACCTGAAGCTCAGATGCGTGAGTTCCGGCTTCTTCGATCGCCCAAATTCCACAAGCGCCCTTTGACGGTCGGGTTAGATACCTGCTCGCCAAGGTTTGCGAGCGGTGTGAATTGCGACGATCCCGAGGGAGAGGCGCTCAAACGAAACATCTGCGAAGCCATGGGCCTGGAGCTCCCGAGTGAGCTCTTCAGCTGTAGGAAAGTCTCGAATCCCTTGCAGCAGGTACTTGTACGCGGAGGCGTCGCCACCCGTTGCCAGCCAACCTAAAGCCGGCATGCACAGAGCCATGTAAGCAAGATAGAGACGATGCAGCAGACCCCAGCGGATATTGGATGCCTCCAAGATAACCAACCTGCCGCCAGGCCTCAAGACCCTGAGGGCTTCCTGCATCGCCAAGTGGCGGTTGCAGATCTTGAGTCCGAGAGATATTGAATAGGCATCGACGCTTTGACTCGGCACGGACGGCATGTTCTCGGCATCGAGTTGCCTGAGACTAACTGCCGACTGAAACGCCTGGAGGCGACGTTCAGCAATGGCAAGCATCCTTGGGCTCACATCGGAGGCGACGATGGTTCGCCCTTCGGCAGAAGACCGGCCCAGGACGCGGAGAATGATGTCTCCGGTTCCCGTTGCGCCATCCAGAAGCGTGTTCCATTCTTCGCCGACGAGTCGCTTGGCGACTCGTCGTTTCCAAACCCGGTGCAGGCCAAGACTGAACACATCGCACAGCACGTCGTATCGCGAGGCAATGCGGCCGAAGACGTCGTCTCGTTGCCAGGCAAACTCGGCTGCATTTTTCCGTGCGGGTGAACCTGTGTTGAGCATTCGCGATACCTAACGTTCGACGCAAGAGGCGGCCTGCCGGTGGGGTGCCCCTTGATGGAGGGTCAGGCGTCGGCGCGGTTGATCGGCTTGTCGTACTCGACATCGCACATCGCTTGTGGGCCAGGCTCCGCCAATGGATGTCCACCCGATGAATGAGCCAGGCATCAACTGCGCTCCGGAACCGATGCAGCCGTGACTGGCGTGACCATGGCCCAGCCTAGCGCTTGGTACAGGGCCGCGCCAGCCTCTGTTGCTACCAGAACGCCCCGCGTTGCTCCGAGATCGAGGGCGCAATTGGACAGCGCGGCCATGATGCATCGGCCCAGCCCCTTCCTTCTGTGAGCTTCGGCGGTGACGATTTGATCGAAGGTGGCAAACCCGCCATCAATGGCAGCCTGGCCGCTGGCCGCGAGTTCTCCCGTGTTGGCAACAAGCTTCGCCAACGCAAGCGCCCCTACCTGTTCGGTGTGAAGGTGGTAGCCCTCGAGGGCCAGGTCAGAGCTGCCTCCAAGGTTGGTGCTCATCAAGTACTCTGGGTCATGGATATGCCAGCGGCTCGAGAGCAGGGGAGCCACACTCTCCACCGAGGCGCAGACCTTGAGCCAAGTCCCGGGACCAGCCTCGGTGGAGACGAGTCTCTGAAGGAGCTCGCGATCAAGGTGGGGAAGGACGTAGCGCGTGACCTGTTCAGGCTTGCCGACGAAGATCCGAAAGTACCCCGCACTTTGAATCGGCGCTTCGGTATGCCGGCAAATGGCCCAACCGTATGTCCAAGCTTGAGCGGCAACAGATTGGTCGACAGCGTTGGAGTCTGACAGGCAAGCTGCTGGCTGAGCCGGGCGACGCTCCTGCTCGGAGCCGGCGCGTTGATCAATCATCGCCATCCAGTACCCCCTTGATGCTCTTGGTCATTCGGCCTGAATACACGAAGTCGTCACCCGGATCTGCGGCTTCACGGTATTGGCGAGATGGCGGTTCGGCTCGACGGTGCACCGCCAAGACGATGAGGGCTCCGATGATCGGGACGAACCAAACCAAAAGAAGCTGAGCGATCTTCTGCCGACGATCGCACAGGACATCCTGCACGATGAGCTGCGTAGCCCTGGCATTCAAGAGCAGCGGAA